>CAZHXA010000001.1:0-130893 GCA_964536025.1 uncultured Muribaculaceae bacterium
ATGCTTAATTTATGCGTTAGTAGTTTCTTTTGTACCCACGAACAATGTTACATGGTTTGAACGTTTACGTATTCTATATCCACGTCCTTGAGGAGCTGTACGAAGGCGCTTCAACATAGGAGCACAATCTACGAAAATAGTATTGATAAACAATTCTCCGTTTTCAGCCTTTCTCTCATTCTTTTGTTCCCAATTTGCAATAGCCGAACGTAGAAGTTTTTCTACTCTGGCAGCGGCTTCTTTATTTGAGAATTTGAGGATACCCAAAGCTTGGAAAACTTCCTTACCACGAACCATATCAGCGACTAAACGCATTTTACGAGGTGATGTTGGGACGTTTTTCAACTTTGCGAAAGAAACCGTTTTTTTAGCTTCTTTAATCTTCTCAGCCGATTCTCTTTTTCTTTTACCCATTGTATTTAATTCTTTTTTTGTCAAAAATTGTTATATCCCGGGTCCTTATTTCTTCTTGTTACCACCGTGACCACGGAAAGTACGAGTTAGAGCGAATTCACCCAACTTGTGACCTACCATATTTTCAGTAACATAAACGGGAATAAATTTATTACCATTGTGTACTGCGAAAGTATGACCAACGAAATCAGGAGAAATCATCGATGCTCTTGACCAAGTCTTGATAACCGATTTTTTTCCGCTCTCTTCCATTGCAGCTACTTTCTTTTCAAGTTTCACACTGATAAATGGACCTTTCTTTAATGAACGACTCATAATAAGTTACTAATTAATCAAATTACTTCTTTCTTCTTTCAATAATGTACTTAGAAGAATGCTTCTTCGGAGCACGTGTCTTAAGACCATTAGCATACAAACCTGTACGTGATCTTGGGTGTCCTCCTGATTGGCGACCTTCACCACCACCCATTGGGTGATCAACCGGGTTCATAACAACACCACGGTTATGAGGACGACGTCCTAACCAACGAGAACGACCGGCTTTACCTGAACGTTCAAGAGCGTGGTCAGAGTTACCTACTACACCTACAGTAGCCTTACAAGTAGCAAGGATTTTACGAGTTTCTCCCGAAGGCAATTTGATAATAGCATAATCACCATCTCGCGATGTCAATTGAGCAAAAGTTCCGGCACTTCTTGCCATCATAGCTCCTTGTCCTGGTCGCAATTCAATGTTATGAATTAAAGTACCAACAGGTATTTTATTTAGTGGAAGAGCATTACCTACTTCAGGTGCTGCATCTGGTCCACTCACAACTGTAGAGCCAACTTTCAATCCGTTGGGTGCAATCATGTAAGCCTTAGAACCATCAACATAATAAAGCAATGCAATGCGAGCTGAACGGTTTGGATCATACTCGATTGTCTTTACTGTTGCTGGCACACCGTCTTTATTTCTCTTAAAGTCAATGATACGGTATTTACGTTTGTGTCCACCGCCCATATAACGTGTTGTACGGTGGCCTTCATTATTGCGGCCACCTGTAGCACGTTTTCCGACTGTAAGAGATTTCTCTGGTGTACGAGTTGTAATATCGTCAAATACACCAATAACTTTGTGTCTTTGCCCCGGTGTTGTGGGCTTGAATTTTCTTACTGCCATTTTTCTTATTAAATATTGCTATAAAAATCTATAGTTTCACCTTCTGCAAGTGTTACAACAGCTTTCTTAAATGCAGGCTTTTTACCATTAATAAGACCAGCTTTTGTGTAACGTTGTTTTCTTTTACCTTCGTAATTCATTGTATTAACCGAAGCGACCTTAACACCATACAAATCTTCAACCAAACTCTTGATTTGATATTTGTTAGCTTCAGGAGACACACAGAAAGTATAGCTATTAAGCTTTTCACTTATCTTTGTTGCTTTTTCAGTAACAACTGGCTTAATCATTATATTCATTTTATACCTCCTTTATTAGTCTAATTCGTTTAATACAGCAACACTGCTCTCAGTCAACACTAACGCTTTGTTGTCAAGCACTTTGTATGTGTTTATCTGAGATGCAGAAATAATATTCGCACTTTCGATATTACGAGCTGACAAATATACGTTTTTATTTTGATCTGCTAAAACCAAAAGCATCTTAACGCCTTCTAATTTAATATTTTTAGTAAAGTTTACGAATTCTTTAGTTTTAGGAGCTTCAAAAGTGAAATCTTCAACTACTGTAATCTGATTATTTTGAGCCTTGTATGTCAAAGCAGATTTACGAGCCAAATCCTTCAATTTTTTATTCAACTTAAAGCGATAATCACGTGGACGTGGACCAAAAACGCGACCTCCACCTACTAAAACAGGAGAGTTAATATCACCGCGACGAGCACCACCGCCACCTTTTTGCTTGCCCAATTTACGAGTACTACCTGCAACTTCGCTTCTTTCTTTTGATTTATGAGTACCTTGACGTTGGTTAGCCAAGTACTGCTTAACAGCAAGATAGATAGCGTGTTCATTTGGTTCGATACCGAAAACAGCATCATTCAACACAACTTTCTTTCCTGTGTCTTCACCTTTTATGTTATATACTGCGAGTTCCATTATTTTTCAATTATTACGATTGAACCTTTACATCCCGGAACTGAACCCTTAATCAATAAAAGGTTGTTCTCAGGCATAACCTTGATAACTTGTAGATTTTGAACTGTAACACGTTCGTTTCCGGTTTGTCCTGCCATACGCATTCCCTTAAACACCTTTGCAGGGTAAGAACAAGCACCAATAGAACCCGGAGCACGAAGACGGTTATGTTGACCATGTGTAGATTGACCTACACCACCGAATCCATGACGTTTTACAACACCTTGATATCCTTTACCTTTTGAAGTACCTACAACGTCAACGAATTCAGCACCTTCAAACAAGTCAACACCAATAACGTCACCAAGTTTGTACTCTTGATCAAAATTTTTGAACTCGGCCAAGTGTCTTTGTGGTGCTACTCCAGCTTTCTTGAAGTGACCAGCCATAGCAGAAGTTGTATGCTTTTCTTTCTTTTCTACGAAACCAAGCTGTACTGCTTCATAACCGTCGTTTTCAAGAGTTTTAACTTGAGTAACTACACAAGGACCAACTTCGATAACAGTGCACGGAACATTTTTACCGTCGGCACTGAAAACGGATGTCATTCCGATTTTCTTTCCTAATAATCCTGGCATTTCTCTTAATTTTTAAATTTCTTAATCACTTTTGTTTTTTTTGTTGATAACTCTCAAGGACATCACACTTTGATTTCAACTTCAACGCCACTTGGCAATTCAAGTTTCATCAATGCATCAACAGTTTTTGCTGTTGAATTATAGATGTCAATCAATCTTTTAAATGAAGACAATTGGAACTGTTCACGTGATTTTTTATTTACGAAAGTAGAACGGTTCACAGTAAAGATTCTTTTGTGTGTAGGAAGTGGAATTGGACCACTTACTACAGCACCTGTTGCCTTCACTGTCTTTACTATCCTCTCAGCCGATTTATCAACCAAGTTGTGATCGTAAGATTTTAATTTAATTCTGATTTTTTGGCTCATTGTATTTTGTAATAAAATATTATTTCAATAAATCCACACGTCCGTTACATTCAGTCAATACTGATTTTGCAATTGAAGAACTTACTTCAGCATAGTGAGAGAAAGTCATTGTAGATGTAGCACGACCTGATGTAATTGTACGCAATGCAGTAACATAACCGAACATTTCAGCAAGAGGAGCCTTAGCTTTTACGATACGAGCACCGCTACGGCTTGATTCCATTCCTTCTACTTGTCCACGACGCTTATTCAAGTCACCAATTACATCACCCATACTTTCTTCTGGAGTAACAACTTCAACCTTCATAATTGGTTCAAGCAATACAGGACCTGCCTTTTCACAACCTTTCTTAAATGCTTGGATAGCACACAATTCAAATGACAATTGGTCAGAGTCAACCGGGTGGAACGAACCATCAACCAATGTTACTTTCAAGTGTTCAACAGGATAACCTGCAAGTACTCCATTCTTCATTGCAGTTGTGAAACCTTTTTGTACTGATGGAATAAATTCTTTTGGAATATTACCACCCTTAACTTCATCAACAAATTGAAGATTTCCTTCAAATCCTTCGTCAACAGGTTCAATACGTACAATAATATCAGCAAACTTACCACGACCACCTGTTTGTTTCTTAAACACTTCGCGAAGTTCAACAGATTGAGTAATTGCTTCTTTATATGTAACTTGAGGACGACCTTGATTACATTCTACTTTAAATTCACGACGCAAACGATCAATAATAATATCCAAGTGAAGCTCACCCATACCGTTAATTACGGTTTGACCAGTTTCTTCATTAGTTTGAACTGTAAATGTTGGGTCTTCTTCAGCAAGTTTTTGCAAACCTACGCCAAGTTTATCAAGGTCTTTTTGAGTCTTAGGCTCAACAGCGATACCGATAACAGGATCAGGGAAGTCCATTGTTTCAAGCACGATAGGTGCATTTTCATCACATAGAGTATCACCTGTACGAATATCTTTGAATCCAACACCTGCACCAATATCACCGCAACCGATTGCTTCCATAGGATTTTGCTTATTTGAGTGCATTTGGAACAAACGAGATACACGTTCTTTCTTTCCTGAACGAGTATTAAAGATATAGCTACCCGCTTCTAGTGCACCTGAATAAACACGGAAGAACACCAATCGTCCTACATATGGGTCGGTTGCAATCTTAAATGCAAGAGCACACATAGGTTCATCATAAGATGGTTTACGAGTAATTTCTTCTTCAGGATTATCAACTGAATGACCAACGATACATTCACAATCTTCAGGGCTTGGCAAATATGAGCATACTGCATCAAGAAGAGGTTGTACGCCCTTATTTTTAAATGAGCTACCGCAAAGCATTGGAACAATTTGCATTTTAAGAGTTGCAGCACGCAAAGCACGCTTAACTTCATCAACGCCAATTGTAGATGGATCATCAAAATATTTTTCCATCAATTCATCGTCAAATTCTGCGATAGTTTCAAGCATTTTATCACGCCATTCTTCGCATTCAGCCAACATGTTTGCAGGAATTTCTTCCTCAACATAAGCATGATTTTGATCATCTTCAGGCCAGAATAATGCTTTCATCTTTACAAGGTCAACAACGCCCTTGAAAGTTTCTTCAGCGCCTATAGGCACTTCAATAGGACAAGGATTAGCGCCCAACACGTCACGCATTTGACGAACTACTTCAAAGAAGTTAGCTCCAGAGCGGTCCATTTTGTTTACATATCCGATACGAGGAACGTTATACTTATCAGCTTGACGCCATACAGTTTCAGATTGAGGTTCAACACCTCCAACTGCACAATAAGTAGCAATAGCACCATCAAGCACACGCAAAGAACGTTCAACTTCTACAGTAAAGTCAACGTGTCCCGGAGTATCAATCAAGTTAATTTTGAATTGCTTGTTATCATACTTCCAAAATGCTGTTGTAGCTGCAGATGTAATAGTAATACCACGTTCTTGTTCTTGTTCCATCCAGTCCATAGTTGCAGCACCATCGTGTACTTCACCTATTTTATGTGTAAGACCGGTAAAATATAGGATACGTTCAGAAGTAGTTGTTTTACCGGCATCAATGTGAGCCATGATACCGATATTACGTGTATAAAATAAATTTTCGTCTAACTTGCTCATAGTTTCTTAGTATTATCAATTAAAATCTAAAGTGAGCGAATGCACGGTTAGCTTCTGCCATGCGGTGCATATCTTCTTTGCGTTTATAAGCACCACCTTGTTCATTGAATGCATCAACGATTTCAGCAGCAAGTTTATCTGCCATAGTTTTTCCACCACGTTTGCGTGCATATAGGATAAGATTCTTCATTGATATAGACTCCTTACGGTCAGGACGAATTTCAGTAGGAACTTGGAAAGTTGCACCACCTACTCTGCGAGATTTAACTTCCACTTGAGGAGTAATGTTTTCCAACGCTTTTTTCCAGATATCAAGCGCTTCTTTTTCTTCATTAGGCAACTTGTTCTTCACAGTTTCAAGTGCTGAATAAAAGATAGTATATGCGGTATTCTTCTTACCGTCATACATCAAATGGTTGACGAATTTTGATACTTTTACGTCACCGAATACAGGATCTGGTAATACGACCCTTTTCTTTGGCTTAGCCTTTCTCATTTCTAATTTTTACAAAAATTTTCGTTTTTGCTTGCTTGGTTGTTGTTCTTACATCTTCAACAGCATTCTCTTATGCCATTTACTCAACCGTAATAATCAATCCAATAAATCAAAAACTCAGTTTAATACTTAGTTCTTTTTTCTCTGTTAATCAGGGAACGATTTGTTCGACTTTTTTTTCAGTCAGCTAATCTTACTTTTTCTCCTTAGGTCTCTTAGCTCCATATTTAGAGCGACGTTGAGTTCTTCCTGCTACACCAGCAGTATCCAACGTACCTCTTACAATGTGATAACGCACACCTGGAAGGTCTTTTACACGACCACCACGCACCATCACGATAGAGTGTTCTTGCAAGTTATGTCCTTCACCCGGAATGTAAGAGTTCACCTCCTTACCGTTAGTCAATCTCACACGAGCAACTTTACGCATTGCAGAGTTCGGTTTCTTTGGAGTTGTTGTATAAACTCTCACGCACACACCTCTACGTTGTGGGCATGAGTCCAAAGCAGGAGACTTACTCTTGTCCACCAAAGTTACTCGGCCCTTTCTAACCAATTGTTGAATTGTAGGCATTTTGTTCTTTTTTTGCTTTATTAATTATTAAATTCTCTATTGTTTTTTACATCAGTAAAACATCATCCACACACACTTAACATGCATCTTTACAACACATTAGGATACATACAAGCATAGTATGCACGAAAAACTTTGCAAAGATAAATACTAATTCGCTAATTACCAAACCTTTCTACTATTTATTTTATCTTTTTCTTTCACCTTATTAAATACAACTATCACTAAAACGTTTTTTTATAAGCACTTAGAAAGATTAATATGATATTATATTTTAAATAGATTTAACTTATTTTACCACAATACACTAATACTCATTCCCTCAAAAAAAATAAAGTTCCTGCTACGCATACTTAGATCGCGTTGCAAGAACTTTATTAATTAGTATATTTCAAGTCAATTTAATCGACTTTACTCTACTTATTATAGAACTACTTTTTCAACTTTTGTTCCTTGCTTTTTGATAAAGATTCCGGTTTCAGGATTAACAACTTTAACACCTTGTAAATTATAATATTCAACAGGTGCGTTTACATCCACTTCAACTTCTTCTACTGCCACACTTGCTTTACCACAAGTAATGATTTGTCTTGCTGGAGTTTCACAAACATTGTTTGCTGCAGGAATGGTAAACACGCCAAGATAATGACCTCCGGCTATCAAACGTCCTGAATAATCAAAAGACATTTGCTCTACATTATTACCATCATTTAGACGTTTATCTCCCACTCCAATTCCATGTTGGTAACTATATTTTTTAGTTAATATAGGAGTTGAGCCTTCCCAAGACACATCAAAAAATTGGAATATTCCATTTTCGTCATTTGCCACCAAAGTCTTTTCATCTCTCGACACAGCAATTGCACTTCCTGCACAACCACTAAGAATCACTGCATTTTGAGGAAGTCCGAGGTTAAATGTTATATTTCCATTATAATCAATAAACATTAACGCAGGTGAATTTACTGAATTTCCAACAGATGTTTTATTTTGTCCAACCCAAAGACCTTGTTCAACAGCTACGATTGTAGCATCTTCAGTCATACTTATTGGCAAGGACAACACTTTATTTGGTGCTTTATCCCAAGTTGTCAATACTCCATCTTCTAACCCTACATTATATATATTTATGACATAACGTTTTGAAGAGTTCAAAGTATAGACAAAAAGTTTTTTATCAACTCCGGTGCCATAGAAACATGCACTTGATACAGTTCCTCCAATTTCAACTCCATCTTTATTAAATATTCCGGAAGTTCTTTCTCCTGAGAAGAATTGGGTAAAGTTTGTACTTAATGTTTCGTTATTTGCCGTCCAAAGCCCAGAGTTAGCAATACTTATATCTGCAACATAAATATTGCCAAACTCATCAGTTAATACATTTCGATTGGTTCCAAATTTAACACCACCGGTATAAACAGATTCATTTGCACGAGTTAAATCTTGATTATAGACATATATTCCATTTGTAACTTTACTTGCACCTGCACAATCGGAAACATAGATATTTCCAAAATTTTCAGACATAGGAGAATTATCTACTGTTGCATAAACACGATTTAACGCATATACACCTTTTTTTTCTACAAGAGGACGAATGTGGGTTACGCCATAACTTGAAACTTTAACCGCCCAACTAAGTTTTTGACCTATAGTTCCAGGCACATCAGATATTGCAACGACTTTACTGTTTTCTCCGGCTACAACATTATCCAAAGCTAATTCACCAACATAGTTTTCTGTTGCTAAATCATAGAAAATCAAATTTCCTCCATTATAGCAATCTTCATTCACCTTGAATGAGAATATATAATTATCATTATCTGCTTCTACTTTCAAATCGTAAGCAAAAACATTTCCATACATATCTTGTTCTACATCTTGTGTTGTGAATCTACTTACGGTATTGTCTCTATTCAAATACAAAGTAATATCATCACCTTCAACATGAGAACTTGCCATAAAGAATGTAGCTTCCGCTGTTGACAATCCGGTATTGGTTGTTTCAACGAGTTTAGCTTTATCAAGGCCGGCAGTTACGTCATAAAGTTCAGCACCGGCTACTTTTCCTTCACCGTCCACTTTTGGAGTAACCATACAAATACTCTTTCCATACTTAAAGAAGGTAGCTCCACCTGCAACTGCAGGAATCATATCCTCATTTACTGTTGTACCGGCTACACAAAGATTAGATTCAGTTGATAACACATATTCAGTCGGAGTCATCTTGGCACCATCTATAATTACTGCATCATCATTATATGGAGAAACGCACAATTTATAATTTTCACCGGCTGACTCCTTTGTCAACTCATCATATTTGTTATAATATGAATTAACCAATCCTTTTCGTGTCAATTCAAAGAATGGGAAACGAATTTTACCCGGAGAATTCACATTCTCAGCGGTTGTTATAACCTTACAATTTTCATAACGTCCACTTACCGTAAATGTTTCACCAGTCAAAGCATTGTTGAAGTTACCCGAAGTTTGTGTAGCCAAAGAAGTAAACCACACCTTCGGACTTCCTTTCGGAGAACGTGTAGTAAGATCTTTTTCCCAAGTATATACACGATAAGTTCCAGCTTCAAGACTGTAAGCAGTCTTCACTGAGTTACATGCCACAAGTATAGAGTCACTTGTAAATGCAATATCAGAAATAGGAAGAACTTCATTTGCATCCTCAACTGAGCCTACTCCTTCAGTACTCAATTCAAAATACCTATTTTGAGTCTTCATATCGAAGCAATAAATATGTGGCTTGTTATCAGCCTCAAGAGCCAATACATATAATGAGTCTCCTTGAGCAAGCTCACGACGTATTGTTTTGCCTTCAAGAACAGATATAGCTTTGTCGGCATAATCTTGACGCATTTCATATTTATCGGCAAGCAATAACCAAGCAGGTTGATCCGGTTGTGCATAGTTAAAGCAAGGATTTGCTACATAACCGGCTTCCTCAAGATAAATAATAGGATAAGTGGTTTCATTTGAAACAACTGTATAGGTTTGATTTTCTCTTCCATATTCATCATTTAGCTCAAACAAAGACTTATATCCCGGAGCTACAGCATCTATTGTATAATCACTTCCAGGTTCAAGATTTTCAAACACAAACACGCCATTATACTCGTCATCTCCATTATATTTAGCAACTTCTTTTCCTCCTTTATATAATGTCACAACAACATTATTAATAGGTTTCCATTGGTCAAAAGAACCCGGAGCATAGTTATATAAATCATGTAAAAGTCTTGTATGAAGGTCTTTAACACTTCCCATTATATAACCTGTTTTTTCTTTCTCCCATCCAAACCATTCTGCCATTGCACGAGCATAGCGAACTCCTTCTTGACCACAATAATCAGGATTCAATGCACGATGAGTTGCGGGCAAATATGTATGACAATATCCTTCACTCAAGAATCCGTTTGCAGTATTTCTACGCAAAACGCCTAAATAACCTGCAGCACCTTTCTCATTATCGGCAGGTGTATTATATTTATAATAGAAAGTCAAGTCACCAACAATTCGAGGTGAAGATTGAGTCATCACATCAATACCATTTGATGTAAGAATCGGCCATAATGTTTCAGCCATACCACGACTTATTTGCTGATATTCAAGAGAACGTGAACCTTCATACATTCTTTCATCAGCAGCCGGAGTTGTATAACCATTATAAATCAACAACGAAAGATTTTGTGTTCCGGAACCAGCATCAGAGTGTATTGACAAGAAATAATCGGTACCGAAAGCATTACATTCTTCACTTATTTCTGTTAAGTCGCGGTCATATTTATCAGCATTTTCTTTATCATCCGTTGGATATGGACCATTTTTCACACGACTCATCATAACATTTTCGGCAGGAAGTCCCCACTTTATAAGTGTTTGACGAAGTTTCAAACCTTTCCATAGATTTGTATTTGATTCATAAAATCCTGTCGTATCACCGGTATTATGGTTAATTGTACGCATATTTCTATCGTTTCCTGTCCAGCCACCATGTCCGGGATTGATATAGATACGAGCTTCTGTTATAGGAATGTTTTGACCTGCATTCACATAACACATTGTTGACATAGCAACAACCAATGTTAAAATAAACTTCTTCATATCTCTATCCATTATTTTATATTAATCAAATAAGCTTCACCATCCCAAGTAGAATACACTATTTTTTTAGCATCTTTTGATGCATAAGGATACATAGCTACAGTTGAGTCATCGGTAAGAGTCTGAGTTTTACCATCAAGTGTTTTAGCTACGATTTTTGATTCTACTACAGTATATTCATTACTCTTGTTTTGCATTCCTACGACAGTATTATCGTCATACCATTGTGCTGCACGCAAAACGCCAAGATTTTTAACATTGTTTCCATTTATATCACAAACGAAACAGCCTACGCCACACACATAATAGCACACTTTTGTACCATCAGGTGACACCGATGGCCAAATATAACTGTGTTGTGTTCCATTTGGAGACAAAACACTTGTTACACCTCCTTTAGTTATCATTAATTGACGATTACTTATCGAAACTACAGGAGTTGAAACCGAAACAACGGCCCCGGTAGAAGATTTAGCCAAAACCGCACCATTATTTACCACTGTTGCGGTTTTTCCGTGAAAATTCAAGCCTTGTAAATTACGAGTAGCTTTTATAAGACTTATTTCCTTACCTGTCGTAAGATTAAATTGTTTCACATCAGAATAACGTAAACGGTTCACAAATTTGTCTTCACGATACAATATACTCTTGCCGTCTTTTGAGATTTTAGGACCGTAACCGGCACTCAAACCGGTAGAAATAACTTCGCTTTGTCCTGATGTCAAATCATGTTTCACAAGTCCAATAAGTTTATCATCAGTCAAGAGAATATAATCTCCCTTAGGACTGATTCCAGCAACTGTCACAAGAGTTTTTTTCGGCAAAGACACCTTCTTTATCGAAGCGACTTCAAAAACTTGTGCAAAAGAAGTCGCACTCATGAAAACAGCTAATGTTAATAATACTTTTTTCATTTCTCGGTTATTTTTAGTTTATTATTTCTTAATGTACTTAATTACATGAGATTTTCCATCTACAACCACTTGTATTACATAAATACCGGTAGCCAATTCCGATAGAGAAACTTCTTCATTCATACTGCAACCATCATATAGCACTTGACTGCGTCCCATCATAGAAACGGCAACAACTTTTACAGGTACTGTATTATTAGCTGTAACAATCACTTTATCGCCAGCAATCATCACGTTTTCACTATTTGCGACACTTTCAATAGCACTTGTTGAAGAATTATACACAAATGAAATCACATCACTCCAATCACTTGTTATCAATTTAGATTCTTCGTCATAATATTGAACTTGAGCTCGTGCATAATATGTCACTCCATTCTCCATAGGATTTTTACGAGAAAGCTTAACCTCACTGGAAGGCATTCCCATTATAAAATCAGTTAATTTTTTCTGACTTTTTGTAGAGCCAAAAGAATCATTTATATCGACCTGTATTGTTACAAATTCAGCTCCATCTTGAGGATTTACCTCTATCATGCTATTTGCCCAACAAGTGCCACCATTTAACGGGAATTTAAATGTTGGTTTTTGAGCCGGCATAGCTTTTGTGCTAAATTTCACTGTTTCTGAAGCTCTTCCATCCTTATTAACCACATGAGCATAATATGTTTTCAATGGATGCAATTCAAGGATTTTTGTTTGATAACTTCCATTATTAGATACAGCAGTCAAAACCACATCTTCAAAATTTAAATCATTCGCAACAACAAGAGTAACATCATCACCTCCTGTAGTAACGTTCCAAGTAAACAAAACTTTCGGATCCAAGCCTTCTGCTTCATTTACAGGAGTTGACAAAGACACCAATCCATAAGTAAAGGTACGAACTTCTGAGACACCATCAAGTTTACCTTTAGCAATAGATCTTACTCTCCAATACAAAGGCACATTTTTTGAAATATAAGAATAAACCTCATCTAAAGAAACTAAAGTTTCTGCAGTTTGAATAGATTTCTCTATTTTCAAGAAGTCTTTATCAAGAGCAATGTCAAGAGCATACTTATCGGCACCGTTTACCGAATTCCATTCAAAATCAAAAGCCTTATCTGTAACAAAACCTGTTATCGGTGATATTAATGAAGGGTTTCCTACTGCTTCAGTATATGTAGGTTTCCATACTGCAGCATCCCACTCATTTCCATAACGGTCGTATACACATACTGCATAATAATAACCACTTCTGAAATCTTCAGGAATAGTATAATTATTATCATAAGTTACACCCAATAAATATTCTTGCTCTTTAGAGAAACTTGAAGGAGCAACACCATTAGGCACTGCATACACGCTATAACGTCCGTTTTCCTTTGCATTCCAAGTAAGACTACTTACTTCATCATATTTTAGATTTTCCACCTTTCCCATATTTACAGCCTGAGTTTTCCAGGTCATGGCTGGCATTATGGCTGGCATTTTAAAGGCTTTTGACTTTATATAATTACCAAAAGTTTGTCCTCCTTGTGTTGTATACAAATACTTTTGTGAATAGAAAACAGAACCGGTAGAGCCTATCAACGAAGTTTTACGATTCAACATTACTTGATTGTAGAATTCGGTAAAACCGCTCATACTTCCATTAGTTCCATTTAAATATTGAATTGTTTGGCTAACAAACAAATGACGATTGAATCGCTTTGCTACTTTACCCCACCATGGCACTATTTTTGAGTAATCGCTGGAAGAACCCATTGCCCAATAAACTTGTGGAGATATAAAATCAATTACACCTTCATCCATCAATCTTAAAACATCTACATATTGAGTATTATAACAAAGTTCATACCCTACCGGACATTTTTCAAGATCATATTTAGATGCCATACTTTGAGTTATATAAGTTGTTCCCGGAGGAGCTTGACCGAAACGCACCCAAGGCTTATGTTTTTGAATCATATCAAAAACTCCTTTTATGAAGATATGCACATTATTTCTTCTCCAATCTGCCTTACCCAAAGATCCTCCGGCTGCAATATAAGCAGAATAATCGGATGCATCACTTGTTTCGGGTGCACTATTATAATAATAGTCATCAAACACCATTCCATCTATATCATAATTTACCACAATTTCTTCAAGGACTTTGATAAGATGATTTATTACTTCAGGCTTGCCGGGATTAAGTATTTTTGTTCCCGATGCAGCATCGATAATCCAACCATTTTCAACATAGTTAGTTCCATCTCCGCCACCTATCCATGCAGAAGTTTCACTTGCATATCTATATGGATTAACCCAAGCATGACACTCGATTCCACGCTTATGACACTCTTCTACTACAAATGCCAATGGGTCCCATCCCGGATCTTTTCCTCTGGTTCCGGTCAACCAATTAGACCATGGCTCATAACTTGACTTATAAAATGCGTCACTCATTGTTCTAACCTGAAAGTTGATAGCATTAAAGTTATTCACTTCAAGAGAGTCCAAGATTTTTATCATTTGACTTTTTTGTGATGCAATTACCCTGTCTGAATTGCCTTGCACTGATGGCCAATCTATCCCCCAAACCGTAGTCAACCATGCAGAACGCATTTCATGTTTCATGTCAACGTATGCTTCTACTGCAAAAATCGGTAAAACCGCTAACGCTAACAAAAACGCTGTAATTTTTCCTCTTAACTTATTCATTTTTTTTATATTTATTATAATTCTTATTTAATCAAAACTTTACAGGTAGCATATTCTATTCCATCTGTAACTTTCACAAAATATACTCCAGGTGCTAACGAAGGCAACACAACCGCACTTCCGCCATCTATTTGAATTTCTTCTTTATATAATACAGAACCTGAGACATCATAAATTTTCATATTCACAACATCTATTCCGGAAGATGCAACAAACACTTTTCCTAACCCTGACATTACTTTAATTGTTTTTTCAGCATTAGTTACTTTCTCTATCGCACTTGCTTCGGCTCCATACACTCCATATAATTTCATTGAAATAGTATTATTTCCTGAAACATATCCATTTTTTGAGCTTATATTATATATAATTTGCTTAATATTTACCGGATAATTTGCAAGATCGGAGTTTCCTCCTATGAAATTCATCAAATCCCATTTATAATGACCGGCAGCAATACCTTCGGCACCTAAAACTATTTCATTTACGTCCGATATTAATGCTGTGCGTACGTCTATCCTAATTTCATTCAATAGCGTTGATGTTTCTACTTCAAGGAATAAGCTATCCGGCAAGCCGTATATCATAACATCTTTTTCCATAGTAATTGTAGCCCTTCTTTTTCCGGAATAAGCAAAAGTCAATAAGCCATCAGGGCTTAAAACTGCATCAGCCGATAAATTTGCACTTACCACCGACCAATCATTCCATTGTTGGTTCAAAACCGAAGATGGAGCAATTTCAACTTTTACCATTGTTTCATCACTATAATCACCCATAACGGTTTTTATCTTGGTTGTGCCTTCTTTCAAGCCTTTCAACACTCCATTTTCAATCGTAGCTATTGATTCATCTTCTATTTCCCAATCAAACGATGCTGCATCATAATTCAACACTTCATTCCCCACAGTTGTGGTTATCTCTATTGGATATTCCCGTTTATTGTCTATTAGAATCATTGGTTTGATACGAATCGCAAACTCAGTATTCATTACACTTATTGGAGCCGTAACTTCGATATTGTTATAATGAGCTGAAATAGTTCCAAGCGATGGTTTATCTTGCATTTCAATAGCTTTGCCGTCATTTATTGGCACTCCTACATTCTCGGAACAGGTATAAGTTACCTCAACATTTTCTGAAATCAATTCACCATATTTATTATATCCCAGCACTTGCGGTGCCAATGTATAACAAATAGGAGCTTTCATATTGGGTTTCGCAAATTGCAATGAAGCTATCACATCTCGGTCGGCTTCGGGTGCTGTAGAAAACAGCATCATGCCATTAGCTACGGCACGAGGTGACGCTTCGGTTGTTTTATTCACCACTTCACCACACACCATCATTTGAGCTGAGCCTCCGGCATCCATATTTGCGACATTCCACACTTCAGGAACCAAATATTTAAACAGATTACACATTACAGTAGTAGTACAACCTACCGATATTCCATATTCAGAATGTGTAGATTTATCTATTACAAGCATATATAATTTTGTTCCGTCGGCATTACAGCCGTATGCCGTACGAGAATAAACCTGTGAATTATATGCCTCATCGGTATTTCTATCGGTCAATTCTCCATTAAGCATTACATAAGCATTTCCTTCCACCATATTAGACACTGCAATAGGCGTTCCATTTCCATCCACAGTGTACCAATAGTTATTTACAACCACTTCATCGCCTATGGCAAGTTTTTCCATTTCAGTTTTATAGTTTCCATCGGCAACAAGGCATGCATCATAATCTCCAAGTTTCTGATTATTACCATTCAACGTTATTTCGGCTACTTCAAATTTCATATCGGTAGCTACGCCCCATTTTTCGTCTTCTTTAAATTTCAAGAACACATAATGACAATCAGCCACATAACTATACATTTCGGCGTTACGACCTCTTGCATGATTAAACAGGGTCAATTGTCCGGCTGTGCCACACTTGTTGACATGTTGAATTTCTTGATTTGCACTAAATTTGCTTGATTTTGCACAACCATACCATTTATGACGACCTACATGAGCTTTTTTATCTTTATCGATAATAACCGAACCGGTGCGACTTCCTCCCCCATTCCATACATAGTTTACATCGCTCGTATTCATATACACAGTGTCATTTACCACTTCACCGCCTAATGGCATACCCATCATAAATGTTGTCCATGGCTGTCCCGAACCTGTTACCACCCAAAAAGAGCCGTTACAAGCCGCAAGTGGCTTTTTACCCATAGCTGCATGACGTTTATAAGCCGAAACAAGATACTCCTGTTTTCCCAATAAATTATTTGCATGCGTAGTCTCAACTCGATTATATTCATTATTCAAATCGGTTTCAAGCACATACGCATTCAAAGGAAACTCCGGTATACGCACAATCGTTTGAACAACTCCCGGACCTATCTGTCTATGCAAAATAGTATCCACGGTACATTGCTTCCCATTAAGAGTTACACTTGCATGCATCGAAACCATACACATAAGTGCCATTAGCATAATAGAAGTAATCTTTTTCATATAGCTTTATTTTAATAGTTTTTAGGTCTCACTACAGCTATTCCAAATTATAGGAATATTATAATTTTACAAAGATAAATCATTTTTTCATTCCTAAAGAAAAAAACACAAAGTTTGTATAAAAATATATAAAAGATTATTTCATACTTACTTTCGCCTAACATGCTTTCAAACAAGAAATAGCATATACATCCGGCCAACCTTTCACCTTTCCGTTTTCTCCTTTCACTACTTTGTTATTACAAAAAAGCCTTCTGACTTCTCGGTAAAATCATTACCAATGGCAAAAGAATGTTTCAAGACTTCTTAAGAGCAACACAGCAGCGGGACTGTTCGGGATTTTCACCCGATTCCCTTTTAAGCTAATACCGTAGCACACGGTATCGGCTCCTATTCACTAACATGTGATACTTCTTTTTTTTCATTTTGTCTCCTTTTCAAGCTAAAAATAAATTTCAATCGATAATAATCGCTATTTTTGCAAAAAAATAATAGACTTATCACTCTCTATGAAAAAAAATTATCTCTATTTATGCTTTTTTTTGTTGCTTGTTGCTTGCAATTCTACTAAAAGCGACAAAAATGCACAAACCGTGTCTACTACAATCTTAACACAGGCTAAAGGTTTGGTTATAACGCCTCATGACGGTTATACCGAAGTGGCAATTAAAAATCCTTGGAAAGAAGGCTCTACTTTACAAACCTATATACTAGTTCCAAGCAAATCAAGCGTACCCCAAAACCTTCCCAAAGGGGCTGTAATACGCACTCCCTTAACTAATACATTGGTCTATTCATCGGTTCACGCCAATGCCATCAAAGAATTAGGTTACCTTTCTTCAGTAAAAGGTGTTTGTGATGCACAATATTTCACCATGCCCGAAATAACCGAAGGTGTGAAAAACGGAACTATTTCAAATGTTGGTTCAAGCATGTCACCCATTACGGAAAAGATAATAGCTTTATCTCCCGATGCTATTATTCTTTCACCTTATCAAAATGCAGGTTATGATGAATTGGCTCGTCTCGGTATTCCTATAATTCAATGTGCCGACTATATGGAAGCCTCTCCGTTAGGCAGAGCTGAATGGATAAAACTCTTCGGTTTGCTTTATGAAGAGGAAGATAAAGCCGACAGCATATATAATTGCGTAGTTAAGAGCTACAACGAGTTAAAACAACTTGCCGTAACCGCCTCTGCCAAAACTAAAATTTTATCCGAAAACATAATAAACGGAACTTGGTATGTTCCGGGTGGAGATAGCTATATGGCTCAATTATTTAACGATGCCGGAGGATTATATGCATGGAATGACGTACACTCTACCGGCTCCATTCCTCTGGATATGCCTCAAGTTCTTGAAAAAGCTCACGACGCCGACATTTGGCTTATAAAAAGTTTTGATTCTGAATTTTCTTATGCAAAACTAAAGTCTCAAAACCCTTTAAATGCCGAATTTAAAGCCTTTAAAGAACAAAAAATCTACTTTTGCGACACCGAACGCACCACTCTTTTTCAAGATTTCCCGTTTCATCCGGAATTATTATTAAAAGAATATATCGCAATTTTTCATCCGAAACTCATGCCTGAATACTCATTACTATATTTCAAACCGTTGATAAATGAATAATCCTATCATCACACAACACAATCACCGCTTTGGGATAGTATTCATCTCTCTTTTACTATCCTTAATAGGGCTTGCCATTTGCAATTTATTAATTGGTTCGGTCGACATTCCTTCCCGAGAAATTTTCAATATGATTATGGGTAAAGAATGTTCCAATCGCGTGTGGGAAGTTATAATTTTCCAATCACGCATACCCACCATTATAACCGCAATTTTTGCAGGTTCGGCTTTAGCCGTATGCGGATTGCTTCTCCAAACCGTATTTAACAATCCCCTTGCCGACCCTTCTATTCTCGGCATTTCCACAGGTGCAAGCCTTGGCGTTGCCTTAATCATGTTATTAGGCGGAGGTTTGTCAAGCATTGGTTTGGGAATAATATCAACAGGATATTTAAGCACATTGGCAGGAGCTTTTATAGGTGCCATGCTTGTATTGCTTTTACTGCTATTATTTTCTTCTTTCGTAAAAAGTGCCACAATGTTGCTTATTATAGGCATTATGGTGAGCTACCTCACATCAAGTGCCATATCTCTTCTCAACTTTTTTGCCACCAAAGAAGGCGTACATTCATTCGTAATATGGGGCATGGGTAATTTTTCAGGAGTATCAAGCGATGAAATAACAATCTTTTCCATATCAGTGATATTGGTTCTTTTAGCTTCACTTCTCATGGTAAAACCGCTTAACGCACTTTTACTCGGCACTAAATATGCCGAAAATTTAGGAGTAAACATACAACGCACAAGAAATTCCTTGTTACTCATCACAGGATTACTTACTGCCATCGTTACCGCCTATTGTGGTCCTATAAGCTTTTTAGGACTTGTTGTTCCTCACATAGCACGTTTATCACTTAACACATCCAACCACAACACTCTGCTACCCATCACCATGCTATCGGGTGCGGTTATGGCTCTTTTGTGTACTCTTATAAGCGTAGCACCGGCATCAATAGGAATAATTCCTATAAATGCCATTACTCCAATAATAGGAGTCCCTATCATAATCTATATAATTTTAAATCGTAGAAAACTTCAGTATTTCAATTGATATGCCGATACTCAGCACACATAATCTATCAGTAGGATACCGTAAAAACAAGTCTTGTTCAACTATCATGACCGGACTTGAATTAGAGTTAAATAGTGGGACTCTTGTTGCACTTGTGGGAGCCAACGGTATAGGTAAATCTACTCTTTTACGCACTATAGTTGGTAATCAAGCTCCATTATCGGGTATAATCAATCTTAATGGGCATGATATTTCAAAGATAAGCAAAAAAGAGCTTTCTCACCTGCTTGGCATTGTAAATACCGACCGAACTCAAGCCGGAGGGCTTACAGTAAGAGAACTTGTTGCTTTAGGACGACAACCTTACACAGGTTTTCTTGGAATACTCGATAAAAACGATAATAATATTATAGCTGAATCGATGCTTAGTGCCGGGATAAGCCACAAAGCCGATAGTTTCTTGGCTGAACTTTCTGATGGAGAACGACAAAAGGTTATGATTGCAAAAGCTCTGGCACAACAAACGCCGGTTATCATCCTTGACGAGCCTACGGCATTTCTCGATGTTGAAAGTCGTCTTGAAACAATGCTGTTATTGCATCGTTTGGCTCATGAGCAAAACAAAGCTATTCTATTATCTTCTCACGATTTATCTCAATCGCTTATGCTTGCCGATGAACTTTGGGTTATTAACCATAAACGTGAAATGTATTGCGGAAATACCGAAGATATTGCCTTATCGGGAGTTTTAAGTTCTATTTTCACATCACCTAACATTACATTCGACTCCACGCAAGGTGATTTTCGCATAAAACGAACTTACCTGCAATCGGTCAATCTTTCATGTAACGATGAATCTCTAAATAGATGGATAACAAATGCGTTAAACAGAAACAATATAGCCACAAGCAACAACGATAAAGATTGTGCAATTTCAATTACAGCCGTTTCTCCTACCGACATAACGATAAAGCACAAAAACAATACAACGCAAGTAACATCAATTGCAAGCACAATCGCCACAATCACCCAAATATTGTAATTGTCGACACCCACTCCTCCGATGACAGTGTATTGGTCGGACTCGTAGGACCGGTCTGACATGTTCATTGTCATCACGGACACACGAGCCGTGCATATTTTGAATATTTGCATTATTGCGGTAGTATTCATATTGCTCTTTGGTTGCGGCGATTTCAGCCGGCAGACCTTGCGACAGGTCATTTACCAACGCCTCAAAGCGGTCGAGGATAGCTACTATCTTCTCTTGAAGTTCGAGGGGCGGGACGGGGATGACAATCTTATCCAAACGAGCGACAGAGAGCCCTGGCTGAGCTCCAGATGTCTTATACTGATTTAAATTAGCATGGGTAAGGATATGGTATATATACTTTGGATTATTAGCACCTTTATCCTTAACCATTACTGCATGGTCAGTTGCATGAAACGCACCATTAGCATAAGCTACATTTCCACACAATGCTCTTTGCCACCGCGATAAAGCACGCCGGGTCGTAAACCTTGTTGACATATTCGCGATTATGGCTCACGATACGGGCAAGCAATTCGCTCACTTCTTGCGGTGTGTAGTATTCTCCGCCACTCTTGCCGGCATTGGAGGCATACATGCTCATCAAATACTCGTAAGCATCACCGAAGAGGTCGATTTGATTGTCTGTATATTCACCTTTAAGGTCGATATTGTCTATGTTGTTGAGAATCTTGGTGAGTTGTTCGTTTCGTTTTTCCACCGTACCGCCGAGTTTGTTGGAATTTACATTGATGTCGGCAAACAGTCCTTTAAGGTCGGGTTCGCTCTCGGTTCCCACTGCTGACGCCTCAATGGATTTGAATATATTATCGAGCGTAACATTGAGATTGGGGTCGCTCTTGGCACGATTGCGAACGTTGCAGAAAAGTTGCGACGGCAAAATGAAGAACCCCTTTTCTCGCACAAGGTCTACCTTAGCTCCGGCAGCGGCATCATCGGAGAAATTGGCGTAATCGAAATGAGCATCGCCTGCCGCACGTTGCCTCTGATTGATGTAGTTAGTGATATTTTCGGAAATAAAACGATAAAAAAGTATGCCGAGAACGTAGCTCTTGAAGTCCCAACCGTCTACCGAGTTGCGGAGGTCTTCGGCAGTAGCCCAAATAGCTTTGAAAAGTTCTTGTTTTTAATGAGTGCTTGTTGCCATTTAATATGTAATGTTTGGTTTAGTTTGTTAATAGTAATTTAATGATGACGTTAGCTTCAATAACACAAATATAGTGAATTTTTTATTAAAATTTTCAAAAGCCTAAAAAAGAATAAGCCCGGCTTCTGTTTTCAGCAAGTCGGGCTCATTCTTTTATGATTTATCAAGACATTAATCCAATTTTCCGTGACAGTTTTTATATTTTTTACCACTACCACAAGGACATAGGTCATTACGTCCCACTTTAGGCTCGGCAACAATCGGATCAACCGGTCTTTGAGGTCCTTGAGGAGCCGATGCAGCCACATGTTGAGCTTCAGCACCCGGATAAGCCTCACGACTTGTGCGATATTGCGGAACTTGAGGTTTTATGGGTTGTGGAGCTTGTTGTACCTGTGGAGCCGGAGCTTCTTGAGGATTAGGATTTTCGGCAACAATTATTTGTCCACGCATCAATTTTGAAACCGAAGCCGTATTCATCGTATTCAACATGTTTGTGAACAAATTGAACGATTCAATCTTATAGATAACCAACGGGTCTTTTTGCTCATAACTTGCATTTTGAACAGATTGACGTAACTCATCAAGTTCACGCAAGTGTTCTTTCCATACATTATCGATGGTCATAAGCAATACCGCTTTTTGCCATGCTTTTGAAATAGACTTACCCTGAGTGTTATAAGCCTCTTCAATATCGGCCATAATACGGTAGCCACGTTTACCATCGGTAATAGGCACTTGAATCATACCTTTGGCTCCATGCTGTTCAACAATCATTTTAATAACAGGATAAGCCACATCGGCAATATTATCCGATTTGCGATTGAACGCATCTACAGCAGCACGATATATAGCATCAACCTTAGCTTCAGAATCCATTTTTGAATAAGCATCTTCAGCAAAAGGAAGTTCTATTGCGAAAGTTGATAATGCTTGCATTTTCAAATCATTGAAATCTACCGATTTGTCAACTATATTGGTAGCACAATCATAAATCATGTTCAAGATGTCAACACCCATACGTTCACCCAACAAAGCATGGTGACGACGATTGTAAACAGCATTACGCTGGTTATTCATCACATCATCATAATCAACCAAGTGTTTACGCACCCCGAAGTGATTTTCTTCCACACGTTTTTGAGCATTTTCTATGGATTTGGTTATCATTGAAGACTCAAGCATCTCACCTTCTTTAAAACCGAAACTATCCAAACGCTTAATCATGCTATCTGACACGAATTTACGCATCAAGTCATCTTCAAATGACACATAGAACACAGAAGACCCTTTGTCACCTTGACGACCGGCACGACCACGCAACTGACGGTCAACACGACGTGACTCATGGCGTTCGGTACCTATAATAGCAAGACCACCTGCAGCCTCAACCTCAGGAGTCAACTTAATATCGGTACCACGACCAGCCATATTAGTAGCAATAGTTACAACGCCTTTACGACCTGCTTGTGCCACAATATCGGCTTCTTTTTGGTGTAATTTTGCATTAAGCACATTGTGCGGTATGCGACGAACGGTAAGCATGCGACTTAACAATTCGGAAATTTCAACCGAAGTTGTACCCACAAGCACCGGGCGACCTTGATTCAACAAATTCTGTATTTCTTCAATTACCGCATTATATTTTTCTTTCTTTGTACGATAAACGCGGTCGTTCATATCAAGACGTTGAACCGGGCGATTAGTAGGTATGGTTACAACATCAAGTTTATAAATATCCCAGAATTCACCGGCTTCGGTCTCGGCTGTACCTGTCATACCGGCAAGTTTGTGATACATGCGGAAATAATTTTGCAATGTAATAGTAGCAAAAGTTTGAGTAGCAGCTTCAACTTTCACATTTTCCTTTGCTTCAATTGCTTGATGCAAGCCATCGCTATAACGACGACCTTCCATGATACGACCTGTCTGTTCATCAACGATTTTCACTTTACCGTCTTCGGTAACAACATATTCAACGTCTTTATTAAACAACGTATATGCTTTCAACAATTGATTGACAGTGTGAACACGTTCAGCCTTAACAGCATATTCCGACATCAATTCGTCTTTCTTTGCAATTTTTTCAGCATCAGAGATTTGTTCAGTTTCAACAGCCGACAATTGAGATGCAATATCAGGAAGGACAAAGAACTTAGGGTCATTTGCCTTACCGGTCAATATATCTATACCTTTATCGGTCAAGTGAACACTATTATTCTTTTCATCGATTACAAAATACAAAGGATCGGTAACGATGTACATTTCACGGTTATTATCTTGCATGTAATGAGCTTCGGTAGCAAGCATTGCCTGCTTAACACCTTCCTGACTCAAGAACTTGATAAGAGGACCATACTTGGGAAGACCTTTATAAGCACGGAACAATTTCAAGTTACCTTCCTTTACTTTTTCCTTATCATCACTTGCCATAAGTGTCTTAGCCTCAACAAGCAAATCGGTAACAAGACGACGCTGTGCATTATAAACATTTTCTACATTGCTACGATATTCCATGAACAATTGGTCATCACCCTTAGGCACAGGACCGGCAATAATCAACGGAGTACGAGCATCGTCGATAAGCACTGAATCGACCTCATCGACTATGGCATAATTATGTGGTCGTTGAACCAACTCTTCGGGAGCCATAGCCATGTTATCACGCAAGTAGTCAAAACCAAACTCATTATTTGTACCAAATGTAATATCGGCATTATAAGCGGCACGACGTTCGGGCGAATTAGGTTGCGTTTTATCGATACAAGCAACCGACAAACCATGGAACATATACAACGGTCCCATCCATTCAGAGTCACGTTTTGCCAAATAGTCGTTCACGGTTACGACATGAACGCCATTACCGGTAAGAGCGTTCAAGAACACCGGCAATGTGGCAACAAGCGTTTTACCTTCACCGGTAGCCATTTCGGCAATTTTACCTTTACTATCTTTACCGTTACCGTTATCATTAAGAACGATACCACCTATAAGCTGTACATCATAATGCACCATGCTCCAAGTGACTTCATTTCCACCGGCAACCCAATGGTTCTTATATATAGCCTTATCGCCTTCTATTGTTATGAAATCTCTACCTTGAGCTGCAAGTTCGCGGTCAAATTGAGTTGCAGTAACTTCAATTGTTTCATTTTCCTTAAAACGACGTGCAGTATCTTTTACAACAGCAAAAACTAATGGAAGAACCTTTTTAAGTTCAACTTCCAAGTCTTCAAGGATTTCCTTGTTTAACTTATCGATTTCTTCCCAAAGTGGTTCACGCTTTTCATAATCAAGCGTTTCTACTTCTTCCTTCAAAGCAGCCACTTTATCTCTTTTCTCTTTAACGGCATCGCTTAATTGAGCTTTTACCTCATCTATTTTGGCACGCAACTCATCATTAGTAAGCTTTTCCAATTGAGGATAGATAGCCAAGATACTTTCAAGCACAGGGCGTATCTCACGCAAATCGCGATCGGACTTGCTTCCAAACAGTGATTTTAAAAAATCTACGAATCCCATTTATATAATATGTTTTTTATTTTCAATAAAAATTAATGTATTTCCGAGCAACTCAGGGAAACACAAAGCCGGTTCACAAATGCTTTAATTTCATGCAACCATGCTTAACTCTGCAAAGATAATGAAATGTTTGTAAACATTCTAAATAAAGCCGTATTATTCAAAAACATAAGGCTTCTCGGTAGCCGCATTCGGCGAACGAATCCTCAACAGACGCGAAACAGTAGGAGCCAAGATTGTGGCATCTACCGGCGTATTTATCTTTTGAGCTTTTATTGAAGGGTGTAAGAAATACACCGGAGAAGAAATAGCACAAGAACGCACATATTTTTCCTTTTGAACGTGCGTGTTGTTGTCGGAAGCCAAAATAGTCCAACCCGGCATTATTTCTACAATAATATCTCCGGAATGTCCGGCAACAACGCCATTTTGCATACGCTGTGCTTTTATTCCTACCGGATTATCTATTATTTCATCTATAGAATAGGACTCTACGACTCCACTCATTCTACGCAAGAAATCGCTTGCATTCTTTCGTATTTCTTTTAAATTGATATTTCTTTCATTTATGAGCTTTCTATTAAGATAGAAACACTTGTCGTTATAATCATCCACCCATTGAGCATTACCATATACAGCCATCAAGTAAAGGTTAAGTAATGATTTTGCTTTGGAAGGAGTAAACACCCCCGATGGAATGTTATATTTTGCATCAACAGGAGTATTGTCTTCAAAATAACCAGTAGAAGCCACTACGACCAATGTATTTTTGAGTCCTACGCTCCTATCTATGGCATCAAAAAGACGTCCAAGTTGTTTGTCAAGTCGTAAATATTTATCTTGAAGCTCTACACTGCCATATCCGGCATCACTGCTATAAGAAGACAACGTATATGCAATGTTAAGCATATCCATTTCACCGCGTCTTCCCATATTTAGAGACTTCAAGAAGTCAAGAGCTACCGATGTAACTTCTTCATTGACTAAAGCCGATTTTTTATATTTTTCATAACGGTCTTTACGCGAAGAAGGGAATATATATTTAAAGGGATAATATTTTTTTAATGCCGGTATTCCCGGATAATCGGTTAAATCCATCATTGGCGACCACGACATAGTATCAATGCGTGTCGACAACGGCATTTTATAATTTCTGTTGGTAATAAATTGTGGAACATCGGTATAATAAGTCGTAGTAGACCATTTCCCGTTTACATCATTTATCCAATATGCTCCATTTCCTGCATGACCTGCCAAAATTATTGCTTGCTGAGCATCGGGAGCTATTGAATAGACATATCCCAAACCTCCGCCATTCATTTTAAGTTCATCGCTTACTGTTGACACTTGTAATGCTTGCGGAGAGAGTTTTTCACTTGTGAAATTTCCTAATTTATCAGGGTCACACAAGATTTTTTTAGATATTCGTTTCTGCACATCATACACTTTGGCACTACTCAAACCGTTTATACGAGGATAAGCACCGGTTACAAACATGGCAGTACTCGAAACAATATCTAAATTATCAATATTGAAATCAACATTTTCAAAACAAGCTCCATTTTGAACAAGGAGTTTAAATCCGTTTTCGCCAAAATGATTTTGAAGCAGTTCGATATAATCACTTCTCAATTGGTCTATCATTATCTCTACGACCAATTGAGGACGTCCTCCTGCTGTTTGCGACACGGCAGAAAGTGCTACCATCGATGCCAAAATCGATGTTATAAGCCTATTTCTTTGCCTTTTTTTATGTCGCATTTATTGAGTTTTCTATAAATTAATATATAGTTTACCGAACGCACCATTAAGCACAATAATAACGGTATAGCTGCAACGTTGAAAACTTGCGGAATCAAATACCATGCCAATAAAAGTGCAATCAGCACCACAAAGTTAGCAAAATGATAGCAAAAAAGAAGTTTTTTTGCTGATTTTATCCAAATTAATATTGCAGGAATCACATAAAACGGATTTACCCATACCCCATTCCAATTGGGCGATGTAGCTTCATGTGTAGATATAAAAATCAAGAAAAACAACAAAAAACCATATAATGACATTAATCCATATAGTAATGTATCAAACCATCGAGTAACTTTTACATGAGTTAAGTCATTAACGGTAAGTAGCACTGAAACAAGCAATAGCACACAGAAAACGCACATCGGAGTTGCCCACCACGATGTGGGAGGCAACACGTCCCCCAGTTTACTACCTTCATTCAAAACGATAGTTTCTTTTACGAGAGGAACTCGTTTACCATCACGTTCAAATGTAGCTTTGCCACATGCCTCCATCAACACCATAGGCACAAACATTTGTTCTCTGTATGTAATCGGTCTATCCAAACCGGTGCCCAAAGCCATATCGATGCCAAATTGAGACCAAGAGTAGTTTGCATTGTATTTATGCATCATTTTTCTAAATGTCAATGTATCGTGCATCGCAGGATATTCCAACGTTCCTTCAGTAGCCATTTCTATTATATCGCGAGGACGTGTTGAACAATTATCCAACACATAATTATAACGATAAGTCGCATTCCTTGGCAAAGCGTTATTTTCCAAATATATACATACCGCAAGTGCTTGTTCTTGAGATAAATTAAGCACTTGCTCAACAACCTTACGACGGTCATAACCAAGCAACATATATTCAGTACTGTATCCACGCACCATATAATCGGTTTCGCCTTTTATGAATCTATACACAAAATTAGGTGCATTGAAGTCGAATACGCCGTAATTATAAAATACTCCACGACCATCGGCAAAAGACACTTTTATTCCGGCATGACCATACAATTCATACTCCAAACTACCGGGATAATAAGTAATCAAACTCACTGAAATGGAATCACTCTTGGTCGCAACAGGGTTTACAAACGTTTTTTGACTCGCATTCAAAGTCAAAATATTCATTATCATTAACAATGGTACAATAAAATACCTATTCATATCACTATAAAAGTTCTAAATGATACAACATAAACAGAAAACAAACTTCATTATTTGTCTTCATTTTGTTCCGATTCATTTTTTAATCTGTATTCACGAGGTGAAACTCCAACATGTTGCTTAAAAAACTTGCCAAAAAAAGATTGATTTGGAAAATTCAAAGCCACACTCACTTCTTGAATCGTGTTTGCCGACGAACGTAACATCACTTTGGCAGCAAGTATCACATAACCATCAATCCATGAGCCGGCAGTTCTCCCGCTTACCGTCTTTACCACAGTTGAAAGATGCTTCGGCGTAATACATAATTTATCGGCATAATACTGCACCGAACGCTCTTGACGAAAATTATGCTCCAGCAATTTAATGAAATTAAAAAATATTTCTTCATTACGAGAACGTTTTACAGCAGCATACATATTACGTGCTTTATAAGCCGATAAAGCTGTGTACAACAATGATTGCAACATTCCATTTACCACTTTTTTCTTATAGACACCAACATCGGAACGCACCAACATCCATAAAAAAGAGTGCATTTTTTTCAACATCTCCATTTCTCCAATAGTTAATTCAATAACAGGAGACGCCCTAAAAGTCATTACCGCCGGCAATGCGGTGAGTATATCCGGAACCAATTCATCAACACAACGATTACCTACAGCAATAAACAAGCCTTTAAAATCATCTGTATGATTATATCCGTGTAAAATATGATCAGGCATGAGCGTTACCAAGCTATTTGTAGGCACTTGATAAGTTTTTAAATTAAGATCAACTGTAGCACTGCCTTTAATACACATTATGAATATAGGCATTTCAATCATTACAGGAGTATCATCTACATTGACATTTTTTATGTCATCAAAGATAAATACATCTTCACCTATTTTATCAGGATTCACCAATTTATCAAAGTCGGTAACCCTTATAATATTACGTTTTTGCTCAGTCCTCATATTTATTACTTTCCGACAACAAATATAGCCATTCTTTTTTGCTTTTTCCTCTATTTTAAGAATTTTAGGACAATATTTTCGCAAACAGACCTTTTAAAGAACATTTATTAGATGCAATTTTACACTCGAAATTTTGATATAAACAAAATTGCACTTTTCTATTATTTATAGATTCTATTCATTAATAATAAAAATGCCTTGTTCGGGATGAACAGGGCATTTTTTTATTTATGTATATCAATGATTGAAGTATTATTCTACTTTACTGTTTTTTTTAATCAATCGGTAAATACAACCCACCCAAAACACTATAGAAGTTCCTAATACAATATAAACCCAATCAGTAATATTTAATGCTTCCACGCTGAACATTTTACCTCCGAATTGCACTATAAGTATTTGCCCTATAAATATTACGGCAACCGATGTAAAGAACACTTTAGATTCGGTTAATTTACTAAATACACCTTCAACTGAATCAAAACATTTCACATTAAACAGGCTCCAAAATTGCAAAAACACGAATATACTAAAGAATATGGTACATTCCACTGTTGTCATTCCATCGTGCGTTCCATAATCAAAGTCAAAGAAGCAACGTGCATATTCTACAATATTAAAATCAGTCATAGTTTCAACAGATGCATTTTTAAAATATTGTAACAAGCCAAATAATGTCAATATAAACATAACACCTACGCCGAATATATATTGCCACATTGATTTGGTTATAATAAAATCGGTGCGTTTGCGAGGCTTTTCATTCATAACACTCTTTGAAGCAGGTAATGAAGCAAATGCAAGAGCTGCAAAAGTGTCCATAATCAAATTAACCCAAAGCATTTGAGTCACAGTCAAAGGTGATTGATAGCTCATAAAAGCACCAAGAGCTACTATTGCACAAGCAACAACATTAACCGTTATTTGGAATAATATAAAACGTTGAATATTCTTGTATAAAGAACGCCCCCACATAACAGCTTTTGATATACTTGCAAACGAATTGTCAACAATCGTAATATCGCTCGCTTCTTTTGCAACCGATGTTCCATCACCCATAGATAAGCCAACCGATGCAGCATTCAATGCCGGAGCATCATTGGTTCCATCTCCTGTAACAGCCACCACTTTACCTGCATCTTGAAGCAGATTTACAAGACGAGATTTATCACTCGGACGAGCACGCGACATTATTTTTATCTTCAATGCACGTTGCTGAGCTTCTTTGTCATCGAGTGCGGCAAAATCAGGTCCCGAAATATGATTTTCTTCTCGAGTATCGTTTTCATTCCATAACCCTACTTGACGACCTATTTCGGTTGCAGTTCCCACTGTATCACCAGTCACTATTTTCACCTCTATACCTGCACCGAGACAATCTTTTATTGCACCCGGAACTTCTGCACGCACAGGGTCAGCAATAGACACAACCCCAAGCAATTGCAAATTATCGGCTACTACTTTATGATTAACAATGACATTAGAGTCTTTTTCTTCCAATATTTGATAAGCAAACCCCAATGTTCGCATGGCTTTCGCTTGAAATCCTGCGAGCATCTCTTTAATGAAATCTTTTTTCACACCTTCGGCTATGGTTTTGCTCATTTCCATCAATATTTCGGGAGCACCTTTTACATAAAGCACTTTTTTACCTAAAATCTTGCTATCTACAATTGTAGCCATATACTTGCGTTCTGTAGAGAACGGCAATTGTTCTACCACTGTCACATTTTCACGTATAGGTAAATAATCAATCGCATTTTTTTTCAACCACAACAACAATGCACCCTCGGTAGGATTTCCAAGAGCCTTTGGTTTGTCTGGAATAGTATCATCTATATATGCGGTTGAATTACAAGCAATGCTTTCTGCTATGATACCGGAAATCTCTTTTTCCTCAAAACCATTTTTCAACGAAAAGAAATGTGCTTCGTTTACACTCATTTGATTTTGAGTTAGTGTTCCTGTTTTATCAGTACAAATAATATTTGTTGCTCCCATAGTTTCGCAAGCATGCATCTTTCTCACAAGATTATTGGCTTTCAACATGCGACGCATACTTAAAGCCAAGCTCAAAGTAACACTCATAGGCAATCCTTCGGGAACCGACACCACAATAAGCGTTACAGCAAGCATTATTGTAGTCATTGCATAATTCAAAAAATCGGTAGTAAACACGGTTTCGCCATAATCATACATAGCAAAACGTCCCACAAGGATAATTCCTGCCACAATGTAACTCATGACTGATATTACTTTACCCAAACGGTCAAACTGCTCAAAAAGTGGTGTTTTACGATTATCCTCTATTTGTGCTTCGGTATATACTTTACCATATTCGGTATTATCTCCTACTGCAAATACTCGCATCACACCATGACCTTCCATGACACTGGTTCCACGCATAACATGATTAGACGGATAAGTCACTTCTTTTGACTTATTTTTTGCTTCCTCGGGATTATGCGTCTTGTTTATCATTGGCTCACCTGTAAGCGTACTTTCATTTATACTTAACATCATACTGTCAAGCAATTCGCCATCAGCAGGCACTTCTTCTCCTGTTTCAAGTATTACAATATCGCCCACAACGACATCTTTACGCGGAACTTCGGTTATTTTACCGTCACGCATAACTTTAACACTTATATCGTCACTCACTTGATTCAAGACTTGAAACTTTTTGTTTGCATTAACTTCTACAATAAAGCCAACGACAGTAGCAAGCATTACTGCCACAAAAATGCCAAGCGGCTCAAGAAATACCGACAATTCATGTCCTAGCCAAAAAGCCTCATAGCATGCAATCCCCAATGATAACAATAATGCCACCAATAAAATTCTTATCAATGGATCACTGAATTTTTCAAGAAATTGCACCCACAATGATGTTTTTTCAGGTGGAGTAAGGATATTTACACCATTTTTTTCTCTACTTTCTATTACTTCTGCACTACTTAAACCATCAAAATGATGGTGTTCTTTAGATTCTTTCATTTTTATTTCATTCTTAATTTATAAGGTTATGATAATTCTTTCTATATCGTAAAGGTGAGTCGTTTTCCATGAACATTTTTATTCACTACACCTTTTTCATAAACTTTTTCTCCATTAACAAATGTGGTGTGTACCTTATTATGAAATACAACGCCCTCAAATGGTGACCAACCACATTTTGACTTGATTTCTTTTGCATCAACCACACAAGAAACTTTATCATCAACCAGAACTAAATCGGCATAATACCCTTTTCTTATAAACCCACGCTTGTTTATATGATACAGTATAGCCGGAGCATGACACATTTTATCAACAACGGTTTCAATGGTAAATATTCCATTTCGAGCCATTTCAAGCATCGCTACAAGAGAATATTGAACCAACGGCATTCCTGAAGCTGCAGTCAGACAACAACCTTGTTTTTCTTCCCACAAATGAGGAGCATGATCGGTAGCTACAACATCTATCAATCCATCATTTAATCCTGCACGTAAAGCCTCTCTATCGGCATAAGTCTTTATTGCCGGATTACACTTGATTTTGTTCCCATATTGAGCATAATCATTATCAGTGAACCACATGTGATGCACACACACTTCGGCTGTCACTTTCTTTTCAGCAAGAGGTTTGCGTTCCAATAAGGTCAATTCTTTCTCAGTTGAAATGTGTAATATATGAAGACGTGTATTACATTCATTAGCAAGTTCTATTGCTCGTGCTGTGCTTGTATAACAAGCCTCTTTACTACGTATCAACGGATGAAAGAACACAGACAAATCTTGACCAAATCGCTGTGTGTAATATTGCTTATTTCTGTTTATTATTTCCTCATCTTCGCTATGGATAGCCACAATTGAGGGTATTTCGCCAAAAATACGACGCAATGTTTCCTTATTATCAACAAGCATATTACCGGTAGAAGAACCCATAAATACTTTCACACCACATACACGAGTAAAATCCACATTACGAAGTTCGGCAATATTTTCATTGGTTGCACCTATATAAAAGCTGTAATTCGCACACGACACTTCAGTGGCACGAGCATATTTTTGCTCAAGTAAATCAACAGTTGTGGTTGCAGGCTTATTGTTTGGCATATCCATAAAAGAAGTAACACCTCCGGCAACAGCTGCTTGCGACTCGGCACAAATATCAGCCTTATGTGTGAGTCCCGGTTCTCTGAAATGCACTTGATCATCGATAACTCCGGGCAATAACAACATCCCTTGAGCATCAATTTTATTCTCACATTCAGCCAATAATGATGAAGATGGGGTTCCTTTTCCCACTTCCTCTATTAGCTCTCCATCTATTAGCACATAACCGTTAAAATGCTTGCCTTCATTGATTATTTCGGCATTGTATATGAGTTGCTTCATTAAACCGATATTTCTATTTTTCAGTTTCTATTATATTTTCTAAACCAGCTACCTACTTTCAACTTTATTACGCCGAATACAGCTTCTCCAAAAATTCCTGAATTCATTTTACTGGTTCCAAGCACACGATTAACAAAAATAATTGGAACTTCCTTTATTTTGAATCCATATTTGAATGCAGTGAATTTCATTTCAATTTGGAATGCATATCCTTTAAATTGTATTTTATCAAGATTTATGGTTTCCAAAACTTTTCTGCTGTAACATACAAATCCAGCTGTTGTATCACGCACATTCATTCCGGTTACTATACGCACATAAGCCGACGCATAATAAGACATAAGGACACGACCCATAGGCCAATTTACGACATTCACACCGGTAATATATCGTGAGCCTATCGACATATCGGCTCCTTCTACAGCACAAGCCGCACGCAATGGGATAAGATCATTAGGATTATGAGAAAAATCGGCATCCATTTCTATAATATAGTCATATTTTTTCTCGATAGCCCATTTAAAGCCTGCAATATAAGCAGTTCCAAGTCCTTGTTTACCAGACCTTTTTAATATATGCACACGCGATTCTCGTGTCATTATATCTTCTACAATACTTGCAGTTCCATCGGGTGAATTATCATCAATTACAAGAATATCAAATTGATGTTCCAAGCCCAAAACAGCATCAATTATCTTTGAGATATTTTCTTTTTCGTTATATGTAGGAATCAATACAACACTATCCGATTTCATATCGTTCATAGTTTAAAATACTTTAGTTTTTTTATGAATTGACAAATTTAATAAAATTTACTCAATGAAAAACCTCAAAACCTTAAAATATAATTTATTATATCATTTTATAAGTTAATGCTAAAATAATACATTATATTTTCTAAGAAGAAAAGCAGGATAATAAGATTGTTTAGCTTTGCGTAAGCCCTCATCTCCGGCATCATCTTGTCTGTTAATCCATTCCACTTCAGGATACTTGGCATGAATGTAGCAAGCAAACTCCTTATTTATAGTTTCAGAAGCCCCATTCACATCGTGCAACGATTTTTCAACATGTACATGTAACACATTAGACAAAACTTCTCCCATAGTGAAAGCTACAACCTTCCCCGACGATTTTAAGCACAACGTTTCAAAAGGATATAAATCCAAATGCTCAAGTACTTTCCACACTTGCTTACGTTCATACATAGCCATAGGAGAATCTTTTCCCATATTACAAATATTTTCAAAACAAGATTTCACCTGCTCTATGTTATCGAGTGAGATGGGTTCAACAACCACGTCTTGATTTTCTTGCAAAAAGCGATTGCAATGATTTCGCTTTTTACCAAGTTTTTTTCCCGAAAGTGATTGCAACGAATCCATCGTATAAACATAATCACTCCAAGCACTCAACGGGGTTACTTCCTTAGGGTTCAAATCTATGAATTTTTCCAATTCAAACTCTGTTATTGCAGAAAATTCCAATGGATAGCCTCTACTGTTACAAAACTTTCTAAGCAAGTTCACCGATTCTACAAGAGGCAGTGCACCAAGAGGTTGAGCAAATGCAACACGGTTTAAATCATCCTCGGCAACACACTTAATAAACAGTGTATCTGAATAAATACAATATTTATATTTAAAATAATCAATCCACATAAAAATTCCGCCCACCGTATAATCACAAGACATCCCCCGAAAACCCGTTAAATAAGGATATAGTTCTTCGAGCGAGTCAAGCGTAAGTTCACGGAATATCAACGAATCATCTTCCATATTCACTTAAAAAACAATCATATCATTAACACAGTTCATTGCATCATGATTTTCAAATCGCAAAATTACTTATTTTAGTAATTATATCCACTCATTTTATTTTTTAATAATCATTTTAAAACAGTAAAGAGTATCGCAATGATACGATACCCTTTACTAAGCGTCTTAATCGTTTTAATCTACGACATATAATCTATTTTCAAGTTAATGTCTTGGTTTTATGTCCAATTTTACAGGATGAAGCATATTTTCAGGACTCAATATAGTGTCAAGATCTTCTTTAGTTAAAATATCATGTTCCAAAACCAAATCATAAACGCTTTTACCTGTTTCCAGTGCTTCTTTAGCTATTTTTGTTGAATTTTTATAACCTATTACAGGATTTAATGCAGTAACAACACCTATACTGTTATAAACTTCGTTTTTACACTTTTCTTCGTTGGCTGTAATTCCATCTATACAGCGTGTACGCAATACATCAAATCCATTAATCAACAAATCCAATGATTCAAAGCAACATTGAGCCATAACCGGTTCCATCGCATTCAATTCCATTTGAGCAGCATCACCTGCCATTGTTACACATAAGTCATTTCCCATAACTTTATAACAAATTTGGCTCATCACTTCAGGAATAACTGGATTCACTTTACCCGGCATAATAGAAGACCCTGGTTGCATAGGTGGCAAATTGAATTCAGATAACCCACAACGAGGTCCGCAAGCCAACAAACGTAAATCATTACAAATCTTGTTTATTTTCACAGCCACTCTACGCAATGCCGAAGAATAACCTACCATACAAGATGTGTCGGAAGTAGCTCCAACCAAATCTCCTGATAGTTTAAAATCCAAACCCGTTATTTCACGCATAGCCACAACACACTTACCGGAATATTCAGGTTCGGCACAAATTCCTGTTCCTATAGCTGTCGCTCCCATATTTACTACCAAGAAATCAGTTGCAGCTTCATCCAAATGTTTCAATTCATCTTGAAGAATACTTGCAAATCCGTTAAACGTTTGTCCCAATGTCATAGGTACAGCATCTTGCAATTGAGTTCGTCCCATTTTTATGACATGAGCAAACTCTTGTGCTTTATTTCGCAACGACTCTATCATTTTTTTCAAATGAGGAACAAAATCAAGATGTTTATAATACAAACCCACATGTATTGCTGTAGGATAAGCATCATTGGTTGATTGTGAACAATTAACATGGTCGTTAGGAGAACAATACTTATACTCTCCACGCTTATGTCCCATCAACTCAAGAGCTCGATTTGCTATTACTTCGTTGGCATTCATATTGGTCGTTGTTCCCGCACCGCCCTGAATCATATCAACAGGAAATTGTTCATGATGTTTTCCTTCTAAAATTTCTTGACAAGCTTGTTCTATAGCCTTTGCTTGTTCATCGGTAAGAAGTCCCAATGAATGATTTGCCTTAGCTGCTGCCATCTTGGTTATAGCCAAGCCATTTATAAACAAAGGATAATTATAAAGATGGAAATTACTGATAGGGAAATTTTCTATTCCTCTTAATGTTTGCACTCCATACAAGGCACTTTCTGGTATTTCACGAGTTCCAATAAGGTCACTCTCTAAACGCATTTGTTTTGTAGTCATAATTCTGTATATGGTTTATTTCTTAAATTCATTATAATTACCATTTGGTATATATACAAATTTAATGCAATATTCCACCAAGAAGCTGAGACTCCGTTCTATTTAACCTACTTTAACCCCAAAGCGAAAAAACTACTGACATTTTTTACTCGAAAACAACCATAAACCTGCAAAAGTCATGACGCCGTTAAGCATGAGTAATTCATAACCCAATTCATAGCCTAATGCGTTTTTACACCATAAAAGAAAACAAAAACATATAAGAGGCGATAAAATTGCTATAAACGGGACAGCACGGTCGCTCGTTTTACGATGTGTAAGTAGCCCGAATGAAAAAAGTCCCAATAAGGGTCCATAAGAATAAGACACCATGATATAAATTAAATCTATGAGTGATTTATCATCATATTCACGAATAACATATATCACAGCAACAAGCAAAATACAAAAAGAGACATGCACCCATTTACGAAAACTCACATCACTCTTCTCATTTGCTATATCTACACAAAAAGACGTTGTTAATGATGTAAGTGAAGAGTCTGCACTTGAAAACGTAGCCGATACCACACCCACCACAAAACAAGCCGACACTAAGAAGCCAAACGTTCCATTTATTACAAAAAATGTAAGATACTCATCACCTCTTGCAGGTAAATCAATCCCATGAACCGAAGCATATTGTAGCATAAGTAGCCCAAGCAACAAAAACAAAAAATTCAAGGGAACAAAAGCACTTCCATACCAATACATATTCTTTTGAGATTGCTTCAATGTACGTATTGCCCTATTTTTTTGTATCATATCTTGATCAAGTCCGGTCATCACCAATGCGATAAATGCACCAGAAAAAAATTGTTTTACAAAATGCTGTTTGCTTGCCCAATTTTCCCATTCTACATATTTCGACCATGGACTATTCAACGTTAAATCAATCAATCCATAAAAATCCAACCCTAATTTATACACAAACGAACATATAATAAGGATTAACGATAAGACCATAAAAAACGTCTGAAGCATATCAGTCCACACTATCGTATTCAACCCACCATTTCTTGTATAAAACCAAATCATGCCGACTATAATCAACGTACTCGCAAAAAAAGACACTCCTAAAGGAGCAAAAGCAAGCGAATACAAAACTAACACGATTACATACACTTTTGCAGCAGTCGCACACAATTTCGACACAAGAAAAAAACAAGCACTTGTCTTATAAGCATTATACCCGAATCGTTTTTTTATATATTCATATATACTGAATGTTGTAAATCTATAATACACAGGTAATAATATCTTAGCTATTAGAATATAGCCAAGAATAAACCCAAGAGCCATTTGTAAGTATTGAAAACCTATTCCGGCAACCATACCCGGAACAGAAAGGAAACTAACTCCACTCACACTCGCTCCCACCATGCCTATCGCCACAATCTGCCAAGAAGCATTGCGTCCTGCCATAAAAAAAGATTCATTATTTTCTTGTTTTCCCTTTGCTACACAATGTGATATAAACATTAGCATGACAAAATATATAACAAGAATAAGCAACACCAATATACTCATAAGCATCCATGCTTTTTATTCAACATAATAAACGAAAAATGGGCATGACGCTATTGCGACATACCCATATTTCTTGTAATTGCTTTTCTCTCTCATAAAGAGAGGAAACATTAATTAGTTTGCTTCAGCAACAGGCTCTACTTTGATGTAATCGCGGTTCTTTCTTGTAACAAAAGCAACCTTACCATCTACCAAAGCATACAATGTGTGGTCTTTACCCATGCCAACGTTTTCACCCGGATGGTGAACTGTACCACGTTGACGCTTGATAATCATACCAGCCTTAGCAAATTGACCACCAAAAATTTTAACGCCTAATCGTTTGCTTTCTGATTCACGACCGTTCTTAGAACTACCTACACCTTTCTTATGTGCCATTTCTTTAAAATTTTTAGAGGTTAAGCAATAACGTCCTTAATCACAACTTTTGAGAAATATTGACGGTGACCGTTCAAACGACGATAACCTTTTCTTCTCTTTTTCTTGAATACAAGTACCTTTTCTCCTTTTACAAGAGTTTCAGCTACTTCGCATACAACTTTTGCACCTTCAACGGTAGGTGCACCTACTTTTACAGTACCGTCGGCATCAACCAAAAGAACTTTTTCAAATTCTACAGAATCACCTGCTTTTACTTGGTCGCCAAGATAGTGAACAAACAAATACTTACCGGCTTCAGCCTTGAATTGTTGTCCTTGAATTTCTACAATTGCGTACATTTTTTAATAAAACTTATAAAAGTTAACCCGTGAGGCGGATTGAACAAATGCTCAATCACTTCAATTAAAGCCCATTCGGAAAATCAGAGTACAAAGGTATATTTTTTTCTTCAATTACGCAAAACTCCTGATTATTAATTTATTTTATTTGACGAAAAAGTTAAAAATTTGGGGATAAATAGAATAATTTGTAATTTTGGCAATTAATTCTGTAATAAGACAAAATGACTGAAGCACAACATAAAATGCGAACCATTCTGCCGGAACCAACACTGAGACGCCTTCCTTGGTATCTTGCTTATGTACAATTGCTACAAAGCAAAGATATTGAGTATGTTTCGTCCACTCAAATTGCAAAAGAAATTAAAGTAGATGCTTCACAAATTGCCAAAGACTTATCTTTTCTTAATATCAAGGGAAAAACCCGCATAGGATATGAAGTTAATACTTTAGTACACAAACTTGCCGATTTTCTTGGTTTCAAAGAAATCCATAATGCTTTTATGGTAGGTGTAGGTAGCTTAGGAGGTGCTTTAATGCAGGATTGCGGTCTTTCAATATACGGATTAAATATTATAGCAGGATTTGACGTAAAAGAGGAACTCATAGGAACATCCATTCGTAACATTCCTGTTTACGATTTAAACAAAATGGCTGAATTAAGAGCAAAAACCGGAACTGAAATAGGTATTTTAGCCGTACCGGTAGAAAACGCTCAAGAAGCAGCCGACACTATGATTTCATGCGGTCTTAAAGCTATTTGGAATTTCACTCCTTATCGCATAAAGGCTCCCGAGAATATAGTAATTCAAAACACTTCTATATATGCTCACCTTGCCCTTATTTACAACCGCATGCAAGAAAACGGAATATAACAAATAACACACTTATACAATAAAAATGAAAGTTATAGGAATAAAAGGTAATTACGATAAAAATAAACGAGCTCAAGTATATCTTATGGCCGATTCGTCTTTATTAAAAGACGGCAAGCCTTTATTCCTTCCTGATTTTGCACAAAAATTTATAGCACACCCCGCTTTTGCAGTCAGAATAAACCGATTAGGAAAAAATATTGCTAAACGATTTGCTTCAAGATACTACGATGCCATTACTATAGGTTTATGTGTTGAAGCCGAAAATTTTAGTAACAATGCAAAGATAGCAGGAACTAACTCTGCCATTAACGCATTTGACAACGCTGCAATTCTTGGAGATTTCATCACTTCTGAAGAAATTGATTTATCCCAACCTCACACAATAACTATATGTACCGACTGTGGTAAGAATTTTGAGTTAAATTCTTCAGAAATGGTATTAACTATAGATGAATTAATTGAAGAATTAAGCAAATATTACACATTTAAAATAGGAGACATTTTATTTACAGGTTTCAAGCCCGAAGAAGGTTTTGAATTAAAGTTAAACGACAATATTATAGGAAAAATTAACGATAATAAATTATTACATTTTAAAGTAAAATAAAAACAACAATAATTACCCATGGGAAAAAAAATCATCATCGGGCTGATATTGTTTTCAATAACATTATTCGCGTCCAACAGTTTATCGGCATTGCCAACCAATTTTTTCACAACAGAATCTAAACTATCCACCGGCAAATGGATTAAGATACGAGTATCCGAAACCGGCGTACATGAAATCACTTCGGAACAACTTTCTGAAATGGGATTTAACGATGTAACAAAAGTTAAAATATTCGGTAAAGGAGGTTATGTCCTTAATGAAGTCCTTAATGAACAACTTCCTGATGATTTATCTCAAATACCCACTTTAGCTTATAACAATAGGATTTTTTTCTATGCAAACGGCTCGACAGAAATGTCAGTAAAATCGATAACAAATAATTCATATTACATAGGTAAAGAAAATACCTATTCCAAATATGGATATTACTTTGTCACCGATAGCGAAAAGTTTACTCCGCTTAATATAGAGACCACAAAAACAACTGAAGTTGAAAACACATCCTTATTGGATAATTGCTATGACTATGTTTACTACAACAATAATATTTTTTCTTTTTTATGCAGTGGTAAAACATTCTATGGCGAAAACCTTTTAGAAGATTACAATCTTTCATTCACCTTGAATAATCGCACCGAAGCGTCACCTATAACACTTGCTTTCTCTATCGGTAGCAACGTTGATGAAACAACTTCAGTATCGGCTTCAATCAACGGCTCTGACATACCTCTTTTCTCTAATTCTTTAGCGTTCACTGGCTCAAACAAGAAATTTGAAATTTGTTCCCCTATTGGAACCGCTAACGACATTGCTTTAAACGACAACTATTCATTAAAAATAGATATTACTGATACAGGCATAAATTCTGCTAACTTAGATTATTATTCGGTAACTTACATAAAGGACAACATTTTCCCTACCGACAGCACACAAATGCGAATGGGATTTAAGCAACCGGAAAGCTCACAAGCAGCAATAATAAAGAACATAGATGAGACAACATTTGTATGGAACGTTTCCAAAAGTTCCCCTAAAGAGCATTTTATTTTAAACACAGAAAAGAATACATTCCCATTATCTCAAAATTCATGGGGTCAATACATTGCATTTAAACCGGAAAAGCAACAAAAAAGCATTACCATCGAAAAAGTTGTTGACAATCAAAATCTACACGGACTTAAAACTCCTGATATGGTAATAATTTGCCCAAAAAATCTCAAAGAACAAGCTGAAAGACTCGCCGAAATACATCACAGCTACGACAACCTTGATGTTATTGTAGCTGAAGAAGAACAAATTTTCAACGAATTTTCTTCAGGCACACAAGATGCGATGGCTTACAGATTGTTTATGAAAATGCTATATGACAGAAATCCTCAAAAATTAAGATATTTGCTTCTTTTAGGTTGCGGTTCCTACGACAACCGACGTTTAAACGGAGGTAAAAGCGTAAATCAATTACTCACCTATCAAAGCAACGAATGTAGTGGATTAGTTTCGTCTTACACCACTGATGACTTTTTCGGATTTCTACAAGATGGCTCAGGTAAATCAATTCCTACCGACATATTAAGCATCAGCATTGGACGAATTCCTGCAAAGGATATCGAAGAAGCAAAAAATGCCATTGACAAAATTTCCGACTACATTACATGCAATGATTACGACAATTGGAGAAGCAATATTCTAATTATATCCGACCAAGGTGATAATGATTTGCATACGTCACAAGCCGAAGGTATTGAAATTATTATAGACGATGCCTTAGGGGGAAAACGTCTAAATACCGAAAAGATATATCAAGAATGGTTTACGCACACCAACTTAGCCGAAAATAAGTCAGGCATAGAAAACGATGCACGCGACAAATTTGAGCATTTATTGAAAGAAGGTCTTAATTATATCTCTTATATAGGTCATGCCGGAGCTATTTCATTTACTCATGACAACCGCCTATGGAATAAAGCAAAAGTGCAAAGAACGAAGTATGCTCACTTACCATTTTTTTCTATTTCGGCATGTGAAACAGCACAATTTGACAACGACACAAGATGCATAAGCGAAGAACTCGTATTAACTCCCGAAGGCGGAGCCATAGGTGTGCTTGCTGCTGCACGCACCGTTTATTCAACACAAAACGATATATTAAACAAACATTTAGCTAAAATTATATTTTCATTAAACGAAAATGGTGAATATCACACAATGGGTGAAGCTTGCATGAAAGCTAAAAAAGAATTTGGAACAGAGTACAACTACAACAAATTAAGTTTTACTCTCTTCGGAGACCCTGCCGTAAAATTAAGATACCCTCTAAATCGCAGTAAAATAAGCTCTATTAATGATATCTCAACCGAAACAGGAGATATAAAGATTTCACCTCTCTCTACAATGAAAATTTCAGGTGAAATCACCAAAGCCGATGGCAATATCGATGAATCTTTTAATGGTAAAGCAACAATTACGCTATTTGACAAAGCTGTAAAATTCAAAGACATAACATCTCCAAACACAAAAATAGTTTACCCTTCATTCTATCCGCGTGAAAAATTATGTCATGAAACTGTTTCGGTTATAAATGGCAAATTCACAGCTTCTATGACTGTTCCAGCCAATTGTTTAGCCGCAAATGACTCTTGTCTTATCAGAATTTTTGCCAAAAGTAATGACAATAAAATCGTTTCAGGCAGTGAAAGCAGATTTACAATCACTGAATTCAATGAGAACTCACATATTAACGATAACGAAGCTCCTGTTATCTCAGAGATTTTAATAGATGGTGAAAATGCAAAAAATATAATACAAACATCCGCCAATCCGGTAATATCGTTTACAGTCAGCGACAACCACTCAATAAGCACTAAAGCCAACGACATTCAAAGTGCAATGAAATTGCTTATCGACAATAGCAACATAAAATCGCTAAGCAATTATACAACAGCCCAAAACGGAGGCAAAACAGTTATAGGAAGTTTACAATTACACGACTTATTAGCAGGAAAACATTCTTTACGATTGGAAGTGAGCGATAATGCCGGAAATATTGCATTTAAAGAATTTACTTTCTATGTAAGCGAAGAAAAATATAATTGCGAACTTATTTCTTCCGAAGAAGCTGTTCATTCTTCTGTAACACTACAACTAAAAACCGACTACAATGTAGTTTCTCAACATTTAATCATAAAAGATAACACAAATAACATCGTACTATCAAAAGACATTGCAGGCTCTTCATTTGATTGGGATTTAAGAGACAATAAAGGAGCAAGAGTAAAACCCGGCAGATATACGCTTCTTGCATCTTTCCACAACGATGAAGGTTATGGTGTAACAAAACCTATTAAAATAGTTGTTTTAAAAGAAGAATAGAACTAACTTTTTAACGCCTACGATACAATATTTATTTAAAAATGCAGTTATATAAGCATATAAAATAACGGCAAATCAATGAAAAAAATATCAAAAATCGTATATATATTCTTGTTAGCTTGCGTAATAACACCAAGCATAGCAAATGCTCAAGAAAATCTAAAGAATGAATTTAACCCTATTACAACAGGTGTAACGTCTTTAGGTATTGCTCCCGATGCAAGAGGTGCTTCGATGGGGGACCTTGGTGCAGCTACCGACCCCGACGCAAACTCACAGTATTGGAACCCTTCAAAATATGCATTTGCTTATAGCAAAGCCGGGATATCTGTTTCTTACACTCCTTGGCTAAGGAAATTAGTTAACGACATTTATTTAGCTAACGTGGCAGGTTATTGGAAACTCGGAAACGAAGACAATCAAGCAATCAGTGCGTCTTTACGTTATTTCTCTTTAGGAGAAGTTTCCATGAACGATGACAGCAACAACCTAATCAACAGTATAAACCCATTTGAAATGGCTCTTGACTTAGGGTATTCTCGTAAATTATCCGACAGTTTTTCCATGGGTGTCGCACTTCGCTATATATACTCCGATTTAGCATTTGATGAATCATCTTCAAGTGATGACACTAAGGGAGCGTCAGCCTTTGCAGCCGATATTTCCGGATATTACACAACCTATCCAATCGTAGGAAGAAATGAATGTCAATGGTCTTTAGGCTTCAATATATCAAATATAGGTAGTAAAGTATCTTACAGCGGAGGCAATGAACCGGCGTTCCTACCAACTAATTTAAAAATAGGAACCATGTTTATGTTCCCTCTTGCCGATTACCATAGCTTGGCTTTAGCTCTTGACGTAAACAAGCTATTAGTTCCTACAAAACCAAGACTTAGCGACTACGAAGACCAAAAAGCCTACGAAGATGCACTACAAGAATGGAAAGACATGTCGCCTATCAGTGGTATCTTTAAATCTTTCAACGATGCTCCGGGCGGATTTAGCGAGGAAATCAAAGAAATCAACTACTCAATAGGAGCTGAATACAACTACAATCAACAATTCTTCTTGCGAGCTGGTTATTACCACGAAAGCGAATATAAAGGAAATAGGCAATATTTTGGTCTTGGCGCAGGTTTTGCTTTGAATGTAGTAAGACTCGATGCAGCCTACATGATAGCAACTGCCCAAAGCAGCCCGCTTGACCAAACCCTTAGATTCTCGCTTACATTTGACATGGATGGCTTGAAAAACTTATTTGGTAAATAATTCATTAATTTAATATGAAAATAAGAGTTGGAATGGGATTTGACGTTCATCGTCTTGTAGAAGGTCGCGAATTGTGGCTTTGCGGTGTAAAAATACCACACTCTCTCGGTCTACTCGGACATAGCGACGCCGATGTTGCCATTCATGCTTTATGCGATGCTATTTTAGGGGCTGCAAATATGCGTGATATTGGTTTTCACTTCCCCGATACAGCTCCAGAATATAAAGGTGCAGATAGCCGAAAATTACTTGATGAAGTGATGATTTTGCTACATAAAAAAGGTTATTCTTTTGGCAATGCCGACATAACAATTTGTGCTGAACAACCCAAAATAAATCCTCACATTCCTTCAATGCAACAAGAACTCGCAAAACATTTATGTTGCGACATTGACGACATTTCAATAAAAGCTACAACAACCGAAAAATTAGGCTTTACAGGACGTCAAGAAGGCATATCGGCTTACGCTACAGTACTTATCGAAAAGAAAGATACTCATTAATCCAATAGTATCTTTGTAAACATTCGGCTTAATTAATTTTTTTACACATAATTATTCTTTTATAAAAACAAACGATGCACTATATTTGCACCGTATCATTAACTAAATAAAAAACGATTATGAAAAAATTATTTGTAACAGCAATAATGGCAGTAGCACTTATCTCCGGTTCAGCTTATGCTGATAACACTTGTAAAAAAAGTTGCCAACAGCCAAAAACCGAATATCCTAAGACAAATTGCAAAGAAAAAGTTTGTACCGACGAGAGTAAGGTTGCAAAATGTACCGATTGTAAATGCAACAAGACTGCTTGCTCTAAAGAAAAAGCAAATTGCAAACACAACAAAAAGCAATGTAAAAAACAAGTAGCATCTTGCAATAAATAATACAAATCTAAATTAGAGTAACAAAATAGAAGTCTCACATACAATTTGTGGGACTTCTATTTTGTTAGCACACAGAGCTATTGATAATTACATTTTTTATTCGTATCTTTGCAAAGCATAATATCTTCTTAATTTTATGCATTTTTTATTATTTGCTATACAAAACAGATTATTATATGACATTTGAAGAATTAGGAGTCCGCGAGGATATATTGAAAGCTATAACCGAAATGGGATATGCTACCCCAATGCCGGTACAAGAAAAAGTAATACCTCATTTACTAAATGAAGATGGTGATGTAGTGGCTTTAGCCCAAACAGGAACAGGAAAAACCGCAGCTTTCGGATTACCGGTGCTACAACGAATTGACACAAAGTTAAAGCGTCCACAAGCCCTTATATTATCACCTACTCGCGAATTATGTTTGCAAATAGGTAGTGATCTTGCCGACTACTCCAAATACATAGATAATCTTAAAGTACTCCCGGTTTATGGAGGTTCAAGCATCGATAGCCAAATACGTGCATTAAAAGAAGGTGTTCAAATAATTGTGGCAACACCGGGACGACTTATCGACTTAATAAAGCGTAACACAGTGAAAATGGAAAACATTCACACTGTTATTCTTGATGAAGCCGATGAAATGCTTAACATGGGATTCGTTGAAGACATTAGTGAAATTTTATCCAACGTTCCCGAAAATCGCAAAATGTTGCTATTCTCTGCAACTATGCCTCCCGAAATTGCAAAGATTGCAAAAAAATACATGAACAATCCTCAAGAATTTGTCATAGGCACACGAAACGAAGGTGCCGAAAACGTGCGACACATCTATTTTCTTGTTCATGCACGCGACAAATATCTTGCACTTAAACGTATCGCCGACCACAATCCTAATATCTTTGGTATTATCTTCTGTCGTACTAAACGCGACACACAAGAAATAGCTGATAAATTAATTGAAGACGGCTATAATGCCGATTCTCTTCACGGAGACCTTTCTCAGGCACAGCGTGATACCGTAATGAAGAAATTTCGCGAAAGAAATTTACAATTATTGGTTGCTACCGATGTTGCTGCACGCGGTCTTGACGTGAACGACCTTACTCATGTTATTAACTACGGCATACCCGACGATATTGCCACTTATACACATCGTAGCGGACGTACAGGTCGTGCCGGGAAAACAGGGATTTCGGTTGCTATAATACACTCTAAAGAAAAGAGCAAAATACGCCTTATCGAAAAACGTATAGGCAAAACTTTTGAACATCTTGAAGTTCCTAAACCTCAACAAATCATCGAAAAACAACTCTACAACCTTGCCGATAAACTTGAAAAGGTTAAAGTGGATGACGAGGAAATAGAAAAATATTTACCGGGCATCAAGAAAAAACTTGATTGGCTAAGTGGAGTTGATTTATTAAAACGTGTGCTTTCGCTTGAGTTCAACCGATTGCTCGAATATTATAAAGATGCTCCTATTCTTGACATTCCGGTAACCGAGAAAAAAGGTAAAAGAAACGAGCGTAAAGATTCCCGTAATATTACTCTCGATGAAAAAGATCGTCGCACAGCAGAAAAAGGATATGAACGCATCTATGTAAATTTAGGTAAAGCCGATGGATTCTTTGCACCAAACCTTATTGAACTTATAAATCAAAACTCAAAAGGTCCACGCATAAATTTAGGACGCATTGACCTGCTTAGCAAATATTCTCTTTTTGACGTAAACAAAGGAGATGCACAACGCGTTATAAATGCACTTAAAAATACTGATTTTTATGGTAAACGTGTGTATTCTGAAATTGCTGCAATCGATAAAGATTACGCTAACGACAATAAAAGCAAAAAACGTGGTTCTCGCAGTGAAACAAGAGAGTTTCGTCATGAAGACAATGACAGAAACAAAAAAAATTACCCTACCGATTTTTCCGGTGGTAAAAAACCACGTCGAAGCCGTAGCTTATACGACGGAAACGAACAAAAGAAAAAAGATAAAAGCAATAAAGGAAACTTTGACAAGTTTATAAAAGAAAAGAAAAAATGAAAAGAATCTTTTTCTTAATATTAGGATGTTTTTTATGCATGCCACTTAGTTTGAATGCTCGTAACATCAAGGAATTATTCATTTCTGAACCGGGAGATGTTATTCCATTATTATCACAAAGTGTGAAAATGGATATGCTCGACTACCTTGATGCAGGACGTATGGCAGAAGTAAACAATGCCTTAGGAAAAGGAACTCATTTCAATAAAGTAACCGATAACTACATGTCAATACAGGTAACTAAAAGCAGTTGCGTTGAACTGCTTTTAATGCCTGTTTCGGCAACTGATTCCATAATCATTGCCATTACCACATTTAATTTGCCGGCAAAAGACAGCCGTATTGATTTTTACACAACCGATTGGGGAAAATATGTTCACAATGAACGTTTTTTTAAAGAACCATCTCTAAACGATTTCATCTATATACCCAAAGGAGTAAAAACAAAAAAAGAAGATATTTTCACAAATATAGACTTTCCCGTAATACAATATGTTATCAATCCCGACAAATACACCATTACGGCAACTAACAACATTAAAGACTATATGAGCAAAGAAGATTATGAAAAAGTATCTCCTTATTTATGTCATGAAATAGAATACATTTTTAAAGACGGAAAATTTCACAAATCGAAATCGAAATCAAAGTGATATTTTTCGGCAATCAATCACACTTTTTTTACAATTCATTAAGTATTTTCTTCAATTCTTCGTCGGTTGAAAGTAATTTTGCCTTACAAATTTTCAGCAATTCAAGCGAACGAGTGGTATATGCCGACAAATTATCAATACTGCAATTTTCACTTTGCATCTCACGCACAATTTTTTCAAGCTCTGCAATAGCTTGAGAATAAGTCATTTTTATATTTTCTTCCATAATATATTTTAATTTTCTATCATTTTACAATTGATTTTATTTCACCATTAGCCAACTTTGTGGTTATTTCATCTCCTGCAACAATATCATCTACTCTCGTTACAATCTTATTATTTTTTATAGTAAGAGAATACCCACGTTTCAAAGTATTTTGAGGAGAAAGTATTGCTATCTTCTCTCTTAAAGAATCAAGCATAAGATTTTCTCTTAAAATACGTTGCTCGCCGGCTTGTTTCATTGATTGAAACAAGAATCCCAATTTTGTTCTTGACGCTGTTAAATGATTTTTCACACTCACCGGTATAGATTGACTATAATGTTTCAATTTAACATCAGCAGTCTCTATTTTATTTCTCGCAACAAGAGGAATGGTACTGCCATAATAAGCAAGTTGTTCATTAGCATGAGATACATAGTTACGCACAAGCGATACAACCGTATTAGATAAATCTGCAATATGAGTAAGTTGCATTTCTCCTCTCGAAATAAGCCATTCAGCTGCAGCTGTAGGAGTTTTCACCCTCATAGCAGCAACAGAATCAAGTACGGTAACATCACGTTCATGTCCTATTCCCACAATTACAGGTATAGGAAATTGTGCTATATATGCAGCCAAATCATAATTATCAAAGCAATGTAATTCCGAAGTCGCTCCTCCTCCTCTGATTATGACAACACAATCAAACAAATCAATATTCCCATTTATTCTATCTAACGCCGACATCACCGACGAAACCGTCCGCTCGCCTTGCATAATAGCCGGAAAAAGTTTTGTATAAAAGTTTATACCTGATGGATTATTATTCAATTGGTTCATAAAATCGCCATATCCGGCAGCCCCCTCGGCACTAACTATTGCTATGCGTTGAGGAACTTCAGTCCACCCTATCTCTTTATTCATATTGATGATACCTTCTTGGACAAGGCGTCGAATTATTTCTTTTCGTTTTAATTCAATACCACCAACAGTATAATCCGGATTTATATTGGTTATAACAAGCGACAACCCATATTGCTCATGAAAATTAGCAGTTACCTCCACCATTAATTTTATTCCGCTTGAAAAAGTCATTCCTGTTACATGCTCAAACTCATATTTCAAGTGTAAAAACACATTAGCCCATATAACAGCACGGCTTTTAGCCAAAATGCGTGTATTTGATTCATCTTTTTGGACCAACTCCATATAACAATGACCTCCTCGCACAGCTACATCACTCAACTCAGCAGTTACCCAACAACGCTGCACGTCAGTAGAAGCAAGTAATCGTTTAATTCTTATATTATATTCCAGTAATGATATTGAACCCAATCCTTCCATGTTGTTTAATCAACTCTTTCTATATATTGTTCAAGTGGATACCATAAATATCCCTCTATATTCTTGAATCCTATTTCTTTCAAAATCTTAATATACTCACTTACTTGCTTTCTATAGATATTCTCATGAATATCACCAAATTTATAATCGATTACAATAGTACGACCATCAGGTGTTATCACAAAACGGTCGGGACGTTTCTTTCCATAACCACTCATAACACTTCGTTCATTATACACACGATTACTTGAATCAAACCAGTCTTTAACTCGCTCATCTTCAAGAGCTGACAACACTAATTGTCTATCGGATTCGTAATAATCTTTTGGAATAACACCCTTAACCTTTAAAGAATGTAAAGCAACTTCAACATCGTCTTTATATCTTATTTTTTTAAAAATTTCATGTAATCTATTGCCTCTATTACGCTGCTCATTATCATATAAATCATGAACAACATATTCTATTTTAGTATCCTCAACCTTATATAATGGCATTTTCAGTTTATTCGCCGACTCTATTTTTTTGCCATGTTTATAGCCCTTTTCACCCGAAACAAATATACCCGCTTCATTCTTATTAAGAATTGATAACAAAGAATTCATTTTTGTGGGTGCATTATTGTTTCCACCCAGAATAGGAGTAAATATATACAATTCATCAACAGCACGCGTAAACCCAACATAAGTCTTATTCAAAGAATCTACGATACGGTCCTTTCTTTTTTCTTTATAAAACTCCGACAACCCGCTATTTTCCAAATCAATATCAGTTTTAGGCTGTAACGGTATTACAGGAGGTATAATTTCAACCTTAGCCGATTCAAACAACCCACTTTCTTCTGCCACATTCTTTGGTATCCACAACACTTCATCATTTCCTGCCAAATCCCAATCGCAAAAAGGCAATATAACACATCCAAATTCCAAGCCCTTAGATTTGTGTATCGTAAGAACATTTATCGCATTTTGACCATCAGGAGAGTTAACCGATGTATTACATCCGCCTTTATCCCACCATCTCAAAAATTGGTGAACAGTGGCATTTGGACGATTAGAGAAATCTATAACACAATCTTGAAATGCTTGTATAAAAGCATTTTCATATAATAAATCATCTTCAGAAATATTTTGTGCAATAATATGCTCTGTTATAGATACTATATTAAAAGATTCTGTGTTTTCGGGAAGCAATGACAATATAGACAATGAGACCGTATCGTCATTACGAGAAACTGAAGCAAAACTCTCTTCTATTGCATCTCCAGGCTCTTTTTTATTATTAAATATCAACGATTCATAATTTCTCAACACTCGATGCATATATCCATCAACATCGCCTTTTTCAGTAACTGCACCGTCAACAGAAGATATGTTTTTTGTATCAAGATAACGCAAATGACTTATAATCAATCTTACAGCAGGAGAATTTCTTAACATCAAGGACTCATTGGAAATCACATTTATTACCGACTCTCCACATTCTAATGTTGCATTATAATCAAGAATACGTTTTATGACATCAGCACCCTGCGAATTAGTTGAAACTAACACTGCTATGTCTTTATATTCATATCCTCTGGAAACTATATCGTTAATCAATGATGGCAAACGTTCAAGAACCACATCATCAAACTTTCCTGCTTCTTCGTTTGAAGATTTTCCTTCAATAAACTGCACCTCTACATATCCATTGTTTTTATATTGTTTTCCCTCAGGTAAAGCTTGAACAACATTTCCATATTCGGCTCCAGCTCCAAGCATTGGTGCTATTTTTGAAAAAAAATCATTATTAAACTCCACGACACACGGGGTGCTACGCCAATTTATACTTTTCCCCTTGTCATTTTGTTTAACGGTAAAATGTCGTCCCACCTCGTTTCTCAGCAATGTAGGGTCGGCATTACGAAAGCGATAAATACATTGTTTTTCATCTCCAATTATAAGATTATCACATCCTTCAGCACAACTATTATACAACAAAGGTTTCATATTCTCCCATTGAGCCTTCGAGGTATCTTGAAATTCATCTATTAAAAAATGATTTAGCCAAATCCCTACCCTTTCATAAACAAACGGAGTATCTTCATTATTGATGATTTTACGAAGTAAATCATTTGTATCAGAAAGCAGTATCAGTTCATTTTCTTTTCTAAACTTTGTCAAGTAACGGCTTATTTCTCCCAAAAGGCCAAGCATAAACACGTTACGATGCATCTCCTTATAAATCAAAAAACGCTTGTTACACTCTACAATTTCGTTGATACAACACACAATGGAAGATATAGTAAGTTCGCTTAATCGAGGAGCATTTTTTGCTTTTCCTTTTTTAAACCACTTATCCGATTTATTTACACTATCAAGCATTTTAACTGTACTATATTGTCCAAGTCCGCAATCGATATTTTCCTCACAGATATTCAAAATCCACATTAAACCACCTTTGCTGTTCAACATGTCTTTAGTCAATCCATCATTTTCACTTAATTGCAATATTTTTTTTGTCTTTAAGACTGCATTCTTTTTCTGCACTTGCATTTGTTCATACAAGTATGCCTTAAACTGCATTATGTAATCGTAAGAAGACTCTTTTATACCGTCATATCCAAGATAAGCTATTATTTCATCTATACGAGTTCGCAAATCCTCTTTTGTAAGACATTGTGCAAAATCATTCAATGTAAATGAGCGTGAGAACTTTGCACCTGAAATATTGACTGCTTCCGATTCAAGAAATATGTTCCATGATTTTTTATTTGCCACTTCATCTTTTATAAACTCTCTTATCCATGACTTTACCCTTCTCAATCTTTTTGCTTCCTCTTTATTTTGCGATGCATCCCTATCGTGTGCCAAGCTTGACAAAAAATCATTTACGCCCACCTTTATGGCATAATCATTATCGAGCTCCACATCATAGTTATAAGACATTTTCAATTCTTTGGCAAATGTGCGTAAAATCATTTGAAAGAAAGAATCTATCGTGCTTACATTGAAATTAGTGTAATCAAACAGCAATTCTACCATGGCACGATTTGCCGCTTTGGTTATTTCTTCTGCGGAAACATTTCCAAAATCTTCACACAATTCGTTTAAATATGGACTTGTTTTACCCGGTATTCTACCTGCCAATATCGATAATTCTTTAACGATACGTTCTTTCATCTCCCCTGTAGCTTTATTGGTAAACGTTACGGCAAGAATATGGCGATGCCTGTTATGCTCTTTTTCATTTGAAAGCATAAAACGTCCTTTACGTTTTTCTCCAAGCAATAATTTTATGTATTCATAGGTCAATCGATAAGTTTTACCCGACCCTGCAGAAGCCTTTATTACGTTTATCATTATACAAGCAGATAAAATTTATTCAAAAATAGCTTATAATTTCCAAAAGCCAAAAAAAAAACTTACTTTAGCATGTGAATATAAATTTTTGATACCATGTCTGCCTATAAAGAAGCCATACTTATAATAAATATTGTAAGTTTATTGTTTTTGCTTGGGCTTTCAGGATTTCTATTCCATACCAGGCATTACAACAAACGACTTTTATTACCTGCAATAATTTTCGTTGCAAGTTGTATCCCAATTTATATATACAACATAGTATTGACGTTCAACTTGTATGACATATCTTTATGGTTGGCTCCATTGGCTTATTCTTCAATAACTCTGTTATTTCCGGCATTATGGTTGTACATTCACAATTATTTAAATACCGGGAACAAGTTCTCCTTACTAAGACTAATTCACTTCATTCCTACTATAACATGTGCAATCGTATATCTGTCATATCTTTCAACATTACCTTTTCATGAGCAAGCTAATTTCATGCTTCATAAAAATACGCACATGAACACTTGGATAAGTTACACAAACATAATAATACTGATTCTTCAAATTATTATGTATTTCCCAATAATATTCATTTATTTATCTCAAGTAAAAAGACTTATCTTTGAATATTTTTCTTATACTGAATGGTTGAATTACAGATGGTTTAAAAACACAGCAATATTCCTCGCCTTAACATTTGCGACCATCGTAATAAGCTATCATCTTTGCAAAAACAGCAGTACTTGGGTGCTGAATATTTTTGAAATCCTCATAGCATGTTATTTCACATACAATGTAATAAAAACTACACCTGAGGATATTTTTTCAATTCAAGACGAACCAATAATACTTATGCAATTTGACGAAATTATAGGTACAGAGCCTAAAATTTCAAAATCAAAATGCAATAAAATTATTAAGTCTCTTGCAGAATATATAACAAACCCACAATATTATCTGTCTCCCACTCTTAATATACCTATATTGTCGGCTATTATTGGTATTAAATCTGAAAATACAGTTTACGCATTCAAGAAAAAATTCAATTGTACTTTTTTTGATTACATAAACAAAAAACGATTGGATTATGCCATAAGCATATTAAAAAAACAACCTGAATCGAATATAGATGACGTTATTACACAAAGTGGATTTCTTACAAAAAAAACTTTTGTAAATACACTTAAAAAAAATTACAACAAGACGCTTTCGCAACTACTTGAAGAAATTGACAACTCTATATAAACTGATTATATCAAATTATTCTTGCTTTATATCCCTTATTGGTTAAATATGATAGGATTTTCTCACGAAAATCACCTTGTATAAGTATTTCTCCGCCACGAGCAGAACCTCCTACTCCACAATATTGCTTCAATTCTTTAGCAAGAGTTTTCAATGCCTCTTCACCACCTTCAAAATTGACGATAAGCGTAACTTTTTTACCATTACGATTACGTTTATCAAGCATTATATCCAATCGTTTAGTACATATTGACGCTGATGCTTCCTCTACCGAAGAATCATTAGGTTCTGCTTGAACACTCTCTGGACTTATATTAAAAGCAAGTCCCAATTTATCTTTCCAATCCAAATTTTCCATTATATTTGCATTATTTTGAGCCAAAATTACTGTTTTTCATAAGAAATTGCAATAACTAAAATAATTCTACGTTAATAAACTATATAATTATGAAAAATAACATCACTAAAAATATTATAATCCTATTGTTATTGGCAATTTCAAGCATCAGTGCAACTGCACAACGACGCAACGATAAACTATTAAATCGTCCTTATGCTGATTTAAAGCCAATACACTTCGGTTTTTCTGTAGGAGTACAATTTCAAGATTTAAATATTTCAAACAACGGATATATCACGCCTGAAGGAGAATCATGGTTTGCCGAAATACCTGCATATTCTCCCGGCTTTTGCGTAAATGTTTTAGCTGATTTAAGATTGAACAACCATTTTAATCTTCGTGTTTCTCCCGGAATGTACTTTGGCAACAAAAAAGCACATTATCGCAACTCCGTAACCGGAGAAGAAAACACTCAAGATATTAAAAGCAACTACGTAGTAGTACCTGTGGATATAAAATATTCGGCTACAAGATATAAAAACATTAGACCTTACATAGTAAGTGGTATAATGGGCGTTCTTGACGTTTCAAAAAAACGACCGGAGCAATTAAAATTAAATGACATCGATGCCATGCTTACTATAGGTTTAGGCTGTAATTTTTACTTGCCATATTTCAAGTTATGTCCTGAATTGAAATTTTGCTTTGGGCTGAGAAATTTGCTTGATTCTAAGCGTCCTGATTTACAAGACAATCCTGAAATGATGAAATATACTCAATCGGTGTCACAAGTCAAATCTAATATGATTGTGCTAACTTTTTACTTTGAATAAAACGTGTCTTCAAGATGAAAACAACGACAAAACACATCATAACATCCATAATATTGCTCATTAGTTGTATTCATACGGCAACAGCACAAACCGATGCTCAATTTACTCAGTACTGGGCTGTTCCGTCTTATTACAATCCGGCAGCAACAGGACGCACCGACTTTATCGACATACACGCCATAGGTCGATTACAATGGGTTGGTATAGATAATGCTCCAACGTCTTTTACAGGACTTGCCGATATGCCATTTAAGTTTATGGATAAACGATTTGGTACAGGTATTGTCATTCATCAAGAAAGTGCCGGATTATATAATACACTCAATGTTGGAGTACAATTAGCATATAAAAAGAAAAAAATATTTAACGGAGAATTATCTATCGGAGCACAAATAGGAATGTTTAATGAAACATTCAAAGGTTCTAAAGTGATTTTACCTGGCGATGATGAGTATCATGAAGGAACTGATGAAGCTATTCCTACCAACGACATAACAGGAACAGCCATAGACTTCAATTTAGGTCTATTTTATACTCATAAATGGTTTTGGTTTGGAACTTCGGCTATGCATGTTTCATCTCCCAAAATCTCACTCAGTGAAGAATCAAGTATGGAACAATCTTATGAATTCATTGCCGAAAGAACTTTTTATTTGATGGGTGGAAGCAATATTCCAATAAAAAACACGTTATTAGAGTTACAACCGTCATTCATAGTGAAAACCGATACAAAGTTTTTCACAGGAGAATTTACGGCAAGAGCAAGATATCGTAAATTTTTAACAGGAGGTATTGCTTATCGCTGGAAAGATGCTGTATCCTTAATGGTAGGTGCAGAATTGAAAAATTTTACGATAGGTTATAGTTATGACTACCCTGTATCGGATATTTCAAAAGCAAGCAACGGTAGCCATGAAGTATTTATAGGTTATAAAGTAAAACTCGACTTAAGAGAAAAAAACAAGAATAAACATAAAAGTATTCGAATAATGTAATTTATGAAAAGAATATTTTATTTCATAATAGTGTCTATAGCTGTCTCATCATGTATGTCAACACGAGGCAGCCGTTCAAGCATAGGAGGAGAAGTAACCGGAGTAAGCGGAACTTCATGGACCGAACCTACACCCTACGGAATGGTACTTGTGGAAAGAGGCTCAATAAAAGCAGGGCCACAAGAAAATGATAGTGCATGGGGATTAAAAGCCGATCCGAAAGGACTTTCTGTTGATGCTTTCTGGATGGATGAAACTGAAGTTACTAACGCAAAATACAAACAATTTGTATTTTGGGTAAGAGATTCTATCATTCGCGAAAGATTAGCCGACCCTGCTTATGGAGGTAACGAAGCATTTAAAATAGAGGAAGACCGAGAAGGAAATCCTATAGAACCTTATTTGGATTGGAGTCGACCCATTCCTTGGCGTAATCCAAGCGAAGATGAAGCAAGAGCCATCGAAAGCGTATACCGCACTAATCCTATAACCGGAGTACGCGAATTAGACCCTACACAAATGAACTATCGTTATGAAGTTTATAACATGACCGAAGCCGTTAAGCGAAAAAACCGTCTTGACCCTACTCGTCGCGATTATAACACCGATAACCCTGTAATTGAGGAAATGCCAACCATTTCCAAAGACACTGCTTATGTTGATGATGACGGTCGCATAATACGTCAAACTATCACACGCCCGCTATCAAGCGAATATGATTTTTTGAATACTTACATCGTAAACATATATCCCGATACAACTTGTTGGGTGAACGACTTTGAGAATTCACTTAATGAGCGTTATGTGCGTAACTATTTTTCTCAAGGCACTTACAATGACTTTCCTGTCGTTGGCGTAAGTTGGGAACAAGCTAATGCATTCTGTGCTTGGAGAACCGACTTTTTACGTCGCTCTTTAGGTAGAATAGGATATCAAATAGAGCCTTACCGTTTGCCCACCGAAGCCGAATGGGAATATGCAGCACGTGCCGGCATAAGCAAAAACAAATACCCTTGGGAAGGAGATTTACCTCTCACTGAAGGTGATGGATGTTTCTACGCCAATTTCAAACCAATGGATGGTAACTATGTAAAAGATGGTAATATAATCACTTCGGCAACCGGAACATACTCTCCTAATGAATTCGGACTGTATGATATGGCTGGTAACGTAAGTGAATGGACTTCAACCGCCTATACCGAAAGTATAAATAAACTCACTAACGACATAAACCCTGAATACAGCTATAACGCAGCAAAAGAAGACCCATATCGAATGACTCGAAAAATAGTAAGAGGAGGTTCTTGGAAAGACGTTGCACATAATATTCGTAGCGATATACGCATGTGGGAATATCAAAACGAACAACGTTCATATATAGGATTCAGATGCGTACGCTCTCAATCAGGAATTGTAAAAAGTAAAAGGAAATAATATTCGTAACTATAATAAATTGCACAACCATGGGCAAAATAAAAAGATATAAAAATATAGTAGAGAAATTTCTATCAGGCGAAAAAGGACAACGTTTTTTCAACTTTGCTTACAGTATAGGTGCCGCTGTCGTTATTTTAGGTGCTTTATTTAAAATATTACACCTTCCGGGAGGCAACGCAATGCTTTGTATAGGTATGGGAACTGAAGTACTTATGTTTGTTCTTACTGCCTTTGACCGTCCTGAAAAGCCATATAAATGGGAAGAAGTTTTTCCAGTACTTGCATCACAAGATCCGGAAGACCGTCCTGACTTTTCTAATAACGGAATCATCATCAACGGAAATGGATATTCTGGAAACATAAACGTAAGCGAAGAACAAGCACGACGTGCAACAGGAATTCCCGAAAATATTGAACTTTCGGAAAATGATACTCGCAGTTTGAGCGAAAGCATTGCAAAAATGGCTGCAGCAAGCGACCAATTATCTCGCATGGCTGAAATGACCGAAGCTACTCAACGCTACCTTGACCAAATAGCAGGTATTTCGGAACAAATGGCTCAATTACGCGACAATACTCAATCTTTAAATCAAGTTTCTTCAACACTTCTTGAAAGTTATAAGGCAATTACCGATAATTCTGAAACCATATCAAAAGGATCTACCGGATATGTTGAACAAATGGAAGCTCTCAATCGCAATATAAGTGGATTAAACACCATTTATGAAATTCAATTGAAGAGTATTTCTTCACAACTTGAAAACATTGACAGAGTAAACAGAGGTTTGAAAGACATTCGAGACATGTATGAAAAATCTGCATCAGAAAGTGCAGATTATTGTAATGAAACCGAACGTCTCGCACATAACATGAAACAATTGAACAGCGTATATGAGAAAATGGTAAAAGCTCTTACCGTTAATATGTATCGTCCTATGGGTGGTATTGATGATAATGAGATTTCGGCAACCGAAGAATTTCGTCGCCGAACCAATAATTCCGAAAACGCTTAACAAATAAACAATGGCAAATTCTAATCAAACCATAGGCAGAATGTCTCCACGACAGAAGATGATAAACTTAATGTATATCGTCCTCACCGCCATGCTTGCTCTTAACGTTTCGGGAGACGTTCTAAATGGCTTTTTACAAGTTAAGAACGGATTATCTCGCTCAAATGAGACTGTTACCGAACGTAATTATTCTCTTTTTGCAAAACTTGAAGCATTTAATGCAACCAACCCCGAAAAAGGTGGAATTTGGCTGAATAAAGCAAAAGTTCTTAAAGCAAAAACCGATAGTTTGTTTAGCACTATCGACTTTTTAAAACTTGAAATAGCTCGACAAGCCGATGGAAAAAACGGAGATCCTGAAAACTTGGAAAATCAAGAGGACCTTGAAGCTGCTGCTGCCGTAATGCTAGCTCCGATAAACAGCAAAGGAAGCAAATTAAGAATGCAGATAGATTCTTATCGAGAATATACAAATTCTCTTGTTGATGATAGCATTAAGCGCAACAACATAAATAAAGTTTTATCCACTGCTTCTCACAAGACAAAAAATACAATCGGGGGCAACAAGACTTGGGAAGAACGTCAATTTGACAACATGCCTGCTATAGCAGCTATTACAATTCTCACAAAATTACAAAACGATTTACGTTATGCCGAAGGAGAAGTATTAAACTCTCTGATTACCAATATAGATGCCGGAGATATTCGCGTCAACCAAGTAGAAGCATTTGTTATTCCTGAATCTCGTATCGTAATGAGTGGAAGCTCATACAAAGCCAATATAGTTCTTGCTGCAGTTGACACGACTCAAAGACCTTTGGTTTTTATAAACGGAGAACGTTTGGATAACGAAAAAGGAATATATGAATTAGGAACAGGAAGAGCAGGTAACTACGAATACTCTGGTTATATAGAAGTTGCTCAAGGCAACGGGAACACAACTCAGTTACCATTCACATCGTCTTATACCGTTATTGAGCCTATGGCTTCAGTATCGGCTACTATGGTAAATGTTCTTTATGCCGGTATCAACAACCCTATTTCAATAGCTGTTCCGGGTGTTCCCAATAGTGCCATTAATGCTACTATGACCAATGGTACTATCACTCGTAGCGGAAATGGTTGGACAGCCAGACCTTCAAAAATAGGAACAAATTGCGTAATTACAGTTACAGCAAATATGAACGGACGCTCACAAACCGTATCAAGAACTGATTTTCGCGTTCGCAAGTTACCCGATCCTACCCCATTCATTGCTTACAAAGATGCAAAAGGAAATCCTGAACGTTACAAAGGAGGAAAACCCTTTTCCAAAACTTTATTGTTACAAGCTGGAGGTATTGAAGCTGCCATTGATGACGATATGTTGAATGTTAATTACAAAGTTATAAGTTTTGAAACTGTTTTCTTTGATTCTATGGGCAATGCAATACCCGAAGTTTCTTCAGGAAATAATTTCTCAGAACGACAACGTGCAAGTTTCCGCCGCCTTTCTCGCGGAAAGCGTTTCTATATCTCAAGAGTTAAAGCCGTAGGTCCCGATGGCATCGAACGTATTTTAGCTCCAATGGAAGTAATGGTAAATTGATAATTATTTAATAAGTATATATAATAATGCTATTATGAAAGCAATTAAATATATCTCATCGTTTATACTTGTTGCAAGTTTTGCTTTTGCATCACAAGCTCAAGTGGTAAAGAAGAAAAAAACCGACGAAAACAATAAGCAGGAAACAAGTGCTGTTTCCGAACGTATGCAAGCAAGATTTGAAGAAAAAAAAGCCTCCGATTCCGACCTTCAATGGCAACGCGTAATATATCGTTCTTTAAGTCTTGATGTAGCAGAAAATATGCCATTATATTATCCTGAAGAACCTAATAACGAGGGTATGAACTTGTTTTTCATAATAATGAAAAATATTTCAAACGGCACTCTTTCGGCATATGAATATTTAGACGGGCGAGAAATGTTCACCGACGAATACAAAATAAAAGTAAGCGATATGTTTGACCGCTTCCATATTATTTACACAAATGCTAAAGGCAGTACTGAAAAAAATCCAAAATATATAGTAGAAAATGCCGATATTCCAGCCAATGAAGTATTAAGCTACTATATTTTGGAAAATTATGAATTTAATAGGCTAAATAACAAAATAACTCGTAAAGTTGAAGCTATTTGCCCGGTTTTGCATCGTAGTGATGACTTCGGCGGTGAGCCTATCAAATATCCAATGTTTTGGATAAAAATGAGTGCGTTACGCCCATTTATCACACAACAATATGTATTTACCGATAATGACAACAACTTATTGAAAACAACTCTTGATGACTATTTCTTGAGCAACATGTACAAAGGCGATATTTATAAATACAAAAATTTACGCAACCTTTCAATGGTACAAATGTATACAGATCGCACAAAACTTAAACAAGCTCAAGACAGCATTGAGAAACGATTGGCTACATTTGACAGTAATATTTGGGTTCCTTCTCGAGAAGAATTGAAAAGACAACGCGAAATAAAAGATTCAATCGAAGCCACAAAAAATCCTGAAAAAATAAGCGACGAAAAAAGCGAGAAAAAAACTTCAAGCGTAAGAAGCACAAGAACTTCAAGCAAAAGAAGCGAAAAATCTACCTCAACTCAAAAGAAAACTAAGGTAAAAAAACAATCTACTAAAGTAAAAAGCACATCTTCAAGTGCAACACGCTCGGTACGCCGTCGCAGATAAATACATTATATCATATATAACACAATAAAGCAGTCTTAATCATCCCTAAATTAAGACTGCTTTATTTTTTCAACAATTATTACCAAACATTCTCACGCCATATTACACCTATGGCATTCATTAACTTCTCACTTATCCGTTTTCAGCTTCTTATAAGTCATATAAATTATATGGGGATTGCTGTAGTGCGTTTCACTTCACTCATTACAAAATTACTCTGAATACTCCCCACACTTGATATTTTTCCTAATACATCAAGAACAAAATCTTGATAGTGTTTCATGCTTCTAACATAAATTTTCAACATATAATCAAATTCGCCAGATATATTATAACATTCTGTAACCTCAGGAACATCCTGTATTTCTTCCATAAACTCTCGTCCTAAACTACAATTATGACGTCGCAACTTTACGTTACAAAACACACATAACCCTTTATCAAGTTTATCGGCATCAAGTAATGCCACATATCTGCGAATAATACCTTCACGTTCCATCCTGCGAACTCGTTCAAACACCGGAGTAGTTGAAAGACTCACCCTTGCAGCCAGTTCCTTTGTAGTAAGATGAGAATCTTGCTGTAGTTGGCGTAAAATCTTCAAATCTATTTCGTCAAGCGTATCCATGTTTTTTTCTGCATACCTACCGTTTTTTTTACGGGGTATATGCTTATTTTCTGTTCGACGATACAAATTTAGTTATTTTTTCTAAATTACAAAAATTTATTGCATGTTTTTTCTTATGATTTTAAATTTGCAAGCATAAAACATTAACAATACATCAAAATCACATAAAATTATTCTAATATGAAACAAAAAAAATTACACTTTGAGACTCTACAGCTTCATGTAGGACAAGAACAGCCTGACCCTGCTACCGATTCAAGAGCAGTACCTATATATCAAACCACTTCTTACGTATTTCATAACTCTCAACATGCTGCCGATCGTTTTGGACTTCGCGATGCAGGAAATATTTACGGAAGGCTCACCAATTCCACTCAAGAAGTTTTAGAAAAACGCATTGCTGCCCTTGAAGGAGGTGTTGCCGCACTTGCCGTTGCAAGTGGAGCCGCAGCCATAACATATGCCCTTCAAAACATACTTGGAGTAGGTGATCATATTGTCGCTGCCGACAATTTATATGGAGGTTCGTTTAATCTTATAACTCACACTCTCGCCCATCAAGGTATAACAAATTCAATAGTAAACATAAATGACACCACAGCTCTTGAAGGTGCAATAAGACCAAACACAAAAGTGATTTATGCCGAAACATTCGGCAATCCAAATTCCGATGTCACCGATTTAAAAGCAGTTGCTAAAATCGCACACAAACATAATATCCCTTTTATTGTTGACAATACATTTGGAACTCCTTATCTCATCAGACCCATTGAACATGGTGCCGATATTGTTATTCACTCTGCAACCAAATTCATTGGCGGACACGGCTCCAGCTTGGGAGGCATAATAGTCGACGCAGGAAAATTTGATTGGAAAGCCAACGCCGACAAATACCCTACAATAGCCAAGCCCGACCCAAGTTACCATGGAGCCGTATTTGCCGATGTTGCAGGACAATCGGCATTCGTTACTCGAATAAGAGCAGTCATACTTCGAGATACCGGAGCTACAATAAGTCCATTTAACGCTTGGATTCTTATACAAGGTCTTGAAACACTTTCTTTAAGAGTTGAACGACATGTAGAAAATGCTATAAAAGTTGTTCGATTTCTTGCCAACCATAATAAAGTTGTGAAAGTAAACCACCCTTGCTTGGAAACACATCAAGACCACCAACTTTATAAAAAGTATTTTCCTAATGAAGGAGGCTGTATTTTCACTTTTGAAATTAAAGGAGGTGTTGCAGAAGCATGGAGATTTATAGATTCATTAAAAATATTTTCACTTCTCGCAAATGTTGCAGATGTTAAAAGTCTCGTTATTCACCCCTATACAACCACACACTCACAAATGTCTCCCGAAGAATTGAAGGCTCAACACATAACACCATCTACCATAAGATTAAGTATAGGAACCGAACATATAGAAGATCTTATCGATGATATTGAACAAGCTCTTAGCAATGTATAAAACAACCTTAAACAAGAAGCTTTCAGCTTTTCAAAAAATAACTCTTGAAATAAAAAATGCAGACGAAAAAATATTATATATAATTTCTTTCGTCTGCATCATATTAAGATTCAAAAACTTAGCTATACAAATTACACCATTTTCCCCATTTCATATGCTTGTTGCATTGCTTGATGATTAGAAATTTCTCCTTTTTCGTAAACGCCTTTGCCAAAAATAACACCTCTTTCGATAGAACCTTCCAAACACTCTGCCAAACCACGCATACACTCCAAAGTACAATCCATTACAATATCTGTATCTTCAGCAGCAGTCATTATATAGTAAAACTCCTTGTTTTTAAACTCCAACCATCGAGCTACCGTGCGATCGATAACAGCCTTTAGTTGTGCTGAGATAGAATAAAAATAGACGGGAGATGAAAGCACTAACACATCGGCATCAAGCATCTTATATAAAATTTCAGCCATATCATCCTTAATGACACACTCGCCCGAATGGTTTTTACAATAGTAACACGCATGGCAAAAAGTAACTTTTTTGCCTTGTATCCAAATCTTTTCCACTTCGTGACCGGCTTCCTCAGCACCACGTTTAAATTGTTCGCATAGCGTATCTGAGTTTCCACCCTTACGAGGACTACTCGACAAAATCAAAACTTTTTTCACCATAGTAAATTATGTTTTTATCTTTGTTTGACTTCATTTTTTCTTCGGCTGATAACAGTTGAATCAAACCATTCAACCATTTTAGGATCAACGTGTGAGAAAAAGAGACTTTCAGCTTTGTCTAATGTAGCGATAGTTGACATATCGTCATCAGATAATGTAAAATCAAAAATATTAATATTTTCTGCCATTCGCTCTTTATGCACCGATTTAGCCAAAGCTACTACTCCACGTTGCATTAACCAACGCAAAATCACCTGTGCAACGCTTTTTCCATATTTATTTCCAATAGATATAAGCATTTCATTAGCAAACATATTATTACGACCTTCACCAAAGGGTGCCCACGACTCTATCTGCACACCATACTTCTCCATATTTTCTTGTGCAAAGAATTGTGCATTATAAGGATTTGTCTCCACTTGGTTGACTTGCGGAACCACCTTGCGTTCAAAAAGACAAATATCAGTTAACCTATCAGGATAAAAATTAGAAACCCCTATAGCTCTTACCTTTCCTTCGGCATATAAATCCTCCAATGCTCGATATGCTCCATAGTAGTCAGCAAAAGGTTGATGCAAAAGAATAAGGTCAAGATAATCAACTTGCAATTTACGCATTGACTCAAGTACCGATGCCATGCATTTCTCGTAGCCATAGTTATCAATCCATACCTTAGTTGTAATAAACAATTCTTCTCGAGGCACACCGCAACGGGTAATAGCTTCTCCCACTTCGGCTTCGTTAAAATAACTCTGAGCTGTATCAATCAGTCTATAACCAACTTCAATAGCATCAAGTACACATTGCGTACATTCTTCCTTGGACACTTGATATACACCATACCCCAATTTGGGCATTTGTACACCATTATTCAATACTACATATTCCATAACACCTTATTTTTAGAACAAAATTAAAAATAAAATAATACAATAAGAAAAACAATACAATTAAAAATAATACAACTTGTATATAAAGTTTAAAAAACTCGTATTGTCGGTATTTTTTCAAAAAAATACAATCAGGTTCTATTTTTTAATGTTATATTTGTACTAATAACAACTTAACACATCATAGCATATGGCAAACAAAAAATGCAATTCTCCATTGACTAAGGATGCACTACAAAAGATGATTGTTGATTTTTTTGAAAAAGAAAACAACACTCCTTTCAATTATAAACAAATCTCAGCTTCAATCGGCATTAAAGCACCTCATGAATTTGCTCTTGTTGTTGAAATTCTTGAAGAACTTGCCCTTGCCGATGTTCTTGTCGAAACTACTCCCGGAAAATTTAAATTTAAGAAAAAACAACATAGTAATGCCATCGGCACTTTCTGCCGACGTAGCAATGGGAAAAATTCGGTTATCATTGACAATGACAACCGAGATGGCATTTTTGTAGCCGAACGTAATTCTATGCACGCACTAAATGGCGACCGTGTAGAAGTTCACATAAGTGCTAAACGTAGTGGTTGCGAACCTGAAGCTATCGTAACTAAAATCATAGAACATAAGGACCAAGTATTTGTAGGAACTCTTAAAATCGATAAATATTTTGCTCATCTTATAACCGATAGTAAATATTTAGCTACCGACATAGTGATTCCACGAGATATGATAGGACAAGCTAAGTCCGGTGATAAAGTTACAGCACGAATTGTAGAATGGCACGAAGATACTAATACCCCAATAGGTGAAATCGTTGATATTTTAGGTGAAACAGGTAACAATAATGCCGAAATTCACGCAATTCTTGCCGAATACGGACTGCCTTATAAATATCCTGAAGAAGTAATTAAAGCAGCCGAAAAATTAGATGCAAACATTACACCCGAAATAATTGCCAAACGCAAAGATTTCAGAAAAATCACTACTTTCACAATAGACCCCAAAGACGCCAAAGACTTTGATGATGCTCTTTCTATAAGAAAGCTCGACAATGGACTTTGGGAAGTGGGTGTACACATCGCCGATGTCACTCACTATGTGAAACCGGGTACAATTATTGAAAAGGAAGCCGAGCAACGAGCTACGTCAATTTACCTTGTTGACCGCACGATTCCTATGCTCCCGGAAAGACTCTGCAATGAAATATGCTCGCTTCGCCCCAATGAAGATAAATTGGCTTACTCTTGTATTTTACAACTTGATGACAATGCCAATGTTATAAAATATGACATCTGTCACACCATAATAAACAGTGACAGACGTTTCACCTATGAAGAAGCTCAAGAAATAATCGAAACAGGTGAAGGAGATTTCAAAAATGAAATACTTCAACTCGACAAACTTGCAAAGCAACTTCGTGAAGCACGCTATAAACATGGTTCGGTTGATTTTGACCGTACTGAAGTGCGATTTGAAATCGATGAAACAGGACGCCCTGTAAGCGTATATTTCAAACGTTCACAAGACGCCAATAAATTAATCGAAGAATTCATGTTGTTGGCAAATAAAAAAGTTGCCGAATTCATAGGAAAAGTTTCAGGTAAAAAGAAAGCTAAACCTTTTGTTTACCGCGTACATGACACCCCCGACTCAGATAAATTAAACAATCTATCGGAAATTGCACGACGATTTGGATATAAATTAAAGACAAGCGGAGCTGCTGGCGAGGCAAACCAATCATTAAACAAAATGTTGAAATCGGTTAAAGACCGCCCAGAAGAAAATCTGCTTTCAACTCTTGCAATACGTTCCATGGCAAAAGCCATATACACAACCGTAAACATAGGTCACTATGGCTTGGCATTTGAATATTACACACATTTCACATCTCCCATTAGACGCTATCCCGATATGATGGTACACCGTCTACTTGATCGATATATAGCCGGAGGTCGTGCTGTAAATGAAGCCAAGCTTGAAGAAGAATGTGAACATTCAAGTAGCATGGAACAATTAGCATCCAATGCCGAACGTGCATCTATAAAATATAAACAAGTTGAATACCTTGGCGAACGACTTGGCAACGTTTATGATGGAGTTATATCAGGCGTTACAGAATGGGGTATTTACGTAGAACTTGACGAAAATAAATGCGAAGGTCTGGTCCCCATAAGAGATCTTGAAGACGATTATTATGAATTTGACGAAAAAAATTATTGCCTTATAGGTCGTAGCACACATCGTCGCTATCAATTAGGTGATAAAGTTACAATACAGATTGCACGAGCCGACTTAACTAAAAAACAACTCGACTTCGTTTTAGTTGATGAGAACAACCCTGCTGGTTCTCATAAAATAGACAAAGCTCCTATTACCGAATCACGCTCTAAATTGCTTAAGATGCAAGAAAAAAAGCAAACATCAAGGAAAAAGACGCAAGAAAAGAACGAAAAACGACATAATAAGAGCAACAAGAAACAAAAACGAGGAAAATCGGACAAAAACAAGAAAAAAAAGAAATAAGAACACTACACAGCAATTTGTGTAAGGCTATATTTTTATAAAATCTTGGAAAATATGTAAATAATCCTTAACTTTGTCAACTGTATAGGATTAAGATAAGAAAAGGAGTGTCAAGACACTCCTTTTTTAAATATTTTTCCTAATAATAAGATTGTTTAAGGTAAAAAATATAAAGAAATGAATTTCAGCGGAAAAATTGAATTCAAGCCCAAATCACTCAGCGAATTGAGAAACTATTCATGGGCTAAATTCCGTAGCGACTTAATCGCAGGAATTGTTGTAGGTATTGTAGCATTACCCTTGGCAATTGCATTTGGTATTGCCAGCGGTGTAACACCTTCAGTAGGTCTCATAACGGCTATTATAGGAGGTTTTCTTGTTTCAGCATTAGGAGGCAACAGCGTGCAAATAGGCGGACCTACCGGTGCTTTTATCGTAATCGTATATAATATTATTCAATTATACGGATTGCAAGGTCTTGCTATCGCCACATTCCTTGCCGGTGTCATATTGATATTACTTGGGGTTTTCAAACTCGGTACCATCATAAAATTCATCCCCTATCCTATCGTTGTAGGATTTACAAGTGGTATCGCCTTGACTATTTTTTCTACTCAAATCGTTGACTTATTCGGTTTACAAATTGATAAAGTTCCCGGAGATTTCATAGGTAAGTGGGCTGTATACTTGACACACATGGATACAATAAGTTGCCCGACTTTAATTGTGGGACTTATAACAATAGCTATAATTGCAACAACTCCATATATTTCAAAAAAATTACCCGGTGCTTTACTTGCTATTATAGTAATGACAGTTGTTGTATATTTAGCTAAAGAATTCATGGGACTCACAGGAATTGAAACAATCGGAGACCGCTTCGGACGCCTTCCTGCTGAAATTCCCACTCCACACTGGCTTGGAATAAACATGACCACAATCAACGTGTTATTACCATCAGCATTTACCATTGCTATACTTGGAGCAATTGAATCTTTACTTTCTGCAACAGTTGCCGATGGTGCTACAGGCAATCGCACTCGAAATAATACCGAACTAATAGGTCAAGGTATTGCAAACATTGCTGTACCATTTTTTGGAGGAATACCGGTAACCGGAGCTATTGCACGTACTATGACAAATATAACTAATGGAGGACGTACTCCTATAGCCGGTATTATACATGCTGTTGTATTGCTTCTCATATTCTTATTCTTAATGCCACTAATCAATTACATACCTATGGCATGCCTTGCCGGTGTTCTTGTAATGGTAGCTTACAATATGAGCGGCTGGCGTACAGTTATATCTATTTTCCAAAATCCAAAATCAGATATTGCAGTACTCATTGTTACTTTCATTCTTACAGTAGTATTCGACTTGACTATTGCTATTGAAATAGGCTTGCTTCTTGCTCTTCTACTATTCTTGCGTCGTGTAATGGAAAATACTCAAATCAAAGTATTCAGCAACCAAATAGACCTTGCAGAAGGCACTGAAAACACAACTCACGAAATACTTCATGTAAGCCAAGGTGTTGAAATCTATGAAATAGATGGACCTTTCTTCTTTGGAGTTGCCAATAAATTTGAAGACATGATGCGTGCATTAGGAGATAAGCCACTCGTAAGAATCATAAGAATGAGACGTGTTCCATTTATTGACTCTACCGGAATACATAACCTTGAGAGCTTAATTAATGCATCTAAAGAAGAAGGCATACATGTGGTTCTTTCGGGTGTTGTTCCAAGCGTAAAAGACGTTTTAATTCATGCTCATATCGATAAATTAATAGGTGAAGACCACATTTGCGACCACATAACCAAAGCTGTAGAACTCGCCAACACTCTTGTTGAAAACAAAAACGATATGCAAGAAATTTCTTGGTAAAAACTTTACTACCCAAGTATTACATCAAGAATCATCATTAGGGTGAAACCTAATGCAAAACCTATAGTACTGATATTCGAATGCTCTCCCTCAGAGGCTTCGGGTATCAGTTCTTCTATTACTACATATATCATAGCTCCGGCTGCAAATGCAAGCAGATAAGGCAACACCGATGTTATAAATGACGCCAAGAAAATGACCAAAATAGCCCCTATTGGCTCCACTAATCCGGTAAGCGTTCCTATACCAAAAGACTTCAATTTACTCCTATTTGAAGCATATAATGGCATTGAAACAATCGCCCCTTCAGGAATATTTTGCAATGCAATTCCAAGCGATAAAACCAAAGCCGAAGTTAATGATACATCTCCACCAACAGCCAATGCACCTGCATAAACAACGCCAACAGCCATCCCCTCAGGAAGATTATGAAGAGCAACGGCAAAAGTAAGCATTGCTGTACGCGATAGCTTGGCTTTAATTCCTTCTGGAGATGAATTGCCTATATGTAAGTGAGGAATAACCATATCAAGCAACAACAGAAAGCCCATCCCAAGCAAGAAACCGATTGCTGCCGGAAGTACAGAAATTTCGCATCCGACTTCGGTCATATTCATACTCGGAATAAGCAATGACCACACCGATGCTGCAATCATCACGCCCGAAGCAAATCCCAGTAATGCTTTTTGCAAAAGCACCGAAATTTTATCTTTTATAAAGAATACAAAAGCCGCTCCTATGGTTGTACCCACTACGGGTAATGACAAACCTATAATCAATTCACTCATGTTAGATCATTTTATATAATACACTCAACAAAAATAATAATATGGTTATTAATAAACAAAAAAATGCCCGATAGGGAAACTATCGGGCATTTAATATATTTTGACTATTGTATTTTATCAGTCAGAAACCTTTGCACAAAGGAACTCACGGTTCAAACGTGCAATATTACTCAATTTGATAAGTTTAGGACATACTGCAGCACAAGCACCTGTATTAGTACAATTACCAAAACCAAGTTCATCCATTTTAGCTACCATCGCTTTAACACGAGCCTTTGCTTCAACTTGTCCTTGAGGAAGAAGTGCAAATTGACTTACTTTTGCTGAAACGAACAACATAGCCGAACCGTTCTTACAAGCAGCAACACAAGCACCGCAACCAATACAAGAAGCTGAATCCATTGCTTCATCAGCAGCTACCTTTGAAATAGGAGTAGCGTTAGCATCTTGAGCTCCACCACAATTGAAAGATACATAACCACCGGCTTGTTGAATCTTATCAAATGCATTACGATCAACAATCAAATCCTTGATTACAGGGAATGCAGCCGAACGCCAAGGTTCTACTGTAATAGTTTCGCCTTCTTTGAAACGACGCATGTAAAGTTGACATGTAGTAGCTCCATCGCCGGGTCCATGAGGACGACCATTGATATACAAAGAACACATACCACAAATACCTTCACGACAATCATGATCAAATGCAATAGGTTCTTCGCCCTTTTCAACTAAAGATTCGTTTAAGATATCCAAAGTTTCAAGGAAAGAAGTATCAGGTGTTGACTCTACTTCATAAGCCACCATTTCTCCCTTAGCTTTAGGACCGGCTTGACGCCAAACGTTCAATATATATTTTGCCATTTTTAATCCTTTCTTTCTTTAAACATTATGACTTATAGTTACGAGTTTGAACCTTGATAGCTTCATATTCAAGAGGTTCTTTAATAAGCGTTGGAGCGACCTTATCGTCACCTGCATAGTTCCAGCATGCAACATAGAAATAGTTTTCATCATCACGCTTAGCTTCTCCTTCTTCTGTTTGATATTCTTCACGGAAGTGTCCACCGCAACTTTCGTTACGATTAAGAGCATCATAAGCCACAAGTTCTCCCATTGTAATGAAATCTCTCAAGCGGAATGCTTTATCAAGCTCAACATTCATACCTTCCAAAGAACCAGGAACAAACAAATTAGTTTCAAATTCTTGACGAAGAGCTTTCAATTTAACCAAAGCTTCTTCAAGAGATGCTTTAGTACGAGCCATACCTACATAATCCCACATGATGTTACCAAGTTCCTTGTGGATAGAGTCAACAGAACGTTTTCCCTTGATTTCAAGCAAATGTTTGTGTGCTTCAACACACTTCTTTTCAGCTTCAACAAATTCAGGAGCATCGGTTGAGAAACGTGGAACAGTGATTTGATCACTCAAATAGTTTTGAATAGTGTAAGGAAGTACGAAATATCCGTCAGCAAGACCTTGCATAAGAGCAGATGCACCAAGACGGTTAGCACCGTGATCGGAGAAGTTACATTCACCTATTGCAAACAAGCCCTTAACTGAAGTTTGTAATTCATAATCTACCCAAACACCACCCATTGTATAGTGAATAGCAGGATAAATCATCATAGGTTCTTTGTATGGAGATACGTCAGTAATTTCTTCATACATATCAAACAAGTTACCATAACGTTGTGCAACTACATCGGCACCCAAACGATTAATAGCATCGCTGAAATCCAAGAATACTGCTTTTCCTGAATTATTTACACCAAGACCCTTGTCGCAACGTTCTTTTGCGGCACGAGAAGCAACGTCACGAGGAACCAAGTTACCAAATGCAGGATAACGACGTTCCAAATAATAGTCGCGATCTTCTTCAGGAACTTGTGAACCTGTAGCTTCACCTTTTTGAAGTTTTTCAGCCCATTTACGACCTGATTCTGTATCTTTAGGAACCCATATACGACCATCATTACGAAGTGATTCACTCATAAGTGTCAACTTAGACTGGTTGCCACCACCCTTCACCGGAATACAAGTAGGGTGAATTTGCACATAAGCAGGGTTAGCGAAATAAGCACCCTTACGATAACATGCAACTGCAGCACTACAGTTACAAGCCATAGCATTTGTTGACAAGAAATAAGCATTACCATAACCACCGGTAGCTATAACAACTGCATGAGCTGCAAAACGTTCAAATTTACCGGTTACAAGGTTCTTGGCAATAATACCACGAGCACGACCATCAACAAGTACAACATCATGCATTTCATAACGGTTGTAGCTTTTAACTTTACCAAGTTGGATTTGGCGGTTAAGTGATGAATATGCACCCAATAGAAGTTGTTGACCGGTTTGACCCTTAGCATAGAAAGTACGACTTACTTGAGCACCACCGAAAGAACGGTTGTCAAGAAGACCACCATATTCACGAGCAAAAGGAACACCTTGTGCCACACATTGGTCGATAATATCATTTGACACTTCTGCAAGACGGTATACATTAGCTTCACGAGCACGATAGTCACCACCCTTCACTGTGTCATAAAACAAACGATAGATTGAGTCACCGTCGTTTTTATAGTTCTTAGCAGCATTAATACCACCTTGAGCTGCAATAGAGTGAGCACGACGAGGTGAATCTTGAATACAGAAATTCAATACATTGAAGCCCATTTCTGCCAAAGTTGAAGCGGCAGAAGCTCCGGCAAGACCGGTACCTACAACTATAATATCAAGACGACGCTTATTAGCAGGGTTTACAAGTTTTTGATGAGCTTTATAATTAGTCCACTTCTCAGCAACAGGACCTTCAGGAATTTTAGAATCGATAACAGGCTGAGCAGCTTTTTTTGTTTCTTCCATAATTACTTTCAAACTTTAAAGATTAGACAATTAGCAACAGCCACAAGCCTTAACGGTGAATACGATTGCTTCAATTGCGAACAAACCGCAAACGATAGTAGCCCACCACCAAGAAATTGTTTTCCAGCGAGGAAGCCACACATTGTTGCTTGTACCTACTGATTGGAATGCACTCCAAATACCGTGAGTCAAATGAAACCATAGTGCAGCAAAGCCAATAAGATAAATAGGCAAAGTCCACACTTGACCAAATGCTGCATAAATAGCTTCTTGTCCGCTCAATACCTCAGCTGTATAATCGCCAAGATAACGTTCTTGAATTTCAGGAAGCTGCATTTCTGCCCAAAATTGCACAAGGTGCATTACCATAAAGCACAATACAAACACACCAAGAACAAGCATGTTTTGAGATGCCCATTCAACACTTTTCGGACGATTACTCACTTTGTACTCGTCGTTTCCGCGAGCCTTACGGTTTTGAATTGTCAACCACAAAGCGTAAATAATGTGAAGTACTACACCGGCAGCAATTACTGCAGTTCCGGCCAAAGCATACCAATTCGCACCCAAGAAATGACAAATAGCTTCATATCCATCCATGGAAATTAGAGCTACAGCATTCATAAGCACGTGGAATGTAATGAATAGGATTAGAAAAAGTCCTGTCAAAGACATAACTACTTTTCTACCTACAGATGATTTGGTTAACCACATAGTAGTTCTAGATTTAATTATTAATTTGATTAAGATTCATTTTATTTTACAAAAATAACTTTTATTCACGTCTTATGCAACTATTAACCTATTTTTTTCTCCTTTAGCTTTCTGTTTTTATGCCGTAGACATTACACGGTCTATTAACCGCACGTGAGAAAAACCGGCAGGTATTTCGACACGTGCGGATACTCACCGACATTCCCTATCTGCAGTTTTTGTAAGAAACCACTTCAGAAATAATACCGTTTATTTCAAATATTTTTATACAGACAAGAATATTTTTTTATTTTTCAGTCTTTTTTACTTCCCAAAAAGTCGAAGTTATCTACATAGATTTCGGTTACATAGCGTTTTATTTGGTTACGGTCTTCCCACACACGAGTGCGCAGTTTCCCTTCGATATAGAGCTGACTTCCTTTACGAATGTATTTTTCGGCAATTTGAGCATGCCTTCCCCACATCACAATGTTGTGCCACTCTGTTTTATCGGGAACTTGTGTACCCGATGCTGTTGCATAGCCTCTTTCGGTTGTAGCAAGCGAAAAAGTTGCTATGGCTTGATCGGGTCCTGTATATTTTATATCGGGGTCTTTGCCCACATTTCCTATCAATATGACTTTATTTACCGACATATATACGCAGTTTTTTTTATTAATTATAAAAGCCTTACTTTACACTATATTTAAGCCCTTCTATCACCGAATGCGTAAAACCACATGCTTCCATCGCATTCAAGCCTTTTATGGTAACTCCACCCGGAGTGGTAACTTTATCTATTTCAACTTCGGGATGGTTATCATCGGCTTCAAGTAATGCCACAGCACCCTTCAAAGTTTGCATGACAATATGCTTTGCATCCTCAGGATACAAGCCAAGTTCCACACCTCCTTCCATTGCAGCTCTTACATAACGTAATGCGTATGCAATACCACACGATGCTAGAGCCATTCCTGCACCCATCAAACGCTCTTCCACCATCATAACCGCACCAAGCTCTCCAAAAACAGATTTCACCATTTCAATTTGCTCAGTAGTGGCATTTTCAGCACATAAAAAAGTCATACTTTCATGCACTCTTGCCGCAGTGTTAGGCATAGCACACATCACAACAGGTTTTTCACAATAATCCTTCGCCAATTCGACCAAATGCTCTGTAGTCATGCCTGCCACAACCGAAACAATTATCTGACGGCAGAAATCCACTTTAGGCATCAACGGTTTCAACACCGAGTCAAGCAACCACGGTTTAACTACTGCAATTATTATATCGGTACCAGATACAGCCACCTCATTGTCGGTGGAAACATTTATATCTTTATCAAACTGTTTAAGAGCATCAAGCTCCCGCTGAGACGGACAGCACACAGTAATATCGCATGCTTTTACTCTATTACCCGCAGCCAAGCCACGAACAATAGCACCACCCATATTTCCGGCACCTATTATCCCGACTTTCATTATAATACGGCTTTGAATCTCTTAATAAATTCATCGACATCGCTCTTTGTCAACACCAATGGAGGCAACAGTCTTAAAACATTTGTACCCGATGCTCCGGTAAACACTTTTTGTTCAAAAAGTAATTTACGACGCAATTCCTTTACAGGCTCTTCAAATTCCAATCCAATCATAAGTCCACGACCACGCACTTCCTTGATTTGAGGAAATTGTTTTAACTGTTCTATTAAATAATCGCCTACTTCGCGAGCATTCTCAACAAGATTTTCCGATTCAAAAATATCAAGCACTGCAATTCCTGCGGCACAAGCCAAATGATTTCCGCCAAAAGTTGTACCAAGCATGCCATAGACCGGTTTTATAGCAGGATTTATCAACAATCCACCCAGAGGAAAACCATTTCCTATGCCTTTTGCCATAGTAATAATATCTGGACGTATTTCTGCATATTGATGTGCAAAGAATTTTCCTGAACGTCCATAACCACTTTGTATTTCATCAAGAATCAACAATGTACCGGTTTCTGTACAAACTCTACGTAAATCCTTTAAGAAATCATCATTAGGAATCTGTACTCCACCTACGCCTTGAATACCTTCAATGATTACTGCACACACATCACCTGCAACTAATTCTTTGCGAACTGTATCTATATCATTTAGTGGTACAAACGTAACATGACCACTCTCATTGACCGGAGCAACGATTTTAGGATTATCAGTAGCTTCTACAGCCAAAGACGTGCGTCCATGAAAGGCTTTTTTAAACGACAACACACGCGTGCGACCTGTGTGAAAAGAAGCAAGTTTCAATGCGTTTTCATTTGCTTCGGCTCCTGAATTTACCAAGAACAATTGATAATCATCATAACCTGAAATTTTTCCAAGTTTATCAGCCATCCGTTGTTGCAAAGAGTTCACTACCGAGTTGGAATAAAAAACAAGATTCTCAGCTTGAGTCTTCAAAGCCTCAACATAATGAGGGTGAGAATGACCTACCGATATTACTGCATGACCTCCATAAAGGTCAAGATATTCATTTCCTTCAGCGTCGTAAGTATGTACCCCACGACCTTTAACTATTTCTATATCAAAAAGTGGATATACATCAAAAAGTTTCATTTCTTTTGTCTAATATAATTATATAAATAAAGACGGAGCAAGCCCCGTCTTCTTATTTCTATTTTGAGGCTGTCAACCTTATTAGAAAGCTGAGGGTTTTAGTTTTAAGCCGGTACACTCATGTAAACCAAACAAAAGATTCATGTTATGTACTGCTTGTCCTGAAGCACCTTTTAACAAATTATCAATCACACTCACTACAAGTAGCTTTCCGTCTTCTTTTATAAGGTGAATCAAGCACTTGTTAGTATTGACAACATCTTTCAAATCGGGCATTTTATCTACCACAAAAGTGAAATTATGATCGGCATAATATTCTTCATACAATTCACGCACCACATTCAATTCCACAGGACAATCAAGATAAGCAGTGGTAAAAATACCTCTCGAAAAACATCCTCTTACAGGTATAAAATCTATATTGGATTTAAAACTGTTTTGCAATTTAAGCATAGATTGGCGAATTTCAGCCAAGTGCTGATGCTTAAACGGCTTATAGATGCTTACATTATCGTTACGCCATGAATAATGCGATGTTGCACCCGGTTTTACACCGGCTCCGGTACTTCCGGTTATTGCATTTACGTGAATATCGCTATTCAATAACAGATTTTTAGCCAAAGGTAATAATGCAAGTTGAATACATGTGGCAAAGCATCCGGGATTTGCTATATGTATAGCACCTTCTTTAACTATTCTACGACGATTTAACTCAGGCAATCCATAATAAAAATCATGAGTTCCATCATCGATTCTATAATCTTGCGAAAGGTCTATAATTCGTAAATCGGCTGGTAATATGTTATTTTCCATAAACTTGCGAGTTTCTCCGTGAGGAGTACAAAAGAACAACACGTTTATGTCTTCAAAAGGAGTTTCGGAGGTAAAACGCAAGTCCAAGTCGCCCACAAGTCCTTGATGAACATCAGTCACCAAGTTTCCTGCATTACTATTACTATTAACCCATTTAAGTTCCACATCGGGATGAATAAGCAACAATCTTATTAACTCACCCGCTGTGTATCCTGCTCCACCTATTATTCCGGCTTTTATCATTACTCTTCTATTTTACCGTTTCGTTTTTGAATGTTATAGAATATTTTCATTTGATTTCCAAGAATACGAGTAAATCCTTTCACATCGTCGGCAGTCCAGCCCTTACTTAATTCACCGTATTCGCCAAAGTCACTCTTCATTAAATCAAACGGACTTTCAACGCCTACCAATACATAATGATAAGGTTTCAAGTCAACAATCACACGACCAGTTACATTATCTTGAGAAGATTCCAAGAATGCTTCCATATCACGCATTACAGGTTCAAGATATTGTGCTTCGTGCAAGAACATACCATACCAAGTGCCTATTTGGTCTTTCCAATATTGTTGCCACTTTGTCAAAGTATGTTTTTCAAGCATTTTATGAGCAGCAATGATAAGCATAGGAGCTCCGGCTTCAAAGCCCACGCGTCCTTTAATACCGATAATAGTATCACCTATGTGCATATCACGTCCAAGTGCATAAGGAGCCACAATTTCTTCAAGATATTGAATAGCCGACACTTTATCATCAAATTTCAATCCATTTACAGCTGCAATTTCACCTTGTTCAAAGTCCAATGTTATGCGACTGTTTTCGGTAGCTGTCATTTGAGTTGGATAAGCTTCTTCAGGAAGAGTTTCATTGCTTTTCAATGTTTCCTTTCCTCCGATACTTGTTCCCCACAAGCCTTTATTAATACTATATTCCAATTTTGTAAAATCGGCAACATAGCCATGCTCCTTCAAATAATTTATTTCATACTCACGAGTAAGATTTTTATCACGAGTAGGAGTGATTATTTCAATTTCAGGAGCAAGAATTTGGAAAGTCAAGTCAAAACGAATTTGGTCATTTCCGGCACTTGTACTTCCGTGAGCAACATACTTAGCACCTACTTTCTTGGCATAATTAATAATTGCCAATGCTTGAAAAATGCGTTCCGAGCTTACTGAAATAGGATAAGTTCCGTTACGTAGCACATTACCAAATACCATATAACGGATACTTTTTTCATAATATTCTTGTGTTATATCCAATGTTGCATGCTCTACAGCTCCAAGAGCCAAAGCACGCTCTTCTATATTCTTTAATTCTTCAGCATTAAAGCCTCCTGTATTAGCTATTGCAGTATATACTTCATAACCGCAATCTTCGCTAAGATACTTTACACAATAAGAAGTATCAAGACCGCCACTGAATGCCAATACAACTTTCTTCTTTTCCATAATTTTTATTTTCTTGTTTTTATACCAATCAATTAATTAAATTCTTTTTCACTTTCACAACGATGACTGCTATCATTTTTTGTCGTCTTTATGCTCTTCGGGATCATATAACAATCCTGTACACAAGCACATGTGTCGTGCATTACGTTGAAGAATATCAAAATTCACACAACTTTCACATCCTCGCCAAAAAGCTTCATCATCGGTAAGCGAAGGAAATGTAACAGGGCGAAAACCCAATTCATTGTTGATTTTCATTACCGCCTCTCCTGTAGTCAAACTGAAAATTTTTGCATCAGGAAACATTTCACGCGATAAATCAAAAATTCGTCGTTTTATTCTTTTAGCCAAACCCAATTTACGAAAATCAGGATTTACTATCAAACCAGAATTTGCCACAAACGTTTTATTACTCCAGCACTCAATATAGCTGAAACCGGCAAATTGTCCGTGATATAGAGCAAGCACAGCTTTACCCTCAATCATTTTTTGCTTGACATATTCAGGCGAGCGTTTAGCTATACCTGTGCCACGCACTTTAGCCGCACGGTTTATAGTATCAAGGACCTCATCTACATACTTGACATGTTCCGCACTGGCAACAACGATTTCAATTTCTTCTGCTTTAATCATTTTTTAATATAAAACAATCTCTTTTTTCTTATAAGTTATATATTTTTATAACCACCACAATCTTACAAAAAACTATCAATCAGCTGTTTCATCGATTGTCAAAGGCAAGAATTTTGCAAATATTTTTTTTGCTTCCTCTCTGCTTACATCTTCACGCAAAACAGCAAAAACGGTATCAGCACCGGCAACAGTTCCCAATATTTCAGGAGATTTACTCATGTCTATATCATAAGCAAGCCCGCTTGCATATCCGTTTCGGGTCTTTATCACAGCTATATGCCCTGAAAATTGCAAAGAGATAAAGCTTGTGGAATGGACTGAATATGACGATGATGACAATCCTTTTGACAACATCGAATCCTGCAAATCATTGCTATCGGGAATCATATACATATATCCTCCCATATCAGTTGCCACTTTTGTGGCTTTCAATGTTTTCAAGTCCCTTGACAATGTGGCTTGAGTAACAATATATCCATTGGTCGCCAATAAATGAGCAAGTTCATCTTGACTTCCTACACAGTTATTTTTAATCAACTTTACAATAAGCTGCAGGCGTGTCTTTTTATTTCTCATAGACCCAAAATTTATGTAAACACTCTATTTCACGATACAAAAATAACAACAATATTTTTAGCAAAGCTTTATTTTATGTCAAAAATGCATTTTTATGCGATTTTTTGCCAAAAAAAACTCAAAAAGCTCAATTTTAGCACATTTTACCAATAACAAATGGTGGATTCTCATGACCATGAAACTCCACCATCTATCTTTTTCTCTTAACGTTGAATTTTATCGTTTTTTTCTCTTACTTGACTTAACTTTTGAACGAGAAGTTTTAGCTTCTTGCTTTTTCATCTTCGGTATAGTAAGTTTTTGTCCCGGTTTAATCTTATTGTTAGTAATAGAATTGGCTTTCTTCAAGTCATTAACAGTTATACCATATTTTTCTGCAATAAGATATAATGACTCTCCCGATTTAACCGTGTGAGATGATGTTGCAGAAGATGTATTCTCCGCAACATTCTTCGCTCTTGGTACTTTCAATTGTTGACCCACTTTAAGATCATTGTTTCTCAAATTATTTGCCTCTTTCAAATCGCTTACTGTTATTCCATATCGTTCTGAAATTATATACAATGATTCTCCTGATTTAACCTTATGTGTTCCTGTATAATTATTTTTAGCTTTTTTATTTTCTACCGGTGTAGCAACAACTTCTTTTTGAGTTTTCTTCACTTCAGGTTTCTTTGCCTTAGGTTTCTCTTCCGGCTCAGAATTATCGGCTAATGTAGCTTGCAAAGCCAAGCTATCTGCTTCCGCCAATTCTTCAGGAGTTTCTTCCTCTATAGGACGATAAACCTTAACTTTCTCTGTAACTTTTATCTTTAGTCGCTTACCTGCAGTAAGATTGTTATTTTTCAAACCATTTGCTTTTTTTATAGCACTTACGGACGTTCCATATTTTTTCGCAATTTTACCCAAGCTTTCACCTTTTTTTACTTTATGGTATTTTGTTACAGTTTGAGTTTCATAAGTGTATTCACCCTTAGCATCAGAAGCGATTTGTTCCATTTGAGGTTCAACAACCAATCTCGGTTGGTAAGAAGAAGCATTATTATTAAAAATGCTATCTTCGCTCATCAAGAAACTATAAATCTGTTGCGAAGGCAAAGCTAAAGTATAAGCACGTGCATTTCCGGGTATTACATCTTTACGATATTGCGGATTCAATACACGAATAGCCTCAACAGGTATATTTAACACATTGGCTATTTGATGGAAATGTATACGGCGATTCACTCTCACTGTATCCACAACTATAGGTTTCTTAGCCAAAGCCGGACTGATATTGTGATATTTAAAATAGGTCATTGCATAATTTGCTGCAATAAATGCAGGAACATAACCACGAGTTTCTTTTGGCAAAAATGCATATATTTGCCAAAAATCCTTTCCGGAGCCACCAGCTCTGCGAATAGCTTGATTTACCTTGCCCGGTCCACAATTATAAGCAGCTATAGCAAGAGACCAATCATTATATATACTATGCAATTGTTTCAAATATTTTGCAGCCATTTCTGACGACTTATATGGATCTAGACGTTCATCTACAAGAGAATTTATCTCAAGTCCCAAGCCTTTACCGGTTCTTACCATGAATTGCCATAAACCGGCTGCACCTACACGCGATTTTGCAACAGGATCGAGAGCCGACTCCACAACAGGTAAATATTTTAATTCAAGAGGTAAGCCTTCTTGTTCTAAAGCCTGTTCAAATATTGGCATATAATAAAGGCTCATACCAAGCATTGCTTCAACCAATGTGCGTTTTTTCACAACATACATATCAATAAATTTACGCACTTCCTTGTTATATGGCATTTCTATCAATGATGGTATCTTGCTCAATCGTTCAATATACTCCTCATCGCTTGCTTCATTACTTGACTTAGATTCCACATCTTCATCAAGTACTGTATAATTTTGCAAATACCAATTTTGCAATAAAGCTTCAGTATCGGTCTCAAAGCTAAACGGAGTAGCTGTCGTTACTGTATCATTAAGAGTTTCTTTCACAGTCAAAATGGTGTGTTTTTGAGTAGCAGCAACTGCTCCCGATGCAACCATTCCGGAAAGTATCAATATCAAAAATTTCTTCTTCATTTACTTCTATAATCGTCTTTTTGTAATCTCTAAAAATTAAAAGCACATTGCAACCCGAGTGATGGCAATTTTTTATCGGTATATTGCGGATTTATCACTGCCGGCTTTACTTGCATACTTAAATCCTCCGATATATCAAAATTCATAAGAGATGCATCAACATAAGCGTCAACGACACACAAAAGATACATTCCCACCATGCTGATTACACACAATTCCTTATTTCGGCGATAATAATCTTTTTTTGATTTAAGAGCTTTTTTCAGCCATGCCATATCAAGATCTTCCTCTTTTGTCGTAGGAGGATAGAAATCCATATAACTTTTTGTTGAAGGATCGTTGTCCATTGCATCTCGATAGGCTTTAGTATAATCAACATACATTTTATTATTCCATGCCGTAGCATAACCTAAACCCACAAAACCACCCACAACTAATGGAAGTTTCCAATAGCGTCGGTTATAAACCTGCCCTAATCCCGGGCATAACAATGACAACCACATAGCTCTATTTGGATCGGGCTTAAACAATCTTACTTTTCCGTAATCAATACGATTTATAGAATCGTTAAGGATGGAATCTTGCATATACTTCAACTCAGCGAAATGCTTTTTAGCTTCTACAGAATCCACACTCATCATCAAAGTATCTGTGAGTTGTACGGTATCTTGTAATAATATATGTTTTACAGGAGTTTGCGGCTTCAGTCCGTTTCTTCTCAACTCCTTTTGACGCTCTTTAAGATTTAGATTTACATTTAAAGTATCGGCTACTTCCTGCGCATTTAACGAACACATAAAGAACATACTCGACAATATTGCCAAGCAGCACCAAAACTCTCTCATTATTTTCTCTTTCACATTCACAAAATTCAAAAACAAACTGTTCGCAAATAACTTTTTTTTTAAGATTTTTGCGAATCATTATTTTTTAATTTGTCAAAGATACTAATTAATCGCTCTAATTCCACCTCATTTTTGAAAGGAAATGTTATTTTTCCTTTACCATTCACATCGCAAGTAAACTTAACATCGGTAGAAAAAGCCGAAGATAAATGTTTTTGTAGAATTTTATAATCACTGTCTTCCAAGCGTTTAACCTGTTTAGGCTCTACCATTTCACCCGCTTCAGCCATTTCTTGATATTGCTTTGCAAGAGCTTCGACTTGTCGAACCGATAAACTTTTTTTAATAGTTTCATTATAAAGTTTCAACTGCATAGATGGCTTTTCTACCATCAAAATAGCTCTTGCGTGTCCCATATCCACGAAGTGATCTCGTAATCCAAGTTGTACTTCAGCAGGTAATTTCAACAATCTTAGAAAATTTGCAATTGTTGCACGTTTTTTACCAATTCTTTCACTCAAACGTTCTTGAGTAAGCTTATATTGCTCTATTAATTTTTTAAAAGTTAAAGCAATTTCTATTGCATTTAGATCTTCACGCTGAATATTTTCAATAAGAGCCATTTCGGTCAACTCTGTATCGGTTGCCGTGCGAATATAAGCGGGAACAGTCTCCAATCCGGCAAGTTTAGCAGCTCTATAACGACGCTCTCCCGATATTATTTGATAACTATCTGAAGTAACCTTTCTTAAAGTAAGCGGTTGAATGATGCCGAGTTCACGAATTGACATAGCCAATTCTTCAAGGGCATTCTCATCAAAAAAATTACGTGGCTGATCGGGATTTGGAGAAATTCGGTCTATCGCAATTTCATTAATTACCGAAGAACCTTCGGTTTGAACATCGTCCATTGAAATAAGAGAATCAAGTCCCCTACCCAGTGCATTTCTTTTAATTGCCATTTTATTTATAATAATATCTTATTAATCAATTTGCAGATTGTCGTCTACGATTTTTTGCTATTATTTCTTTAGCCAATTGAATGTGGCTTGTTGCCCCACGACTTGAGGGGTCATAAAGTATTGCCGGAAGTCCATGACTGGGAGCTTCACTCAATCTGATATTACGCGGAATCACTGTATCAAATACCATATCGGCAAAATGTCCTTTCAATTCCTCATAAATTTGATTTGCAAGTCGTAAACGTGCATCATACATAGTAAGCAAAAAGCCTTCTATTTGTAATGCAGGATTTAGTTTCGATTTAATTATACGTATAGTATTCAACAGCTTGCTAATACCTTCCAAAGCAAAATATTCAGCCTGAACAGGTATTATTACCGAATCGGCGGCAGTAAGAGCATTAACAGTAATGAGTCCAAGCGAAGGGCTACAGTCTATCAACATAAAGTCATATTTATCTTTCACTTGCTCCAATAACATGCGTAACACTTTCTCCCTGTTAGGCTTATTTATCAATTCCAACTCTGCACCCACAAGGTCTATACGAGAGCCAACCAATTCAAGCTTTTCCACACAAGTTTTCACTTGCGTACCTTCTAAAGGATAATCATCGACCAAACATTCATATATCGAAGACGACATTTGCTTCGGGTCTATACCAAGTCCCGAAGTTGCATTGGCCTGAGGATCGGCGTCAATAATCAATACTTTTTTTCCTTGCATTGCAAGAGAAGCTGCAAGGTTTATCGAGGTGGTGGTTTTACCCACACCTCCTTTTTGATTAGCTATTGCAATTATCTTTCCCATATTGTATTATTTACAATGCAAAGGAATTATTTTTTAAAGATATACACCTAATTTTCAATCATAAAAATGACAAAATTGTTGATAAGTGGGCTTTTTTGTTAATAACTACAACTTCTCAAAAAAAAGAAAATGCAATGCCTCCTTTTTTCAAGCAATGACATTACACTTTCTCACACTTCTTTTTTACCTATATATTAAGATTAAACCGTCTTTTCAAAAAAGGAGCAAACCTCACAACAATCTTTCATCAAATCATTTTGTGCCAAAGAATCTACTTTAAAACATATTTTCTCCGACTCATTAGAAGTTGCATTTCTACTTTTTCTATGCCTTGGCGTACGTTTTCTCACATTAGTACTTCTATCTTTCTTATGATTGCGAATACTCATTTGAACAGCATTTTCAGTCTTTAAGAACATTAACAATTGTTGCGGAGTAAGCAATTGTTTCATCTTTCCAACATATTTCTCTTGAACATCCAATATATTCTTTTTAAACTTCAACATACCAACGACCTCATCATAAGCTTGATTGGATGTCATATTTTCCGGTTTTACTTTCGATTTTTTTGGCAATTTTATTGCAAATATCGCCCTATTATAATCCTTGTAAATAGGCAAAAATTCTTTCATTTGCTCATCACTAAGACCAAGTTTCTTTTGCATCATTTGAGCTTTTCCATTCAATATTTTTTCCATATCATCTTCACTTAACGCTTTCGGCTGAGCAACGATACTCAATGAAAAAGTCAGAATCAATGAAATAATCAATATAATCTTCTTCATATCTATTATTTTTTTAATAAGTTTATTGTTCATATTCCGGAATATCTTCTATTACATAGGAACTCACACACATGAGTTCTTCATCACTCAATGAGTTCAACACTTCGCTTAACGTCATGCTGTTTTGATACTTTTCATATTCGCTCTCATTATTTAAATTAGTAAATAGTAATACCACAAGCAATAACACTGCAGCAACAGGTATCAATACACGACCTAAACGCATGATGACATTACGCTTTTCACTTCGGCTTGATTTTCTCACTGCCACATCGGCACTGCGAGCTATTAATCGAGCCACATAATCATTGTCTTCCTTATAAGGCATTCTTTTTCCAGCAATTTTCTCCAGCTCTTTCATAACATATTATTTTTTACATATTTCTTAATTTTTTCTACCGCAAAATGATAATTTGATTTAAGCGTACTCACATTTTTGCCGGTTATTTCAGCTATTTGTTCATACGGCATATCATCATAGTAACGCATATTGAAAGCCAGACGCTGTTGTGTGGGCAATTTCAATAACGCTTCTTGGAAAAGCACTTCTACCGAGGTTGGACCAAGTTCCGTTTCAGCATATAGCGTTTCTTTCAATCGGTCACCCAAACCTTCTCCATCAAGTGATTGAAACAATCCGCATCTACGTCGCAACACTTGCAAAGCCTCATTGGTTGCAATCGTATATATCCATGTAAGCAAAGAACTCCCTCCTTTAAAGCTTTCCAGCTTGCTGAAAATCTTGATTGAAGTTTCTTGCATTGCATCTTCGGCATCCTCCTTACTCACCACTATACGGCGTATATGCCAATATAAGCGTTCTCCATAAACATTGAGCAATATTCTGAAGCCCTTTTCTCGTTCATGGCAGTTTCGGAGCATACCCAATAGCTCTATTTCTGTAAGTTTGCAATCCATTTCAATCAAATGCGTACTATCATTTTGCTTTCACTTATTTTGATACAATACAGAGTGTAAAGTTTAAATTATTACCGCAAAAAAATGAAAAACGACAGTCTTATGCAATCAAATTCATAGTTTTTTCACTCTTTCATTTCTTTATACTATCTTTGTTGCTCAGACATTTATATCAGTTCTTAACATGAAACGAATTATATTAATAAGTTTAACTTCTTTTGCCGTAATTGCAATAGCTCTAAGCATTTACTTAAAACCCTTCTTTTTCTCTAACATCGAAAAAGATACTGTTATATACATCTATCCCAATGTAACTAACAATGAATTTTGTGATTCATTAAAATCGCATTTAGGAATAGGATTCGGAGAAAGAACATCAAAAATATTAAACCTGCTTAATGTAAACTTGAGTAATCGCATAGGTGCTTACAAAGTAACTACACTTATGTCGCCTTACAAAGCTGCCCGACTGTTACAACGTGGCAGACAGACAGGCATAAAATTTTCTTTCAACAACATCAAAACAGTAAATCAATTTGCCGAACGTGTAAGTCGAAAACTTTTAATAGATAAAGACTCTTTGCTTGCACTACTTAAAGACAAAGACTTTTGTAAAACATACGGCAAAACGCCCGAAACAATAGTTTCTATTTTCCAACCGGATACATACGAGTATTATTGGACTGTTTCACCAAAAGATTTTATCGACAATCAATTTACCTATTATAATCGCTTTTGGAATGATGAAAGAAAAGCTAAAGCTGATGCAATGGGGCTTACTTTAGACGATGTTGTTACAATAGGCTCTATCGTTGAAGAAGAAATTGCTAAACATGATGAAGCCGGCAAAGTAGCCCGACTTTACATAAATCGTCTTAAAAAAGGTATGCTATTACAAGCCGACCCAACAGTCAAATTTGCCATTGGCGATTTTTCACTACGACGCATTTATGGTTCTATGCTGAAAATCAACTCGCCTTATAATACTTATGTGTATAAAGGATTGCCTCCCGGTCCAATTCGTTTTGTGGAAAAACACACGATTGACGCTGTTTTGAATGCCCCGGAGCATAATTTCATTTATATGTGTGCCAAAGAAGACTTTTCGGGAAGGCACAATTTCACGGCAAGTTATAACGAACATAAAGCAAATGCTCGACACTATCAACAAGCATTAAACCGACGTGGAATAAGATAAAGCCGGTTCAACGCTCGTTTTATCTCACTCTATTGACAAGGTAATGCTTACGTACCACCATAAAATATGTTGATACGCCTATTATTTCGGCTAACACGGCACTCCAAAAGGTCGCATGATAATTAATAGTTTCGGCAATAATTCCTCCGAGCATTATACCTATGCCTAACCCCAAGTCCCAAGAGGTAAGCAATGTAGAATTTGCAGTACCTCGTTGTGTGTGTGGTGCAAGATTTATAAACATGCTCTGATATGCAGGGAACAGATGTCCGTTCCCAAGACCTATTACAAGTGCCGATAAATAATAAGCCCACATTTCATGCACTCCGGCAAATAAAGTGTAGCCTACAAGCGAAATTACCACTCCGATGGCTGCATTATAAGTAATTTTCCCTCGACGTAAAGTGCGACTGCCTAAAACACGCGAAGTCATGAGTCCCAAAGCTAAAATCATAAAATAGGTTCCTGTGCCACTCGTTATGCCAAGCGATTCTTTACCGTAAATAGCCAAATAAGTGGACAGAACTCCATAAGCAAAGCCAAAACAAGCAATCGAAATTCCTACACGCCAACCTTTTACAAGAAAAAAACGGTCCAAGCTTAACGGTCCTTTGCGTTTTGCTATTTCTTGTTGTCGTGACTCTATGGTTGAAATTATGACAAAACCTATTCCTGCCGAAATCAATGACAACAGAAATAAAAACTTAAAATCAGGATAAATGTGATAAACCCACAAAGCCACACTCGGACCCAATGCCATAGCCATATTGTTACTCAATCCATAGTAACCTATACCCTCGGCACGACGTTCCGGATATAGTACATCTATTGCTATAGTACTATTTGCCACCGTTGACGAGCCTAATGTCAACCCATGAGCCGTGCGTATTATTGCAAAAATGAGTAAAGTTCCGGCTACCAGATAGCCGGCAAAAAACAAAACAAACCCAAAATAACAAAATAAAAGCACACGTTTTCGTGGAAAATTATCCACTATAAAACCGCTAAACGGACGCACCAACAACGCAGCTATCGTAAAGCCACTCAACACAATACCTATGGTGTCCTTATCGGCTTGAAATGTATCTTTAAGATACAAAGGAAGCAAAGGCATTGTGAGATAGAAAGCAAAAAATAACAAAAAGTTACCTAACATTGCCTTCACAAAATTCCTATTCCACAATTTTTTCTGTCCTTCCATATTTTCATTCAAATTTTAAAGACATATATTGCAATGAAATCGTTTTCCCATTGTGAAAAAACGATTTCATTTAAAGCTTTAATTTTGCTAAAAAAGCATTATTTCAACAACTCTCCAAGAAGTGTTGCCGAAGTTGCACTATTCACTTTTACCATTACGCAATCGCCCACTTTGGTATCTCCGGCAGGGAAAACAATCACCTTGTTTTGTTGCGTGCGTCCAAACATATCTTCACGCGAACGCTTTGAATATCCTTCTACAAGCACCTCAAATGTTTTTCCTACATCACGAAGATTACTTTGATGAGACAATTCATTTTGCAATGCTATCATACGATTCAAACGGTCTATCTTAACTTCTTCTGAAATATTATCGGGCAAGTGCTTTGAAGCAAATGTTCCAGGACGTTCAGAATATTTAAACATAAAAGCCGAATCAAATCCCACTTCACGCATCAAGCTTAAAGTTTCTTGGAAGTCTTCTTCACTTTCATCATGGAATCCGGTGAACATATCTGTGGAAATTCCACAATCAGGCATTGCTTTGCGTATTGCCACAATACGATCAAGATACCACTCTCTCGTGTACTTGCGGTTCATAGCTTTCAACACACTGTTGCTACCACTTTGTACTGGCAAATGTATATGCTTGCACACATTTGACTTGCGAGCCATCATGGCAATGATTTCATCGCTCATATCCTTAGGATGTGAAGTTGTGAAACGCACACGCATTTCAGGAGCGGCATCGGCTACTATTTCAAGCAATCCGGCAAAATCCACCACACTGCCATCAGCATTTACATAATTATATGAATTAACATTTTGCCCCAACAAAATCACCTCTTTAAAACCTTTGGCTTGAAGATCTCGAAGTTCATTGAGTATGCTACCCGGTTCACGGCTTCGTTCACGTCCGCGAGTATAAGGCACAATACAATAAGAACAGAAGTTATTACAACCTCTCATTATGCTTATATAACCGCTTATATTATTGCTACCTATACGCGAAGGGATGACATCACGATAAGTTTCGGTAGTCGACAAATCAATGTTTATGGCACTTTCACCGTTTTCAACAGCAGTAATCAGATTTGGCAAATCTAAATAAGCATCAGGACCTGCTACAAGATCAACCCCGTGATTATTGATGAGTTCATCTTTCATGCGTTCTGCCATACAGCCTATTATACCCACTATCATCTTCCCACCTTTTTTCTTTTTCAAAGCGGCAAGCTGTTGCAAACGCGAAAAAATCTTCTGTTCTGCATTATCACGTATTGAGCACGTATTGATGAGTATTGCATCACAGTCGTCAATATTTTCGGTTACTCCGTAACCGGCTAATTTCATCACCGAAGCCACAACTTCGCTATCGGCAACATTCATTTGACAACCATAAGTTTCTATAAAAAGTTTTTTAGCAAACTCTTCGCTCGCGTAGGAGAGTTTCATATTATTAGGATTAATCTTTTCCATAACTATCTTGTCTTATAAGCAAATGCAAAGTTAATTATATTTTTTTGAGTTAAAAACACAATCAAATATAATTCTGCAAATAAGCAGTTAGGACAGACTACAAAAGCCTGTCCTAACAAAAACAATTTATTTCACAGAATGATTTTAAAATTTAGCAGCTTTCATTGTACCGTCGGTTGCAAGAGCCGCATGGAAAGCAAAAGCCGATTGAAGTGTGTGCGGTGTGTGTCCCCCTTTACCCATAGCCAAATATTCTCGAAGCAACGGACGATAATCGGGGTGTGCACAATTTTCTATTACTTCTTTAGCACGTTGAATAGGTGATTTACCTCGTAAATCGGCAATACCTTGATCGGTTATCACAACATCTACCGAGTGTTCACTATGATCAAGATGAGAAACCATAGGCACAATGTTGCTTATGGCACCTTCTTTTGACTCTGACGGGCAACTGAAGATTGAAATGTATGCATTACGAGTAAAATCGCCCGAACCACCTATACCGTTCATCATTTTCACGCCCGAAATGTGAGTTGAGTTCACATTTCCAAATATATCGGCTTCAATAGCTGTATTCATTGAAATAACGCCAAGACGACGCACTATTTCAGGGTGATTTGATATTTCACACGGACGAAGAAGTAATTTATCGCCCAACTTATCTATATTGTCGAAGAAAAGTTTATTGGCATCATTAGAGAATGTCATTGAGCTTGAACTTGCAAACTTACATTTTCCGCTCAACAATAAGTTCACCACTGCATCTTGCACCACTTCGGTGTACATTTCAAACACCGGAACTTCAGGATTGGCTTCAAGGCTTGCAAGCACTGCATTGGCAATATTTCCCACACCCGATTGCAACGGAAGGAATGTTTTAGGGATGCGTCCTGCACGCATTTCGCCCAATAGGAAATCACATACGAAATGACCTATACGCATGGTTTTCTCGTCCACTGGAGAGAATGCACCTCCTCCTATTGAAACGCTTGTTTTCACCACTCCGACAATTTTTTTAGGGTCTACTTTCAACGTAGCACAACCTATTCGGTCGCTTGCCTTGTAAATAGGTATTTCGCGACGATAAGGAGGGTCAAGTGGCACATAAATATCGTGTAATCCGCGTATTTCGGCAGGAATTTGGTCATTAAGTTCAATAATGATTTTATCGGCAAGAGCTGCAAGAGTCGGAATATTTCCCAAACCTGTTCCAAGCACTATTTCGCCGTCATCGGTTACCGATTGAGCTTCAATAATCGCAATATTTATTTTCCCAAATGTTCCTTGACGTATTTTTTGAGCCAATTCGCTCAAATGCAAATCAAAATAGTTCAATTGATGGCTGTTAGCTCCTGCACGCAAATCTTTATTTCCCTGATATGGAGTACGTTTATCAAGAGCATTGGCACGAGTAAGAGCACCATCGGTTGAGTCATTGGTTGAAGCACCTGTAAAAAGATTTATTTTAAACTCGCGTCCCGCAGCATGTTCTTTTTCGGCTTTTTCAGCAATAGCCACCGGCACGACTTTAGGAGTACCCGCAGCAGTAAAGCCCGAAGTACCAACATTATCACCATGTTTTACATATTCTGCAGCTTCTTGAGCTGTAATGAAAGGTAATGCCATAATTCTTAATGTTTTTAGATTTAATTGTTATAGTTTTGTTGTTTAATATTTTCGTTTCAATATCTCGTGAGCAATCACGGCACGACGCAAATCAGACATTGCATCATCTAACGCCGTTTCGGCTTCATCATCTCTGTCGTAAGCAATGTCCTTTGTCACTTTTAACGAAGGTTCGGTAACATCACCCTTTAAAAATACTTTTGGAGTAGCTTTTACTTGCTTCGTTTCGGTCTTTTTTTGACGTTTTGGCTCTTTCTCCATGACAACAGCCTTTTTTTCCACAGGCACAGCCACTTCAGGCATGCGTTTCGATTTCTCTGTAACAAGCGATTTAGCTTGGTTTCGCATTTCGGCAAAAACGCCATAAAACACGATTCCCGCAATTACCATAGGCACCAATATTTCATCAAGTCCTTCCATATACACTTGTTTACATGCCAAAAGTAACAAAAAAATCCCATATTCTTCAGCTTTTTTGTAAGATAAACAAAAAATCCTCTCATGACATTCATCATGAAAGGATTTTACAGTACCTATTGATTATCATTCTTGGAAGAAATCCAAAATTTTCTCCAAACTTTCTGTTTTCTTCCACTTGATTTTGTTCTTTTTAAGGAATTGTTTCCATTCATCCATTCTATCGGCAGGAACAATCATTTCAAGTGATTTTTTATTGGCTTCAATGTCCAGTTTTCCTATACGCATATAATATCGGCTACGCACGCCAAGGCTTATACCGTCTTTTTTGTTTTGCAACAACAAGCCATGTTGCGGATTGTTCATCCCGGCAATTTCAAGCGAAGACAGATTTCGAGTCGATGCACTGTTCAGGCTTGCACCATAAGCTCCGGCATTTCCTTTCTGCACAGCATCAAAATCGGCATAATCAAGACGCAACACCATGTCGGAACCGCTTTGAGCTGTTACCTCCATCATTTGACCATCTATTTGAGTAAGGACAAACTTTTTGCCATCAATCACCACACTATCCACTTCATTACCCATAGCAGAATAGATTTTATCATCGTTTTCGCTTATATAATGAAGCACATTACCCATATAATGGATATTAAACTGAGCCACACTGTAATCCTTTCCTCGATACAAAGTACCTTCGGTAAAATCTTCATACATATACGGCCATTTCGTGTTTGGAGTAAATGCTCCGGCTGTCAATGCCACTAAAGCCACAGCCACCGACAATACCGACTTTTTCATAAACATTTCCTTTTACTTTTTTTATCTCAAAATCACCTTCTCGGCTTTTGTTCCTTGACGCTTTATATAAATGCCGTTTTCCGGATTTGAAACCTTTATACCTTGCAAATTGAAATATTCCACAGGTGCATTTTCGTCAAAAACCACATCATTTACACCCGAAGAATTTTTAACCGTAATACTAAACTTTTTTGTGCAAGATTTTCCGGTTGCATCGTTAGTAACAGTAATATTCACCTCATAAGCGGCAGCTCCGGTAAACGGGTCTTGAGACAGATATTTATCATCGTATGTAATCACCTCGGTAGTTACCAAATTACCATCTTTCACATCAAAAGGAACAGGAAGATTTTTTTTGAGAATGACACTATAAGGACCTTGTACTTTATAGCTGTATTTAGGGTCTTTAGCTTCCGAATCCACAGTAACTGTTGCCACTACAGTTCCCACTGGTTGATTTATTGCAACCGATGTGTTTGACAATATTATATCGATAGGGTCTTCATTTGGAGCTTTTATACCTATCACCATACCGTGACCTTCGGTAAATGCCATCACGTCACCACCTACTACTACTTGTGCAGCCAAGTTATCAAGCGAAAAATAAGAATTGCCGGCACCACCCCAGCCCCAATTCACATGATAAAAATTTCCGTCATAACCATCAAGATTAAAACAGTGACCTGCAGTCCCGTCAGATGGAAAACCGCAATATACAATAGGACGACCTTCTTTCAATTCGCTTAAAATTGTTGAATTCCATTCCTTATCGCTATAATCACTGCGTGAAATATAAGTCACCGATTTAGAATATCCGAAATAATTTTTCAATGCACTTGACACATAAGATGTTTGTGTTCCCGAACCGCTCGGACTGTAATCCATTTTAGTGGCGGCACCACAATGCCATAGCAATCGGGCAGCACCGTCTTTATTATTGTCTCCCGAAATTATTTCACTCCAATTATAAGCCGGTTCTTTGCTAAAATCGCATACTATCGAGCCATAAACCGATGAATTATAAGACACCTTACCTTCAGGGCGTTCCGGATAACGTGCCACCGACATAGCTTGAGCCATACCCACAGCCACACAACCCACTACTGCACGACTGCTTCCGTTTTTTGACGGACAATAAGCATTATATGGGCTTGTTTGGTTCCATTCCACTTTTATAAGCGGAGCCACTTTATCACTCGCAGCCATAGGCAATACTTCGGCTTTATCCCACGCTGAATTTCGATTATTTGTAAGTTTTTTCAACTCGTTGGCTTGTTCCGCACACAAGTCGAGCCATCCACGCATATTATCCGGCATATCCAACACCGGGAATGACCCGTTTTCAGAATAACCCATTACAGGTGCCACAACATCGTCGGCATTCACCAACACCCAGCCACCGGATTGAAATTGCACTGCATAATAAGCTCGTTTACCGTTAAATACAACCGGAGTAACCGAACTTACCTGTGTTACACTCACATTTTTCTGTTTCATCATGCGTTGTGCCACTTCCACTGCTTCACTTTGCGTTACTTCTTTGGCAAAACCTGTTGCAGCAAGCAACAAACTCAATATAGCAAATGTAAATTTCTTCATGAATTTATATGTTTTTGATATTAAGTTACAAATATAAAGAAAGTGTTTCGATTTAAAAACAATCTTTCACCTATTTTCGCCTACTCGTTATTTCTTTTTAACTTCAACTGCCGTTTTTCATTTAACCATTCACTATATGCAATGCTCTCGGTATAATTATCTCAGATGAAAATAAATTAAAAAAGCTCTGCATCGATGATGCAGAGCTTTTTCGTTATATAGAAATATAAACTATTCTTATTTTAGTGCTTTCAAAGATTTTACATTCATTTTCTTAACAGAAAATGCTTTTGCACTTGCAGGTTCTTCAGCCGGTAGTTCACCAATCTTTGTAAAAGTTGATTGACTAAATCGAGCTAACCAACCAAGAGCTTGAGAATAATCAAGATTTGTATAAACCCAGCCTAAATCAGCAGAAGACATTGTACCATCCGACTTCAATTCAAACGGAATCCAAAGATTCTTATCGTCATTAAAATTATAAGTAATTGAACCATAATCATTACCATCAGACAATGTAACCGTTCCAACTTCATAGAAATTAGCCACATAAAGAACAGCTTCATCCAAGTCATAGTAACCTAAGATTGCAGAGCCATTTTTAAGAAGATTTGAAATCTTAACGGCTTTACCGTTTTCAGGGATATATTCGTCAGCATTTCCATCTAATTCAGGCACACGTTCTATAATGATACTGTCACCTATCGAACCGGTTTGACCACTTGACACCGCAGTACCCTTGAAAATACCAAGCATCATATTATCGGTAGCAACAAAAGAGAACATCTTCCAGTAAGTTTCTTCACCTGTGTAAGCTTCATTAGTGTTACCATAAACGTCGGTTACCGCACCAGCAGCTACATTTACTGTAATAATATCACCACCGAGAGGAGCTTCAGGAAGAGTGAAGTATATTACTGAATCTTTAACAGCCCAATTATCTGCACTTAGATTAATAGTCTTAACAGTTTTATCGTTTACATAAGTTACGCTCACCGCTTTGTTAAGGTTTTTTTCTACTGGATATAACTTAGTGTTCAATGTAATCACACCCATGAATTCTTCCCATTCAGTAATTGCTGCACCTGCTTCAGGAGCTGTTACATTTTCATCGGTAATTTCAAATGCAACATAATCGTTTTGACCACAAGCACCACTAAACCTACCTGTAGTATAATCCAAGCCACTATTAAATGCAGAGCACTTGTTTCCTTTGCCATCAACAAAAGCACCTTCTTCCCAGCTTACTGCAATAACAGCACCGGCATAAGTAGTAGGAACAGCCACAGCAACGGTAGAACCAGAAACAGCAACTTCAAATTCTTCAGCAGGAAGTGTTACCACATTAGCCAAGTCGTACTCTTTATAAACATCAACCTTCACAGCACCTTCGCCACGAGCAACATTTTCAGAGAATTCTATATACATTACTTTGTCTTTATATTCGCTTTTGGTTGGACGTGGAGCTACTCCGTCACCGGTTACAACACTTTCTATAGCTATTTCGCCCACAACACCTTTATCGTTTGCAGCAACTGCATAGATTTGATAAACGGTGTTTGGAGAAGCAAGCGGTTTACCGTCGGCATCACACATATTAAATGTAAATACCGAGTCAGTAGTTGCATTAATCACCTTGGTATAAACACCTGAGTAAGAGCCTTTCAACAAGCTTGAAGCAACAAGACTGCTATCAGCAATTGCCGATTTATCAACCAATACAGAATAGTATTGAGTACCCTTAGCAGGAGTAACTGTAAAAGTGAATGTTGAATCAGTTGTTTCAGTCACTTTGATTGTTACTTGAGGACCTTCACCGTAATTTTCAACAACAGGATCATCAAAGCTGATACAACTTGTAAAACACAAACTGCAAGCAGCAATCATGCTATATAATATCTTCTTCATAATTTAAAATCCATTTATAAGTTTATTACTGTTTTGTCCATACAGAACTCAACACTAAATCGAAATAACCTGCAAAAACGTTTGTACCAAGATTATATGCAGAAGCACTATAAAGATATTCGTCAATTACAATTGAACCGTCTTCCTTAATCTTAGCTATTACATGACCTCCGGTTGGAAGTAATTCACCTTCGGCATCATAGCCTTCAAAAACTACATCATAAGAAGAATTTGAACCCATAGGTTGATTAATAGGAATTGCAATCTCAGTCATTTCTTCATTTACTATACCATAAATAGCTTTTCCGTTCACAGCAGCAACCATAGGATTAATCCAAACGGTGTGAACGTCTTTTTCATCCTTAGTCAATGTTAATACACTTTCACCAGATCCATCATAATAAGAAAGGAAAGAGTTCTTGTAAGTACCCAAAATAGATTGCAACGGGTGTTCATCATCAACAATTGTAACAGTACATGTAGTGTGCATACCTGCATTAACTCCGGTTACATTTACTATATTCAGCACCAACTTCACGTCGCCTGTAAATTCAGTGTTATCCACTACTTTTACAGTAAGATTTTGAGTAGGAGTTTCTTTTGTAAAATTCAATGTTTTTGAACCTAAAATTTGATAGTGAACACCTTCAACAGCAGTAGAAGCTGAATCCACTTCAATAGTAGCTATTCCTTCAAGTCCTGCAAGAGATGTAAGAAGTACAGGAACATTAATTGAGTCGCCGGTTTCATCTACGCTTAAATCAGTGCTTTCGAAAGCAATAAACGCATCGGCATCATCAAATTTAGGATAGTCATTAAGGTCACAAGAAGTAAAAAGCATCGCACCTGCAACCAATGCACCATATATAAAATTAAACTTTTTCATTTTTTTAATTCACGATTAAATGATTAATAACCTTCGTTTTGTACCATGTTAGGATTAGAATCCATTTCGTGCAAAGGTATTGGTAAAGCCCATTGATAGCTTGGGAAAGCTACATTTTGGTTCTTGGCACCATAGAAATCTTCACGAGTTACACTCTTTTTAGAACGATGGAAGTCAAAGAATCCATGACCTTCAAAAGCAAGTTCACGACGACGTTCGTCAAAGATATTGGTAGCAGTTGCAGCAATAGATTCACAACCACGCTTGCCACGCACTGCATCCAAGTCAGATTGAGCTGATACGCCGGCAACCTTAGCTCCGTTTACAAGAGCTTCGGCACGAGTCAAGTAAAGCTCTGACAAACGAATCAAGCAAATGTTGTTGTAACGAGGAACTGCCGCACCTTCTTTACCGGGATATTTCATAGTGTACCACTCACCATTGTGTTCTTGATATAGGTCAAGACGTACGTCATTTTCGTCATTATACAATTTCATAAGGTCTTCAGTTGCACACACATCGGCTGAGCCATCGTCACCAAAGTTGGTTACATAGCTCAAGTGGCTCCAACCTGAATTATCCCAATAATCGTTTTGGTTATTTCCATAAACTTCAAAGATTATTTCACCACCTTCAGGAGCTACGGAAGCACCATACATAGCTTTATATTCTTCAGCACCTGCAAGAGCATATTTATTACTATTGATAACCTTAGTAGCATAATCGGCAGCTTTTTGCCATTCTTCCATGTGCAAATACACACGAGAAAGAAGTGCTTGAATAGTGCTTTTTCTTATTGCAGCAGCTTTGTCGACAACATCGGCACGAACGTAATTGTCGCCAATTATGCTCTCGGCTGTTGTCAAGTCTTCTTCAATCATAGCATAAACGTCAGCCACAGTATTACGAGCAGGGTGACCAAACTCTGTAGTCTTCACAACAGGAATACCAAGACTTTCTTTCGCATAAGAATAAGGTTGAGCATAAATACATACCATTTGGTGCATACAGTAAGCACGCATAAACAATGCTTCAGCCTTGATGTTATTAATCATTTGTTGAGAAACAACATTTGAAGTTTTTCCTTCAAGATTATTCAAGATGTTGTTACAAGCAGCTACTGTATAGTAACCATAAGAGAACAATCCAAGAGTAGAAGTTCTATTGTAATTCCAAATTGTATAATTACGATAACGACCCGAACCCGGCTCATTGATAGGATTACGAGCATTACCAACCATCATATCGGCGGCAAGGGTTAATGAACCGTCCATCCAACCATCACTCTGAAGCAATCCGCAAAGAGCCGCCGCTGATTTATCCAATCCATCATACTTTGACAATGTCAAAACATCAGATTGACTTCCGGTAGGTTCTTGTTTCAAAAAGCCTTCGCAAGATGCAAATGCCATAGAAGCAAGAACAGCGAAACCTAATAATATCTTTTTCATATTCTTAATTCTGCTTTAATTTTAGTAATATTAGAATGTAACTTCAGCACCAACTGCAAAAGTCTTAGTCACAGGATAAATACCTGCTCCCATACCATCACCACCACGTTCAGGATCCCAGAAGTTCACATCGTGGAATGTATAGATATTTTGAGCAGTTGCATAAATTCTAACGTTGTTTAGATATGCTTTGCTAATCAAGTTCTTAGGCAAAGTGTAAGACAATGTGATATCCTTGATACGGAAATAACTACCGTCTTCCAAGAAACGAGTTGAGTTACCTGCGTTAGAACCTGTTGAATTACTTGCAATCGGTTTAGGACTACAATTAGTATCGCCCGGTTTCTTCCAATAGTTCATTGCCGATTTAGCTTGGTTCATTGACATCTCTTCACCATCAGATTGAAGCAAGCTGTTTTCGGAAATAAGAACCTTGTTACCATATTTCAATTCACCCACAGCACTCAAAGTTATACCTTTGTAGCTTAAAGTTGTATTGATACCACCTGTCAATTTAGGCTCTGGAGAACCACAATATACGCGTTCAGCTTCTGAAACTTGGTTTGTCAAAGAACCATCTTCGGCAACCCACAACGCTTCACCATTAACCGGATTCACGCCATAGTAGTGACGCAAGTAGAATGTGTAAAGACTCTTACCTTCTACAATGTGATAATAAGAATCGGTCAACTTATCAACATCGCCCAAGTCAAGTACTTTTGTCTTGTTGTGAGATAGATTTAATCCTACATTCCAACTCCAATCCTTGTTTTCAAGAATATTCACATCAACTTGGAATTCTACACCTGTGTTACGCATAGAACCCACATTTGAAAGAATTGAAGAGAAACCTGATGTATAAGATTGAGACTTGCTCAACAACATGTCGGTTGTTTTACGAGTATAGAAATCGATAGAACCTGTTACACGGTTCACAAATCCGAAGTCGATACCTACGTTTAATGATTTGTTCTTTTCCCAAGATAGGTCATCGTTAGCCGGAGTACTTGGCAACATACCTGTTACACCATTATAGCTTGATGGAGCATAAGTACCATATTGATTATAGCTACCGATACCATCATTACCATTAAGACCGTAACTTACACGAACCTTAGCCATATTCAACCAGTTCTTGTATTCTTGCATAAATTCTTCGTTATGAGCATTCCATGAAGCACCTATCGCATAGAAGAAACCCCATTGATTGTTTTTACCGAATTTAGAGCTACCATCGTAACGACCTGACAATTGCAAGTAATAACGACCATCATAGTTATAATCAACAATTCCCAAATAAGAAAGAAGTGTAGCCTTTGTATCAGCATAAGAAGCAACATAAGCTCCTGCAGTACCTGTTGAGTGATTAGGAATATCAGGATTCAAGCCTTGAGAACGAATGAAATATTGATGTCCGTATTCATGAGACGCTTCTTGACCTAACAATACGCGTAGATTGTGTACATCACCATAAACATCTTGCCAAGCAGCTGTATTAGATGTTGTAAGAGTGCGATATTGGGTATTGGTAGTTTGTAGAATAGGATAACCTGAAGCATAGTTATGAGCTTCTTGAGACCAATAACGACGACCATCGGTCCAACGCAATTCAAGAGCATTGGTAGTGCGAAGAGTCAATTGACGCATAGGTTTCCATTCCAAATATAGATTTCCTTGCAAGTGCCATGATTTATCTATTTGGTCATCATATTTAGCTGTTGCCAGAGGGTTAGTATTGCTATTTTCAGGAATATTGGTGTTATAATTACCATATTCATCATAGAACGGAGTCCAAGGAAGAATACTTAAACCGGCAAATGCAGGGTTTGCATAATACAAACTTTGAGTAGGAACGTCATTAGTTTGAGTGTAGTTCAAGTTCATACGAACACCGGTTTTCAAGTATTTGCTCAATTCATGGTCTACATTGAAACGAGCACCGAATTTCTTGTAATCGAAGCCGTAGAAAATACCTTCATTTTCGTGATATTGCAAAGAGCTGTAATAAGTAGTTTTGTCATTACCACCAGATGCAGAAATTTCATATTCTTGCAAAGTACCTAAACGTGTAAATTCATCCATCCAGTTAGTTTGAGGACGAGTAAGAATTTCATAAGGACGATAATAAACAGCACCTACAGTAGGGTCATCAGGATTTTTACCTGAGTTAATAATCGCATCACGTTGATATTGAAGCAATTGTTGAGCACTCATCACACCATAATCGTTATCGTTAGCAAGAGAAGACACACCATAACGTGCACGCACGTTAAATGTATTCTTACCTGCTTTACCGCTCTTGGTTGTTACCAAGATGACACCGTTAGCTGCACGAGAACCATAAACGCTGGCAGCAGCGGCATCTTTCAATATTGTAATATTATCGATATCGTTAGGATTGATGACAGCAGTAGCATTATTACTATTAGATAAGTCGCCATAATCACCACTCATTACAGGAACACCGTCCACAACCCACAATGGACTATTTCCGGCATTGATAGAAGAGGTACCGCGTACACGAATAGTTGTACCTGAACCCGGTTGACCTGAACTTTGAGTAATCATCACACCCGCCATTTTACCTGAAAGCATCTTATCGACCGAAGTAGCAGGAACGTCTGCAATATCTTCTGCTTTCACTGTAGTGATGGCACCTGTTTTAGCTTCACGCTTTTGGCTACCATAACCAACAACAACAACATCGTCAAGAGTGTGGTCGCTTGTCTCAAGCGTTACAATCATATTGTCACTCACGTTTACGGTCTTAGATACATATCCAACATAAGACACCTTAATTTGCTTAACACCATCAGCGATGTTTAATGCAAAAGCACCGTCGACGTCGGTAGCAACACCTTGTCCTTGTCCTACAGGCATAACTGTAGCACCAATCAAAGGCTCTTTGTCACTCGCGCCAACTACTTTACCCTTCACTGTGCGGGCACCTGCCGCAAAAGCGATGGTACAAGCTGTGATTAATAAGAATAACAACTTTCTCATAGTTTTACATAAAAATTATACATATATTATTAAATTCTCTTTTTTCTCTTACATTTTCTTCCAAATCAACGTAAAAAACGTCATTTTGGGAAGACTAACATAGCTACAAAGGTAACGTATTTGCCTTAATTAGCAATTAACATCTTTTTTATTTTACAATCATTTAACGTTTTTCACAGCAGTAAACGTTTTCACAACGCCTACTATATATCCTATCAGGTTGATTTATTGATAATTATCTATTTATGCATAATATATGTAAAACGTGTATATTGTTAAATATTTTAACATCTAAACACTTACAAATTGAAAGCCACAACACCTAAAAAGTTAACAATCGATTATATTTTGCCTAATTTTATTAAAAATAGTAAGTATTCTTTTCAAATTGAACAGAGAGAGATGCTCAAAGATAGAAAATACATATTTTTTAAGTGATTTAAAGGTTGTTTTGATTTTTTCCGTTTCCACACCTTATTAATATAGGTGCAGAAACGGGAAGAATGAAGGCAAATCAATCGATTTTGGTAATATTATCATTGCCCGAGAAGTGAACGACCTTAGGATTGCCTCCATAACGCACATCACCACTGCCTATAACATTTACCGAAAGTGAATTTTGAGCGTTACAGCTTATATCACCCGAACCGGTAAGGGAGACAACGGCATTTTCAGCTACAAAATTCTTGGCAGAAATATCACCGGAAGACAGCAAAATCATCTCGACACTATCACACTTCCCTTTTACTTCCATGTTACCGCTACCTTTTAGCGACAACACTGCATTTACAGCCATTGCATCAATCACCGAAATATCGCCACTACCATTAAGATATAACCCAAGTTCATTGGTTGTAAGCATCACACTTTTTATATCCCCGAAGCCATTGAGTTGCAAACACACTTTTTCTGCAAGAATTTCACGCTTAAAATCCACTTCGCCGGAACCGTTGACAACGACACTCAAACCATTCTTTCCGGTACATTTTACTGTATTAAAATCAATGTCTCCGCTTCCGTTTAAAGTAACCGAAAGATTTTCAACAAGCAAATGAGTTGGGAATTTGAATGAACCGGAGCCGTTAAGCCCAATTTCATCAATTATAGGAGATGTGACATAAAGTTTGCTGTCGCTCAACATGTTTGAAATTTCATTACGACGAGATTGACTCAATTCGTCAGATAGTTTAACTATTAAACTGCCTTTATCGATATAGACCTTAACATATTGGCAACATTCTGCAGGACAAACGAGCTCGGCGGTAGTAGTATCAGCCTGAGAATAGTCTATTGTCATAACGGTGTTGTTGAAAATTCTGCTAAATTCACTCTGAAGCGAGAGTTCTGTCACTTCGAGAGGCAAAGAAATGTCATTTTTCAAACTGTTGCAAGAGGAAACACACGAAGTTACACCAATCGCAAGAAACAATGAGCAGACAAGTAAAAAACAAGTTTTTTTCATATCAAAACAATTTTAAGATTTATCATATTACTTAAAAAAGTGCGTTTTAAAGCGACTTTGTATAATAGACGTTTCAAAATGTGGTTTCGTTGCATGCAATGGCTGTTTTTTTGCATTTATTAGTAATTTAGATTGATTTAATGTTCATTTCAGTGCAAAACCCAGCAAAAAGGTCATAAAAAGCGAGATTTTGTAAAAAAGAGAGAATTCACGTTTTGACAATACGTCAAAAATGCGTATCTTTGCGCTCACAAATGAGTTCGGGATGTAGCTCAGCCCGGTTTAGAGTACTCGTCTGGGGGGCGAGTGGTCGCAAGTTCGAATCTTGTCATCCCGACAAGCAAAAAAGCACTGATAATCGCAATTATCGGTGCTTTTAAATTTTCATTCAAACAAATATTCCGGATTTTACAAACGTTTTTTTTGAGTGTAAACGTTTATATATCAAAAAGAAGCCTTATCCACATTTCTCAGATTTAACCTTTCAGTTTTCTGATTCCTACGCCTTCGGCATTAACTCTTCACTTTTCAGTTTTAATCAAAATATATGATATAAGGAAATAGACTGCTGCAAGAAGCCAAAGCATTATATATGGCATGTGTTGCTGCGACAAAACAGAACCGGTTGTGTTCAAACCGACAAATCCGATTGCTCCCCACGTGGACGGTATACAGTTTCCTACCATTTGCCAAAATCCACTCATTGCATAACGAGGCCAAGAGACTCCTGACAAAAATATAAATACCAAAGAAGTGAAAACAAACACCAAAAAAGTGGATTCTCGGTCGGGGACATATCGCTGTATCAACATTCCGAAGAAAACAACTGCAAACAAATATGGCAACATGAACGCAAAAACATCAATAAATGTTCCGTTCATTGGCAAATCGAAAATTATAGGAACAAAATGCAACACAAAAATCGACGGCACAATCATAAGCATTACATAACACACCGATTTTCCCACAAGAGTGGCAAACGCACCTACATTGCTACATTGCATAGGGTCAACTCCGCCATTATTTCGACGTCTTTCTCGAGAACCTGCACCAAGAAAACAAATTGCTAAAATCATACTTTGCTGAAGTATCAACACAAGCACACCGGGCATAATGGCAGAGGCAAGTCCTTGTGCTACATTGCCAATGGGAATGAGTTTGAACGGAATGGGCTTTTCACCATCACCCGAAGTTTCAGAACCGGTCAATGATGCAATACGTTCGGCTTGTTTCTTAGCTCCCATTTCACCACCTACTTCAGTCACTGCCATCAACATACTTTTATATCGCAACAACAAACTCATGTCACAAAACAATTCGACTGTCGCAACCTCATTTTGTGCAACTTTTTGAGAAAAATCGGCTGGGAAATGAATCACCCCATAACAAACTTTCTCCGCCATTGCACGACGTGCTTCCTGCATATTGGCTGCATAACCGGCTATTTTTATATCCTGAGAGGCATCAAGATGTCGAGCATAGCGACGCGTTAATTCAGAACGGCAATCATCAACCACAACCACCGGCACATCACGAGCCACTTCGGGATTGTATATAGCCGAATATACCAAAGGATAGGTAAAAGGCAACACAAAGAGGAATACGAGTACGCCCACATCCTTTCTTATCAAGCCGTATTCATTACGCCATACTTCAAATATGTCAGCAAGTATTTTTTTCATTTTAACTAAATCATTATTCATATCATTCATCAATCAAGGCACATAAACAACCGGCTTTTTCATTGCTTTTTTTAATCGTGGCAACACCAACAACGACACAAGTGGAAATGCCAACATCGCTACATAATAAAATCGAGAAAAAACAAAACCCAAGCCGTTCAACGCCTGATCAACGTATATCAAGAAGTAAAAACGCACCGGCAAAAGATAACTGAATACAGCTATACACGGATACATATCTTCAACAGGGAAAGAATATCCTCCAAGCGAAAAGGCAAGTACGCTCATAAGCGAACAAACCGACAAAGCATAACGAGGATTAGGCACAATGCCACACGCTATAACGGCAAAAGCCTGACAAGCCACTACAAGCAAAAACATTGCAAGTAACATGGTCCACATTTCTCCATTCATGGGATACTGTACCACTACATAAAAAATGATAAGCATAAGCCACCCTACAAGCGTAAAGAGAACCGTAAGTGGCAACAATTTACCAAACATTGCCACAAGCATAGAACCTCCACCTGCATTAAGCCACTCACGAGTGGTTCCGTTTTTTATCTCTGCAGTTATCACATAACATGTAACCAAAGCTATCATCAATGCAAGAACTCCGGGAGCAAACGAATTAACAAGGTAAACTCCATAATTCATCGTAGGATTCCCAAGCATGTGAACGTCGTTTACAAACGGTTGCAATGCCGGTTTCAATTCATCAGGCGATACCCCGTGAGCATCGAGCGTTCCGCTTATCAAAGCTCCATTGGCAAGCATGGATATGGTGGTGTAACCTTTTATCAACAAAGAACCGGGTACAAAATAGCCGAAATTTATATAATAAGATAATTCAGGATGACGTCCCGACAACGCTTTTTCTTCAAATCCGGCAGGAATAACAAAAAAGCCGTTCACCTTATCGCTTTTTACATAATCCATCGCTTCGGCATAGCTATCCAACTTGTATTTTATATCCACTTGTTGCAACGAACCAAGAGTACGAGTGAGCGAACGAGACATTTCACTATGATCCAAATCAACTATCGCACTCGGCACTCGCATGGCAACGCCTTTATCCATGAGAGATATAAAAAACGCAGTCATACCCAATGGTATCAGCACAATACACACAAGATAAAAAATAGGACGCCGAACAAGCGTAACACATCCTCGTTTTACCGACTTGCCAATATATTTTAATAAGCCACTCACTTTGAATGTTTTTAATATGTTATTATGCCAAAGTTTTTCTACAGTAAGTTAAATTCACTTGTTTTCAAGTAAAATAGCACTCATTCCCGGACGTAGGTTCTCGATACGTTCAATAGGACGAGCTTTAACTTCAAAAGTTTTGCTATCATATTCACCTGCTGCCTTAGTAGCACTCCATACGGCATAGCTACCCATATCACGAATGTAAAAAATCTTGGCTTTAGCCGTTTTTTTATCAAGACCCGGCAACATTACTTCTATTTCTTTACCCATAGTAAGGGTGTTAAGCATTTCCTCACGCACATTGAACACAATCCAAGTATCATCGTTTTTCAACACACTCATTATAGGCGTACCTGTACCCACCAATTCACCCACTTCAGGATAAATTTCTGTAACTTCACCATCGCATGGAGCGACAAGATACTGGTCTTCAAGAATAGATTCCACTTCAAGCACACTGCCACGAGCGGCATTTTTCATAGCAAGTGATGCTTCCTTATCTTCTTTTTGAGCACCAGCCACAGCCATGTCATATTGAGATTTTGCAGCCGATACACGAGCTTCAGCCACTTCGTAAGCAGCCAATGCCTCATCACGCTTTTGCTCCGACACAACACCTTGCTTAAACAAGTTTTCCATTCGGTCATAAGTTTTTTTAGCTATCGATAGAGCTGCCTTAGCCTGAATCCACATATCTCGTGCCGAATCAATTAATTGAACACGCGTACCGGCATCAACCTTTTGATTCTTAGCCGAAGCGGCATTTTCCATTGATTGAGCTTGCATTAACTTTGCATCTACTGTAGAAGAATAGATATGCACAAGAGTATCTCCTTTTTTAACAAGGTCGCCCTCTTTTACATAAAAATCTTGCACTCTACCGGGAAGTTTTCCCGAAATACGTACCGAAGCGGCATCAGCCTGACCTTGCACCAAGACTTCTGCCGGTTTCAACAAAAACATTCCCACGATAAACAAAATCACCATAGCAACCGTAAGACAAGCAAGAGCCTTAAGCAATCGGCGATCTTCCTGTTCCATTTCTTTTATTTTATCAACTTCTTCCATATCGGTATTTTTTATTTCAAAATGAAGTATTTAATCATATTTATCTCTCACCATCAACAAGTTTTCCAAGCACCTTATCAAGATATACATTACATAGACGCACATCAATCTTTGCATCAATCACTTCAGAATTGGCTTTAAGCCACGCTGTTTGAGCAGCCATCACATCATCCGAAACAAGTACACCTTCTTTAAACCCAAGTTGAGCGGTACGCAAATTTTCTTGTGCATTATCCAAATTACTGCAAGTAGTGGTGTAAATTCTTAACGCCTCATGCATCTTATATGAAGCCTGATTGACCTGAAGTTCGATTTTTTCTTTTGCATCTTCAAGTTCCAATTTGCGTATAACAGTTTCACTTTTAGCTGCACGATATTTATTGTAATTACCACCCCAATGCCATAGAGGAATTTTCAACATGGCACCCACACTGAACATTCCGTCAAATTCGTTTTTGAAACCGTTGAACGAATTGGGATTTGTTACCGAATAAGCCCCTACCAATGCCAATTGCGGAAGCATCGTAGCACGCTCAGCTTTAGCTTTCTGTTCATACACCTTTACCGCAAGTTCCAACGCCTGCACATCGTTACGGCGTCCCCAAATATCGGTCATATCATATTCAGATGCAGGCATATCGGTAAGCTCAAAATCTTCAAGATTTTCATCTTCAAGTGTAAGACGCATATTCACCGGCAAACCACATAATTGAGCAAGCAACATTCCGGCAAGCGAAAGCCCGTTTTCAACCTTTACAAGGTCGACATTAGCCTCATTCAACTTCACCGAAACGCTTAAGACATCCGATTGCGTAGCTACGCCCTCTTTCTTCATAAGCAAAACATTCTCTTTCAACGAGTCAAGCAATGCAACGTAACTGCGTGCCAATTTTTCCTTTGCCTTTAATGAAACGACTTGCCAATAAGCTGCATCTACATCATAAATAACATCTTCGACAGCCATATCACGTTGACGTTTTGCTATATTTTCGGCATATTTCGTAATCTCATTCATGGCACGTATCTTTCCACCCATAAACACAGGTTGTGTGATAGTAATTGCACCGGCAAAAACATTGTGTATATCATAGGTTAAAGCACTTTTAGGTAGCAACGCCACTTGCGATGGTACAATCTGACCGTTAACCACAAGAGGTTTTCCATCGGCTCCGGTAACCAAATTATAATTATATTTTCCTGTAGCCGGGTCAAAACTCATTGTAGGTAATTTGGCATCTTCATCAATAAGTGACAATTTCTTTTGATTATACAAATAACTTGCTTGCACATCAAGAGCAGGCAAATAAGAAGCTCGTGCTTCACTTTTTTGGTAACCGGCACGTGCTATTTTCATTTCGGCTATTTTCAATTGTTTGTTATTAGCTATTGCCATATTTCTACAAGAGTCCAGTGACACGGCACAATTACCTGTCATGACTACACTTAAACACAATAAAAAAAGTCCTATTTTTATTCGCATATTCATAAAAGCACCTTTATTTTAATCGTTAAAACAATATTCCTATACAACATGTTGCAAAGGAACGCACAAATATACCCTATTTAAACCAACAAACAAACAACATTATATCATATTGAGCTAATAAAAAGAAAAACAGAACAAAAAAAGATACTTATACAATATAAAAATGCGTTATCGGATAAAACACACCGATAACGCACAAAAACGCATTTATTTATCAATGATTAAATTCAAATGCTATTAAGTTTCACTCTCTTTTCAAGAACTAACTTTCAATTTTTCAACGAAGCAATACTTTGGCAGTAATTATTTCGCCACTCGGCATAACAGCTCTCGCGATATACAGCCCACAAAGTCCGTTAGTGTTGGCTCTACTTCCCACAGCCGAAACAGCTAAAGCACCGGTAGCAGAGAAAAGGCTTATTGATGTTGCTCCTTCTACAGTAACGCTATTGTCGCCGGTAATTACCTTTTGAGTCTTTTCAGAGTTTACCCCATCTATACCAACAGTATTGTCATTTATCCCCTCAAGAGCCACAATTTTATCTTCAGCCATTGGTGATGAGATACGCAACATAGCTTTCGCTTCGCTCTGCCCCTCAGTTGGCGTGTAGGTCACAGTAATTTTGCTTTTAGTATTCCAACATCTTGTACTTGATGTCTTAGCCGAAAAGTTTTTAGCATTTTCTCCGGATATAGCTACCATAACACCGCCATGTAAATTTTTATTGATTGTTTCAATAACTTGGCTTACTGCTTCATTATTAACTGTAGTAAATGCTAATGATTCACCACTATTTGGAGTCACAGTTGCTTCAGGCAACGATAATTTCGGGTCATCATCATTCAAAGTGTATTTATGAATTACGGCTTGACGGGCACCGACATCTCCTATAGCCACACCTATAAGTATTTCGGCATGCCCTTTAGAATTGCGACGAACCGAAACACCCTCAGGTTCTCCCATAGAATACCCTTGAAGTGTAGAGTTTTTCAAGAATTTACGATATACAAATTCTTCAGTACGCCAATTATACACATGAAGCACAAGCGTTGGTTTGTCATTAAGAGCAGTAGAATTCTCCTTACTTACGCCTTCCAATACATAAAGATAATCACCACTTATTGCGTAACCTTGATGATCCCAAGTATTATAACCCTTATCACCCGAAGTAGATGTAGGGTTATCCCCTTTTTTAATTGACACTACTTTTAAAGCCTTGGCTGTGGACGGATTAGCAATCACTTCGTCAAGGTCATAAATTGCATAACTATTTTTTCCTGAAGGTGTATAACGACTCACGAAAAGACGCGACACTTCATCTACTGCAGGATATTCATTGTTTATATCTTTGTTATCCAAAGTGTAGATAGGATAAGTTGTACCGCCATAAGTAAATGATGTTTTACGCAAATCAACCACAGCTCCGCTTACCCACGGAAACCAACAGCATGCGTCTGAACGAGTCTCCGAGCCGTCAGCCTTAAGCGTACCTCGTCCACCCGTAAAGATATACACCTTACCATCTATGCGAGCCACACTCATGTTGGTTCCATGTCCTGCCCACACGAGTTGCATTTTAGATGCCGAATTTGCCTTTTTGTCAAAGCGAGTCAGACAAAGTCCTTTAGGGTCTCCATATTTTTGGTTTAATGTACTTGCTGCCGAATTATTCTCAATCTGTATATAATAAACGTCACCGGTAACCGGATCTACGTCAAAATTTTGTATTATTGTAACAGCTTTTGTAGTATATGCCGACTTGTATGTACCAAATGTACATTTATCAACATCTATAAGATCAAAATTATCGTTATAGTAGATACGTTGCGATTCTTCTCCTATATTTTGGAAATTAGCAAATTCATAGTTATTATTATCACAATCATTAAAACGTACATCATGCGTAACTGTTTTAGCTGAGTTTTTATTGGCATAATATACTTCATTATGTGTTTCGTGGATTTGTCGCTTATTACGGAATACATTGTATTTCATCTCAACCGTACAGTTTACCGGAGTTACCGTACCAACCGCATCTACTTCACCCGGGAAAAAACGTATCAATGAGTAATGACCCGACTGACCGATACATTCGTTAAAGTAGTTATGAGTTATTTCAAATTTTGTCGTACCACTCAAAGCACAACGATTCAAGCCCATACAAAAACCGCCACCGGCAAGTTCTGTTTGCACACCAACTTGATAAAAGTTGTTGTATTTCAATTTAATTACACCGGCACAATTGTCAAGTCTTATACTTGTGGAACCTTGATCAAAGTTGTTATCATAAACTGTTATGGTCTCATTGCCTCCTGCTATAGCAACATAATTAGCAGTTTTACTACCTTTAAAAATATTATGAGAAATGTTTACATTTTTAAATTTACCTTGTGACTCCGGTGCTGTTGCAGCGGCATCCGACACAATATTACCAAGCTTCACTACAGCCAACTTATTGTCGCGTTTGAGTGTAGACTCCGTACTTACGTTGAATATATATTTAAACCCGTTGATCGGAGCCTCTGATGTAGCTGTTACATTGCTCACTGTAGCATCTCCGGTTAAATTAAACCCGTTGATTGTTACATTGTCAGCCTCAACCTTAATTTCCGCTGTGATTTCAGAAATTTTAGTGCGGTCAACTATTCGCGGATCACTATCAGCGTTGCACCCCAACAGTTTCATCCCTTTTACATTGATTACACCACCGGTAAAACTACCGGGCGTAAAATAGACCGTCGACGATTCTTCAGGGTTTACTGACATCAAATCATCGATTGATGCGAATGCATCATCTCCAACTGTGTAACTTGTGCCTTTATAGACAATAACTGCTCCCGAAGTTGAAGCCTCCGGCGAAATTAGATAATCCTTAGCCTCTAGTGCCGATGGTAATACAATCGCACCTACTAAGACAAATGCTTTAAGTTTTAAATTCATGGTTTATTTAGTTTTATAAATTCAATTATATGTAAAATTGAATTTCAAATTATAGTAATAAATTAAAGTTCTCGCTTAGAGACTTCTAATCAAATTCTTTTAGAGGAATATGCTATTTTTCAGATTATTCCAATAAAATATGTTCTTAAAAAGCGTAAGTTCCTCTTGTTCAGAGGCTGATTTTAATTAAAACTATATTCAAAAAATTCACTGCACACAAAAATAGAACTTTTTTTTCAAATTTTCAATATTTCTTGAAATTTCATATTTTTTCTGTCTACTGCCGTTATTGTGTTTATTATTTTTCTATCATTACTGCATCTTATTGCTAAAATGCAATCCTAAACTTTTGCAACAGGCGATTGAACCGATAATTTATTTAATTATTATCGAAGTAGATTTCAACTTCTCTTATTTAAGCACAAATGTGCGAGAGCCTAAACGATAACTATCGGCAAACACTTCTACTCGGTATTCACCTTCAGAAAGAGGACTTGTTACATTCCAATAAATTGTAACATTAGGCACTTCCTGCCCTGTGTACTCTATTTTTTTACTATCGGTATAAGGCATTTCCACGCCATCAAAAGCAAAAGCACCATGACTGCCTAAAAGCGTACCTTCCGGATTAGTTATTCTCACAAACAATTCTTTTTCTCCCACCGGAGTTGAATTATTTGGCGAAATAGTGAATGTTACCATCAATTGTTTTGCTTTTTTTACCTTTTTCTCTTCCTTTCCTGTCTTTTTTAAGCAAGTAAGTTTAAGATTTGTGATATTAAGTTTTTCGGCAAGCTCCATACGCTCTTCAAGATGTGCATTTTTTTCTTGAGCTATATTCACTTTACTTGCCAATTCTCTATTTTCGTTCTTAATTTGTACATTTTCAGCTTTCAGACCTTCATTTTCTCGCCTCAACGAGTCTATTATGGAAATATAATGTTTTATAAGACCTTTCAGGGTTGAAACTTCTTCTTTCAACTCTTTTATTCGCTTATTGCTTGTTATTTTTTGTGTTTTAAGCTCAGCAAGAAGTTTTTCCACTTTGCTTTTTGCTTCAGTGTATTTTTGCAATATGGAATCGTTATTTATAAATTGAGTTTGATTTTCAAGGCTTTGATATTGCATATTCAAATTCTCATACTCACCAGCAAGTTGCAACTGTTGATTTTCAAGTTGCAACAATTCATTGGCTTTCTCCATTTCATTTTTTGATGAAACTGCAGAATATACAATACAGATAAATACCAAAATTACCGTAGCTATGGCTCCTATTATTATATTTTTCTTGGTTTTTGGCGTCATATTTAATTTTTTATTTCTTATAAACCTAATTTTATTGCAAACTTAAACAGAATTTTTCACAAATTCAACCACTCACACATAAATCTTCTTAATTCTGTCTAAAAACACGCCAACTTATTTCTTTATATTTCGTATAATTCAACAGGCAATGTTGACGTTTTTTTTATAGGTTTCAATGGTGCATTTTTCTTTTGTATCTTTTGCTTTCGTTTCGATTTAGGAGTTTTCGCACTTTCTTCCTTTACACTTTTAGCCAGTTTTACTGCTTTCTTTGCATCTACACCCACATAGTTCACTATATATTGCACACAAATACCTGTTTTTGTTGAAATCACGTTATATACATCAGCAATAGAGCCATCGGGCAATACACCATTCAAACGATAACCTTTTAACGTAGATAGCGAAAACTTTTTCACACGAGTATCATACATGTTATACTCCATAGCACGACGATGTAAATTTTGTTTCAGCACGTCATCGTTCACACCTTCACTGCTAAACACTTGAACAATGAAAGTCATATCCTCCACAATCATTTCCAAACGGTCACGACTGCTATATAACACCTTGCTGTTTTCCGAAGCTTCAAATGTGAGATTATAAAGCCAACGAAACTTCTCTGCATTTGCCGATAAACAAACCATTATCGTCATCAAGAATCCTATAACAAGCCTTTTCTTCATATCTCTCAAATCAAGACATTATGATATTGACACAAAAGTATCTCACATTTCCCAGTTTTACAAAATTCCAATCAATTTTTTACTCCAAGAAAGAATCTTAAAACAGAAAAGGAGTTACCGAAAAGTAACTCCTTATTCTTGTCGGGGTACCAGGATTCGAACCTGGGACCCCCTGCTCCCAAAGCAGGTGCGCTAACCGGACTGCGCTACACCCCGATTGCATTCTTCCGAATTGCGAGTGCAAAGTTATGTATTTTTTATTTACCGTGCAAATATTTTCTGATATTTTTTTTGAAATATTTTTCAAAAAATTTCATACGGATACTCTACATTCCACAAAAACAGAGCATTACCAGGCATTGAAGTTCCTGCACTGCATCGATTTTTTTTCTCAATTATTTTACAAAATTGCTCAACAGTTATTTTTCCTCGTCCCACATCCACCAAAGTTCCTACTATTGCACGCACCATATTACGCAAAAAGCGATCGGCAGTTATAGTAAAAACCCATTGTTCTCCTTCTTGCTCCCAACGAGCATAGGAGATTTTACAATTATTGGTTGCTACATCGGTGTGCAATTTTGAAAAACTCGTAAAATCAGTGTATTTTAATAAACATTCAGCAGCTTTATTCATTTCATCAAAATCCAATCGACATGTAGCACGCCAACTAAACATATATAAGAACGGAGATTTATCGGTATGAACGAAATATTTATAAGTACGTGCTGTGGCGTCAAATCGAGCATGAGCATCATCGTGTACACGAAATACGTTATACACGGAAATATCACGCCCCACAATGCTATTAAGTCGCATTATCAACGTCTTTATATCTACAATAGCTTCATCAACATCAAAATGTGCAATCATAACCGATGCATTTACTCCTGCATCGGTACGACCAGCACCTGTTATCGATATTTGCTTGCGTAACACCATTGACAACGCTTTCTCTACGGTTTCTTGAACCGATTCAGCGTTTGGTTGCGACTGCCAACCATGATAATTGGCTCCATTATAAGCCAATCTTATAAAATATCTCATTTCATCAGGTATTTTCCAAATAAGTGTATCCGTATAAACCAGAACGATAGTTACTCAAGAACTCACGTCCTTCTTCCGGAGTGATTTTTCCGCTTTTCATTGAAGCAGTCACCCACGTTTCAACATTACGAACAAGTTTTTTAGGATTATATTCCACATATTCAAGAACTTCGGCAACAGTTTCACCTTCTATTACCTGATCTATTTCATAACGGTCCTTATACACATCGATATGTACAGCATTGGTGTCACCAAACAAATTGTGCATATCCCCAAGTATTTCTTGATAAGCACCCACCAAGAAAACTCCCAAATAGTAAGGCTCATTGGCTTTTATTTGATGTACAGGCAAGAAATTTGTACCTCCTTGCGAAGAAACATAAGTACATATTTTACCATCACTATCGCAAGTAATATCTTGGAGAGTGGCATGACGCGTAGGTTTTTCGTCCAACCGCGACAATGGCATTATAGGGAACACCTGATCGATAGCCCATGAATCGGGCAAAGATTGGAACAACGAGAAGTTACAGAAATACTTATCGGGTAGCATTTTTACAACCTTACGCAATTCCTCAGGTGCATGCTTTAACGACAAAGCAATATCATTGACTTCGCGAGCTATCGACCAGAAAAGTTTTTCTATCATTGCACGAGTACGCAAATCGAGCAAACCAAGGCTAAACAAGTCTAACGCCTCTTCGCGAATTTGCAAAGCATCGTGCCAACTTTCAAAAATACGCTGATGATTTAATTTATCCCATATTTCATACAATTCACGAGCTAATTCATGCTCATCTTCACTCACTGTGTCTTCTTCGTTCCAAATAGGCAAGTGAGTCGTTTCAAGCACATCAAGAACAAGTATTGAGTGATGTGCCGTAAGTGAACGACCCGATTCTATTACGATATTAGGATGTTTCAATTCATTTTTATCGCACACATCAACAAGTTGAGAAACAGCATCGTTCACATATTCCTGAATGGAATAGTTCATACTGTATTCACTTGCACTGCTACGTGTTCCGTCATAATCGACACCCAAACCGCCTCCTATATCAACAAATTCCACACCGAAGCCCATTTTACTAAGTTGCACATAAAATTGACATGCTTCACGCAACGCATTTTTTATGTGACGTATTTTAGTAATTTGACTACCTATATGGAAATGTATCAATTTCAAGCAGTCTTTCATGTCACGACTTTCCAAGAAGTCAAGAGCTTCAAGCAATTCGCTTGAATTAAGTCCAAACTTACTGCTATCGCCACCCGATTCTTCCCATTTTCCACTTCCGGAGCTTGTTAGTTTTATTCTCACTCCCATATTGGGACGTATGCCGAGTCGTTTGGCTACATTTACCATCAATTTCAACTCATTTAGTTTTTCGGCAACGATATAAATGCGACGACCCATCTTTTGAGCAAGCAAAGCAAGCTCAATATAATTTTCGTCTTTATAGCCATTACATACAATAACCGATTTGTCGGCGTTATTTAAAGCCAACACAGCGTGAAGTTCGGGCTTAGAACCTGCTTCAAGACCTATATTATATCTTTTCCCGTGGCACACAAGTTCCTCAACAACTTGACGCACTTGATTCACCTTGATAGGATATATTATGAAATTTTCAGCCCCGTAATTATATTCTTCGGCAGCTTGTTTAAAACATTTTGATATTTTTTCGATTCTATTATCCAGTATGTCAGGAAAACGTAGTAGGACAGGTGGCGTAATATCACGCAATTGCAACTCATCCAACACATCTTTCACATCAACGGCTGCATAGCCTTCCTTCGGTGTAACTTGAACATGTCCTTTTTCATTGATTGAAAAATAAGAACGTCCCCACCCTTTAACATTATACAGCTCTGCACTGTCTTCAATGCGCCATTTTCTCATTAGAATATCACAAAAAAGTTGTTAATATAATATTGAATAATAATTGTGCATTCCTTAACGAAATGTCAGACAAAGATAAGGTATTATTATCAATATTTTGACAATAACCTCCCCAAAATTAAAATAAACTCTTTAAAAAAAGGCTATACGTTATTTTTTATTCTTTGCTTTTATCGAGTTTAGAACGTCTTCATTCCATTCATCACGCTCTTTATCGTTAAACCAGCCCCATTTATTGAAATATTTCATCATATTCCAGCTATGCACGGCAAGCATTCTTAAAGAGTTATAACTTGCTGCACGATGGGCATGAACAATGGTTACTTCGGGCCAGAACATAGTGCGATAAAAACGATGCATGCGACGAGTTATATCAATATCTTCGGGATACATAAAAAAACGCTCGTCAAAAAGCCCTACTTTCTTAAAACATTCCATTCGGAACAGCATAAACGAACCTTGATGATATGGAATATTCATAGGTTCTTTGTGGTCGAAATCATATAACATGAATTCACGATTGAGCTTTTCGGTAAATGAATGAAATAAGAACCTACGGGAAATCAAATTTATAGGTTTAGGCAACAATCGGCAACCATACTGTAACGAACCGTCAGGATAAACAATATTAGGTTGCACTTGTGCAACATCTTCATTATTGTTCATGTATTCAATAAGACGAGAAAGGACATCCTCTTCAAAATACACATCACTATTAAGCACAAGATGGTATTTCATATTCATCTTTTGTGCCTTACGGATAGCTATGTTATGCCCGGAGCCATAACCAACATTAGGATTGCCTATATAGACAATACGCTCATAAGACTTGCAAAAATCCTCTATATAGCTTTGACGAGAGTTATCAACTATATATATATATTTCACAAGATTCGATGACAAAGAATCAAGGCAACGTCTCAACTCTTCGATTTTTGTTTTATATGTAACAATAGATACTGTAATCATGCTAAAAATGTCGAAATTCCCCTATTTCGACAAAGTTATTATTCAATGGCGTACAAAATTAGTATAAAATTTCCCATAATAAAAATCTTTAGTAACTTATATTTTGTTATCTTTGCAACAAATTTGAAAAAAACAATATAATAATTCATTATATCAATACTTAAGTATTATGGTAAATTTTAAAGAGCTTGGTCTTGTGAACACTCGCGATATGTTCGCAAAGGCTATCAAAGGCGGATATGCTATTCCTGCCTTCAACTTCAACAACATGGAGCAACTACAAGCCATTATCAAGGCTGCAGCTGAAACTAAATCTCCTGTTATCCTACAAGTATCAAAAGGTGCTCGCAACTATGCTAATGCAACACTTCTTCGCTACATGGCTCAAGGAGCTGTAGAATATGCAAAAGAACTTGGTTGGGCAAAACCTCAAATCGTTCTACACTTAGATCACGGTGATAGTTTTGAGCTATGCAAAGACTGTGTAGACTGCGGTTTCTCTTCAGTAATGATTGACGGTTCTCACCTTCCTTATGAAGAAAACGTTGCACTTACAAAGAAAGTAGTAGAATATGCACACCAACACGATGTAACTGTAGAAGGTGAACTTGGTGTATTGGCAGGCGTTGAAGACGAAGTTTCAAGCGACCACCACACTTACACCGACCCTGAAGAAGTTATCGACTTTGCTACTCGTACAGGTTGCGACAGCTTGGCTATCTCTATCGGTACTTCTCACGGTGCATACAAATTCACTCCAGAACAATGTACAGTAGATGAAAATGGCAAATTAGTTCCACCGCCATTGGCATTTGACGTATTAAAAGCTGTAGAAGAAAAACTTCCTGGATTCCCTATCGTGCTTCACGGTTCTTCTTCTGTTCCTCAAGACGAAGTTGAAACAATCAACAAATACGGTGGTGCATTGAAAGCTGCTATCGGTATTCCAGAAGAATGGCTTCGCGAATCGGCTAAGAGTGCAGTTTGCAAAATCAACATCGACTCTGACAGCCGTTTGGCTATGACTGCAGCAGTACGTAAAGTATTTGCAGAAAAACCGGCTGAATTTGACCCACGTAAATACTTGGGACCAGCTCGCGATAACATGGAAAAACTTTACAAGCACAAAATCATCAACGTACTTGGAAGTGACGGAAAAGCTGAATAATTTTAATTTTATTCGTTAATCTATACAAAGGTTGTCTATACACATAGGCAACCTTTTTTTGTTGCTTATTATTTTATTCACTATATTTGCACATAAATACAAGCTTTACAGCTTATTTATGGTTTTGGAATCAACTTCAAAACACTTTTGTTTAACTAAATTATTGTATTTTGGATACTGACCCGTTATCGTGCATTAATTCATTAATATTGGCAACAGCCAATATAGAGCAACCTCTCATCTCGGTAAATGCCCCCAATACGTCTTGCATTATCGCTTGCATTGTTGCAACTTTGTGTTTATGCGTTTCAGCTTTTGTCTCCGGCTCCGAACTTGCCTATTTTTCTTTAAAAGAAACCGATTTTGATAAGTTCAAGAGTCAAAGCACACGAGATAAAGTAAAGCAACTATTGTCAAATCCAGAAAAGCTTCTTGCGACAATACTTATATCCAATAATTTGGTAAACGTTACAATAATCATTTTATTCAACTTTGCACTAAATCAAATATTGGAAATAAGAAGTGCGGTCTTAGATTTTATAGTACAATCGGTATTCCTTACATTCTTAATTCTTCTTTTCGGAGAAATAATACCTAAATTATATTCATCAAACAACAGCATAAAAGTTGCAGCTTTTGCAACAAGTGGGCTTTCTACTTTGAATAAGATTTTCAGCCCTATTTCACGTTTAATGGTAAAAAGTACGTTTATTGTCAATAAAGTGATTACTAAGCGAACTGAAGATATCTCCATGGATGATTTATCGCAAGCTCTTGAACTATCAGAAGTTAATTCAGAGAATGAAAAAGAACTACTTGAAGGAATTCTTACATTCGGAGATAAGACTGCTGCCGAAATCATGCGTCCACGCGTAGATGTTGTTGATATTGAATACTTCTCCAGCTTTGAAGATGTTGTAAAGATTGTAACAACCAACGGATACTCACGCATGCCGGTTTATCAAGACAATTCCGACAATATAAAAGGTGTTCTTTACGCAAAAGACCTTCTTCCTTATATTGACAAGCACGAAAAAGATTTTAATTGGACCACATTATTAAGATCGGCTTATTTCGTTCCCGAAACACGTGCTATAGGAGATTTGCTTGAAGATTTTAGAAAAACGAAAGTTCACATGGCTATAATTGTAGATGAATTCGGGTGTACACAAGGTATTGTCACTCTTGAAGACATCTTGGAAGAAATCGTAGGTGATATAGACGATGAATATGACACCGACGACAACAAATCCTACAAAAAAATAGATGACAAAACATATATTTTTGATGGAAAAACTCTATTGAACGACTTTTTTAAAATAACCGATTGTGAAGAAGACGTTTTTGAACAAATAGAAGGCGACGCCGAAACAATAGCCGGGCTCATACTGAATTTAAAAGGAGATTTCCCTATAGAAAAAGAAACTATTGATTATGGACAATTCCATTTTCAAGTTTTAAAAGTTGCCAAGCACCGTATCGTAAATGTAAAAATAAAAATCGATTAAACATGCCTATAATAAGTGATGACATATTTCACAACGATTATAGGATTTACACATGGGAAATTACCGAGTCAAGAGAAGAACTCGAAAATATGTGCAAAGAAGCTTCTTTTGACATTTCACTCATCAAAAAAATAAAGCTACCAAAACGAGCTAAAGAGAAACTTGCAGAATTATTGATTTTACAACACGCAACAGGTTGTAACGTCGAATTAGCTCACCGCGAGAATGGAGCTCCTTATTTGGTAAACAAACCCATCAACATAAGCATAACTCATTCAGGCAACTTCGTGTGCATAGCTTTCTCTTCTCATAAACACATAGGCATTGACATTGAGTCTAATTCCAACAAAGTGCTAAGAGTTAGAGACCGTTTTCTTAACGAAGCCGAAAAAACACACATTCCTCAGCAAGACTTAGAGATGAACTTGATGGCATGGACTTCTAAGGAAGCCATATATAAAGCGACATCTGTATCAGGAATAGACTTTACAGAATGTATCAGGTTAAATCTTCCCGACAAAGGACAATCTCTAAGCGACAATAGCATCATGAATTTCTCTTTGCACCATCACAAGATAGACAACTATCTCATTACAGTTGCAATAATCGCACAAAATTAATATATATTATTATGATAAAAGTACTTTCAAAATTAAGCCTTGTCTTACTGACAATTATAGGCATTTCAAAAGACTCTCAGGCTTGCACAAGTTTATTGGCAGGAAAAAGAGCTACTACCGATGGTTCCACACTAATCTCTTACGCAGCCGATGCACACACTTTATATGGTGCTTTGAATTTCATGCCTGCTGCAACACATAAAAAAGGCTCTATGCGTGAGGTAAGAGACTGGGATACAAACAAACGTTGGGGTGAAATTCCTGAAGCTGAACACACCTACAAGGTCGTAGGCAACATGAACGAACATCAGCTCACAATAACCGAATCTACTTGGACTTGCAAACACGAGCTTGTCGATACAACCGGAATCATTGATTATGGAAGTCTTATTTATATCACTCTGCAAAGAGCAAAAACAGCCCGAGAAGCTATAAAAATCATGACCGACTTGGTAGAACAATTCGGATACAACAGCGAAGGCGAATCTTTTTCTATAGGTGACCCTAACGAAATTTGGGTGATGGAAATGTGCGGAAAAGGAGGAAAAGAGAAAGGTGCTGTGTGGGTTGCACATCTCATTCCAGACGATTGCATTACAGGACATGCCAACGCTCCTCGAATTCACAAATTCCCTCAAAACAACAATTCGGAATGTATCTATTCCAAAGATGTTATTTCTTTCGCTCGCAAAATGGGGTATTTCAATGGCAAGAATGCTGACTTTGACTTCGCCAAAGCATACGGAGAATGGGATTTTCTTGCATACCGCGGTTGCGATGCACGAGTTTGGTCGTTTTTTAACCGTTATTGCAGTGGAATGGAGAAATACCTACCATACTTAAATGGTGAAGAAAATGCCGAAATCATGCCACTTTACATAAAGCCCGATAAGAAAATAAGCGTAAGGGATATGCAAAACATGATGCGTGACCATTTTGAAGGCACTCCTTTTGACATGACTCAAGATGACGGAGCAAAAATATTTTGGAATATCCCTTATCGTTTCCGTCCTATGAATTTTGACGTTGACGGACAAACTTATTTCCACGAGCGAGCTATCGCAACACAACAAACAGCTTTTGTTCTTGTGAGCCAAATGCGTTCATGGTTACCTAACGAAATTGGCGGCATCCATTGGTTTGGTGTCGATGATGCCAATACCAACGTTTTTGTACCAATGTATTGTTCAATCGACAAAGTGCCAAAAAGCTACGACAAAAACACAGCCGACCTTTACAACTTTTCTTTGGAATCGGCTTTCTGGACCAATAATTGGGTTGCTAATCAAGCTTATTCTCGTTATTCTCTCATGATTGACGACATTCGCAATGTTCAAACTTCGCTCGAAGATTCTTTTGAACAAAACATGTCTTTTATCGAATCGGAAGCAACAAGACTATATAAAGAATCTCCTAAAAAAGCAATTACATATCTTACCAATTATTGCAATTTCATTGCTGAAGATGCAACTGCCAAATATCGAAAATTAGGAGAGTATCTTCTCGTAAAATACCTCGATGGAAATCGTAAAAAAGAAGAAAACGGACAATTCAAACGAAACCCTTATGGGCTACCTGTACAACCCGATTTCCCCGGATATAACAAAGAATATCACAAAGCCATCGTAAAAGACGCCGGTGAGCATTTGAAAGTAAAATTCTAATCCCTCACCACCCGAACGTCATATCGAGATACTTTTATAGATATTTCATAAGCCACTGCACCTTTGCGTGGCTTATTTTCTTTATAATAAAAGCGTTTCCCTTCATCAAAAGACTTAATTGAAAACTGTTTGGATGAATATGGAGGCAAATCACATGGTATTTCAACCGTACGCTCATGGAAACGCTCTCCATTAACATCGGCATAGCGAAACTCTATTTCCACATGCGAAATATACAGATTGGTGTTATTAGTAAGCATAAAAGATTCTTTTGCCACACCTCCCGGCTTGGAATACCCTCGCAAACTTATTGCATTTTCGCAAAACGAACTAGCATCATTCACTGCTATAGAATCGACAACTGTGTGTAATGCGGTCCTTTTATTACTTGACAATTCCAGTTTTTTACGCTTACTGTTCACTCTCGTTTGAGCTTCAAGTCCACACAAGTAGCACGCAAATAACAATATTAAGACTAAGCTGTTTTTCATTTTTTCTCTTATAAGAATCAAAGATAACGCACTCCGATTTTAGAATTTTGCGGATACACTTTTTTGAATCCTTCGGGAGCTTTTACTTCTTTTTTAGAGGGAACAACCGAAACTCCTTTCAACAATTTAGGTAAAAAACGAGAAAAGTTCACTCTCACTTTCATTTTCACCTCACTACGTTCTATCACAAGTTCATCTGCAGTGTTGTTCAACGACGCCACACACATTTGAGGATTTTCAAGGACTGACTCATGTTGCTCACAATATATCCACAACTTAAATTTATCACTATCTACCGTAGGAGTACAATAGCCTATCACCGTACCCGGATAGAGCGACATATCTTCGCTATCCACCAAGACAAGACGATAATCATAGAGTACATTATTTACACCGCTTTCACATCGTTCAATGACTAAAGTTATTTTTTCATCGGGATAATACCAAACGCCTTCAATGGGGTGTAAATCGCCTGCATCACAACGTGATTTAACGGTTTCCTCGTCATAGCCTTTTAATATTTCGCCACGAAAAGTGTAAGGAGAACGTTCATCGGCAACACACCACTGCGATGAGAGCAACGCCACCATCAACAGGATATATCGCACGCACGAAATCATAACCTAATACATTTTAGAATGAATAATTGAATCCGAAACTCAAAATTTCATTGAATTGCCAATATTTCCAACTTGGGTCTTTGTCGACAGAATCATCATAGCGTAAATGTGCATATAACTTGGTTGACAAATACTTATTAATGGTGAAATTCAATGTATTTTCCCAATCACCTTGTATATGGTCATAATTGGTAAATGCAAACAAACGACTTGACCATGTTACTTCATCACATATTTTCCACGACATTTTTGCTTCAAGATTGGAACCGAATTCAGTCTTGACATGCTTTCCTTCATCTATACCGAATGAAGTAGGGTCAATTTTCTTTATTTCCCTACAAATATTCATATCTATTGATAACGGAGACAATGACATATCAAAAGCCAATGTTTTATCTTTAGATTTTGTGCTGTAAGTCATACCGAGACCTAAGTTCAACTCTGCAGGACTCAAGAATGAAGCTTTCATTGTATTGGTATTAGCCTTATAGTTGTTAAACAACTGCGTTTTAAATCGCATAGTTGCCGAATAATACCACCTTTCTATCGCTTTATAACCGAATTTAGTGTTTATTTGGAACAAATCCTGACTAATACTATATCCACGTAGAGAATCTTGCGGAGCGGAGTTCACACTCACTTTATATTGGACTGTGTTTTCAAACAACAATTTTTTATACACGTTTTCATTGAGTTTGACATTCCACACAAAGTTTCCTATAACATTCACATTGTTTTCACCTCCTTGATACCAGTTATCCGACAAATACGCTTGCGACAATTGAACAGAAGCATTGAATGAATGAATCCACTTTTTTATCTTCACGGCTTCCGCCTTAGCGCTTTCAACATTTTCATATTTACGTTCTTCTATCGTTACCATACGATTTGAAGGGTCTGGAGCGATAATGTAAGTTTTGGGAGGCACAGGAAGGTCTTCCTGATTATATTGAACATTTTGAGGATTGTCAATCATTTCACTGTATCGCATACGACGCACCTTACGAGTATTTTCTATCGACGTTTTAAGCCATTTGTCATTTAAATCAAATGACAAACCGTCCTGTTTACTGCTTGCACCGCATTTTTCATGACATGCTGTGTCAATAGGTGAATACATTTCAAACACCAATGGAACGAATAAATAATCGGGGGTGTATTTAGGCGTTGATTTATATGTTTTATCCCATTCCAAATCAGGTGATTCTACCGAAACCGCCAATGTATCTACCGAAACTTTCAAAGAATCAGATACCACCACCGATAAAGAATCGGTTGCCATCAAATTAAAGACACTTATTATTGATAAGAGCGTAACTAAAGCTAATTTCTTCATAATAGTAATCCGTTTTACTTCGCAGTGTTTGATTATGTTTATTGTTGCAAAGATAGCATAACCCCACCACAATTTAAAATATTTTTTCACATAATTAAATAAGGATTCTGTTTTTCGCAGTGTTCACAAATTGCCTGCAACTACCTTTCAAACAGCGAGGGCGATTGTTTCTCTTCAACAATCGCCCTCGCTGTTCATGCTCTTTTTATGTTTTACCTCGTTAATCTCTGTTATTTCCGAAGAAACGCAATAGATACAAGAACAAGTTCACAAAATCCAAATACAAACTCAAAGCTCCTATTGTAGCAAGTTTTCCGGCATTGCTATAATCAGAATATGCCGCCATTCGCTTGATTTTCTGCACATCCCATGCGGTAAGACCTATAAATATCACCACACCTGCAAAACTTATAATCCATTCCATTGTACTGCTGTGCATAAACATATTCACAACAATACATATCACCAAGCCAAACAATGCCATAGTCATGAATGAGCCGAATTTGGTTAGGTCGTTCTTGGTTACATAACCATATACAGCCATCACCGCAAACACTCCAGCTGTTATAGCAAATGTCAAAGCTATCGACGAAGCTGTATAAACAAGAACGATACAACTCAAAGTCAACCCGTTAATTATCGAATAGGCATAAAACAATAACGTTGCACCCACATTACTCAATTTATTCAAAGCGGCAGTAAGTGAGATAACCATCACTATTTCAGCTATCAGCAACCCCCAATACACCATGTGATTGGTAAATATAAAACGAGCCACCGATTCCACCGACAACACCATGTAAGCCGACAATGCCGTTACCACCATGGCAAAAAACATCTTGGTGAACACTTGTCGCATCACTTGTGATACATACACGTCAAGCGACTTTTCATTTGAATCTAAATTGTAATTATACATATTTATTACTTTAAATATTTTCTTTTCTTCTCAATAACACATTCAGAGCCTAAGTGTTTACTTTTTTTTTCAAAAAAGATTACATTACATTCTCTCCGGCACTTCCATTCCGAGCAATCCTGTAGCACGAGCTATAACATTGCCTACAGTACGAGACAATGCGATACGGAATGCACGAACTTCCTCATCAGTTTCTTTCATTATAGGACAATCATGATAGAATTGATTATATTCTTTCACCAATTCATATACATAATTAGCAACCAATGCAGGGCTGTAATTCTTTCCGGCTTCGCTCACCACGCTTGGAAAATCGGCAAGACGTTGTATAAGTGTTATTTCTTTTTCTTGCGGAGCCACTGCACCAAATGTTTCGTTTATTCCGGCTTCGCTCACTTTGCGAAGAAGTGATTGAATACGAGCATAAGTATATTGAAGGAACGGACCTGTATTTCCGTTAAAATCTATAGATTCTTTAGGATTGAATGTCATATTCTTGCGAGGATCCACCTTCAAAATGAAATATTTCAACGCACCGAGACCTATTATACGAGATATATTATCGGCTTCTTCAGCACTACAATCATCAAGTTTACCAAGTTCTGCCGAAGTTTCTTTAGCTGTTGCTATCATTTCATCCATCAAGTCATCGGCATCGACTACGGTTCCTTCACGAGACTTCATTTTTCCGTCAGGAAGTTCCACCATTCCGTAAGAGAAATGCACAAGGTCTTTTCCCCACTTGAATCCAAGTTTGTCAAGTAACAAAGAAAGTACTTGGAAGTGATAGTTTTGTTCATTTCCCACCACATAAATCATCTTATCGATAGGATAATCCTGATAACGTAGTTTTGCTGTACCTATATCCTGAGTCATGTACACCGATGTACCGTCGCTACGCAACAATAATTTGTGATCCAAACCGTCATTTGTAAGGTCAGCCCACACCGAGTTATCTTCTTTGCGGTACATAATGCCTTTTTCAAGACCTTCAAGCACCTTTTCTTTTCCTTCAAGATAGGTTTCGCTTTCGTAATAAATCTTATCGAAGTCTACACCGAGACGTTTATAAGTTTCATCAAATCCGGCATATACCCATTCATTCATCATTCTCCACACGCTACGCACTTCCTCATCGCCTGCTTCCCATTTTTTAAGCATTTCATGAGCTTCAGCCATTAGTGGTGAAGCTTTTTCAGCTTCTTCCTTGCTCATGTTGTTCTTTTCCATGAGTTCGGCTACTTCGGCTTTATAATGCTTGTCAAACGCCACATAGAAATCACCTATCAAGTGGTCGCCTTTTTTACCTGCCTTTTCGGGAGTTACGCCTTCGCCCCACTTTTGCCAAGCAAGCATAGACTTACAGATGTGAATACCACGGTCGTTCACAATGTTGGTTTTCACCACATTGTAACCATTGGCAGTCATAATGCGTGAAAGGCTGTAGCCAAGCAGATTATTACGCACATGTCCCAAGTGAAGAGGTTTGTTGGTGTTAGGTGATGAATATTCTATCATCACAAGTTCGCTTTCGGGTGTTACAGCTTTAAAACCATAGTCGGGAGTTTCGGCTATATGGTTAAGCACATGCACCCAGTAAGTAGGTTCTATAACTATATTAAGAAAACCCTTAATCACGTTGAACGACTTCACTGCTTCACAGTGTTCTTGCAAATATTCTCCTATTTCTTGTGCAGTGGCTTCGGGCGACTTCTTTGCCGCTTTCACAAAAGGGAAGACCACAATTGTAAGATTGCCTTCAAACTCTTTTTTTGTTGTTTGTGGCACTATTTTATCGGCTGTAAGTTCAAGCCCGTATAGAGCTTTCACCGCATCGGCAACTGCTTGTGATATAATGTTATCTATAGACATAATCCGTGTAATTTAATGATTTATCTTGCAAAGTTAAGATATTTTTCGGTCTTGCATGATTACTTATGCAAGTATTTTTAATATGAGCTACGATTATTGCCTTAAAAAAGCACTTTCAAGATAAAACGGCTACACACGATTGTAAATAAACTAAAAAAGAACAATACTAACACCATACTTTTTATTTTTATGATTAAACCCGCCTTTTAAACGATAAATTCAGCGTTTTTATCGATATTTCTCTTCATTTTCTCAACGTCGAGAACGACAAAGGTAAAAAATTATCTTTACAAATCGCTTTATTGTGATTATTTTTGCACGCAAAAAACAAAAATATCAATGTGGATTGTTTTAGCTGTATGTTCCGCCCTCTGCTTGGGCTTTTATGACATTTTCAAAAAAGCATCGGTAAAAGATAACGATGTACTCACCGTTCTCATGCTTAACACGTTTTTTGGCAGTGTATTGCTCTCTCCTGTCATTATAGGCAACATTGCCAACGGCACTTGGGGCTTCGACGGCAACCCAGCAAGCCATTTACTCATACTTATTAAATCTTTCATTGTGTTGTCATCATGGATTTTGGGCTATTTTTCTATAAAACACCTACCCATAACCATAAACGGACCCATAAGTGCCACACGTCCGGTACTCGTTCTGCTGGGTGCAGTAGTCATTTTCGGCGAACGTCTTAACATGTTGCAGTACGCCGGCATCCTATTAGGCTTTTGCTCACTGTTTTTCATAAGCAAAATAGGCAAAATAGAAGGCTTTTCGCTCAAGCACAGCCGTTGGTTATGGTTATGTTTTGCATCTACCATAATGGGAGCAATAAGTGCATTATACGACAAATTCCTCATTCGCAATCTTAATCCTCTTGAAGTGCAAGCATGGTATTCGCTTTATCAATTCTTCATTATGACCACTGTAATAATGATTATAAGACGTTTATCCCGAGAAAAACGCACACCATTCACTTGGCGTTGGACTATTCCGTGCATTGCACTCTTTCTCACCATTGCCGACATTGCCTATTTCTATTCTCTGTCGCTCAATGGTGCCATGATTTCGGTTGTATCGATGATTCGACGCGGCAGTGTCTTGGTGTCGTTCCTTTACGGAATCACCATATTAGGCGAAAAGAATGTACGCTTGAAAACAGCCGATCTTTCGTTATTATTCATAGGACTCATTCTTTTGATACTCGGTTCAAGATAGATTTGTTTCTTATTAAGTAAAGTATTAATTTTGCACAAAATCAATCTTTTAATACATATTATATATTATGTCAATATTAAAATCAAATATGCCTGTTGCCATCTGTTGCGACCACGCAGGCTTTGATACCAAACAAGCTGTTATTGAATATTTCAAGCAAAACGGCATAGAATACAAAGACTTCGGAACATACAACACCGATAGTTGCGATTATCCCGATTTTGCTCACCCTTGTGCCGAAGCCGTTGAAAAAGGCGAATGTTATCCGGGGATAGGTATTTGTGGCAGTGGTGAAGGCATCAACATGACACTCAACAAGCATCAAGGCATCCGTTCGGCTCTATGCTGGATTCCCGAAATAGCAAAACTCACTCGTCAACACAACGATTCCAATGTTTTGGTCATGCCGGGACGTTTCATCAGCAACGACGAAGCCATTGAAATTTTGAAAACTTTCTTGAATACCGAATTTGAAGGTGGACGACACATACGACGCATAGAAAAAATTCCGGTAAAATAATTTATAGAATATAGAGGCTGTGGCAACACAGCCTTTTTTTGTGTGTGGATATATTTTTCTTCGGAAACTGCTTCTTTTGTGTAGCTATCTTTCCTTACGGGCGGTTAATACACCATGCAACGCCTCCGGCATTAACTTTCCAGTTTTTCAACTTTTTATATTTGTTAACTTTTTACATTTTAGTCAACTTCTCTT
>CAZHXA010000002.1:0-129048 GCA_964536025.1 uncultured Muribaculaceae bacterium
CTATATTATTATTTATCATTAATCAGATAGGTGCAATAAATCTTATTGAATTTATTAGTCAAAAATTTGAAAATGTGTCATATATTACAACATATTCCAGTTTAACTGAAACATTTAGTAGAACATTATTTGGACGAATACAAGATTTAGCAAAATTTTTAGCGTTGATTATGATATTCAGTTATAAAAAGACTGATACAACTATCAATTTATTTGATTTGTTGTTTTATATAATAATAATAATTTCTATTTTTTCGGGAAATTTGCATTCTGATATAGCTCGCATTTTTATACCAATTCAATTATTTGTAATTATTTATATTCCATATATATACGGAAAAAATAATGGTTTTACAAAAAGTATAGCTTTTATTGTGTTCCTTGTTGTTAATAGTTTCTTTACTTTATGGGGTATTTCTTCTGGAAGTGGGGAAATCATACCATATATTCTTGATATGTCATTTTAATATTTTAAATTACTATTTATATTTAATATGTGATTTATGGTATTCATATTATAAAGGAATGAAAGGTGATAAGGTATATTTATTTGTTTATGTAATAATGTTTATGGATAGTATTCTTCTAACACGTTCAACATTTTTTGTATCTATTCATCCTATAACGTGGGGGCTTGCGTTATATTTCTTAGCCAAGGGACCTGTGAAGAGAAAATTATAATAAAAAATATTATATGAGGTTTATTTGTTTAATTTTATACTATACATTATTAAGATATTTACCATCAAATAGTTTCTTTATAAGTCCTATTGGAAAAGTTTCTGCAAAATTGCGATATATTTGTTGTAAACACATATTTAAATATTGTGGAAAAAATGTAGGTATAGAGCGTTTAGCCTCTTTTGGAACTGGAAAGGCTCTAGTAATAGGTGATAGATCGAACTTAGGCATCAATTGTAAAGTACCTTCAGATATTATCATAGGATGTGATGTTATGATGGGACCTAACTTTAGGTGTTTTACATCAAATCATAAGTATGATCGTATAGATATCCCAATGAATCAGCAAGGAACCACATGTCACAAACAATTACAAATAGGTAATGATGTTTGGATAGGGTGTGATGTGTTATTGTTACCGGATGGATATATTGCAGATGGATGTGTCATAGCTGCAAGAAGCATTATAACAAAAAGACAACCAGAATATTCGGTAATAGGGGGGGTAGATAAGGTGCTGAAAATGAGAAAGTAATATTCCTTATATGGCTAATATGAATATATATATAATTTCTCCAAATCCGATTTGGGGTGGTGCAGCTACAGCAAATATGTCAATAGCGGAGATGTTAGCTCAATCTCATAATGTATATTATAATGATGAATATAATAGAGTTGATATTCCTGGTGTTATTTATGATGCATACCCAACACATAAATTAAAAGATTCTCGAAAATTGGAAGCTTATATAGAAGAGAAAAAAATAAATGTTGTGATATGGGGTATTGCAATGAATATTCCTTATTATCGTAATGCAATAAAGGCTCTTAACAGAAAAGGTATAGTTAGCTGTGTCTTATTTCATTCTTTATCTATTGCTCGCAATTTAAAGGGGCTACTAATGGAATGGTTAATAGCTCATTCTCTAAAATATGTAGAGCATTTGATTTTTGTATCAAATTATACGAATGAATCGTGGAGTAAATATAAATTGATAAGAAATCATCCAAATCATCATGTTATATATAATCCGATATTAGTTGATAATAGTTATGAAAGAGCATATAAAAACAGAATCGGATTTGTTGGAAGATTTTCTCAGGAAAAACAACCGGAAGTTTTTTGTAAATTATCAGAATTGGATGGAAAAAATAAATATATAGCTTGGGGAAATGGTCCATTGCTGAATGAACTTAGATGTAAGTATCGTAAGGTTGAATTTAAAGGACAATCATTTTCTCAAAAAGATATATATGAGAGTTTTGATATTCTAATTATGACTAGTATATTTGAAAATTGTCCAATGGTAATTTTGGAAGCATGGAAATATGGAATCCCTTGTATAGTTCCTGCTGTAGGTGGAATCCCTGAGATTGTTGTTGATGGACAATCGGGGTGTTTGTATAAAGATTATGCTGAAGAATCATTGTTGTCTTGTATAAATAATATTCAAGATAATTATGCTCAATATAGTAAAAAATCGATAAAAGAGGTTCAGAAGTTCTCATATGATAGGATTTTAGCATCATGGAATAAAATATTAAATAAAAACAATAAAAAATAAGATGAAAACCGTAATGTTGGTATTTGGGACTCGTCCCGAAGCTATTAAGATGGCTCCGCTTGTTAAGGAGTTTCAAAAGCACCCAAGCGAATTTAAGACAGTTGTGTGTGTAACGGGGCAACATCGTGAAATGCTTGATCAAGTTTTAAAAATATTTGATATAAGACCGGATTATGATTTGAATATCATGAAGCAGGGACAAGATTTGTATGATGTAACTGCCAGAGTGCTTACCGGTATGCGAGATGTATTGAAAGAAGTACAACCAAACGTGGTTCTTGTGCATGGAGATACTACAACATCTACTGCTGCGGCTTTGGCTTCGTTTTATCAGCAAATTCCTGTGGGACACGTAGAGGCCGGTCTTCGCACACACAATATATATAGTCCGTGGCCTGAAGAGATGAATCGTCAAATAACGGGTCGTATTGCTACTTATCATTTTGCTCCTACTCCATTGAGTAAGAAAAATCTGCTTACTGAGGCTGTTGCTGAGGCTGATATTACTGTAACAGGAAATACTGTGATAGATGCTCTTTACATGGTGGTAGATAAAATTAAGAATGATAAGATGCTTGATGCAGAACTTGAGAGTGTCTTAGCTAATGCGGGATATGATGTAGCTTGTCTTGGTAATGGAAAGAAACTGGTGCTTATTACTGGTCACCGTCGTGAAAATTTTGGTGATGGCTTTATAAATATGTGTCGTGCAATAAAGGCTTTGACCGAGAAATATCCTGAAGTAGATTTTGTTTATCCTATGCACTTGAATCCTAACGTTCGCAAGCCTATTCATGAGGTCTTTGGTGAAGATTTAAGCAATCTAAATAATATGTTCTTTATTGAACCTCTTGAATATTTAAGTTTTGTGTATCTTATGGAGAAATCTACCATTGTGTTAACCGATAGTGGAGGAATTCAAGAAGAAGCTCCCGGACTTGGAAAACCTGTGCTTGTTATGCGTGACACTACCGAACGTCCTGAAGCTCTTGAGGCTGGTACGGTGAAGCTTGTAGGTACTGATTATGATAAAATAATGAGTGAAGTTTCGGCATTGCTTGATGATGAAAATTATTATGACAAAATGAGCAAGGCTGTTAATCCTTATGGTGATGGTCTTGCATGTGAAAGAATTATTTCTAAATTGAAAAGATAATGGTAGTATTAATTCGTAGCAGATCTATAGTAGGTGATCCTCGTGTAGAAAAGTATATAGATTTTTTAGACTCTAAACATATTGATTATAAAGTAATTGGGTGGAATCGTTCTAATGATAAACAACCATCTAAAAATACAATATATTACAATCGTAGTGTTGGATATAATGTAGGAGGGGGAAAGGCGGTTTTGAATCGATTACTTTGGTTTGTGTTTGTTTTAAAAATGCTTTTAAAATTAAAAAAAATAACTTCTATACATGGTTGTGATTTAGATGGGACTTTTCCAGCTGTTATATACAAATTTTTATACAATTGGAATGTGAAAATTATATTCGATGTTTTTGATTGGTATAGTGCTACACTTGCAAATCAATCTTCATGGATTTTGTTCTTTTTTCGTATTATAGAATATCTTTCGATTAAATTCTCAAATCATATTATAATATGTGAAGAAGAACGATTGGAACAAATTCCTTATGATATAAAACATAAATATAGTGTTTTACCTAATATCCCCAATTTTGTGGATGATGGTTTTTTAAAATATGATAATACTCTTCATTTTAATAATAATAAATTCACTTTAACTTATGTTGGTGGACTTTATGATGAGCGTTTTCTGGAAGAATTGTTAAATGTAGCAGAAAAAGGAATTTGTAATCTACTTATAGCAGGATATGGAGATCAAAAACTAGAAGAACGTTGCAAAGAACTTAATAAAAGAGAGAATATAAAATATTTTGGGAAAGTTGCATATAGGGATGGGTTGAATATTATGTATAATGCTGATATTGTATATGCTATGTATTGTAAAACTAATCCAAATCATATATATGCAGCTCCTAATAAATTTTATGAAGCGATGTTTTTATCAAAGCCTATTATTTCAACAAAAGGGACTATTGTTGGCGAAAAAATTGATAATCTTAAGATTGGTTACACAATAGAAGAAAATATAGCAGATCTTATATCGTTATTGAAATCATTAAAAGAAAACGATGTAGTAGGAAAACAACTTAATTCTAAAGCATTGTGGAATAAACGGTATAAAACATATGTTTCATGCTATCTGCAAGAAACATATAACTTGATAGTGTGTTAATTATTATAATTTGATTTAGTTTTTTGACTTTTATGTTATATAAATTAAATTATCGGTAAATATCAAAATATTATTATAGTACAATGTTGACTGCTTCTATTGTCGCTTATAAAACTAATGAAAACGATTTGCGAACAATTATAGATTGTTCTTTGAAAAGTCCAATACAAAAGATTTTTATTATTGACAATTCTCCTTCAAATGAATTACAGCAAGAGATAGATAATTATCAATCTCCTAAATTGGTATATATTTTTGGACAAGGAAATGTTGGGTATGGTGCTGGACATAATATTGCGATAAATAAGTCTATAGAATTGAAAACTGATTATCATATAATTCTCAATCCTGATATAATATTTCAAGAAGGAGTGATAGAATCGTTAGTAGAATTTATGGATTTGCATCCAAATATTGGTTCTGTAATGCCGAATATAGTTTACCCTGATGGAACAAGTCAAAGACTTTGCAAATTACTCCCCACACCGTTTGATATTTTTGCTCGAAGACTTTTCCCAAAGGCTTGGATAATTAAACGTAATAAGAAATATGAGATGCATTTTATGGGTTATGATAAAATTTGGAATTGTCCAAATTTATCAGGGTGCTTTATGTTTTTACGAACCAGTATCTTAAAAAAAATTGGAGGCTTTGATGATAGATTTTTTATGTATTTTGAAGATACTGACTTAATAAGGCGAATACATAAAGTTAGTATTACTGCATTTTTCCCAAATGTGACTATTATTCATGCACATAAAGCAGAACATAGAACAAATAAAACGTTATTAAATATTTCAATTAAAAGTGCTGTTAAGTATTTCAATAAGTATGGTTGGTTCTTTGATAAAGAAAGACGTACATTAAATAAACGAGCTCAGCAAGATGGAGCAGCTATTCGTAAGTGATGTTATAAATGTATTATTTAAATTAAAAAGAGAAGTATTGTTAAATAATTTGAGGTGGTTTGTGAAAAAAATATTACTTTTGTGATGATATCTTTAGTCTGAGGTGACTCCCATAAAAAAGGGTTGGACGCACAACTTTCTTGGGGCAGTTCAGTTTAGTCCTTAGGGGGCTTTTTATATGTTATAAGATTGTAACGGTGTTAATAATTTGATTTGTGAAAAAATAAGGGGATTTTGCTATGGTATGGGTAACGGTGTTTTTGATTAGTTTTTTGATAGCAAATTTTTTGGTTCCTAATATATTGCTTGTGTCGTTGAAACGCAGGTTGTTTGATGTACCGAATAAGAGGTCGGTGCATAGTGTTACTTCTTCGCGTTTGGGCGGTGTGTCGTTTTTGCCGAGTGTTATGGTATCGATTTGTGCAACTATGGCTGTGTACCGTGTGTGTGGTATAGAGTTGTCGATAAATGATCCTCAGCAGTTTATGGTTGCAATAGGAGCTATGATGATTATGTACACGATAGGACTGTTTGACGATGTGGTAGGGCTGAAATACAGGGTTAAGTTTGTTGCTCAGTTTGTTGCTTCGTTGTTGATAGTTTTCTCTGGTATGTGGATTGACAATCTGCATGGTTTTTGCGGTCTTTATTCAGTGCCTGCATGGGTAGGAATGCCATTTACGGTGTTGCTTATCATGTTTGTGATGAATGCTGTTAATCTTATTGATGGGATTGATGGTCTTGCAAGTGGATTGAGCATGATAGCTTTGGTTGTTTATGGCTTTATGTTTATTTGTTTAGATCACATGGCATTGTCGTTGTTTGCCTTTTCAATGTTTGGTTGTTTGCTTGCTTTTTTCAGGTATAATGTGCGTGGTTTTGCTCATAAAACGCTTAAGATTTTCATGGGTGATACCGGAAGTTTGGTTACGGGTACCGTATTGTCGATTTGTGCTATAAAGCTTACGCAATATTCTTATGGTCCTCGTCAAGGAGAATTGCCGTTGTTGTTGGCATACTCAGCCTTGATTGTTCCGTGTTTTGATGTTCTTAGGGTGATGTTGAGTCGCAAGAGGAGAGGAAAATCCATGTTTTTGCCCGATAAAACACATATTCATCATAAATTTCTTGAGCTTGGATTCAGTGCAAGACGTAGCATGTGTACGATTTTGCTTATTTCGGCTTCGTTTACTGCCATGAACGTGTTTATGTATTATATGATGAATTGGCTTGAGACTATTTTCATTATAGATGTGGTGGCCTTTATTGTAATGAACGTTTTTATCTCAAAACAGGTGCAGAAGTCGAGGGTAGAGCAGGTTGTGGTAAGAGATTGAATGTAAATTACCGTTTTTACGGAAAATAAGATAAACAGACCGCTTCTCCGGATAAGGGGAGGCGGTCATTGTTTTATTGCTTTTTAGCTTAGAGATTGAGGGCTGTGAGCAGGGTGGTGTAGAGTTGAATAGCCGAGCGTATTTCGTGTGTGTATATGTATTCGTCGGCAGTGTGTGAGCGTGATGAGTTACCCGGTCCTAACTTGATTGATGGAAATGGGAGCAGTGCTTGGTCGCTCAATGTGGGTGAGCCAAACGGAGTGCGTCCCATAGTGATGAGTCGGCTTACGAGAGGGTGGTTGGTACTTATTCCTGATGGATTGAGACGCGTCGAGCGTGGGGTGAGTGTGCATAGTTGTGTAGGCACAGCTTGACGTATCAGTTCAAGTGTCTCAAGGTTTGTGTATGCGTCGGTCGAGCGTACGTCTACCACGATGCGACAGCTGTCGGGAATGACGTTGTGTTGTGTTCCTGCTTCTATTTGTGTTACTGTGATTTTTACCGGCCCTAAAGTGGGCGATTCTTTTTCAAATTTCAGGTTTTTGAGAGTGTCGATAACCGTCATTGCCTTGTAAATGGCGTTAATGCCTTCGTTGCGTGCAGCGTGCCCCGATAGCCCTTTTATTTCTCCGTCGAGTACCATCAGCCCTTTTTCGGCTATTGCCGGGTGCATATCGGTGGGTTCTCCCACTATTGCCACGTCAATGTGTGGCAACATAGGCAGAACCGATTCTATTCCGCCTCGTCCGCTTACTTCTTCTTCGCACGATAGCAGTAGAATTAGGTTATATTGGCGTTCCAGGTTGTAAAGGTGTCGGAATACGGCAGTGAGAGTTACAGCCGAAGCTCCTGCGTCGTTGCTCCCGAGTCCGTAAATGCGGTCGTCTTCTTCGGTAGGAGAGAATGGGTCTCGTTCCCAACCTAAACATGGTTTTACCGTATCGATGTGGCTGTTGAGCAGTAATGTGGGCTTTTGTTGTGAGTAATGTGGGGCTATGCACCACAGATTGTTGCCACTTCGTTCAGGCGAAAGTCCGAAAGTTCTTAATCGGGCTTCAATAAGTTGTGCCACTTCGTTTTCTTCTCTGCTGAAAGAAGGGGTTGAAATCATATCTTTCAGCATGTCTATTGCATCGTAGTATAATTCATCCATAATCACAAATATAGTGATGAGCGTGGATAAAATAACGTGTAATAATGTTAAATTTTGTAAATATCAGATTGTTTTGGAGTAATCTATGTTAATGTAAATGGTGTTTTTTGAGGTATTAATTGCCTGTTGATTTCAAAGGGTGTATCTTTGTGATAGTTTTTAATGAGATATTATGGCAAATAAGCTGGTTGAAATGATTGATACCCAATGCATGCGTAAGGGTGCAAATGAGGTGTATCGTCAGAAAGATATTGTTACCGGAGAATGGAAAATCACAACGTGGAATGAATTTCGCGAAGGAATAGAGAAAGTAGCTTATGCTCTTGAAACGTTGGGAGTCGGTGTACAAGAAAATGTAGGAGTATTTTCTCCAAATACCTATCATGTGTTTATGAGCGATTACGGGTTATTTTATAACCGTGCCGTGCCTGTTCATATTTATGCTACAAGTTCATGTGATGAAGTGCGTTATATCGCCGAAGATGCAAGCATAAGCGTAATGTTTGTAGGCGACCAAACGCAATATGACATTACGCGTAAGGTGCAAAAAAAATCATCTATAATAAAGCAAATCATTCTTTATAAGGATTCGGTTAAACTTGATGCAGATGATACAACAACAATACGTTGGGACGATTTTTTGAAACTTGGAACAGCATCAACTGTAGCTTGTCGTCAATCGGTAGATAAGCGTAAGAGTGATGGAGTGGATAGCGATTTGGCTTATCTTATTTACACAAGTGGAACCACAGGTGTATCAAAAGGAGTGATGATAGCACATTCCAATCTCGATGAGGTTATGAAACGTCACCTTGAGCGTCTTGAAGGTCAAGTAGAAGAAGACCAAATGTCAATGTGCTTTTTGCCGTTGTCGCATGTATTTGAGTGTGCATGGTGTAATTTCTGCTTGTTGAAAGGCATACGTATAGCCATCAATGAGAATGCTAAAGAGATTGCATCGGCATTGATTGAGGTAAAACCCGATATAATGTGCTCTGTTCCTCGTTTTTGGGAAAAGGTTTATACCGGTGTGCAGAATAAAATAGCCTCAATGGGATGGATAGGAAGAGCATTTATGCATCGTGCCATAAAAATAGGACGTCTGCGTAATCTTCATTATCGTCGTAAAGCTAAAAAAGCATCATTATATGTGGATATACAATACCGATTCTTTGATAAAGTGGTGTTTAAAGCCATTAGAAAAGCAATAGGTATGGATAATGGTAAATTTTTCCCTACAGCTGGTGCTCCGTTAAGTGATGGCATAGTGCGTTTCTTGCATTGTTGCGGAATAAATATCGTGATGGGTTACGGCTTGACCGAAACATGTGCAACTGTGTCTTGTTTTCCTCGTAAGAATTTCAAAATAGGTTCATCGGGAACCACATTACCCGGAATAGAGGTTAAAATAGGAGATAATAATGAAATACTTGTAAGGGGTAAGAGCGTTATGCAGGGATATTATAATAAACCTGAAGAAACTAAAGCCGCATTTACCGAAGACGGTTGGTTTCGCACCGGTGATGCAGGTTGCTTGAATGAAGACGGCTCACTTGTGATAACCGACCGCATAAAGGACTTGTTTAAAACGTCAAACGGTAAATATATTGCTCCACAAGTGCTTGAAAGCGTACTTGGGGAAGACCAATATATAGAACAGGTGGCTGTGATAGGCGATCAACGTAAATATGTAACGGCAATCATTATTCCTGCTTATGAAGCATTGAAAGATTATGCTGAAAAGAAGAAAATCATGTATAAGGATATGGAAGATTTGGTGAAAAACAGTGAAATCATGAAAATGCTTTCGGAACGTATTGATGAGCTTCAAAAAGATTTTGCTTCATGGCAACAAATCAAAAAATTCACCCTTTTACCTAAAGCTTTCAGTATGGAAACAGGTGAACTTACCAATACGCTGAAAGTGCGTCGTGCCATTATTAATAAATTATATAAAGAAGAAATAGAGGCAATGTACTCTTGATAAATATTAAAAATAAAAACACAAATGATTACACAAGAACAATTTAAAGAGACACAAGAACGCCGTGACGCGTTGAGGAGGTATCTTTGACATCGATAGCAAGAAAATAGAAGTCGAAGAAGAAGAATTAAGAACGCATGTACCCGATTTCTGGAACGACCAGAAAGCCGCTGAGGCACAAATGAAAAAAGTAAAAGGGTTACGTTTCTGGATAGAAAGCTTTGAAGAGGTAGATAAAATCGTGGGAGAACTTGAACTCGCATTTGATTTTGTCAAGGAAGAGCTTATGACCGAAGAAGAACTCGATGCACTTTATGCTCAAGCTATTGAAAAAATTGAAGGGCTTGAATTGCGAAATATGTTGCGTCTTGAAGAGGACAAAATGAGTGTTGTGCTTCGCATCAATTCTGGTGCCGGTGGAACCGAAAGCCAAGATTGGGCTTCAATGCTTATGCGTATGTATATACGTTGGTGTGAACGTCACAATTATAAAACCACAATTTCGCAATTGCTTGAGGCCGATGATGCCGGAATCAAATCGGTTACCATGAAGGTGGAAGGTGATTTTGCTTATGGCTATTTGAAGAGCGAAAACGGGGTTCACCGATTGGTGCGTGTATCTCCTTATAATGCACAAGGAAAACGCATGACATCGTTTGCATCGGTCTTTGTTACTCCTCTTGTCGACGATACCATTGAGGTGAATATCGAGCAGGCACGTATTTCTTGGGATACATTCCGAAGCGGTGGTGCCGGTGGACAAAATGTGAACAAGGTTGAATCGGGTGTGCGTCTTCGTTATCAATATAAGGACCCATATACGGGAGAAGAAGAAGAAATTCTTATTGAAAATACCGAAACTCGTGACCAACCCAAAAACCGTGAAAATGCTTTGCGTCATTTACGTTCTATCTTATATGATAAAGAAATGCAACATCGTAGAGCCGAGCAACGCAAGGTTGAGGATAGTAAGATGAAAATTGAATGGGGGTCGCAGATACGCAGTTATGTATTTGACGATCGTCGTGTTAAAGACCATAGAACCAACTACCAAACTTCAGACGTAGGTGGTGTGATGGATGGCGATATCGATGGTTTCATAAAAGCATATTTGATGGAGTTTGCCGGTAATGAAAATTGATGCTGTGAAATGGAAAAAATAACTGTTGTTAAAGTTGGTGGCAAGATTGTTGAAGATGAAAAATCGCTCAACAATCTGCTTGCCGATTTTAATAAAATAGAAGGCAAAAAAATATTGGTACATGGAGGCGGACGTTCAGCGACCAAACTTGCCGAACGACTTGGCGTGGAAACTAAGATGGTTGACGGACGACGCATAACCGATGATGCAATGCTTGAAGTAGTTACTATGGTTTACGGAGGTTTGGTAAATAAGCGTATAGTTGCAGCATTGCAAGCTCGTGGCATAAATGCTCTCGGAATGACCGGAGCCGACATGAATATTTTGTTGAGCGACAAACGTCCTGTTAAAGCCGTTGATTACGGTTGGGTAGGAGATGTAAAACGTGCTGATGGAGGAGCTTTGGCAAAACTAATAAACGAAAACGTGGTGCCTGTTATAGCTCCGTTGACTCACGATGGTAATGGTCATATCTTGAATACCAATGCCGATACTATGGCAGGAGAAACAGCAAAAGCACTTGCTCGCTATTTTGATGTAACATTGGTGTTCTGTTTTGAAAAAGAGGGGGTTTTGAAGGATGAAAATGACGATAGCAGTGTAATTCAATCAATAAATCGCACTCTTTACGCTACGCTGAAAGCCGACGGAATAGTGGCAGGTGGTATGATACCAAAACTTGATAATTCATTTGCTACGCTCGATGCCGGAGTTAAAGAAGTGATAATAACTAAGGCTGATAACCTTTGTGACCTATCACGAGGAACCCATGTAAAGTGATTTTGTCGGTCGGCAAAGTAAAACTATACTATAAGCTATATTGTTAAACAACCTATCTATATAGGTTGCTAATATTATAAAATAAATTGTGGGCTGTAACGAGTTCTTAATATCTACGTTACAGCCCACAATTGTATATATAAATAAAATTGTCTTATTTTTTGTGCTTAATCATGTATTGAGCAATTTGCACAGCATTAAGAGCAGCACCTTTCTTAATTTGGTCTCCTACAAGCCAGAAAGTCAATCCGTTTTCATTGGCAATATCTTTGCGTATGCGTCCTACATACACAGGATCTTGATTGGCAACAAAAAGAGGCATTGGATATTCCTTCTCAGCCGGATTATCAACTAAAACCACTCCTTCGGCTTTTTGGAACGCTTCACGAGCTTCTTCTGGACTTATAGCATGTTCTGTTTCAATCCATAGAGCTTCACTATGGGCACGAAGAACTGGAACTCTTACGCAAGTTGCACTTACGCATATTTCGGGTTCGTGCATGATTTTGCGAGTTTCATGGAACATCTTCATTTCCTCTTTAGTGTAGTCGTTGTCTTGGAATACATCGATGTGAGGAATCAAGTTGTAAGCGAGTTGGTAAGCAAATTTATTAACAGTAGGTTCTTTGCCTGCAGCAATTTCGCTGTATTGTTCCACAAGCTCTTCCATAGCTACAGCTCCTGCACCACTTGCAGCTTGGTATGTGGCTACATGTACACGCTTTATTTTAGATATGTCGTTAAGAGGCTTTAAAGCCACTACCATTTGAATTGTCGTACAATTAGGATTAGCAATAATGTTTCTTGGAGTATTGAATGCATCGTCTCCATTCACTTCGGGAACAACCAATGGCACATCTTCGTCCATGCGAAAAGCACTTGAATTGTCAATCATAATTGTTCCATATTTAGTGATTGTTTCGGCAAACTCTTTAGAAGTGCCGGCACCAGCCGAAGTGAAAGCAATATCCACCCCCTTAAAATCATCGTTGTGTTGTAGTTCTTTTACTGTAATATCTTTACCTCTGAATGAGAAGGTTTTTCCTGCACTTCTTTTAGAACCGAATAATAACAGTTCTGAAACCGGAAAATTTTGTTCGTCAAGAACACGTAGGAATTCTTGTCCTACGGCGCCACTTGCGCCAACGATAGCTACTTTCATATTATAATGTTTAATTTGAAAAAATTACACTTTTAAATCAAATTTGCTTGCAAATATAATATTTTTCAGCCTAAGTGTAGCTCTTGTATGCAATCTTTCGTAATTCTTTTGTGTGTAAATATCAAGCGTTATAAAATAAATCAAACATTTGAGTGGAAAATATTTGCAAATATGAAACATTTGTTTGTATATTTGTGCCGTGAAATGTAGGAAAAATTAAAACTTTAAAGATATAAACTATGCGAATTCAAAGAAGATTATTAACTGCAGTGTTAGTATTTCTTGCATTTACAACATTTGCACAATCGAGCGTAGATACGTTACGAATAAAAGAACCTGGTCGTGTGGAATTTATGCCACATTGGTATATGCAATTGCAAGGAGGTGCGGCTTATACACTTGGCGAAGCATCATTTGGTGATTTGTTGTCGCCGGCGGTTGCTGTTTCAGTAGGATATAAGTTTAGTCCGTTGTGGAATTTGCGATTAAATTTAAGCGGTTGGCAGGCAAAAGGTTCAACTGCATATCCTAAAAATATATATAAGTATAATTTCATTCAGGGAGCGTTTGATTTCGGTGTGGATTTAGGAAATCTTTTTTGCGGATATAATCACAAACGTTTTTTCAATCCTTATATGTTTGCCGGTGTAGGAATAAATTATGCCTTTGGAAATGATGAGGCTGTAACATTGAGAAATCAAGGTTTCGTATTTGAAAAAATGTGGGATGACAATAAGGTGTCTATAATGGGAAGAGGAGGACTTGGTGCCGATTTCAAATTGAGCAATAGAGTGGATATAAACCTTGAAGTAGCAGCCAATATGTTGAATGATTCGTTCAATTCCAAAAAAGGAAGTACATTTGATTGGCTCTTCAGTGGGTTGATTGGTGTTAGCATAAAATTGGGAAAATCTCATAAAGTAATACCACCGGTTTATTATAAGCCTGAGCCTGTAGTTGTACCGGAACCTCAACCTGAACCGGTTAAAGAACCCGAGCCGGTTGTGCAACCTGTTGTTACCGAAAAAGTGGAAAAAGCAGAGCCGTTGAAAGAATTTATTTTCTTTTTGATAAATTCATCTAAAGTACGCAAAAGTGAAATGCCTAAGGTTGATAAACTTGTTGGATATATGGAGCAAAATCCCGATTCTCGTGTGGAAATATGTGGATATGCTGACAAGAAAACCGGTAATTCATCGGTGAATCGTAGAATTTCGTTGAAGCGAGCCGAGTCGGTGGCATCTTTGCTCAAAGAGCGTGGTATTGCTGAAAATAGAATAAAAGTAAGTTATAAAGGCGATGCGGAACAGCCGTTTAGTAAAAATTCCGAAAATAGAGTATCTATATGTGTGGCAGATTAGTAATAATTAGTTAGCAATAATAGTAATAATGTAGGTTTTTTCGTAGACTAACGGAAAACACGTGTTATACCTTATGCGTGAGCATAGGGTATAACTTTTTTATGTTGATGTAGAATAGCAGTAATAAAATCAAAAAGATTTTGTACATTTGTGAAACGTATAACCTTAATACACGAAATAGATTAATGGAGGCTGTAAATCAAGCATTGATAACAAATCCGGTTTTAATATTTTTCACTGTACTTGTGATATTGGTTTTGGCTCCTTTGGTTTTTAAGAAAATCAAAGTACCTCACATTGTCGGTGTTATTCTGGCAGGTGTTGTAGTGGGTCCTTACGGCTTTCATTTATTGGATAGAGATAGTAGTTTTGAAATCTTCGGGCAGGTAGGATTGCTGTATTTGATGTTTCTTGCCGGTCTTGAAATAGATATGTACCATTTACGTAAGAATATCAATAAAGGATTGATATTCGGTCTATATACATTGTTTGTCCCGTTAATATTGGGAATGTTATTGTCGGTGTGTCTTCTTGAAGTGAATTGGACTACGGCAGTGTTGCTTGCATGCATGTATGCGTCGCACACATTGATAGCCTATCCTGTTGTGTCTCGTTTTGGAGTAACAAAGAGTCCGGTTGTACTTATTTCCATCGTAGGAACCATTATAGCTATCTTAGGAGCATTGTTAGTGCTTGCCGTTACTGTTGATGCACAACGTGCCGGAGAGTTGTCAATGAAAGGCGTTGCTGTGTTGGTATTCTATCTGTTGTTATATTGTACTTTTGTCTTGATTGTCTATCCGCGTGTTACGCGATGGTTCTTTAAGACATTCAGTGACCATGTAACGCAATATGTGTTTATTCTTGCCATGGTGTTTTTCTCTTCATGGCTGGCTCAGGTTATAGGTCTTGAACCTGTTTTGGGTGCGTTTCTTGCCGGATTGGTGCTAAATCGTTATGTACCGGCATCGTCACCGTTGATGAGTCGCATCGAATTTGTGGGTAATGCAATTTTTATCCCATATTTCCTGATAGGGGTAGGCATGATGATAAATGTGCGAGCAATATCCAATTGGGAAACCCTTTGGGTATCGTTAAACATGATAGTGGTAGCCATATTAGTGAAATGGCTTGCTGCTTGGGCTGCTCAAAAAACGTATAAAATGAATTCTGTAGAGCGAAATATGATGTTCGGACTTTCCACAGCCCACACGGCAGTAGCTCTTGCAGTGGTGATGATAGGTTACGAATTGATTTTGCCCGATGGAACACGTTTGTTGAATGAAGCCATAATGAATGGTGTGGTGCTTATGATACTTGTAACATGTGCATTGTCACCCATAATTACATCGCGTGCATCATCGAAATTGAAATTGCAAATGTTATCGCATGGAGAAATTGATGAAACCGATAATAAACGCAGTTTGCGTACGCTTGTACCTGTAAGTAATCCTATAACGGCATCGCAATTGGTAAATGTGGCATTAATGATAAAGCGTCGTCCCACCAATGATTCGTTGATAGCTTTACATGTGCGTAACGATAATTCATCGGGTTCAAAATCTATAGGACTCACTGCGTTGAAACTTGCAACCGAGCCTACAAAGGCTGTAAATCTTGATATACAAACCATTGAGCGTTATGACTTGAATACCGTTACAGGTATTGTGAACACAGTAAAAGAGCGTGATATAACCGATGTGGTGCTAGGTATTCATGCACGTGGAACGGTTATGGATTCGTTCTTTGGTTCCAAAATAGATGCCTTGTTGTCGAAGTTGAATAAAATGGTGATAATAACCCGGTGTTACATTCCGGTAAATATGGTTACTCGTATGATAGTCGCAGTACCCGATAAAGCCGAATATGAATCGGGGTTTGAATTGTGGGTGATACGTCTTTCCAACATGGCTAAGCGAGTGGGGTGCAGATTGATGTTTTACGCATCATCGGCTACTATTCCATATATAAAAGGTGTGATACACAAAAATCAGTTTGAGATAAGAACGGAATATAACATAATGAATGATTGGAGTGAGTTTGTTATGCTTACCAAGACTGTTAATGAAGACGACTTGCTCGTTGTGATAAGTGCAAGACGCACTTCTATGTCGTTTAGCTCCGATTTGGAAGATACACCTAATTTATTATCGAAATATTTCAATCATAACAATTTGCTCGTCATTTTCCCCGAGCAATTTGGAACAGCTCCTAATTTAGCATCATTCAGTGACCCTGTTGCCAATGAGTTGGATGCACCGTCGTCTGAAATTGTTTTGGGCATCAAAGCGTGGTTCAGAGTGATGAATTCCAAGAGGCGAAAATTAATAGGAAGAATTAAAGAAATTAACAAAAATTAACTCGGGGGGGGGTAAAACCCCCCGCTTTATGCGTATCTTTGCAAAAATCATTAACAATGATTTTTGTGCGGCAACTATAGCGGTCGCATTTAAGGTGCCGAGGAAATATAGTTGTATTATATTATGTGGTATATAAATTTAGAAAAAGAAACGATGTGTAATCGTTTCTTTTTTGTTAAAAGCATTGTCTATGGCGTAAATAGTAAACCGTAACATGGTGGAAAATGTTTTTTTTGTAGAATTTTTAGCATTTGAATGATATTAGTTGGGTGAAAATACTGTATCTTTGCATAACATCTTTACCTTGGGCATGAAAAGAGTAAAGATTAACCATAACGAATAATATTAAAAACGAAATAAAACATATAGAAAGATTATGGCTAAGAAAGCATTATTGATGATTCTCGATGGTTGGGGAATAGGAAACAAAACAAAATCGGATGTCATTTCGGTTACTCCCACACCTTATTGGGATAGTTTGTTGGCTGAATATCCTCATTCTCAATTGCAAGCAAGTGGAGAAAACGTGGGCTTGCCTGATGGACAAATGGGAAACTCCGAAGTGGGTCACTTGAATATAGGTGCCGGTCGTGTGCTTTATCAAGATCTTGTAAAAATCAATAAATCCATAAAAGACAAGTCAATACTTGAAAATCCTGAAATAAAGAACGCTTTCGGTTATGCAAAAGAGCATGGTAAGGCTATTCACTTTATGGGATTGACTTCTACCGGTGGTGTTCACAGTTCACTTGAACACGTTTATGCACTTTGCGACATTGCAAAGGAATATGGACTAAAAGAAGTATATATTCACTGCTTTATGGACGGACGCGATACCGACCCTAAGAGTGGAAAAGGTTTTATAGCCGATTTGCAAGCTCATTGTGATAAAAGTGCCGGCGTTATTGCATCAATCGTAGGACGTTATTATGCAATGGACCGTGATAAGCGTTGGGACCGTGTGAAAGTGGCTTACGACATGCTTGTAGAGGGTAAGGGAGAACCTGCTACCGATATGGTTGCAGCTGTGCAAAAATCTTATGATAATGATGTTACCGATGAATTCATGTTGCCTATCGTAAACAGTAGCGTGAATGGCGGTACTATCAAAGAAGGCGATGTGGTATTGTTCTACAACTATCGTAACGACCGTGCAAAAGAACTTACAATTGTACTTACACAAGAAGATATGCCGGCAGAAGGAATGAAGACCATTCCGGGCTTGCAATACTATTGTATGACTCCTTACGATGCTTCATTTAAGGGCTTGCATATCCTTTTTGATAAAGAAAACGTAAATAACACAATAGGTGAATATGTGGCATCTTTGGGTAAAAAACAATTGCACATTGCCGAAACTGAAAAGTATGCTCACGTTACTTTCTTCTTTAACGGTGGTCGTGAAACTCCTTATGAAGGAGAAGAACGCATCTTGGTTCCTTCTCCAAAGGTGGCAACTTATGATTTGCAACCTGAGATGAGTGCACCCGAAGTAGCCGATAAACTTGCAGCTGCCATTGAAACACAAAAATATGACTTTGTGGTTGTTAACTTTGCCAATGGTGACATGGTGGGACACACAGGTATCTATGAAGCTATAGAAAAAGCTGTTGTAACTGTTGATAAGTGTGTTGAACAAGTTGTTGAAGCTGCTAAGGCTAATGGATATGAAGTTATTATCATTGCCGATCACGGTAATGCCGACAATGCTATAAATGAAGATGGCACACCTAATACTGCACACTCTTTGAATCCGGTTCCTTGTGTGTATGTAACCGATAACAAGAATGCAAAAATAGAAGATGGTATTCTTGCTGATGTGGCACCTACATTGCTTCACATTATGGGACTTCCACAGCCTGCCGAAATGACAGGAAAAGACCTTATCAAGTAATTGAGGGGCAATGCTTAAATTGTAGTGGAGCTATTTTTATATATTTTGTCGGGTTGCAATATTCGCTATTGCAATCCGACTTTTTTTGTACTGTTTTTTTATTGCTCTTCTCTTGATTTGGAGAGAGTAATTTCATATTTTTGTAAAATAATTGAAAATGAAATAAATACTATACCGAATATGAAACCTAACAGAATGTTTTTTACTTTATGCTTTGCTTTTGTTGCGGGATTGTTTTCCCTGCAAGCTGAGCATCTTGTAATATTGACGTTGAACGACACGCACAGCCGTATTGACCCCGATTTTGACGGAAAAGGTGGTGTCTTGCGTCAAAAAGTCATTTTTGATAGCGTGTTGTGTGCCGAAAAAAACGTGATGCGTGTACATGCAGGTGATGCAGTGCAAGGCACCCTATATTTCTCCGAATTTCATGGCGATGTGGAGTATGAAATGCTGAATAAAATGAATTTTGACATTACTATATTAGGAAATCATGAATTAGATAATGGTATCGACTGTCTTACACCTTATTATAAGAAAATGAAGTCGGTTTGTCTGTCCTCCAATTACGATTTTTCCCAAACCGGGTTGGTTGACGTCTTCAAGCCCTATTTGATAAAGGAATTTGACGGTAAAAAAATAGGATTTATAGGTATTAACCTTAATCCGCAAGGCATGATAGCCGAGCCTAATTACAAAGGCTTGAAGTTTAGTAATATAATTGAAACAGCCAATGCTACGGCTTCTATGTTGAAACGCGAAAAAGGAGTGGATTTTGTGGTTATGGTGTCTCATATAGGTTATGATATGACCGGTAGCGGACTTGATGGTGATATAGATGTGATTAAAAGCAGTACAGACATCGACCTTGTGATAGGCGGACACACTCACACTGTAATTGACCCGACTAAAGCATCGTCGCCGGCATGGCTCATTGCTAACAAAGAGGGTAGAATGATACCTGTTACGCAAACCGGCAATTTGGGTAAATATGTGGGACTTATCGACATTGATTTGGAGACCATGAAAACCGATTATCGATTGTTGCCAGTTGACAAGCGATATGACAATCGCGTGAATTACCCTGAAATAGAAGCGTTCCTTGCTCCTTATAAGGCGGTGGTTGATTCTTTGATGAATAAAGAGGTTGCAGTGTCGGCTAAGGAAATGCCTAAGGGGCTTGGTGCATTGAGTAATTGGGTAAGTGATGCAGCTCGAGACATTACTATTGCGTTAAGTGGATTGAAAGCCGATTGTGCCATTATGAATAAAGGTGGAATACGTTGTCCTATGCCTGAAGGAAGCGTGTCTGAAGGCTTGATTAATTCCATGTTCCCTTTCGATAATCGTTTGCAAGTCATTGAACTCACCGGGGAGCAGTTGCTACGTTCGCTTGAAATTATGGCTAAGCGTGGAGGAGATGCTACAAGTAGCGATTTGATAGTGCAATTTACCAAAGACAATAAAATAAAATCGGCTATGATAAACGGTAAATCTATCAAAGCCAAGAAAAAATATAAGGTCGTAACTCTCGATTATCTTGCCAATGGTGGCGATTACATGACACCGTTTAAAGAAGGTAAGTTACTTTTTGCCGATGATGTGAAAGTATCAGTGCGATATATGTCTTATATCGTGAATCTTACAAAAGAAGGAAAGAAAATAGATGCAAGCGACGACTTGAGAATGTATTGTGTCGATTAAATAAAAAACGATAAATTTAAACCTAAAATAATAAACTGAAATGAAGAATTTAAAGCGAATTAGTGCATTGCTTTTTTCTATCATGCTTGGAATGTCGGCCGTCAATGCCGTAGTGCCTCGATTGATGAGAAGTGTTGATGAAAAGGCTATGAACGAGTGGGTTGAAGCCCAATTCGGAAGAATGACTAAAGAGGAGCGTATAGCACAGCTTATGGTTATAGGTGTTTCTCCGAGAGTGAGCGGTGAAAAGATGGATTCTCTTCGTTACTTGGTGGAGACCTATAACATAGGGGGTCTTATTTTTCATGAAATGAGCATGAACGATTATGTGTCGTTATATAACGATTTCAGCAGACGTTCTCGTGTGCCGTTACTCATGACCATCGATGGTGAATGGGGGTTGGGTATGCGTATAGATGGTGTACGCGATTTCCCTCACAGTATGGCTTTGGGTGCTGTTACCGATAAAGACCTTATCTATGAATATGGAAAAGAAACTGCACGCCAAATGAAAACTGCTGGAATTCATGTGAATTTTGCTCCTGTTCTTGATGTAAACGACAATCCGTTGAATCCCGTTATAGGAAATCGTGCTTTTGGCGAAACTCCTGAATATGTGTCTTCTTATGCTCTTGAATATGCTGCCGGACTTGAAAGCGGTGGCGTGCTTTCCACTGGAAAACACTTTCCGGGACATGGCTCTACAAGCGAAGATTCTCACAAAAAGTTGCCTTCGGTGGAAAAATCTCTTGCCGACCTTGAATTGTGTGAATTGAAGCCGTTTGCCGATTATATTGAGAAAGGTTTCGGTGGTATGCTTACTGCACACCTTAATGTTCCTGCCATCGATGCAAGCGGAAAGCCTGCTTCATTGAGTCCTGCTGTGGTAAATCAGCTGTTGGTTAAGAAAATGGGCTTTGAAGGGCTGATTTTCACCGATGCACTTTCTATGAAAGGAGCAGTAACCGAGGGCTCTCGTTGCGTAGCTGCCCTCAAAGCAGGTAATGATGTGCTTCTTATGCCCGAAAATCCGCCTGTAGAAATTGCAGCTGTGATGGCTGCCGTGAAAAAAGGCGAACTTTCACAAAAAGTCATCAACAGATGTTGTAAAAAGATGCTTCGATATAAATATGTTCTCGGAGTGCTTAATTCCAAGCCTATCGATGTGAGTGTTTTGGAAAAAACTGCTTTTTCTCCCGAAACAGAGCTGTTAAATCATCGATTGACCGCAGCTTCTATCACCGTGTTGAAGAATCAAGCCGAATTGTTGCCATTCAAGGCTCTCGATAAGAAAAATATTGCTGTGATTTCACTTGGTGACACTAAGGGTGTTACAAGCATGTTCCAAGACCGTTGCGAAATGTATAGCAAAACAGGTAAATTTGCTTACATGAAAGGAGCAATGCTTGACGTAATGCTTAAAAAGTTGAAACCTTATGATACCGTTATCGTTGGCGTTTATAATGCCGATGATGACTATGTTAAAGCTCTTGAAGCTATCGCTTCACAATGTGAAAATGTGGTACCGGCGTTCTTTACGAGTGCTTACGATGTTGCGAAGTTCAAAACCGGTATCGACAAATGTAAATCGCTTGTAATAGGGTGGAGTGCCGACGAATTGGCACAAGACTATGCCGCTCAAACCATTTACGGAGGTAATGCTGCAAAAGGTGTTTCGCCTATAACCATTGCCGGTGTGGCAAAACCCGGCGACGGAATAAGCTACGATGCTGTTCGCTTGGGTTATACCATCCCCGAAGAAGTGGGCGTGAGTAGCGAGATGTTGAACAAAATCGACCGTCTTGCCAATCGTTGTTTGCGTGCCGGAGCATTTCCGGGTTGTCAAGTGGTGATAGCTCGTCGCGGTAAAGTTATATGCAACAAGTCTTACGGTATGATTGATTATGAAACAGGCATACCGGTTACCACCAACACTATTTACGACCTTGCTTCGGTGTCGAAGGCTACCGGTACTCTTCCGGGTATCATGAAGGCTTGTGATGACGGTTTGTTGAACGTTGATGCCAAAATGAGCAAATATTTGCCTGGTATGCGTCGCCCCGATAGAGAAAAACTTACTTTACGCGAATTCCTTTATCATGAAACCGGTTATGTGCCATCTTTACCTATATATGATATAATGACCGATAAAAACAAGAATTTGCGTTCCGACTTGGTATCAAAGGTAAAAAGTGAGAACTTCAGTATTCAAATAGGTGACAGTTTATTTGTGAGCAAAGCGGCATTTGACACTGTTATGCACAATGCTTACACCATTAATCTACGTCCCGACAAGAGAATGCGTTACAGTTGTGTAAACTTCTGCTTGCTTATGGATGCCGAGCAACATGCCACCGGTGTTCCACATGATGAATATGTAACAAAGAATTTCTACGCACCGCTTGGAGCATGGCACACCACTTATCGCCCTATGGATAAATTTTCTCGTTGTCAGATAGCACCCACTGAGTATGACTCGTTTATGCGTAAACAACTCGTTTGGGGATATGTACACGATGAAACCAATGCTTTTTCGGGTGGTGTGGCAGGTAATGCCGGTTTATTCTCTAATGCCAACGACTTGGCAAAACTTTGTCAAATGTGGTTGAATGGCGGTGTTTATGGAGGTGAACGTTACTTGAGCGAAGCTGTTACACATCAATTCACTGTACAGAGAAGTGCAAATTCTCGTCGCGGATTAGGTTTTGACCGTGCTCCTGCCAAAAAAGGACAAGCTTCGCCCACTTGCAAGGAAGCTCCTGCCGAAACTTACGGACACTTGGGCTTTACTGGCACTGTGTTCTGGGTTGACCCTACACACGATGTGGTGTTTGTGTTCCTTAACAATCGTGTCAATCCTACAAGAAACAATGAGGCATTTGATTCTATCGACATTCGTCCGTCGATGTTCCGTTTCTTCTATGAATCGCTTTTGGATAAGTGATTTTATTGATAGAAAATCTTCAAAATGTTATTTAAAGTCGCAAGGAAATAAAATTTTGATACCTATTTGTAAGAAAATGTGTAAAACTGTTAGTTTTACACATTTTTTATTGCTATATTTGTGGTGTAATATTGATTTTTATATATAATAAAATTTATCTACAATGAATGCAACCGAAGTTTTAAATGGTTTGAGAAGACGATTCCCTAATGAGCCTGAATATTTGCAAGCGGTGGAAGAAGTTATAACAACAATCGAAGAAGAGTATAACAAGCACCCTGAGTTTGAACGCTACAATCTTATAGAGCGTTTGTGCTTGCCCGACCGCATTTTTTCGTTCCGCATATCGTGGGTCGACGATAAAGGTAGAGTGCAAAACAACATGGGCTACCGCATACAGCACAACAATGCCATAGGTCCTTATAAAGGAGGAATACGTTTTCACTCATCGGTGAACCAATCCATTTTAAAATTCCTTGCATTTGAGCAAACTTTCAAGAACTCGCTCACTACATTGCCTATGGGTGGCGGTAAGGGCGGTTCCGACTTCAGTCCTAAGGGAAAAAGTGATATGGAAGTGATGCGTTTCTGTCAAGCTTATATAGCTGAGTTATGGCGTCACATAGGTCCCGATACCGACGTGCCTGCAGGAGATATAGGTGTGGGTGGTCGTGAAGTGGGCTACATGTATGGTATGTATAAGAAAATGGCACGTGAAAACACAGGTACTTTCACCGGTAAGGGATTGGAATTTGGTGGCTCTTTAGTGCGTCCCGAAGCTACAGGATATGGCAATGTCTACTTCCTGCTTAATATGCTGGCTACTCGTGGTATCGACATTAAAGGTAAGAAAGTGGCTATCTCGGGTTCGGGAAATGTGGCTACTTATACTGCCGATAAATTGCTTAAAATAGGAGCAAAGGTTGTAACAATGAGCGATTCCGATGGTACTATTTATGTGCCCGACGGACTTACTCGCGAACAACTTGATTACATCTTTAAGTTGAAAACCATTTATCGCGGACGCATAAGAGAATTTGCCGAAGAATATGATAATTGCCAATACTTTGAAGGTGAACGTCCGTGGAAGGTGAAGTGCGATATTGCTATGCCGAGTGCTACTCAAAACGAATTGGATGGCGATGATGCACGCATGTTGCTTGCAAATGGTGTAATTGCTGTGTCGGAAGGGGCAAATATGCCTTCTACTCCTGAGGCTGTGCATGAGTTCCTTAATGCAGGTATTCTATATGCTCCGGGTAAGGCCGCCAATGCCGGAGGAGTATCGGTTTCGGGGCTTGAAATGGCTCAAAATTCGCAAAAACTTTCTTGGAGTGCCGAAGAAGTTGACGCTAAGTTGCAAAGCATAATGAAGAATATACACGAACAGTGTGTTAAATATGGACGTCAAGACGATGGTTATGTAAATTATGTGAAAGGTGCTAATGTGGCAGGCTTCATGAAAGTGGCTAAGGCTATGATGGCACAAGGTATAATTTAAACTGAAATCTGAACGGTCAGAATTTAAAGGTGAAAACTGAGAGGTGAAAGCTATTACATTTCATCTTTCAGTTTTCACCTTTTATGCCGGAGGCATTATACGATGTATTAACCGACGCGTGAGAAAGACCGATAGGGCTTTCTCCATGTGCGGTATACACACAGACCCCACCCCGACAGCAGTTTCCGGAGGAAACCATATAAAAAAAACAAGCAGAGGTCGGATTGTTCCGACCTCTGCTATATTTATTATCTATAAGTTTCGCTATTAAAGCACTACTTTGCTTGTGCGAGAACCTTGTTTCTTAATGAAAATACCATTTGATGGATTTTCTACCTTAACACCTTGCAAGTTGTAGTATTCCACAGGTGCGTTAGCATCTACATCAACAGTTTCGATAGCTGTAGTCAAGTTTTCTGGGACTGTAAATGTATATCTTGTAACAAATTTATTTGGATGGAAATGGTAAATATATGCTTGGTTTTCTGAAAATTTTTGTACGGTCAAAGCTGTAATCTGTCCGGATGTAGTAGCACTTAAAGTTTCAGGAATAGTTGCTATAACTTTATCTGAGAAGCGGTCAACAATTTGGAAACCATCATAATAATTAGTTCCGGCAGGTTCTATAGTAAATAGTATGTTGTTAAATGTTACAACGTCATGACCTGCACTGGCATTTACATTTCCAACTCTATTATATGCAACCCATTTAGATGCAGTGTTTTGATAATATATGTCCTTATTTGAACGATTTCTAACTGTAATTTCATCACTTTCAGGCTCATTGGTTAATGGTTGTACTATCATTTGTGTATTGTTTGTAGCTGTTAGTGCAATAACTTTTGACTTTTCTGCAACATATTCACCATTGGCAAAATAACACTTGATAATTTCTTTTGTGTTGTTTAAAGCAAAGAAGAAAGCACCACCGTCTTCGCTGAAAATATCACCAACACCGCGTCCCATATAGTCCATACGTCCTATAGTAGCACCCAAATTTGTAAAAGATTCTGTCAAATCTATTTCGTTAGAAACTTTGTTTGTTGTTGCGTTCCATAGAACCACTTTGAAGTTAGTAGCAGCACCGTGTCCTGTCGATCTTACTACGGCATTACCTTTGCTATCAAAGTTGAAAGATGTACCTGCAGCTGTAATTCCTTCAACGGTTGAACGTTCTACTTTTTTAGTAGATTTATTGTAGGTAAAGCGATCTAATTTAGCATTCGTACCATATGTCTTCACATAAATATCACCGTTGTAACCTGAACCGAAAATTGCACTTGATGTAGGAACATCTGTAGAAGTCCAATCCTTTGTAAGTGTGAAGCCTTTAGCTACACCCTCTACTGCTGTTTGAGCGTTTAGTGAAGCCGAAAGGGCTAAAACGCAAATTGAAAGTAAAACTTTTTTCATTTCCTTAAGTTTTTAGATTAGTAATAATTAATTGTTTATATAAAAAATAAATATTTTACTTAATTTCCTCTTTAAGTACGCTAAAATCATTATTTTCGGCGGTATCCCCAAATTCCCGCCAATCATTAATAGGTTTTATGTGTTGCAAAGCTATAAATTTTAAAACTAATGAGCAAATATTTGAACAAAAAAAGTTTAAATAGTTTTCAAAATGTTCTCAAATCTAAAAACTTAGAGATAATATTTCCTGAATCTAAAAACTTAAGGAAATGAAAAAAGTTTTACTAAGTTCTATTTTGGCATTGGGTAGCCTATGTACCTTAAATGCTCAAATGACTAAAGGCGTACAAGCTCGTATCTATGCTTATGGTTTGCAACAAACTAAAGGTCAGGCTGTGGTAGAAAATGGTAGTATAGCTTCTTACACTTTGACATTCAAAACCAACACTGCTGCAACTTCTGCAAAAGTTAATTTGATGAAAGGTGAAACCGTTGTAGCAAGTTTTGAGGCTGAAGCAACCGATGCAACTAAAAAATCATGGAAAGCTGTAGTAAATGCAAGCAAGGTAGGAGAAGCCGGCACTTATACATGGGAAGCCGAAGTTTCAGCTCCTGCAGTAAAAAGCTGGGCTACAATCTCAGATCATACAAATAACAAAGATAATTTTGTTTTTTACCGTTCTTACGGATTGGCTATTGATAATAATCCGGAAAATGATGCATTTGGAACAATTTATGCTGTAAACCAAGCAACAGCCGCCAACTATACTAAGGGTATAGGTATGTGGACTTACAGTCCTGAATTGACATTACTAAACAACTCTCCTTATTCAATTGAAGGCGTGATTGGAGATAAAAATACTGGAGAGTCTCCTTCTGATATGGCAATCGACTCTAAGGGTCTTTTGTATTTGTCAAATAACTCAACTAATGGATCAGGTGTTTATGTTGTTGATCCTACTCAAAATTACAGTGCAAAACAAATATTTGAAGGAACTCGCGAAAATGGTGTAATTAAAGATACTGACGGTAACGAGATTTCGTCTATGGTTGCTGCTGTAGGAGTATATGGCAAAGATTCCGATAGAGAGATCTTTACTATTGATAATGCAACAGGTGGAGTTACTGATTTTTATATTAAGAGATATGAAATAGGTTCTCAGGAAACTTGGAACACTGAAGCAAGCTTTAAACAAAATAAATTTGCTATTTCTGAAACAGGAACCATGTCTATTGTTAATAAAAATTGTGCTATAGAACCAATCGCAGAAGGTTATTGGATTTCTCAATATAGAACAGCAACATCAAAGAATGAACCTCTTTTAGCATTTATCAACAATAATAATGAAGTAAAATATAACTATAATTTAGCTAATGACAGCTTTACCGGAAGTTCTCAAAACGGAGCTATTGCTGTTGATGAAAAGACTAAGACTGTAGCGGTTGCTAGTGCTAATAATGTTATTATAATGAATTACAATATAGCTACAGATGGGAAAGTTACAACTTCAAATGAAAAAACTTACTCACTTACAGACAATCATCGTCGTCCTAATGATATGGCTTTCGACTATGCCGGAAACTTGTATAGTGTAACTTCAAACAAAGAAACACTAAGTGTGTGGTCAGTTCCTACAGAAAATAATATATGCAAAACTCCTGCAAAGAGCACCATGACTATCGAAATTACTTCAAGCGATATTCAAACAGGTGTTGAAGAAGTGGGTGTAGATGCTAACGCACCTGTGGAATACTACAACTTGCAAGGTGTTAAGGTAGAAAATCCATCAAATGGTATTTTCATTAAGAAACAAGGTTCTCGCACAAGCAAAGTAGTGCTTTAATAGCGAAACTTATAGATAATAAATATAGCAGAGGTCGGATTGCTCCGACCTCTGCTTGTTTTTTTATATGATTTCCTCCGGAAACTGCTGTCGGTTAAGACACCGTGTAATGCCTCCGGCATAAAAGGAGGTGTTTAAAAAGGTACGGGGTCTTCGCCTTTAGACATTAGAAAGTCTTCGTTTCGTGGCGGTAGATTTTCGGGCATAGGCACATTCATCATAGGAGCATTATCATTGGCAGGAGGATTGTCATCGTTCATCTTAGAACCCATAGGTTCGGTGTATTCGCTTCTGATAGAAGTGTAATTATCGTCCCAATTGTCAAATCGTGCAAATTGTCCTACGAAACGCAACTTGATGTCATCAACCGAACCACTACGGTGCTTGGCAACGATGAATTCGGCAAGTCCGCGAATGTCGTTCCCCTCGCTGTCTTCCGATGCTTTGGTGTAATATTCCGGGCGGTGAATGAAACACACAATATCGGCATCTTGCTCAATGGCACCCGATTCACGCAAGTCGGATAGCTGAGGGCGTTTCCCATCGGTACGGTTTTCCACGCTACGGTTCAACTGCGACAATGCTATGATAGGTATAGATAATTCTTTAGCCAATTGCTTTAACGAACGCGAAATCATACTTACTTCTTGTTCACGGCTTCCGAATTTCATGCCACTTGCATTCATCAACTGCAAATAGTCTATTATGATGATTTTCACGCCATGTTCACGCACGAGTCGTCGAGCTTTGGTTCTCAATTCAAAAACCGACAAGCTCGGTGTGTCATCGATGTATAGCGGTGCAGAATAAAGCATTTTAATCTTTGTCATCAACTTATCCCATTCAAATTGTGATAACTGACCGCTTTTAATCTTTTCGCTTTCAAGTTCGCACACGTTACTTATAAGACGATTGACAAGCTGGAGATTTGACATTTCCAGAGAGAAAATAGCGACCGGAGAGTTGAAGTTTACCGCCATATTTTTTGCCATAGATAGCACAAAAGCCGTTTTACCCATTGCCGGACGTGCCGCAATTATAATCAAGTCGCTTTCTTGCCAACCCGAAGTAAGTTTGTCCAACTTGTGGTATCCTGTTTGCAAACCGCTCAATCCACTTTCTCTATTTGCGGCATCTTCAATCTTTTTTATAGCTTCGCTTATGACAGGGTCAATCTGCGTAACGTCCTTTTTTACATTATGTTGAGTGATCTCAAAAAGTCGCCCTTCGGCTTCTTGTAAAAGGTCATCGACATCGTTAGATTCGTCGAAAGCTTTGGTCTCAATAGAAGAACAAAATGTGATAAGTTCACGAGCAAGATACTTTTGAGCTACAATGCGAGCGTGATACTCCACATTGGCAGCACTCGACACACGTCCTGTGAGTTCGGAAATACGTAAAGCTCCCCCCACAGCATCCAAATTACCGTCGAGACGCAACTGCTCGGTTACGGTAAGCATGTCGATGGGTCGCTGCATGGCACCAAGAGCCTGAATAGAAGCGTAAATTTTTTGGTTGCGTGCATCGTAGAAGCTCTCGGGCTTTAAAATGTCACACACTACCACATAAGCATCTTTTTCAAGCATTAATGCACCCAATACGGCTTCTTCCAAATCGGTGTCTTGAGGTTGCAATTTACCTATTTCGAGCATTGCTTTGTCTTGCTTTCTCGACTGTTTGTAATTGTTGTACGGTCTATCTTCGTTTGCCATTTCTACATTTTTGTTTTCTCTGTGCAAAGTTAATGAAACGCTGTTTATAACAAAAACTATTCACCTTAATATTCCTCACATTTTTTTCACAGTATTGTTCACAATGTGATAATATGAAAAGTATTTTGTAATTTTGCATCTGCTAAAATCATAAAATACATGATAAAATTTCCTAACGCCAAGATAAATTTGGGTCTCGACATAGTGAATCGACGTCCCGATGGATACCACGACATAGAAACAGTGTTTTATCCCATAGCATTGCAAGATATAGTGGAGATAGTGCCGGCTCGTGGCAGTGAAACTACACTCACAACCTATGGCAGAGTGATAGATTGCCCTATGGAAAAAAATCTTGTGGTTAAGGCTTATCGCTTGATGGAAAAAGAGTTTGATTTGCCACCGGTGGATATTTATTTGCATAAAAATATCCCCGATGGAGCCGGATTGGGTGGAGGATCTTCAGATGCGGCAAATGTGTTGCTCGCACTCAATGAGATGTTTGAACTTAACCTCACAAAAGAAGAACTTGCCAAGCGAGCCGCACGTTTGGGTGCCGATTGTGCTTTTTTTATTTATAACAGCCCGATGATGGCAACCGGAATAGGTGATGTGTTGTCTCCAATAGACGTGCCTTTGCATGGTAAAACGTTGCTGTTGGTAAAACCCGACGTGAGTGTGCCTACTGCCGAAGCCTATTCAAGAGTTACGCCTCGCAAGAGTGACACTCCGCTTGCCGAAGTTATAAAAATGCCTATCGACAAGTGGAAAAACGCTTTGAAAAACGATTTTGAGCCGAGTGTATTTTCGACACACCCTGAATTGAGTGAAATAAAGGATAAAATCAAGCAGTCGGGAGCCGTTTATGCTTCAATGAGTGGCTCAGGTTCATCGATTTTCGGCATTTTTGAAAGTGCCAATATGGCAGAAAAAGCCAAAAAAATATTTGAAGGGATGAATTCTTATGTTATAAATCTCTAAAAGGGAAGTAGTCAAGCAAGACATTTGCTATTAATGTGTCATTTTGGCAATGTTTTTGCTAATAACAATTTTACATGCGACAAATCGCGTCCGGATTTGTCGTAAATTGGTATAATTGCAAAAAATAAAGAACACTATATATATGAGTAACAAGGAAGATTTAAAAAACGAAGAAACAGTAAACGAAGTGGAAGAAACAGCCGAAAAAGAGGCGGTTGCTGAGGAAAACGCACAGGAACAACCTGTAGAAGCTACTCCGGAAGAACGTATAGCCGACTTGGAAGCTAAACTTGAAAAAGAAAAGAAAGAATATATGTTCTTGATGGCGGAATTTGACAATTTCCGCAAACGTTCGATAAAAGACAAAGCCGAAATCATTAAAAACGGTGCAGAAAACGCAATGCGTAACATTTTGCCAATAATCGACGATTTCGACCGAGCAATCGAAGCCAATGCCAAAAGCGATGACGTGGAAGCCCTTCGTGAAGGTGTGGAACTTATATATAATAAGTTCGTTAAATATCTTGAAAGCAACGGTGTAAAAGAAATGAAAACCACGGGGGAAACATTTGATGCCGACGTGCATGAGGCTGTAACAACATTCCCTGCTCCAAGCGAAGACTTGAAAGGCAAGATTATCGACACGGTGCAAAAAGGCTATTCCATCAACGATAAAGTGTTGCGACACGCTAAAGTTGTGGTTGGTCAATAATTTTTTATTCAACAAAACAATCACACAATGGAAAAAAGAGACTACTACGAAGTGCTTGGTGTTGCAAAAACAGCAACAGCCGATGAATTGAAAAAAGCATATCGTAAAAAGGCTATTGAATATCATCCCGACCGTCAGCAAGGTAAAAGCGAAGAGGAAAAGAAGGCTGCCGAAGAAAAATTCAAGGAAGCAGCTGAGGCTTATGACGTGTTGAGTAATCCCGATAAACGTGCAAGATATGACCAATACGGTCACGCCGGAATGAATGGCGGTGGTTTTGGCGGAGCAGGTGGCTTTGGCGGAGCGGGAATGTCAATGGAAGACATTTTTAGCCACTTTGGCGACATCTTTGGTGGTGGCTTCGGCGGTTTTAGTGGCTTTGGCGGTGGTGGTCGTCGTGGTGGCGGTCGTCGTCGTCAAAATGTAGGTGACGATTTGCGTATCACCGTGCATGTATCACTTAAAGATGTAGCACACGGCTTGACAAAGAAAATCAAGATTCCACGCTATGTTTCTTGTAAGACTTGTAACGGAACAGGTGCTGAAAACGGAACCGATTTCACTACATGCTCGGCTTGTAACGGTAGCGGTACACAAATACGCACACAACAAACCATGTTCGGCATGATGCAATCAGAAACCGTATGCCCCAACTGTCATGGTGAGGGTCGCATAATCAACCATAAATGTAAGGATTGTGGTGGAGAGGGTGTTGTTAAGAGCGAAGATGTGGTAACTATAAACATTCCTGCAGGTGTTGCCGATGGAAATATGTTACGCATGCAAGGCAAGGGTAATGCACCACGTCATGGTGGAATTTCTGGCGATTTGCTTATTGTGATAGCCGAAGATAAAGACCCTGAATTGATTCGCGACGAAAACAATATCATTTATAACTTGATGATAGATTTCCCGACAGCCGTTTTCGGTGGAAAAGTGGAAGTGCCTACTATCGACGGTGTGGCTCGTGTAACCATCGAACCGGGAACACAGCCGGGCAAAGTGTTGCGATTGAAAGGTAAAGGTTTACCTTCTCCTAATTATTATGGTACGGGCGACGAATATATCAATATATCTGTTTATGTGCCTGAAACACTTAATAAGGAAGAACGTGAAGCTATAGAGAAACTTCGCGACAGTGAAAATATAAGGCCTACTGAGGAGAAAAAGAAATCTATTTTTCAACGCATGAGCGATTTCTTTCAATAAACAGTAAAATGACATCTTGATTTATTAAGAAGGCGTTTAGGTACTGCCTTTTGTGGGTGATGAGATAGAGAAACGATGTGAATCAAAGATTCACATCGTTTCATCGTTTATATTGTAGATAGCTTAGTAGAAACTGAAATGTTAAAACTCATAACTGAAAACAGAGTGGTTAATGTCTTCGGCATTTCTTTGTTATTCAAAAAACACTATCTCCACTAAATTTCTACTGACCCCAAATTCTTTATGTTTAGGTTGGCAACACTATACTCTTGACACCGTCTCCGCCCACCGAAAAAAAAACGCTGACTCCTTTTTGGGGGTAGGGGGATGAAAAAAGAGGTTCATCGTGTGATGAACCTCTTTGACTTGGTGCGCATGAAGGGACTCGAACCCCCACGTCTCTCGACACTAGATCCTAAGTCTAGCGCGGCTACCAATTACGCCACATGCGCAAATCCGAATGCAAAGGTACGCATTATTTTTAAACTACAAAATAAATATCGTGTTTTTTCTGCATTTTTTTGAGAAAAAGTAAAGAAAAAAGGCTTTTTTATTCGGCAATGGTGAGTTGTATGCCCATTTCTTCAATTCTTTTCACTATGTGTGGCGATACTTTGCTGTCGGTGATGATATGGTCTATTTCTTCCATATTGGCAATTTTGCTAAAACCACGACGTCCGAATTTAGAACTGTCGGCAAGAACTATGGTTTTTTGAGCGGCTTTCATCATTGCACGGTTAAGCGAGGCTTCTTGCATGTCGGTTGTGGTTATGCCGAAGTTCAAATCTATGCCGTCAACGCCCAAAAACAGCTTGCTACAAGCAAAATTGGTTAAAAAATCTTCGGCGTTATTGCCTACAACAGAAAGACTACTGTGTCGCAAGGTGCCACCTAATTGTATTATGGTGATATTTTCGTCGATTGAAAGAATTTCGGAAACTTTCATCGAAGAAGTGATTACAGTGAGTGGCGAAGAAAGCGAAATGTTTCGAGCAAGAGCATGAACGGTAGTGCCAGAAGCAATTATAATGGAGTCTTTAGGTTCTATGATAGATGCACCGCAAGCCCCGATGATTTGTTTTTCGTCGGTGTGATACTTTTCTTTTTCGCTTATAGAGCGATTTGGGGCGTAAGGACTCATGAGTATGGCTTTTCCGTGATTTCGGTAAAGTCGTTGTGCTTTTTCAAGTTCGGTTAAATCTTTTCGTATTGTAACCGAAGACACGTTCAATTTCTCTGCAAGTTCGGTCACAAGAATGGAATCGTGCTGTAAAAGTAGATTCATTATTGCGTTATATCGTTCTTCTTTTGTCATTATTGTAGTAGCTTTCTATTAATATTCTGCAAGTTAAATAATTTTATCGGATAAAACAAATGTTTTTTAATATAAGTGTGTTATACACCTTTATTATATAGCGTGTCAAAAAAAATGAAATGAAGTGATTTTTTTTACAAAAAATGTTTGTTTGTGAAAAATAAATACCATATCTTTGTTTCGAAGTAAAGCTAAAAAGGTTTTGAAACGAAACGTGCTAAACTTTGAAAAGGTTTTTTAAAACATGAAAACTTTCAATCTTGAAAAAAGGTTGCTATAATAAAAGAAGACATTATGAGCGTGACACACGGAAAACAATATGACGTGATAGTTATAGGCGGTGGTGCGACAGGTGCCGGAACTGCTAGAGATTGTGCCAAGCGAGGATTGAAAACTTTGCTTTTGGAACGATTTGACTTGACTAACGGTGCAACAGGTCGCAATCACGGGCTTCTTCATAGTGGAGCAAGATATGCTGTAACCGATGGCGAATCGGCTCGCGAGTGTATAGAAGAAAATATGTTGTTACGCAAAATTGCAAGCCATTGCGTGGAAGAAACCGACGGCTTGTTTATAACTCTTCCCGAAGACGACCTTGCTTATCAAGCGAAATTTGTGGAATCTTGTACAGCTGCAGGAATAAGAGCTGAGATAATAGACCCCAAAGAGGCTAAAATACTCGAACCTGCGGTGAATCCCTCATTAATAGGAGCGGTGAGAGTGCCCGATGGTGCTGTTGACCCGTTCCGCTTGACTATGGCTAATGCTCTTGATGCAAAATTGCATGGAGCAGAACTTCTTACTTATCACGAAGTAACTTCTCTGATAATAGAAAATACTACGGTGGTAGGAGTGGAAGCCATAAACCACAAGACGAAAGAAAAATGTAAATTCTATGCCAATATAACCATAAATGCAGCCGGCATTTGGGGACATAATGTTGCCGAAAAAGCAGGAATCACTGTGAGAATGTTCCCGGCAAAGGGTGCGTTGCTTGTTTTCGGTCATCGTGTGAATAATATGGTGATTAATCGTTGCCGTAAGCCTGCCGATGCCGATATATTGGTTCCCGGTGATACCGTGTGTGTGATAGGAACAACTTCCACACGAGTTCCTTTTGAAGAAGTTGACGATATGCGAGTTACTCGAGAAGAAGTAGATGTGCTTATGCGTGAAGGCGAAATGCTTGCACCGTCATTGGCAACCACACGCATCTTGAGAGCTTACGCAGGTGTGCGTCCATTGGTGGCATCTGATAATGACCCTTCCGGACGAAGTATAAGTCGAGGTATTGTGTGCCTTGACCATGAAAAGCGTGATGGCTTGGCAGGTTTTATAACCATTACCGGAGGCAAGTTGATGACTTATCGCTTAATGGCTGAATGGGCTACCAATCTTGCTTGCGAAAAACTTGGAAACACTGAGAAATGTCGCACAGCTGTAGATTGCTTGCCTGGTTCTACCGGAAGCACCGAAACCGAATATGAAGGAAAGATCGCTCACAAGGCTGCACAATATCGCCATGGAAACTTTGCCGATAAAATACCTTCAAACGATAAATATGACGATTCGCTCGTTTGTGAGTGCGAAGGAGTGACCGCAGGTGAAATAAATTATGCAATTGATAATCTACATATAGAAAAAATAGTAAATTTGCGTAGAAGAACCCGCGTAGGTATGGGTACTTGTCAAGGAGGTCTTTGTGCATGTCGTGCAGCAGGGCTAATGGTTAAAGCTCACGGATGTGCGGATAGAGCAAAAGCCGATATGGCAGACTTTATACAAGAACGCTGGAAAGGAATGTCTTCGATTGCATGGGGCGATACCATGAATGAAGCACAATTTATGTCGTGGATTTATGAAGGCTTATGTGGATTGAGCAAAGAGTTAAACAATAAAACAGAAGAATCGCAATGAAATTTGATACTATCATAATAGGAGGCGGATTAAGCGGGTTGGCTTGCGGTATCAGCCTTGCCGAACAAGGCAAACGTTGTGCTATTGTTTCGAGTGGTCAAAGTGCGTTGCATTTTTTCGGCGGTTCGTTTGATTTATTGGGCTATACCGGTAATCAAGACGTCAAGTCGCCCATCGATGCTTTGTCTTCATTGAATCCGGAGCATCCTTATTCTCTCGTAGGAACTGAAAATGTTAAACGTTTGTCTGGCGAAGTGCCTTCATTCTTGAAGAAAGCGGGAGTGAATGTAACAGGAAATAATGCGGTAAATCATAGCAGATTAACTCCGCTTGGTACATTGCGACCCACATGGCTTACGCTTGAAGAGTATATTTCGGTAGAAGATGTAGAATCGTTGAAAGGCAAAAAGATATTGTTACTAAATGTAGCAGGTTATCTTGATTTGCCTATTAAATTCATCGTTGCAGGTCTTGAAAAAATGGGTGTAGTGTGCAACGTTGCCCATTTTACTTTACCCGAACTTGAAAATCGACGTGAAAACGCAAGCGAAATGCGTTCTATCAATATAGCTAAGACCGTAGAAACCGCCGGTATAGAAAAAGTGGCTGAAGCAATCAATAGCAAATGCGAAAACCAAGATTTAGTGCTTCTTCCTGCAGTTTTCGGCTGGAAAAGCAATGAACAAGTCGAGAAATTGAAGCAATTGACTAATTGTGAAATAAAATTGGTTGCAACATTACCTCCATCAGTACCGGGAGTGCGTTTGCAAGGTCTTTTGAACAATTATTTCCGTTCGTTAGGCGGTGTAATCTTATCGGGCGACACCGTTGAGGGCGGAGTTCTGGAAAATGATAAAATCCAATGGGTTACTACTCATAACCTTGCCGATGAAAAACTTATTGCCGATGATTATGTCCTTGCAACAGGTAACTTTTTCGGTCATGGTGTGGCAGGAGCACCCAATGAGATATATGAACCTGTTTTCGGGCTTGATGTGAATGCCGTAAGCGATAGGGGAGAATGGTATAAAGAACAATTCTTTGAAGAACAGCCCTATATGCGTTTCGGAGTGGCAACCGATGCCGGTTTTAAGGCTCGAAAAGGTGGAAAAACTGTAGAAAATTTGTATGTAGCAGGGTCTGTGTTAAGCGGAGCCAATCAAATAAAAGAAGCTTCAATGGGAGGCTTGTCGATAATAACTGGTCTTCGTGTGGCTGAATTGATTAAAAAAGGATGACGATGGAAAAGGAACGTTACAGCATAAGCAAGGATAATTTTGAACAGTGCTTAAAATGTACTGTGTGTACGGTTTACTGCCCCGTTTCATCGGTAAATCCGTTATATCCCGGACCGAAACAAGCAGGTCCCGACGGTGAACGTATGCGATTGAAAGATAAGGCTTTTTTTGATGAAATGCTTAAAATGTGTTTGAATTGCAAACGTTGTGAGGTGGCTTGTCCTTCGGGTGTTAAAATAGGTGATATTATTCAACGTGCCCGCATGGAATATGGACCTAAAAAGGTGAAATTCCGTGATGTAATGCTTGCCAATACCGATTTCGTAGGAACAATGGCAACTCTTGTGGCTCCTATTACAAATTTTGCTTTGGGAATGAAACCGGTGAAGCTTGTAATGGATAAAGTGTTGGCAATCGACCATCATCGCACGTTCCCTAAATATTCAGGAATGAAATTTGAAACCTGGTTTAAGCGTAAAGTCGTAGCAAGTCAGGTGCAATATAAAAATCAAGTAAGTTATTTCCATGGTTGCTATGTGAATTATAATTATCCTAAACTTGGTCAAGACTTGGTAAAAGTCATGAATGCATTAGGATATGGCGTTAATTTGCTTGAAAAGGAAAAATGCTGTGGGGTGGCTCTTATGTCCAACGGCTTGATTTCACAAGCTACAAAACAAGCCAAGCAAAACATGTCTTCTATAAGAAAAGCCGGCAATGTGGTATTGACTACATCTTCAACTTGCACATTTACGATGAGGGATGAATATCCTCATTTGCTTAATGTGGACAATGATGATATAAGAGACAACATCACTCTTGCCACTCGTTTTATTTACCGACTTTTGGAAGATGGCAAAGTAAAAATAGCTTTTAAGAAAGATTATAAAGCACGCATTGCTTATCAAACTGCTTGCCACATGGAAAAAATGGGTTGGAAAATTTATTCAATCTCATTATTGAAAATGATTCCTGGAGTAGACTTGGTTGAATTAGATTCCCAATGTTGCGGTATAGGTGGCACTTACGGTTTCAAAAAAGAAAATTATGAAACATCGCAGAAGATAGGAGCCTCATTGTTTAAGCAAATCGAGGAATCGGGTGTGGACTTTGTGGTAACCGATTGTGAAACGTGTAAATGGCAGGTGGAAATGAGTACTACCAAGAAAGTATTTAACCCAATATCGGTGCTTGCCGATGCTATAGATGTTGAAGAAACCATTAAACTTAATCGCTAAACTATTTAACTTGAATAATAAAATAACTTTATCATGGAAAAAGAATCGATATACGGCTCAATGAGTCCTGAAACAGTAAAAAAATTCAAATCATGGCAGATGCGTACCATCGTGGTGTCAATGATTGGTTATGCGATTTTCTATTTTGTGAGAAAAAACTTCTCTATTGCCATGCCGGGTCTTACTGCTGAATTTGGTATTTCAAATACCAGTTTCGGTATAGTAATTGCCATAGGTTCGGTAGTATATGGTTTATCTCGATTTATTAACGGATTTATAGTAGATAAGTATAGTTCCAAAGCTATTATGGCTCTTGGATTATTGCTTTGTGCGGCGTCCAACCTTGCTTTTGGCTTCGGGTATGATTTAAGTTACGCCATTACAGGAGTAGCTCAAGGTCCGCAAGTAGTGAATATGCTTATCATGATAATGGGGGTTACAATAGTATTAAATCAATATTTTCAAGGTTTCGGTTATCCACCGTGTGCTCGTTTGCTACCTCAATGGATTCATCCATCAGAACTTGCCACCAAAATGTCTATTTGGAACACCTCTCACTCTATAGGTGCATCTCTTGCAGTAGTGGTTTGTGGTTACATAATGGGACATTTGGGAACCGATATGAGTAATAATCCTGAGGTTATCGCAACCATTGCTGCCAATTTGAATGTAGACCCGTCAACTACCGAAGGTCTTAACAAAGTGCTTCAATATGCTAAACATATAGGAGCTTGGAAATGGTGTTTCTGGATGCCTGCCGGTCTTGCGGTGTTGGGAGCTGTTTGGTTGTATGTGGGATTGAAAGATGACCCTAAATCGGTAGGTTTGCCTGATTTGCCCGATACAAAGACAAGCAAGGATTCCGACAGTAAAGATAAAGTCTCTCAATCGGCTTTTTTGAAACACATGGTATGGAAAAACCGTTGGGTCTGGACTCTTTCAATAGCCAATGTTTTCGTTTATGTGTTGCGTATGGGCGTACTTGATTGGGGTCCTAAGTTCTTGACCGAAGATCGTGGAATGAACATTAAAAGTGCTGCTTGGGTAGTTGCAATATTTGAAATCACTGCAATCGTAGGTACTATTTTTGCAGGATGGGCTACTGATAAAATATTTAAAGGAAAAGCTCACCGCATGTGCTTGATATGTATGGTGGGAGCTGTAGTGTTCCTTGGAGCGTTTGCATTGCTTCCTAATGTGCATATTGCCGTTTCAACCACATTCTTGGCTATGGGAGGATTCTTTATCTACGGTCCTCAAGCCTTGATAGGAATTGCTTCAGCCAATCAAGCTACAAAAGAAGCTTCAGCTACAGCCAACGGTCTTGCCGGTGTGCTTGGTTACATTGGTTCGGCTCTATCGGCTATCGGTATAGGTCTTATTGCCGATAATTTCGGTTGGGATTGGGTATTTGTAACATTCATCGTAGTAGGTCTTATAGGAGCTTTGGTATTCTTGACAATGTGGCAAGCTCCTCGTGACGGTTACAAACGTTCACTTGAAATAAAAAAATAAAAAATATCAAATCTTTTCATAATAAGAAAATAAGATATTGAATATGGCAGAATTTGATAAATACATGTCGCCTATGAGCGAAGAGCAAATGATGAAGGCTTGTGCCAAAATCAAGCATGTTGCACTCGACATGGATGGTACTATATACATGGGTTCAACTTTGTTCCCATTCACCAAGAATTTTTTGAAAAGATTGTCGGATAATGGTATCAGTTATTCGTTCTTGACTAATAACCCTACCAAAAGCATACCCGATTATTTGAAGAAATTGAAAGGCTTGGGTATAGATGCCACACCTGAAGAAATGTACACAACTGCAGTTGCTACTATTGATTATATCAAGCAAAATCACCCTGATGCAAAACGCTTCTTTGTACTTGGTACTCCAAGTATGATCAAGGAGTTTGAAGATGCCGGTTTTGAAATGACTGCCGATGATCCTGCCGATCGTCCCGATATACTTGTTGTAGCATTTGATATGACATTGTGCTATTCTCGTCTTTGCAGAGCTGCATGGTGGGCTTCACAAGGTATAAAATACATTGCTACCAATCCCGACCGCGTGTGTCCTACCGACCAAGAGGTGGTGCTTGTGGATTGCGGTTCAATGTGCAAGTGTATAGAACATGCAACAGGACGCGTACCCGACATAGTGATAGGAAAGCCTAATCCTGATATGTTGAAATGTATTCAAACAAAATACGGCATGGCACCCGATGAAGTGGCTATGTGCGGTGACCGCATTTATACCGATGTGGCAACAGCTCAAAATGCAGGTTCGCTCGGTGTTTTGGTGCTATCGGGAGAAACTACTCTTGACACAGCACTCAATTCCAATCCGCAGCCCGATATAACAGCATTGAATATCGAGGAATTCGGTAAACTATTGCTTAAATCGCGAGGTGTTGAATATTGAAACAAATAAAACTATTAATCGAGATAAATATTTATTTACTAACCGTTTAAAAACTATTTTTTAAACATTAAAAATTTAAATGACATGAAAAAAACTTTAGCATTTGTATTAGGTCTTGCGATAGCAACTCCTATGTTTGCAACTGAAGTTGCTGAACCGGAAGCAGCTCCTGCTCCTCAAAATTCAGTAGAACAAATTTTGGCTAAACTGCCGGTAAAAGTTTCCGGTTATTTACAAACAGGTTGGAACTGGACCGATAATGGAAACACTTCATCATCATCTTTCCAAGCTAAGCGTCTTCGTCTTATGGTTGACGGTAAAGTAGCAAGTAATGTAGCTTTCCGTTTGCAAATCGAAGCGTTCAATGGTATTGCAGGTTCAACTAACGATAACGGACAAAAGAATCTTCAAGTAATGGATGCATTTGCAACATGGAAAATCAAACCTCAATTCCAAGTTCGTGCAGGTCAATTCTACACTCCTATGGGATTTGAAAACTATGATATTTCTCCAGCTACATTGGAAACTGTAGACTTCTCTAACATTTGTTATCGTATGGCATGCCGTAACGCAATCGGTTATAATTTCGTAGATTATGGTCGTGACCTTGGTGTTATGTTGATGGGTGATGTTCTTCCTTCAGAAGAAGGTTTCAATCGTTTGTCTTATAACTTTGCTGTTACTAATGGTTCTCTTCCATGTAAAGATGATAATAATAAGTCAAAAGACATTATTGGAGCATTGACTTACCGTCCTATTAAGAATTTGATGATTAAGGGTGCTTATAATTGGGGTGAATATTCTAATAATGAAAAAAAATATCTACCAATGAATCGTTTCATTGTAGGTGCATGGTATAACAATCCTACAGGTCTTGACCTTCGTGCTGAATTTGGTATGATTAAGAGTGATAAAGGTAATGTAGACGAAAAGGGTGCTTATGTCTTGGCTGCTTATCACCTTGGAAAATGGCTTCCTGTAGCACGTTGGGATATGTACAAAGACGACAAAAATACAACCACTTTGAATAATTATAATCGTGCTCTTTTAGGCGTATCTTATGAAGTATGCAAAAACTTCAAGCTACAAGCTAACTATAACCACTCATTCTATAGTAGCAAGGTTGAAAAGGCTAATGGTACCGACGGAGCAGACCAAATCCAAATCATGGGTCTATTCAAATTCTAAAAAACGAAACTAATATCATTATTAATTAACTTAAAACTATCGCATTATGAAGAAGTTATTATTTGCTCTTTCAGCTTTATTGCTTGCTGTAGGCGTAAACGCTCAGCACCTTGGAACAGAGTATCGATTGAAAAAAGTTGTTGAAGTTCCCGGACGTCAAGGAATTGCAGCCGATAAGGATTATTTCTATGTATCAGACACTCGTGGTCTATACAAATATGACAAGAATTGGAATCTTGTGAAGAAGAGAGTACAAACTAAGGAAGATCCATTGTTCCCTAATCCAAAATTGGCTAACCACTTTGGTGATATCGATGTTCATGATGGTAAAATTTATACCGGAAATGAAAAATTTGAATTCGGTCGTGGTTACAATATTGCAATCTCTGTATATGACGCTAATACATTGGAATGGATTGAAGATATTCCATGGTGTGCTGAATCAGGTCAAGTAGAAGTATCAGGTCTTGCAGTTGACCGTGATAAAAACATGATTTGGATGAGTGACTGGGTTGATAGCCGTTACGTATATTGCTACAGCTTGGAAACAAAGCAATATTATACTAAGATGCAATGTCGTCCAATGCCTTACTGGTGTCAAGGTATTTATATTACCGACGGTAAAATGTTGTTTGCTGCCGACGATGGTGAATCAACTTACCACATTGCAGATAATATTTACATTGCCGACATTACACAAGTTCCTTTCACAGGCTTGATTAACGGTCAAGAACCTGAAAAGGAAAATCCTTGGAGCGTGAAACTTGATAAGAATGGTAAACCTGTTATCCGCAAGGGTAAAATCGCAGGTGGTGCTATGGCGGGACGTCTTGAATTGTTCCGTGAAATGCTTGACTTCCGTCGTGCAGGTGAAATCGAAGGTCTATGCATTGACCCATCTACTGACGATCTTCTTGTATTGAACAACCGTGGTACTCAAATCATTCTTGGTATGTCTCAAGGTCCGTTCACTAACGAAGGTTACACTAAAGAAATACACGAAGTATACATATATGAAAAAGTTAAATAAGAAGTGATTTCTTATTGACTATTTCAAATTGTGATCTTTAGAAATAAAAATGGAATTTTAATTTGGGTAGTGAGGCTTGCACGTGAGTGTAGGCCTTACGTTTTTTATGTGCTGATACAATTTTTGGATAAAATGTTTTATTGTTGTAATTTTATGGTATTAAAACTAATAAATAGCATTGTTTTATGGGAAACATGAAAGATACTTACGAGTTTCTAAAAGGTCTGGCTGTAAACAATAAACGTGAATGGTTTAATGAAAGAAAGACAGAGTACCTTGAGCTGCGTAAATCGTGGGAAAGTGATATAGCACGTCTCATTGGGCTAATGAGCGAATATGATGATTCGTTGAAGGGACTGCGTGTTAATGATTGTGCCTATCGCATATACAGAGATATAAGATTCAGTGCCGATAAAAGTCCTTATAAAACTTATTTTTCGGCTGTATTTGGTCGAAAAGGCAGGAAATGTGTGCAAGCTGCTTGTTATTTGCACATGGAACCGGGAAATTCGGCTTTGCATGCCGGTATTTGGTGGCCCGAGAGTAGTATTTTATCTCGTCTTCGCAGCGAAATAGATGCAAATATAGAAGAATTTAGGTCTATTCTTGAAAATCCCGATTTTTCATCACGCTTTACGTTTTATGGCGATAAATTGAAGGTTGTGCCACGAGGCTACAGTAAGGATAACCCTAATGCCGAATATATAAAAATGAAAGAATATTTGTGTAAAAAAGAGGTTCCCGACAGCTATTTCTTTTGTGAGAATTGGGTTGAAAAAGTGGCTGAAGATTTTACTTACGTTAAGGATTTTAACACATTTCTTAATTATATCTTTAATGAGGACTAAATGCCTTTATTAAGCACGTAATTGCAATATTTGTGAAAAACGTACCATGAGAATGACAAAAATGCCCAAAAATCGCACTTTTGTGCCAAAGGTTAAAGTGCGATTAAAAAAATGTTAAATACCATATATAAGAAAAACTTTACAATAACTTTGTGTAGTATAATATTAGAAAAAAGTTATGGCGAAAATAAGAGGTGCAGTGGTAGTGGATGTGGAACGTTGCAAGGGTTGTGACCTGTGTCGCGTTGCTTGTCCGCTTGATGTTCTTGAATTGCAACCGAGAGAAGTGAATAATCGCGGTTATCATTTCGCTTACATGAAAAATCCTGAAAAATGTATTGGATGCCAAAGCTGTGCTTTGGTTTGCCCCGATGGTTGTATTACTGTGTATAGGGCACAGGAAACTTAAAATCATAATCATTATGGAATCGGAAATAAGATTGATGAAAGGCAATGAGGCTTTGGCTCATGCTATGATAAGATATGGAGCCGATGGATATTTCGGCTATCCTATTACGCCGCAATCGGAAGTTCTTGAAACTCTTGAATCTGAAATGCCATGGGAAACTACCGGTATGGTGGTTTTGCAAGCTGAAAGTGAAGTTGCGGCTATAAATATGGTATATGCCGGTGCCGGTTGTGGCAAGGTGGTGTGTACATCTTCGTCAAGTCCGGGAGTGAGCCTTATGCAAGAAGGTATTTCCTATATAGCGGCGTCAGAACTTCCTGCATTGATTATTAATTGTATGCGTGGAGGTCCGGGACTTGGCACCATTCAGCCATCGCAAGCCGATTATTTTCAAACTACCAAAGGCGGCGGTCATGGCGATTATCGATTGATAACTCTTGCTCCATCGGGTGTGCAAGAAATGTGTGATTTTGTGGCTTTGGCTTGGGACCTTGCTTTTAAATATCGCACTCCGGCAATGATTCTTGCCGATGGCATAGTGGGGCAGATGATGGAAAAAGTGGTTCTCCCCGAACAACGTGCAAGACGCACCGAAGAACAAGTGCGTGAGCAATGTCCGTGGGCTGTAACAGGTAAGAAAGGCAGAAAACGCAATGTTATTACATCGCTCGAACTTGAAGCTCCTGCAATGGAAGCTATCAATCAGCGAATACAAGCCAAATATCAAAAAATAGAAGCTAATGAAGTGAGATGTGAGTCTCAAGATACCGAAGATTGCGATTATTTGATAGTTGCATTCGGCAGTGTGGCTCGTATATGCGAAAAAGTGAAAGAACTTGCTCGTGAAGAAGGCTTGAAGGTGGGTTTGTTACGTCCTATTACTTTGTGGCCATTCCCTTCTAAAGCAATAGATGTAGCTGCTAAAAATGCAAAAGGTATTCTTGTTGTAGAACTTAGTGCAGGTCAAATGGTTGAAGATGTAAAACTTGCCGTAAATTGCAGGGTGGATGTGCGACATTATGGACGTTATGGCGGTGTAATACCTAATCCAGACGAAGTGTTGGGCGTTTTGAAAGAAAGTTTTGTGAAATAAAAGAGAGAAAGACGTTATGAAACCTGAAGATATTATAAAACCGGAGAATTGCGTTTATAAGAAACCCGCTCTCTTGAACGATAATCACATGCATTATTGTCCTGGCTGTAGCCATGGAGTAGTACATAAGCTCATAGCTGAGGTTATAGAGGAAATGGGCATGGAAGAAAGCACTATCGGTGTTTGTCCTGTGGGGTGTGCCGTGTTTGCTTACAATTATATAGATGTTGATTGGGTGGAAGCTGCTCATGGTAGAGCTCCTGCGGTGGCTACTGCAGTTAAACGTCTTACTCCGCACAATTTGGTGTTTACTTATCAAGGTGACGGGGACCTTGCTGCGATAGGAACAGCCGAAACCATTCATGCAGCAAATAGAGGGGAAAATATTGCCATTATTTTCATAAATAATGGAATTTATGGTATGACAGGCGGGCAAATGGCTCCTACAACACTGCTCGGCATGAAAACGGCAACAACGCCTTATGGTCGCAGGGTGGACTTAAATGGGCATCCTTTGGCTATTGCTCCGTTGCTTGCGCAACTCGATGGAACATGCTATGTAACGCGTAGAAGTGTTCATACACCGGCTGAAGTGCGTAAAACAAAGGCTGCAATACGTAAGGCTTTTGAAAACAGTATGGCAGGAAAAGGTACTTCGCTTGTAGAAATAGTAAGTACTTGCAATTCGGGTTGGAAACTTACGCCTGTTCAAGCAAATGAATGGATGAAAGAACACATGTTCAAAAAATATCCGCTCGGAGACTTGAAAAACGAATAAAATCGTAGAATTTATGAAAGAAGAAATAATTATAGCCGGTTTTGGCGGTCAAGGAGTTTTGTCAATGGGTAAAATACTTGCTTATTCCGGACTTATGGAAGATAAGGAAGTAACTTGGTTGCCTTCTTATGGTCCTGAACAGCGTGGTGGAACAGCAAATGTAACCGTTATTTTAAGCGATGAGCGAATAAGCTCGCCTATTCTTGATTGCTATGATGTGGCTGTGGTACTTAATCAGCAGAGTCTTGATAAATTTGAGTCAAAGGTTAAGCCCGGAGGCATTCTTATTTACGATAGCTATGGAATAAATCGCGTGCCGGAAAGAACCGATATAAATGTGTATCGTGTAGATGCAATGGATGCTACCTTTGAAATGCAAAATGCTAAAGCGTTTAATATGCTTGTGCTTGGAGCGTTGCTTAAGGTTAAGCCTATGGTTGCTATAGAAAGTGTGTTGAAAGGCTTGAAAAAAACATTGCCTGAGCGTCATCACAGTTTGATACCTTTAAATGAAGAGGCTTTGAGAAAAGGTATGGAACTCGTGAAAAAATGAAATTTTAGGATTATTCGTATTTGAAATAAACAAAAAGAGCTTTCTATAAGAAAGCTCTTTTTTAATTTATTGGGTTATGTGGGTGATATTATTTGCTAAGAGCAGTAGCAACGTCAACTGCACAAGCAACAGTACAACCTACCATAGGGTTGTTACCAATACCTAAGAATCCCATCATTTCAACGTGTGCCGGAACTGAAGAAGAACCTGCGAATTGAGCATCAGAGTGCATACGACCCAATGTGTCGGTCATGCCATAAGAAGCAGGACCAGCAGCCATGTTGTCTGGGTGCAATGTACGACCTGTACCACCACCAGAAGCTACTGAGAAGTATGGCTTACCTGCAAGTACGCGTTCTTTCTTGTAAGTACCTGCTACCGGGTGTTGGAAACGAGTTGGGTTGGTAGAGTTACCTGTGATAGAAACGTCAACACCTTCATGCCACATGATTTTCACACCTTCGCGAACATCGTCGGCACCGTAGCACTTAACTTTAGCACGAGGACCGTTAGAGTATGGAGTTTCTTTAACTATTTTCAATTCACCTGTAGCGTAGTCAAATTCAGTTTGTACATAAGTAAAACCGTTGATACGAGAGATAATCATAGCAGCGTCTTTACCAAGACCGTTAAGGATTACGCGTAGAGGTTCTTTACGTACTTTGTCAGCTTTAGCTGCAATTTTGATAGCACCTTCAGCAGCTGCGAAAGATTCGTGACCAGCCAAGAAAGCGAAACATTTAGTTTCTTCACGAAGAAGACGTGCAGCAAGGTTACCGTGTCCAAGACCTACAAGACGATCGTCGGCAACAGAACCAGGGATACAGAATGCTTGAAGACCGATACCGATAGCTTCAGCAGCTTCAGCAGCGTTTTTACAACCTTTTTTCAATGCAATAGCACAACCTACAACGTAAGCCCATTTTGCGTTTTCAAAACAGATAGGTTGAGTTTCTTCACAAGCCTTATAAGGATCAATACCGTAAGATTCGCAGATAGCGTTAGCTTCTTCAATATCTTTAATGCCGTTTTCGTTCAAAGCAGCAAGAATTTGCTTTATACGACGGTCTTGACTTTCAAATTTTACTTCTCTAATCATAGTTGTATATCCTCCTTATTATTCTTTACGTGGGTCAATATATTTAGCAGCTTCTTCAAAACGTCCGTAGTGACCTTTAGCTTGTTGTAGAGCTTCTTCAGCAGGAACGCCTTTCTTCAAGAAGTCGGTGAATTTACCTAAGTGAAGGAATTCGTAACCGATAACTTGATTATCTTCGTCAAGAGCCATGCGAGTGCAATATCCTTCAGCCATTTCAAGGTAACGAGGACCTTTAGCAAGAGTTCCGAACATTGTACCAACTTGGCTACGCAAACCTTTACCAAGGTCTTCAAGAGATGCTCCTACTACAAGACCGCCTTCAGAGAAAGCAGATTGAGTACGACCATAAACGATTTGCAAGAACAATTCACGCATTGCAGTGTTGATAGCATCACACACAAGGTCGGTGTTCAATGCTTCAAGCAAAGTTTTGCCAGGAAGAATTTCACTTGCCATAGCAGCAGAGTGAGTCATACCTGAACATCCGATTGTTTCAACCAATGCTTCTTGAATAATACCTTCTTTTACGTTAAGAGTCAATTTACATGCACCTTGTTGTGGGGCACACCAACCGATACCGTGAGTAAGACCTGAAATGTCTTTGATTTCTTTTGATCTAACCCATTTTCCTTCTTCAGGAATTGGAGCAGAAGGGTGGTTTGCACCTTTCTTTACGCAGCACATTTCTTGTACTTCATGTGAATAAACCATAATTGTTTTAATTTTGAAATGTTATAGTTTGTTTTCTGTTTTTCTTGATTTATGGTGATTGAAATGCTTTTTGAACATTTTACACCATATTCTGTGTAAAATTACATAAAAAAAGCTCATTTCACAATAAGAAACGGGCTTTTTTTAGTTTTTTTGTTATTCAACCTGATATTTTATTTGTTTTCATACTATTTTAGGGCTGTTTTTGTTGACGTATCAATGCTTTTGGCGTACGTATTTTTTAGTGCCTTGATGCTTATTGTTCAATTGAAGCGAATCACTTGTGAGTGATACGATACCCCATGTTACGGTATCTTGTATTTCGGGGTCTATTGCACTTTGTGAAATCATGGTCAACGTGTCGCCTTCTTGGTCCCAAAGTTGATATATCATGGTGGTTACGGTAATCGAATCGGTTGAATTATTGTTTTCAACTCTTTTCTTTTCTTTTTTCACCACCGGAGTTCCTTCCATTGTGTAATCACGATTGAATTTTACCTTTTTAGCCGGTTGTGTGGCTTCACTGCTTCCCGTTTGTGGAACTTCAACCCATTCGCCAATAATTTCTATGAGTGTGTCATTTGCCAAAGAATCTTCGTTGGCAAATAGACCTTTAGAACTTTTGGAATTTCCACATGAAACTAAAAATCCTAAAGCAATTGCGAAAAACATTAACTTTTTCATACGTTTCAACTTTTGTTTAGATTATTAACTGCTTTAATAACAAAGATTGGCGAAGAAAGTTTATCATCTATGTGTGGAAAAAGTGAAGGAATTAGCTAAAAAGACAATCGGTATTGCAATCCATCTCTTTGTGGCTCTGCCTCAATGTGACTTTTTGCTTTGTTGTTAATATTTAGTAGCATGCTTATACTCCATCCTTGAGATTGATTGCGTACGTTTAATTGTGCAAGTCCGTGAAAATCTCCGCAATTGAGGCACATGAGTTGTACTATTTCGTTTAATTCCGAAAAATTTCGGCTTACGATGGATTTTAATGTCTTTCCTCTTGATACAAGAGTTGCAAAAACATTATCTTCCTTTGTCATTGTTCTTACATCAGCCATAATGTTATATTTAAAATTTGACGTTACAAAGTTTCTATTTAGTTGTGCTATTTTATTTCCTATCTGATGTAATAAGTGTTAAATGAACAAAAATGCGTGTGGATGTGTCTAAATATTTAGGTGAAATTAATTTTTGGGAATAAAAATGAAATTTTTCAGTGTATTAGCGTTGTATGTTTTCGCGTGTGTGGGTGTGGTGCAGGGGCAAGATAATTTTATTCTAAGTGATGTGTTTGGTAATGACAGTTGTTTTTATTGTCGTGCCGAATTATCGGTTTCTTTATTGAATAAAGAACAGTTGTTTACTGCTGAAGTCTTTTCAGCAGTGGAGAAAGATAATGATTTATGGTATTATGTTGAGGTAATTGGAGAAAACGGTGATAAGCGGGTATCTTCTTATTATAATGGAATTTTTATTTCGCTTGTAAATAATAGAAAAAGAGTGTATGATGTGACCGAAGATTCGTTATTGTTCAAAGAAAAAACTGTAAGAGGAAAAATTATGAAAGGAATACACAAATCGGGTGTTCCGGCTTTGCTTGTTCCTTTACTTGTTAAAGAAACGGTAAATGACTTGTTGATGTCTAAAGGTGCGTGCGTTGTAGTATCTGGCGATTCGGTATTAAATGATAATCGACCTATAAGAGTGGTAAATTTGAAAGAAATTCTTAATAATAATATTGCAAGTGAGGTGGTGCTCTTGGTGGAGGAAACAACCAAAAGACCTGTATATTATAAGTTTATTACTAATCCGGGAATACTGGGAGAGATTGTTTCTGAAATCAAATTTAGAACTGTTTGTAATGATTGTGATGTAAAAAAGGAACTTGTAAAATGCTTTAAATCTTTACTGAACGAATGAAAAACAGTAATTGGGAAATATAATAAGGAATCATTATCAAATAAGTGGAATAGGGGAGATGAGATACGTAGTGATTCCATCCTAAAATCATGTCGGACAATACAAACAAGCATGCACCTATTGCATAGGTTACGTCTTTTTGAAGTATAGCACACCATAACATAGTGGATATTATGATGGCGTAAATTGTTGCTCCGTTTCGCATCATTCCGGCTTGCACTTCGGGTATTATAAAATACAACGCAAATACACAAATACATATAACGATGACTGTTGTAAGCAGAATGTTTTTCACCGAAGTCATTCCATTAATATGGAAAAAACGCCTTATGAAGAACCATGTGAGAAATATATGTGTCAGAGCAAATGCACACATTTGCCATATGAAATTGCCTTGCGTTCCGGCTATATCTCCTACTGCTGAACATGCAATAGCCAGGGCAATTTGCCAAGGGGAAACCCATAGTGCCGATATTAGTAATGATGCTATGGGGATGGCTATGCTGTAAGGAATTTTTATACTGCTGAAATATAATATGCATAGAGCTACATAAATCAAAGAAACGGCTGTGAGTTTTATGTATGATGACGTTTGCTTAACCATATATGTTTTAAATTGTTCTGTTTGTTATTATATACAATGCTCTTGACAAATAGTTCTTTTAATTCAGTATTATTGCAATAAAATGAGCTACGGATTATATAAATCGTGATTGAAAAAATCCATGATTTCAATTATGTGTTGATAAGCAATGCCTGCAGGGCTGTCGGGGTTAATTTCAATGGCTTTGCAATAGGCATTAATGGCTTCACGCCAATTGTTGTTTTTGCTATGTGCGTTGCCCAGTAGAAAATAAGCTTCGTCACTTGACTTGTTATTTTCTATTATAGAGTTTAACTCGTTTATAGCCTGTTCAAAATTATTATTGCTTATTAATTCCCTTATGTTGTCAAGATTGTTCATAATTGTCAAATCAAGAGAATGTGTTATGTTTATTGCAATATCTCCTGTGATGTTAAAATGGTTTGCGATATTTGTCGGATGCTTCGTCTTCGAGGATATTCAAGTAACTTTGGTAGCGTGATTCGCTTATGTAGTGCTGTTGCACGGCATCGAGAACGGCACATCCTGGTTCATGTGTGTGTGTACAATTGTTGTATCGGCAATTTTCCGAGAACTTGAATATTTCTTTAAAATAATGAGCAACTTCAGCTTTGTCAAAGTCAATAGTTCCAAATCCTTTAACTCCCGGCGTGTCGATTACGCATCCACCTTCAGGAAGCTCAAACATTTCGGAAAATGTAGTTGTGTGCATGCCGGTGTGATGTGTTTCCGATACGTTTCCTGTCTTTAAGTTTAAGTGTGGGAGTACGAGATTTATGATAGATGATTTTCCTACGCCTGAATTTCCTGACAGGAGTGTGGTTTTACCTTGCAACGTTTCATATAGTTCCTCAAGCCCATCTCCATTAAGAGCATTCATCTTTATTACTTTGTATCCTATCGTTTCATAAAGATTTTTTACACCTTCCAGATACTCTTGTTCGTCTTCATCGCACAATAAATCCACTTTGTTGATAACAATTGTTGCGTGAACGTTGTAGGCTTCGGCAGTAGCAAGAAAACGGTCGATGAATGTGGTGTTTGTGACAGGCTCTTTTAGTGTAACAATAAGAAGGGCTTGATCGATATTGGCTGCAAGTATTTGTGATTCCTTTGACAAATTGGACGCACGTCTTATTATGTAATTGCGACGCTGCTCTATATCGGTAATATATGACGCACCATCTTTAATGGCAACTTCTACAAAGTCACCCACAGCCACAGGGTTGGTTGTGCGTATTCCTTTTAATCTGAAATTGCCTTTTATCTTACAATTCACAGATGTGCCGTCTTCCATTTTAACGACATACCAACTTCCGGTATTTTTTACTACGAGACCTTTCATTGACCACAAAGATAGCAAGAACTTGCGTAAAAACGTCAAAATTAAGTCGAAAACTAAATGATTGTATGTAAAATTAAGTTCAAACATTTGTTTTATTTTGTAAAAAACATGTACTTTTGCACTTGTATTAGAAAAAACACTTTTTATAATATTTAATTAAGATGAATGTAGAAATTATTGGTGAATGGGCTGGTAAAGCATGGACAGCTCTAAATGAACAAGGATCCTTGAGTGTGAAGGGCTTGAAAAAAGTAACCAAACTTAAAGAAAAAGAGCTTTATGCAGCAATAGGTTGGTTGGCTCGCGAAGGTAAATTAAACATTAGCGAAGTTGAAGACGAAATTATAATATCATTGATTTGATGTAATTTCATTTGATTATTGTTGAGCATTATAGAAAGAATGGGAAGTGTGTTATTGCTTTCCATTCTTTTTAGTTATATGTTATCTTTAATAGAGCAAAAAGATAGGTGAAGTTTTTTAAATCCATGTAAAAATGGACGTAAATACAAAAATATTCCAATTAAATTGTAACTTTGTATTTTAAATACCAAACTTTTAAACTAAAAAGAAAACTTATGGCTAAAATAGGCTCTGTAATGACCGGCGTGGGTCGCAAAGCCCTACTGCTTGGCAGTGGAGAACTCGGTAAGGAAGTTGCAATCGAACTTATGCGTCTTGGTGTTGAAGTGGTGGCGTGTGATAAATATCCTAACGCTCCAGCTATGCAAGTGGCACATCATTTCCATGTTTTTAATATGCTTGATGGGGAAAAACTTAGGGAAATAATTGAATTGGAACGTCCCGATCACATAATACCCGAAGTGGAAGCTATTGCTACTCCGGAACTTGTAGAACTTGAAAAAGAGGGGTATAATGTTACTCCTACAGCCAATGCTGCTTGGCTTACTATGAACCGAGAGGGAATTCGTCGTCTTGCTGCCGAAGATCTTGGCATAAAAACTTCTCGCTATAAATTTGCTTCTACTGAAGAGGAATTTCTTCGTGCAGTGGAAGAAATAGGTATTCCTTGTGTGGTTAAACCGATAATGAGTTCTTCCGGTCATGGACAAAGTACAATAAAGAAACAAGAAGATGTAAGCTCTGCGTGGCAAATAGCTCAAGAAGGCGGTCGTGCTGGTGCCGGTAGAGTGATTGTGGAAGGATTTGTAGATTTTGATTATGAAATAACTCTTCTCACAGTGAGAAGTATAGCCGGAACACAATATTGTGAGCCGATAGGACACATTCAAGTTGATGGTGATTATCGATATTCATGGCAACCACAACCTATGACGCCTGCGGCATTACTAAAAGCACAGGAAATAGCGAAAAAAGTTACCGATGCTCTTGGCGGTTATGGAATCTTTGGCGTGGAAATGTTCATAAAAGAAGATGATGTGATTTTCAGTGAAGTGTCTCCACGTCCTCATGACACAGGTATGGTTACCATGATTTCACAAGATCAAAGTGAATTTGCTCTTCATGCACGAGCTTTGCTTGGGCTTCCGGTTCCTTCTATTAAATTTTATGGCCCGTCGGCTTCTCGTGCTGTGGTTGTTGAGGGTGAAACAAATCGTGTTGAATTTGATAACTTAGAACAAGTGTTGTCGGAATCCGGTGTGCAGATGAGAATTTTTGGAAAACCTGAAGTAAATGGTCATCGTCGCATGGGTGTAATTCTTGCAACCGATGAGGATGTTGAGTCAGCTCGCAAAAAGGTAGAAAGAGCCTATAATGCTCTTGTAGTTAATGTGCTTTCTCGTGGTGAATGATTGATTAATTTATTTAATATATAGCATAAAAAAGACTTCCTATTGGGAAGTCTTTTTTATATGTTTTATTTTGAAACGAGTTTATTATTTGTTCATTTCAGCATCAACTGTGGCTTTCAAGTCCTCTCCTTGTTTACCACGAGAAATGATAGTTCCGTCGGGAGAGAATAATATGATGTGGGGAATGCCTGAAATTCCATATAGGTCGGTAGGAATGGCTTGTGCATCAAGAATTACTGGCCATTCAATATTTAATTCTTCCATAGCCTTCTTAGTGTCTTCAACTTTATCCCACACTGCAACACCAAGCACGGTCAAGCCGTTATTTTTGTGCTTGTCAAGAATTTGCTTTATAACAGGAATTTCTCTACGGCAAGGACCACACCAACTTGCCCAAAAATCAACTAAAACGTAGTTGCCTTTTCCTACAAAATCGGAAAGTTTTTGTTCGGTACCATCGGCAGCCTTAATTGTGAAATCTGTAAATGGTTTGCCTTCACCTGTAAGTTCCAATTGGTTGAATGCTTTTACTTGTTTTGCAATTCGGTCGTAATTTATATAGTTTGCTGGTGCATTAGCTAATGCAGAATCAAGTTGTGCTTTGTTTTCATATTTGTAGAACATTGATTGAACGAAAGCATAATAACCTACAGGATTTTCCTTATTTGCTTCGTAGTTTTTGTCAAGAGTGTTAATGAAGTTTACAAACTTAACAGAGTCGTTAACTGTAATATCTTTCATTACGGCTCCCAATTCGTTGTTGAATTCTTCAAATTTTGCATTCAATGGAGTTCCTGAAGCCTTTCCTAAAGTATCAATTGTTATATCACCCGGTTCAACGATGAATTGCATGCGACCTTTGCCTGTAGCAAGTCTTGCAACAAAAGGGGTGTCTACAACGCCTTCAAAGCGAACGCATTGATTGTTTATTTTGGCACTGTCAAGCGTTTCTCCGTTGTCGTAATTCATAAGGTAAACTGTATTGCCGTCATTATCGGCGTTTTTAAATACTGCAGTTACTGAGTACTTGTTGTTTTCGCATGACATCATGGTTAATGTTGCCAATGCCATAAAAAATAATTTTTTCATTTGATTTTGTTTATTTATTGTGATTTATTTTCTTGTTGGCAAAGATACATAAGCATTTTGATTTATAATGCTCAAATTTATTATTTTTTGGCAACGGTTTCCTAATTTTTTTTGAAAGGTAGGTATATAAAAAATCAAATCCTCGACTCACGCCGAAGATCCTCATTCAGTATTAATCTTTTAATACTATTTACATAAACCATAAAACTAAATCTTTAAAACTAATGTCATCTCGACATTTGGTTTTAGAATAACCTTAAAACTATTACCATGAAAACTTGATGCAAAAGTAATACTTTTATGTTATATAACATAATTTATGCTGAATAAAATACTCTTATATAACATCTTTTAACTAAAATGAGCCGAAATTATACAGAATTTGGCTCATTTCATATCGTTTTTGTGATTAAATGGCTTTTATTGTCAATCGATCAATTGCAAAAAAAGTTGGAGTGTTTATGCCCCATTGTCCCTTGTCGCTTGAGTCCATTTGGAAATAGATACCAACAACTTCGCCAAGTTCTTCAAGATTTACATATTCCCACGTGTTTACCGGTTTTGAGTTTTCATTGGTGTAATTTGCCAAATCGAATGTTACAGGACCGGTTTTCGTTCCGTTAGCTGTAATTCCATAGATAAGCAGACGAAAGTAATCTCCTGTAGTAAATACTTTGGAATAAGCCGAACCGTTTATCATTGTATAATAAGCATAAGTGGTGTTTGTAACATAAACCGATTGCGGAATGAATGTGTTTACATTCGTGATTGCTTTGTAAGAGATTGTACACGATGCAGAATTTAACTCTATATTATTGGATTCGCTTGAATTCCAGTAAGAAACGAAATAAGGTGTTCCTGTTCCCGATAATCCACCTCCGGTGATGGCTGTGTTTTGATGTTCCAGCCAAGAGAATGGTTCTGAATAATCGTTGGTGTCATTGTTTCGAGAAGCAATAAATCCACTCCAAAAATTATAATCAGGCATTGCTTCGTGAGAAAACACCAAGTCTTGAGATATTATTTTTGAACCTTCGGTCACTGCTTCGTTCCACACACCATTATCATCGTAGGATAATTGCGTTTGATTTAAGAAAACAGTAATAGTGTTGTTGTCATCATCATTTTTGTCACATGAAGTTAAAACTAATGCAACAAAAAGAAAATAAAGTGAAAATTTAATTAATTTGTTCATGGGTTTTATAAATTTATATGTTTTGATTTGATTTGTTCTTTAAGAAATACCGAAGCCATTCCATTGAATTTATCTTCGTCTTCGGTGGTTAGATAAGTGCAAGTTCCGTTTTTTGAACATTTGTTTTCGATTTCGATATGACGTTGCAAATAACTACTCAAACTGTCAGCCACAATACCTCCTTGCTCAATAATTTGTATATCTTTGGGCATGTATTGTCGTATTTTATTTATTAATAAAGGATAATGTGTACAGCCTAAAATAACGCTGTCGATGTTATTGTTGAGAGATAGTAATTCGTTGATATATTTTTTTACGAAATAATCGGCACCATCTTCATTAGCTTCAAGATTTTCCACAAGAGGAACCCATAAAGGGCAGCTTTGGGAATAAACATTGAAAGAAGGATATAATTTGCTTATTTCCATGTCGTAAGATTTGCTTTGAATGGTTCCGCTTGTTCCTAAAATGCCTATATTTCCAGATTGTGAAATTTCTCCTATTTTTTCGACGGTAGGGCGTATTACGCCTAAAACACGTTTGTGTGTGTCAATTTTTGGAAGGTCGTTTTGTTGAATTGTTCTAAGTGCTTTAGCTGAAGCTGTATTACAAGCAAGAATTACAAGATTGCATCCATGTTCAAACAGATATTTAACAGCTTCGAGAGTGAATCGATAAACAATATTGAACGATCTAGGACCATAAGGAGCACGGGCATTATCTCCTAAATATAAATAGTCGTATTGTGGTAATTTTTCTCTTATTGCGTTTAGAATCGTGAGACCTCCATATCCTGAATCAAAAACCCCTATCGGACCTATATTGACGTTGTTTTGTTCCATAGTGATGTATTTTTTTTGCAAAGATAGTTGATTTAAATTTAAAATAGAAAAATCATAAATTTCATGTAATATGATATTTGTGGTTAACACAATTTTTTTACATTTCTACTAAAGATAATGTATTGACAAAGGTGATAATAACGTTATACTTTGTATAAGTCTGTTACTCTGAATGAAAAAGTAATTATGGATAGGAAAAAGTTTTGCTAAATTGGGAAAAAAACAGTAACTTTGCACCGCTTTTACAATCGCTGGCAGGAAAATGAGTGGCCTGTTATGTTGTAAGGGTTTATGTAAAACATTTTTAATTTAACAAGAAATGGTAGACTTAATTAAGGTCGCAGAAGACGCTTTCGCTACAGGAAAGCAACATCCTGAATTTAACGCAGGTGATACAATCACAGTAGCTTATCGTATTAAAGAAGGTAACAAAGAACGTATACAGCAATATCGTGGTGTTGTTATCAAAGTTACTGGAGAAGGAGCAAAGAAGCGTTTCACAGTGCGTAAAATCAGTGACAACGGTGTAGGTGTAGAAAGAATTTTCCCAATGGAATCTCCTTTCATTGACAGCATCACTGTAAACCGTTATGGTAAAGTGCGTCGTGCAAAACTTTATTACTTGCGTGCTCTTACAGGTAAGAAAGCTCGTATTAAAGAACGTCGCGTAATCAACAAGGAAGCGTAAGAAAAAATCAAGCTAACTTTATAAAAAAGCTATTCTATCATATAGGATAGCTTTTTTTGTGTTTATATCTCAAATTTTGGCTTGGTAGATATTTAGAGGGAATAGAGTTTTGGTATTTATTTGTATATTAAAAAAGAAAGTGCGGTTATTTTAATGACAACCGCACTCACTTTGCTTTATAAGCAGTATTCCTTCTTAATATTCTTCTTCGTCGAAGAAGAAGTCGTCTTTGCTTGGATAATCAGGCCAAATGTCTTCTATACATTCATAAGTATCGCCTTCATCTTCCATTTCTTGTAGATTTTCAATTACTTCAAGAGGTGCACCCGAACGCATTGCATAATCAATAAGCTCTTCTTTTGTTGCGGGCCATGGTGCATCTTCAAGTTTTGTAGCAAGTTCCAATGTCCAATACATAACTATTCTTTTAAATTTGATTTTATTTCGGTGTTTTTTTGCCCTTTTTAAGGACTTTATAAATTTCGCGCAAAAATACGGAATATTTGGATAGTTAGCACTTCTTATTCCATAAATTTTCAGGAATTTCTCGCTTTATATTGTTAAATCTTGCAAAAACGAAGAAAAAATCGCTCAAACGATTCAAATATTTCACTATGAGGGGAGAAATATAGCTTTCGTCCGACAATTCAACCACACGTCGTTCGGCTCGGCGTGTGGTTGTGCGACATAAATCAGATAAAGATGCTTCCATACAGCCTCCGGGAAGAACAAAGTTGTTTACCACAGGCAATTTGTCTTGTATCTTGTCAATAGCATCTTCTATTTTTTTTATGTCTTCTTCGTTTAATCCAAATGGTGCGGTTTCATTGTTCTCCGGGTTGTCTGTTGCGAGGTAGCAACCTATGTTAAATAATTTGTTTTGCATTATAGCCAAGAAGTCGTTCCATTCTTGTGATGTTGACTTTATGATAGCCGATAACATTCCTACGCACGAATTAACTTCATCTATTGTTCCGTAGGCTTCGATGCGTAAGCCATATTTTTTGATTCTTTTTCCTCCTACGAGTGATGTGGTTCCTGTGTCGCCACCTTTGGTGTAAACTTTCATTTTTTTGTGTTGTGTTTTATTTGGTTAATTTTTCAAGTTCGTTCAGCATTTCGGTAACTGTTTTTACTTCTGCTATAGACTTCATGATGTCGCCATGAGCAAACGGAGAAGTGGCAGTTGTGGCTATTTGCTTGATTTGCCAATCAAAAACACCGTTCATGTTTACTATGATGATTTTTTTGTCGTTGGCTGCAGATATGTTGTGTGATAACGTTGCAAGGAACTCGTCAAGAGTACCTATGCCTCCGGGTAATACCACAAATACGTCGCCTGTTTCAATCATGTGTGCTTTGCGGTCGTTTAGGTCGGTGGTGGTGATTAGTTCATCGTTTAGCTCCGAACGACGATATAAAAACATTTTCGGGATTATGCCTACCACACGTCCGCCGTTGTCGTGAGTGGCTTGTGCCGTGATACGCATCAAGCCGGCGTGTACGCCTCCGTAAATGAGTGAAAAACCGTTTATTCCTATCCATTTGCCGAGTTCTTCGGCACAGTATTTATATTCTTGAGGTATGTTTTCTCTTGAAGAACAATATACTGTTATATTTTTGTTTTCCATTTATTTTCCCTTTCCGATTATAAATAACTGATAAGTTCATCAACTTGTTCATCGGTTGTTGCCCAACTTGTGGCAAATCTTATAACAGAGTGATTGGCTCCCACTTTTTCTATGAAGTTAAATCCTACGTTTTTGGCTAACTCGGCAACTTTGGAGTCTTCAAATACCACGAATTGTTGGTTGGTTGTAGAATCAAGATATATGGGGTATCCTTTTTCTTCGATAGCTTTGCGTAGTCGCATGGCTTGTTTTACACCGTTTTCTGATATTTTTAAATATAAATCGTCGGTGAATAATGTATCAAATTGAATTCCGAGCAACCAACCTTTTGCAAGTAGTCCGCAGCGGTTTTTTATGGAGCCTCTTGTCATGTGTATGTCTTTGTTCAATATTACCACAGCTTCGCCAAATAAGGCACCTACTTTGGTCCCTCCTATATAGAAAGCATCGCAAAGTCGAGCCATGTCGGGCAAAGTTACATCGTTGTCGGGAGCAGTTAAAGCATATCCGAGACGGGCACCATCTATATAAAGCATTTGATTATATTTGTTGCACACTTTTCTTATATCGTATAGTTCGGCAAGTGAATATATGGTACCATATTCGGTGGGGTTGGATATATACACCATTTTAGGCACAACGACGTGTTCTTCTCCGTAAGCATCCGAAGTAGCTTCTTTCAAGTATTGTGCTAAAGCCATAGCCGAGATTTTACCTTCTTTGCAGTCCATAGGCAACACGCGATGACCGCAAGCCTCAATGGCTCCGGCTTCGTGTAGAAATATGTGTCCGCTTTGAGGTGAAATTACCCCTTCGTTATGTCTTAAGATAGAATCTATCACGATGGCATTGGTTTGAGTCCCTCCCACGAGAAAGTGAATTCTCGCATCGGGTGCATTGCATGCTCTTGCAATTTTTTCGCGAGCCGAAGCACAATAATCATCGTGTCCGTATCCCGGATTTTTGTCAAAATTGATTTCAGAAAGACGTTTAAGAATGGCAGGATGTGCACCTTCCATATAATCGCTGTTGAACTTTACCATAAGTATCTTATTTTCTTGATAAAAAGACCGAAAGAATATTCTTGTGTTATATTTTCTTCGGTTTGATATATATTGTGCGAAATTACAAAAAATCATGAAAAATAGGGCTTGACTTGATATAAAAAAAGACCGATTCATCACGAACCGGTCTTTAAAACCTAATAATTAACCTTAAAATATAAATCTAATGCTTATGAAATACAATGCAAAAGTAATATTGTTTTGAAAAAAATGCAATAGTTTATGTTAAAAACAATCGTAATTTAACTTTTAAAGTGTTAATCCGTCTTTAGTCTGTATTATGATGATAAATAATAAAAAAAGAGTACCACAAGATTTTTCTTGCAGTATACTTCATGTCTAAAACACGATCTCTTATTTACTTTTGGAAAGTGAGAGATGCTCCTTTTTTCTTAACTTCGAGGGTTACTGTTGCTCCTTCTATCATAGGGTAGTTTTCGTCAACGTGACCTACCGGGAAATTGAATGCGATAGGAATGTTGTAACCTTTTAGTTCTTCATTTAACATATCTTCCATCTTTTTGAAGTCTCCGTTAGGGCTGTAATCGGTGAATTGTCCCACAATAATGCCTTTTACCTTGTCAAGGATTCCGAGCAATTTCATTTGTTGTATCATGCGATTAACGCTTGAAGTGTTTTCGCTCACGTCTTCGATGAAAAGTATGATGTTATCGTTTTGTAAAAAGTCATATTTAGAGCCTATCATTCCGCAAAAAACAGATAAATTACCTCCTACGAGCATACCTGTAGCTTTACCGTAGTGGTTATATTTGTGTGACGGAATTTCATATTTAGGAACACCTCCGGCAAGAATGTTGCGTAGTGCAAGGCTGCAAGAGTCCGGTTTGTCGGGATTGTCGCTGAATAATTTCTCTACTTCTTTTTCATATAAATATCCACACATGTGTGCGTGAATGCTCATCACACCGCTATTCACCATAGCAGAATGCACCGATGTTATATCGCTGTAGCCGATAATCCATTTTGGATATTTTGCAAGTGTGTCAAGAGGAATTTCTTGAAGTTGTTGTATTGAGCCATACCCACCGCGAGTGCTCATAATGGCTTTAATCTCAGGGTTGCGTAATGCCCAAAGCATGTCGTTTTTACGTTGTTCTGGTGTTCCAGCAAAAGAACCATGTTTCGCTCCCACATTAGGAGCAAGGACTGGAGTATATCCCCATTCTTTCAATACTTTCATTCCTGCTTTTGCATACTTTGAGTTAGGAACGCTTGCCATGCTTAATATAGCGATTTTATCGCCTGGTTTTAAAGCCTTTGGGCGTACCATTTTTTTGTTTTGTGCAACGCTTGCAATCGAAAATCCTACGAGTGCGACAAGCATGATTAAAAACTTCTTTTTCATAGTAATCGTATTGTTTTTATTATTAAGTAATATATTTATTATTAGACGATAAAGCTTACTTCTTTAAACGCGTATTGTTTTTTAATACCGTCAGCGTCTTCAAGTATAAGCATGCCCGATGGCTCTACTTCTATGATTTTTGCTGAAAAGTGTATGCCGTTGGGTAGGGCAAATGAGTGTTCTTTGCCATCATTTCTATATAGATGCGATAAATATTCTCGGTGCAGTTTTTCAAAATAAGATGTATCTGCGTTTTCAAACGCACAGTTACGTTCTATTGCTTCGCACGTTTTGTGCAAAATATCTTCCACAGGCACATCGTTTCCTATAATTTGCGAAAGAGATACAGGATTGGGGGCATCACTTAAGAATTGTTTTTGATTCACATTTATGCCAAGTCCCAAAATGGAATAGTTGATTGATTGCCCCATGATAGAGTGTTCAATGAGTATTCCACACACCTTTTTATCTTTGTAATAAATGTCGTTAGGCCATTTAATAGTAAATCCATCGGCATATTGTGATAATGTATCGATAACCGCAAGCGACACAGCTTCACTTATGTAAAATTGTTGAGGTATTGCAATTTTAGGATTTTTTAGAAGCATTGAAAAAATTGCATTTTTTCCGTGTTCCGATTCCCATGAGTTTCCTCGTTGACCGCGTCCGGCTGTTTGATTGGGCGTGTGTATAACAGTACCCGATGGCAAAATCGAAGCCATCTTGTTCAAATAAGAATTGGTTGAAGCTGTGCTATGTACAAGAATGTATCTTGGCATTAATTTTCGGGGTATTTAATAGTGATTTTACGGGTTCCGTCTTCTTGTTCAACAATGTCTACTTCAACAGTATCGTCGGGTAACAAATCGGTAATGCGTTCAGACCATTCGATAAAACATAAGGCTCCGCTGTAGAAATAGTCTTCCACTCCTATTTCTTCGGCTTCGGCTTCGTTTTCAAGTCGATAGCAATCAAAATGATAAATAAGCTCGGCAGTTGTTTCGCTTCTATATTCATTAATAATGGCAAATGATGGTGAGTTTGTTACATCATCCACGCCCAATTCTTCACAAAGAGCTTTGATAAAAGTGGTTTTGCCGGCACCCATTTCACCGTTAAAAGCAAAAACTGTGTAATCTTCCATAGCAGCCATAAACTCGTGTGCCGCCTCGTTTATTTTGTCGAGAGAAGTTATTTCAATAATTTTATTGTCCATAAATAAGTTACATTTGAATTTACTGCGAATATACAAAAAAATCATGAAGCCACCCACTATGATAGGTGTTGTGATAATAAAAATGTTGGATAGCTGGTTGATATTATGCTTATATATCGTATATTTGTGAAATCGTAATGTTTTGTGTAGTGGGTGTGCTTTTTAAAAGTGTGTAATTAAACTATGAACATAAATTTCGGTCTTAATGTAGAAAACCTTATTTGTTACTTAAATAATAACATTATGAGAAATTTAAAGTTGTCCGGCATTATTACATGTACAGCAATAGCGTTGTCTGCGTTGGTGTGTTTACCTGTAGATGCTCAATCAAGCCGAAGAGGTTCGCATCGAACTGAACAAAATGGCAACAGTAATAGAAACATGGGGCAAGGTCGTCGCCCAGGTAATAGCAGTAATCGTAATAATAATCGTGTAAATAACAATCGTAATGATAATAAAAAGCCTAATAATGGGGTAGGGAGTCCTAACCCAAAGCCGGGGAATGATAGATATAATGGAAATCCCGGTCATGGTCATCAAAATCCTATCGGCGGAAATCATTACGGACAACATGCTCCTAAGCCCAAGCCTCAACCTGGTAATCATTATGGAGAGCAACGTCCGGGATATCCGGCACCACATCCAAGCCGACCTAAATACAAACCTATGCCTCGTGTGGCTCCACCGCCACATTGGCGTCCACATAACAATGCTCCTATCATAAACGGAATATTGGGACTTACTTTTGGGTCGATATTTAATGTTTCTTTGGAATATCTATATTATAATAATTATTATATTGAGAGTTGTTCCGATGATGTTATTTATTTGCGTAATGTTCGTCAATTTAGATATAATTGGGACGATGTTATATTAAATTATGCGTCGGGACGTTTTGCCAATGCTCAATTTGTTTATTCGAGTTTATTTCATAACACCGACCGATATAATAGTGTGTATATGACGTTGAATAATACTTATGGTAATCCTATAAGCATGCGTATATTACCCGGAGGCGGATATGAATGTGTGTGGTATGGAGGACGACGTTGCGGAACAGTAACACTTGAATATTACCCCAATAGAGGTCGTTATTATACCATACTTTGCTATGGTACTACATAAACAGAGCGGAATGTATTAAAACTGATGTGTTGTTTAGCTTCTGAAAAGATGTATTGCAAAATATAAGGCTAATATTCCTAATACAACACTCAACCCTGTGTATAGAGCAAGGTGAACTATGTTGCCTTGTTCTATCATAGTGTAATTTTCATGCATAAAACTTGAAAATGTAGTAAATCCGCCACAAAATCCCGTTGCAAGCAATAATTGCATGCCGGTGTCGGTAGGTGTGTTCTTGCTGAAAAGGCAATAGATAAGTCCTATCAAGAAACATCCTAAAATGTTTACAGTCATTGTTCCGAGAGGGAACGATGTGGCTATGGCAGAGTGTATCCATTTTCCTGTCAGATATCGAAGTATGCCTCCCCCTGCACTGCCGAGTCCTACGAGAATAATTGCTTTTATCATTTTCTTTTTGTGAGAAATATCGTGTTCTAAAGCCTATAACAATATAATGATAGGATTGTTTGGAAAGTGTATTAAATAAAAAAGCCTTGAAATTTACTTCAAGGCTTGCGGTGCGTACGGGACTCGAACCCGTGACCCCCTGCGTGACAGGCAGATATTCTAACCAACTGAACTAACGCACCATTCTTTAATTATGTTGCTCTCAACGATACTCTTTCGTGATTGCGAGTGCAAAGGTACGACATTTTTTTTAATATGCAAATGTTTTGCCCAAATTTTTGAAATATTTTTTATTGGAACGTTTTAATTTTGAAGGTTATTCCTTATTCTGAACTTGTGTAATAATAAAAAACTTTGTTCAAGTTTAGTTCGGTGATGATAAAAGCCAGCACTACAATATAACTTGTAATGCTGGCTTTATTAAGTCGCTAATTTATTGTGTGTGAGTTAGCTTTTGCTATTTGATAGCGATTTTGGTTGCTTGAGTGTATCCTGTATTGTCGGTTGCGACTATCATGTAAATGCCACAAGATAAATTATTGGTGGTTATTGTTTCGCCTGCTGATGCAGTGAATGAAGCTTCAGTGATACCATTGATGTTAAATACTTTAATGGTTATATCATTGAGGGCTGTAATGTTGCAACCATTGACTGTTATCAACGAATATTTATCGGTGGTAATATTAGGTATATAGTCGGTATCATGTTTCACGATAGTCAAGCCATAAGCTTCAACGTCTTCAATGATGGTCTTGACTTCCGGGGAGCCGGTTGCGTTCACCATCTTGATACCACTCTTATATCCGGAACCATCTTCGGCAATGTAACTCCAAAATATGTTCTCTCCGTCTCCGGTGATTTGACGCACATATACAGTTTCATATTGAGTATCATTTTCAGGAGATGCCGGATCGCTTGAAATGCATGTTACATTTGGTATATCTGTCAAGTATCTTATATCTTTTGTAAGATTCTTGATTTCGCTAAGAGCAATGCGGTAAAGACCATAGTTCTTTCCACTTGAAAAGACATATAGATAGTCGTTTGTTTCATCGATATAGAATGATTTGATTTCTTCTCCATGAAATAGAGTGATGTAAGGTCGATTTTGGGTGTCATTCACTCCTTCAGGATGAATATCGCTATCTTTGAAGCGATATAATCCATGTCCATTGTAGATGTAGCTAATCCAATTAACTCCGTTTTTATCACGTTGAAAACATGAAGCGATAGCTCCAAAATTTATTCCATAGTTGTAATATGCTGTCCAATAAGGAGTCATGAATATGTAGTCAGAATTTGTTGTGTGTATAGTTCCTTCTTCATACCAATTGCGTTCGTTGGCGTTTATCTTTAATACACCAAGTATACGATTACCCATGTAAATATCTCCATTAGTTTGGTCTATGAAACAAGTATGTGGGTCACATTGACTTTCTGAGAAAGAAGCGTAGTCATTAATATAGCACATACTACCATCTGAAGGTGCTACAATGGGCGTCTTGAAAAAACGTTTGCCATCATAATCCATCTTAAAAAGCAATCCGTCGCCATATGAGTCAGTTGTGAAGGTGAATGTTTCGCCGGCATCGGCTACATATATTGCTTTTTCGTAATTTTGCATTTGGAATGGATGAGCTCCTGAGCTTATACCTGTATCGTGTTGTTTTTTGCCGTCAAAGTAGCAAATGTTACCATTCTTGACAGCGTAGTATAAACCGTTTGGCAAGTTTTGTGCAGGGCCGTAGGTATATGCTGTCCATTCATTATTTTCAATAATTTCTTTACATTGTGACCACAATTCATTTTTGCGATAGCGACTTGCAAAACCTACAGGCACTTCAAGTGTTACCTTTGTCAAGTCGGGTTGTGTCGAATATTTGAAGTAATTTATTACGGTAGGTACAATGCAACTTTTGCAACCGATGTATTCAAGTGAAGAAGGCCAGTCGTACATGTTGAAACGAGTGATTGTCGATGGTAATGTTATGCTTGTTAATTTATTACATCCGTAGAATGTGTATTGAGGTAGTTCTTCAATACCTTCATCTATTGTTACTTCAGTGAGTTCTGAACACCGAGCAAAAACAGAACTATCGTACTGAATATTTTTAGAAATATGGGCTTTTTGTAGTTTGCTTGCTATAAAAGCACCACTGCCGATACGTTTAACATTGGGAAAGTTAGCTTCGGTTACGCCTGATGAATAGAATGCATTATAACCAATGTAAGTGACGCGTTCATCGGTCTCGTTCCATACAAACGGCTCGTGTGCTTGACTGCCGAAGATGCATTTAAACATTATCTCGCCATTGTCAATATATTCATAAAGAGCGTGGTCTTTTGTGAAAAATTTCTTATTGCCGTCGGCAACGGTTATATTGTCGAGAAAACCCTGGTAATCAAGTTCTTCAAATGTTGATGGTAAGTTGAGGTTGCGTAGATTTTTAAATGGCATATATCCGAGTGATTTAGCACCTTCGTAAAGGGTTAGGGTGTTAAGCGAATAAGTGTCGCAGTAGAATGCGTTGTCACCAATTGATATGATATTATTATGTAGGGTTACTTCGGTGAGTGGATTGTCATAAAAAGTATAATCAGGAATTACTGTCATTGATTCCGGAATCACCAATTTGGTGATGTTGCAATGAGAGAATGTTTGAGAAGTTTCGAGTGTTGCATTCTTTTCATTGTAAAAGAACACTTTTGAAAAGTTTAAATATTTTGTAACATCTAATGATTCACAATGAAAGAACGATTGATAGCTAACGCCTATGCCGGCAGCGTTATTCGGAAGATTCTCAAGGGCAGTAAGCTTGCGACAATACATGAATGCATTGGCCGGAAAATAAATTGAATCGGTATAATTCTTGAATTCGGATGGGTAAGTTACTTTCTCGAGTGAGGTACAGTACCTAAAATTAAACCTTGATGTTAAAAGTGAGTAACGGTCGTCATTTCTGTTTCTAAAAGTAACCGAAACCAAGGCAGTGTCGCCGGCAAAGCTACAAGAGCTATTGGGGGTTATGTTGGCTCCGAATGTTACTGAAGTTAGTTTGGGGCAGTCTTTAAAAATATCAGTATACATAGATCTTACTTCATATATAGTGCTGTCTACAACAATTTCATCAGGTATATTAATATCGCCTGAGTATTTTGAACCGTCTGATTTGGCAATTATAGTTGCACTGTTCCTTCTAATACTATAGGTGATACCATCAACATCGACTGATACCGCATTTAGACTTAGGAAACAAAATAAGAAGGTAAGTAGTGATAACACCTTTTTGTGGGTAATACTTGTATTCATAATTATTATTGTTTGATTATTTGTATGTACAAAGATAGACAAACTAATATTAATTACCCCCCAATTACTAAAATATGTTAAATATAATATAAAGCAAGTGCTTACCGTTTACGGTAAACACTTGCAACTCATGACATGTAATGTCTTACATTAGGAAAATTCCGTTTTGTCGGCATATTTCAATTTGTTCTTCGGGCCAAATGCTTGCTTGCACCTCACCTATGTGAGCCTTTTGTAACAAGAACATGCATAGTCGGCTTTGACCTATACCGCCACCTATCGATTGAGGTAATTCGCCGTTAAGCAGAGCTTTATGGAACGCCAATTCTTTTCGTTCGGTGCAATTTCTTGCGTTAAGTTGTTGCATGAGCGATTCAGGACTTACTCTTATACCCATCGAAGACAGTTCGATAGACGTTTCAAGAATATTGTCCCAAAGTAGGATGTCGCCATTAAGCCCCTGAAATCCATTGTCATTCATTGTAATCCAATCATCGTAATCGGGAGCACGTCCGTCGTGTGGCTCACCATTGCTTAAAGGAGCTCCTATGCCAATCAAAAATATAGCACCATATTTTTTGGTAGCTTCTATTTCGCGGTCTTTTGGCGATAAATCGGGATACATATCCAATAATTCCTGTGAATGTAGGAATGTAATTTCTTTGGGTAAACGTGGCGTAATGTGTGGAAACTCTTTATATATGAAAAGTTCGGTTTCACGCAGTGCATTGTAAATGTTTTTTACGGTGTCTTTTAAATAATCTAAAGTGCGATTTTCCTTTTTTATTGAACACTCCCAGTCCCATTGGTCTACATATAGCGAATGTAGGTTGTCAAGGTCTTCGCTTGTGCGAATTGCATTCATATCGGTGTAAATACCATATCCTGCTGAAATGTCGTAGGCACCGAGTTTCATTCTTTTCCATTTTGCAAGTGAGTGAACAACTTCGGCACGACGGTTACCCATGCAAGTGATGTCAAAGGTTACAGCGTGTTCCACACCGTTGAGGTCGTCGTTTATACCGGTGCCTGTCAAGACGAAAAGAGGTGCTGTTACACGTCGCAAGTTTAGGCTGTTAGCCAATTTTTCTTGAAATGTATCTTTGATTTTTTTTATGGCTATTTCGGTGGTTTCCGGAAGTAGCTTTTGTTTGTATTTTTTTGGTATAATAAGTGCCATATTGATGTTTTTATTTAATAATGCATAAGCAAATATAGCAAATGTTTTGAAGATTGGCAAATTTTATAACAAAATGTGCTTTTATGATGCGATTTTGTGAAAATATTGCAAGAATTTTGTGCTGAGGGTCTTAAAATATGAATGTATAAGCATTTTGGAGTGTTAATGTGTTTTTTAAGTAATAAAAGCCATTAAAAAAGTCTTAATTAAGAAGAAGATTCATAATGAAGCGTGTTTTTCATGGAAAAATTGTATTTTTGTAGTAAGAATGAAACTTTCGTGTACATTTGCGGGTTGAATTGATTAAAATGATTGAAGTAAAGAACATAAATAAGAAATATGGAGCGTTGCAAGTTCTTGACAACGTGAATGTGACTATCAATAAAGGTGAATTGGTTACTATCGTGGGACCGAGCGGTGCAGGAAAGTCAACTTTGCTCCAAATTGTAGGCACACTTGATTCTCCCGATGATGGAAGTATTATTTATGATGGTAAGGATGTTCTTCGTTTTAGTGAGCGAGAACTTGCTCGCTTTCGCAATCAAAATATAGGTTTTGTGTTTCAATTTCATCAGTTATTGCCTGAGTTTACCACACTTGAAAATGTGACAATACCTGCACTTATTGGAGGAATGAAACAAAAAGATGCCGATGAAAGGGCTAAAGAACTGCTTGATTACATGGGTTTGTCGGGACGCCTGAACCATAAGCCATCGGAGTTGTCGGGTGGCGAGCGTCAGCGTGTAGCTGTTGCAAGAGCGTTGGTTAATCGTCCGGCAGTGATTCTTGCCGATGAGCCTTCGGGTAGTCTTGATTCTCAAAATAAAAAAGAATTGCATGGATTGTTCTTTCGTTTACGCGAAGAACTGCAACAAACTTTTGTTATAGTGACACATGACGAAAGTCTTGCCGATGATGCCGACAGAGTGTTATATATGCAAGATGGAAAAATAGTAAATGATGTTACAAAAAATAGCCGATGAGAATTTTTAAATACATATTAATGTGTGTTATGGCAACGGTTCTTGTTGCTTCCTGTGATGACGATAGTGAAGGCTTTAAATATGGAGACTTCAACTACGATATGGTGACTTATTCAGGTGAATATGATTCTCAGTCGGTATTTACGTTTCAATCTTATGATGATTCACCTCTTATAACCTTAACTGCGAGCAATTTGAGCAATCCTGAAATGAAGGTTGGTCAACGTTTGTTATTGAATTATATAGTAGATAAGAATTTTGGTGATAATCACAAAGCTATAACTGTGAATGGCTATTCTAAAATTACTACCGATACAATTTTAATACTACCGCAAGAGGTTATAGATACTCTGAAACGGGATAAAGTGAAATTGAGAAGTGTATGGCGTACAGGAAATTATCTTAATGTGCGTTGTGATGTACAATATACCGAGAAAGCTCGTCGATTGTTTCTTGCTTCAACAGGCGAACCCGATGAGTCGGGACTTGTGCAAGCCTATCAAATTCAAGACTTGATGGATGCCCCCACATATTACTGGTTTGGAACCTATTTTAGCTATTACATAGCTCCTGTGTGGGAAAATGTGGAATGTAAGGCGTTTAGATTTAATATAGAAGACCTTACTTATCCCGATGTGAAATATTATGATTTTTTGAAAGAAAAATAAATAAAATAGAAACTGATATGAATAATGACTCTAATCAACAAAAAAAAGAGATAAGCATAGAAATGTCGCCCGAAGTGGCACAAGGAAAATATGCTAATCTGGCTGTTATATCTCATGGTGCTTCTGAATTTTTCCTTGATATGATTTGTATGGCTCCTAATATACCGCAAGCCAAAGTGCAAAGTCGCATTGTGATGACTCCCGAGAATGTGAAACAACTTATGTTTGCTTTGCAAGAAAATGTGCGTAAGTATGAAGAAACTTTCGGAGAAATAAAGCCAAAAATGCCACAAGGTAATGGTACATCATTTAATCCGTTTGGCGTAAATAACGGACTTTCTTGATATACGCATTAGTTAAAGGCTGGTTGTTATTATCTATTATTTATAAAATATGATTATGGAAAATCCTTTATTTATATATAATACACTTTCTCGAAAAAAAGAGCAATTCATTCCGTTGAATGCTCCTTATGTGGGAATGTATGTATGTGGTCCCACAGTTTACGGTGATGGTCACTTGGGACATGCTCGTCCGGCTATAACGTTTGATGTTTTTTATCGTTATTTGCTTCATTTGGGTTATAAAGTGAGATATGTACGCAATATCACCGATGTGGGACACCTTGAACATGATGCCGATGATGGTGAAGATAAAATAGCTAAAAAGGCACGTCTTGAAAAACTTGAGCCTATGGAAGTGGTTCAATATTATCTTAACCGTTATCATAAAGCTATGGATGCACTTAATGTGCTACCTCCAAGCATTGAACCACATGCGTCGGGGCATATAATAGAGCAGATAGAATACATTAAAAAAATTCTTGAAGCAGGATATGCTTACGAAAGTAACGGTTCAGTGTATTTTGATGTACCTAAATACAATAAAGATTTCAACTACGGTAAATTGTCGGGTAGAAATATTGACGAACTGTTAAATACAACTCGAGAACTTGACGGACAGAGCGAAAAGCATAATCCTGCCGATTTTGCTTTGTGGAAAAAGGCTTCACCCGAGCATATTATGCGTTGGCCTTCTCCGTGGAGCGACGGTTTTCCCGGTTGGCACTTGGAATGTTCTACAATGGGTACAAAATATCTTGGAGAAACATTTGACGTGCATGGCGGTGGTATGGACTTAATGTTCCCTCACCATGAATGTGAAATTGCTCAATCGGTGGCTCATTCCGGTCACGATGCGGTACGTTATTGGATGCATAATAATATGATTACTATAAATGGTCAAAAAATGGGAAAATCGTTGGGTAACTTCATTACACTCGATGAATTCTTTACTGGTAATCACAAATTGCTTGAGCAAGCTTATTCTCCTATGACCATACGTTTCTTTATTCTTATGGCTCACTATCGTGGAACGGTTGACTTCTCTAATGATGCTTTGAAAGCAGCCGAGAAAGCTTACGACCGAATGATGGACGGCTGGAAACGATTGAACGAATTGAAAGCAGGCGATAAAACTACAGTTGAATTGAAAGTAAATGAATTGGCTGAAAAATGTGCCGATGCCATGAACGATGATTTGAATACGCCTACAGTCATCGCACATCTGTTTGATGCATGCCGTTCAATCAATCTTGTAAATGATGGAAAAGCTGAAATATCTCAAGAAGACCTTGATGCATTAAAGCATGTGTTCAAAGTTTATTTGTTTGATATTCTTGGTGTATGTGATGAGTCGGCTTCAGGAGATGTAAATTTGAAACCTTATGAAGAAGCTGTGGATTTATTGTTGCAAATTCGTAAGAATGCAAAAGACAATAAAGATTGGACCACAAGTGATTTAATTCGCAACCGTCTTGCCGAAATAGGATTTGATGTAAAAGATACCAAAGACGGCTTTGAATGGAAAGTAAAATAAATAACAGGTCGTTAAACTTGAAAATATGTACAAAGGAGCTTTAGCACAAGCTCCTTTGCTGTTTTATACTCATTATAGTAATGTATCCGGTATAAAAACTGAAAGGTAAAAAACAAAGAAAGAGTCACGATTTGCGACTCTTTCCACCCTGATACTCAAAATTCAATACTATTACTATTTTATTATCTCTTTTTGAGTCTTTCTGTTTACTCTCACTAAGTACATTCCTCCGTCTTTATTTGCGAGAATTTGTCAAAGTGAAGATGAAATTTCAATAACACCTTTCGTTAATATGTAAAGATTCAAAAAGTCAACTCTATAGCCTTTGTTTGAATCCGTTAGAAATATACAGAAAAATGTTATCATGGGAACTATTTCAGTAAAATAAATTTAATATATGAGATAAATAGAAAATAAGAACAGATAATATGAACTGCGGAATGATGAAAGTTTTTTATCTTTGCGACATGATTTTTTGAAAATATAACAGAAATGAATAATAGAAGTCGCTTTCAAGGACACTTGGCATTATTGTTTGCCAATTCAGCGTGGGGTCTTATGGCTCCTATTTCTAAAGGGTTACTGAATTCCGGAGTAATATCTCCGTTTGCACTTTCGGGAGTGCGTATAATGGGCGGAGCCGTTTTGTTTTGGCTTGTGAGTGCTTTATTCCCTGATAGTGTCATAAAGAAAGAAAAAATAGAAAAAAGTGATTTTATTAAGATTTTTTGTGCAAGTTTGCTCGTAATTGCCGCCAATCAGATATTGGTTGTGCAAGGAATGAGTTTTACAAGTCCGGTAGATGCTGCAGTGGTGTGCAGCACAACCCCTATTTTTACTCTTATACTTGCTACATTAATACTGAAAGACCGATTGACGACATTTCGCATGGGAGGTGTCGCTTTAGGATTTGTTGCAGTGCTTATTTTTTCTTTATGGGGAGAACCCGACGTGGCAATGAATGTTACCAATCCGGTGCTTGGTAATGCTTTGTGCATAATAGCTCAAATGTGCGGTGCGGCATACTTGGTGATTTTCGGTTCTTTGATAAGCAAATATTCTCCATTTACCATGATGAAATGGATGATGCTCATGTCGGCTGTTGTGGTTATGCCGTTTACGCTGAATGATATAATGCAGATAGAATGGTCTTCTATTTCGGTTGAAGGCTTGTTGGAATTAGCCTATATCGTTGTGCTTGGCTCATGCTTATGTTACCTTATGATACCATTTGCACAGCGTCGCTTGAAGCCTACGGTTATAGCCATGTATAATTATTTGCAACCTGTTGTGGCAACACTCGTTTCGGTGGTAATAGGTATGGCAGTGCTTGATGCCGTAAAAGTAGGCTCGGCTTTGCTTATCTTTTTAGCCGTGTGGATGGTAAGCAAAGAGCGATAACCAAAGTTATAAGCAGAGTTATGGCTTCACCTGCGGGAACAGCAAGCCATATACCGTTTACTCCATACCATTCTGGTAGAAGCCAAAAGGCGAGACCCAAGAATAGAAAACCTCGCATAATGGTTATCAACATTGCGATTCGGCTACGTTCGATACTTTGGAAATATACCACTGCGATGATGTTTATGCCACAAGGAATGAATCCAAGTGCGTATAGCGGTAAACCATGTGTGGAGATGGCGTGAGTGGCATCGGTCGTAGATACGAATAATGACGATATTTGTCCGCTGAAGTAATATGTTACCAAGAATATGACAAGGCTACAAGTGAAAGTGGCAAACAAAGCAAGTCGGGTAGCGGAAAATATGCGTATTGTATTCTTGATACCGTGATTGTAGCTTATTATGGGTTGAACCGATTGAGCTATTGCACTGTCGAGCATGAAGATTATGGGTGAAAAATAGCATGTTATGCTGAATGCCGCCACGCCATTGCCTCCTAAATGATTCATGAATACGATGTTTCCTAAAAGCATCATGAAACTTAGTGCTAAGTCGCCCAAAAAAGAGGGGAATCCGAGTGTGCATATCCTTTTGATTGCTTGAAATAATGTTACTGTTTTGCTGAAAGTCGAAATGACTTGAATGTGTAATTTATGTTTTTTATTTAGTAAGTAAAAAAGAACCATAAATGCACCTATGAGTGAGCCTATACTTGTAGCTACTGCTGCTCCCATGACTCCGAATTGGAAAGGGAAAATGAATAAGTAATCCAATGTGAAATTGATGATGGCGGCTGTGATAGAACAAGTCATGGCATATTTTGGAGCTCCGTCGAGTCGTACAAAGAAACTTCCGGAGACAAGAAAAGCGTTGCTTGCTATAAATGGAACAAAACCTATCATATATTGTTTTGCCAAAGACATAAGATTCTCAGAACAACCTAATAATTTCAATGAGGTGTGAGGAAAGGAGAGTATGATAGCCGAACATGTTAATAGAAACAAAGTGGATATAATTAGCGAAACCGACATGAAGTAACGAGCTTTCTCAGTTTTGCCTTGTGATATGCTGATTGAAGAAATAATAGAGCCTCCCATCCCGAACATAAGTCCTATTCCTGTGGCAAATGTCCATACGGGTGCTATAATATTTACAGCAGCAAGAGCATCGCTTCCAAGCCCGTGTCCCACAAATATACCGTCGGTAATAATAAGTAAAACAGAAAACAGCATGCCTGCCACTGTGGGGAAGAATAATTTGCTGAAAAGTTTCCCTATAGGTTCGGTTCCGTAATCTATATTCTCTTTCTTCATAAAATTAAATAAAAAGTTATTGGTGTGCCAAAAATGTAATGTTACGTTCCGGTGTGTGCATGCATACCGGAGTATAAATTACAAGTGAATTTTATGTGGTACACTTGTTTGTTAAAACGTTGATTTTTTGAATTTTGTTTATCTGTTTAATCGCTTGTTGCTTTTTAGATTGTTATTAAAGCTGTTGCGAGTGTCATCATATTTGTTGCCTGTGTAAAAACTGTTACCAAAGTTTGTGTCAAACTCATCTTCCTCGTCATCTTCATCTTTTTTAGAAGGAGCGTAGCTCTTAGGCTTGTTTTTCTTTATTTCCATAGGCTTTTGCGAATCAAGTGGCAACTCATAGATGTTCCATGATTGTTCTATATCCCAATTCTTTTTTAATGAGAGTTTCTTGGGGTAGTAATACACTTCTTCAGGTTGCCTATGTTCGCTGTATTTACCAGTATCCCATTTGCCGTTTCCGTTGGCATCGATAACAACGCGTGCATAATAATCGCCCGGATTGATATTGAACAATTCAACGATACCATTCTTTACGGGTGCTGTGTATTTTACATTATCACCCGCATCAAGTAACTCCACAAAGGCACTATCTGTAAGATTTATCTTGAAAAACAAGTTTGAGTATTCTTCGAGAGCTTTAACGTTGAAGGGGGCTTTTATACTTCCGTTATATAATCCGTAAACGCTTGTTACCGCCATTGAATCAATAGTTATTTCATAGGTACCTCCGGGTTCCCAATTATAATCAGCTTTATAAGCCAATAATCCTGAAAGCGAGTCACGCACCGGCGTTATATAGCCTAAATCATTCCATATAGTGTCTACTTTTTGTTTTAAATGAAAACTTCCGGGAACAATAGTGTCTATCGGGGCTTCGGACGAGAAACGCAAAGGAGCATATACGTCGATTGTTGCCGGACTTGAAACATTAAACTTCAATAAAGTGATTTGAGGAATGGAGTCGGTCAATGTATCTTTTTCTTCGCTTTTCTTCTTCTTTTCTTTGTCTTTTTTCTTCATCTTTTTGAGATTGAAGTAAATAGAATCATTGGTAAAAGTGCGGTTGTCGGTAGTATCGGTGTGCAGATAACGCATATTCACTCTTATGGAATCCGATTTTATTAGTAAAGAATCGGTAATCCAATAGTTAAGGGTGTCATTATGTTGAGAATTATCCAATATGTACCATTTTTTTGTGTTATCGTAGTCAGATGGCTGAACGATTTCCAGTGTAGGCAATGAATCGCTCGGAGCCGAAAAAATCACAGAAAAACGATTGTCGGCAGTGCGTTCATTCTTCAAAAGATACAACGATTTATAATCCTCGTTAAACGAAGACAATAGCACGTCATTAGGCAGATATAATGCGTGTTTTGCTGTGAAAATGGTGTCGGTTACCATTTGAGAAGTAAAAATAGTGTCAGAAGTCTCAATTTCTGTAACAGTTGGCACTATTATTTCATTAAGAAATGCCAAATCTTCGCTTCTTGCAAATTTATAGTCTCGGTCGACATCGTTTAAGGCAAAAATATGGTATTTCCCCGGTTTGATGTTGCGTATGGTGAATTGTCCCAACTCGTTAGTGCGTGCAATGCGTTCAAAAGGCAATGTGCTGAAAGCTGAGTCGTCAAGGCAAGAATGAATGCCCACGAAAAAATCTTTTTGAGGTTCAAGATCGCGTGCATTTAGTACGATGCCTGAAATTTGCAACGTGTCAATTGTGTCACCTGTGGAAAATGCAAACGAAAAGCCGTCAAGCGGATTTTGCTCGTTGTTGTCTTGTATAGCATTGCTGAAATCTATCACATAAGTAGTGTTTGGTAACAAAGAGTCTTTAAATTCAATGTTTATCTTTTTCCCGTTTGCCCTTATTGTCGGATTTTCCTTTTGAGCAGGAGAAATCACTACTTTGGTGGATTGGTCTTTCAACTGAATGTATTCGTTGAAAAGTATTTCGATTTTATTTTTGTCGAAATTAGTTGAATTAGGAGCCGGATTACTGCTTATATATATAGGTGGATCTAGGTCTTTGGGTCCGCCTTGAGGACGTCCTATGCTTGCACATGAGTAGAGTAATCCCGAAAGGATTACAGCAATGAAAATATATGTACTTTTAATAGACTTCACGATGTTTTTTGTTTAAATGTGAATTAAATGCCACAATTTTTAATATGTTTGGCAAAGTTACATAAAAATTGATAGAAATAAGCAATGCCGAAAAATAAACAATGTATATTAGCTTGTTTCAAGGCAAAAACAAGCCTTGTTTTGCTTGAAAATACTGCTTGTTGCTAAAAAATATATAATTAAAACAAGGAAAAGGATGGCTAATTTTTTTTCACTTGAATAATTTAATGTATATTTGCATGCTGTAAACTATTTTAGAATAAATTTATAATAAAAATAACTAATAAAAACTACACATGCAAAGTAAAGGATTTATCAGAGTGTTGACTGTTGCTCTTATGCTTGTGTGTGCGTTTTATCTTTCATTTTCATTTGTGACTCGCCACTATGAGGGTCTAGCATCTGAATATGCAAAGGCTAAAGCGCAAACCGAAGATGTGTCAAATGACACATACAAGACATATTACAAGCAATATGTTGACTCGCTTGCTAAAGAAAAGGTGTATTTAGGATATTACACATTCCAGCAAGCCAGAGAGATGGAAGTAGGTCTTGGCTTAGACCTTAAGGGTGGTATGAACGTAACTCTTCAAATTTCGGTTCCCGACATTTTGAAAGCTCTTTCAAATGAGAACCCTGATCCAAAGTTTAATGAAGCATTACAAATTGCAGAAAAGCAACAAAAAAACAGTGCTGACAAGGATTTTGTTTCAGCTTTCTGCCGTGAGTACAATAAATTGGCTCCCGAAGGAAATCTTTATCAAATCTTCCGTAGCGTAGAGAAACTTAAAGCCGGTGCTTCCAATTCAGAAGTGGAAAAAGTTCTTAAGGAAGAAGTTAACTCTATGGTTGACAATTCTTATAACGTGCTTCGCACACGTATTGACCGTTTCGGTGTGGTTTCTCCTAATATCCAAAAACTTGAAAGTACAGGTCGAATTCTTCTTGAACTTCCTGGTGTTAAAGAACCGGAACGTGTAATCAAGTTGCTTAAAGGTACTGCAAACTTGGAATTTTATGAAACTTACACAATAAATGATTTGCAAGGTGCTCTAAATTCATTGAGCAATGCAGTAGCAAGCAAAGTTGTTGTAGCCGACTCTACTGCTACCGACAGCGTTAAAGCTCAAGTAGCTAAAAGCTTGGCTGAAATGCTTTGGAGCGTTCAAGGTCGTGGCGGTGCTGCTATCGGTGTTGTATCTGTTCGTGATACTGCTGCTGTTAATGCAATCATGAATTCTCCTGAAGCTACTCGCATTCTTCCTACCAACTTGAAAGCTCGTTGGGCTGTTAAGTCTATTGATGAAAAAGGACAATATTTCGAGCTTGTTGCTTTGAAGACAGTTCAAGGTAGCCCTGTATTGACTGGTGATGTGGTAACCGATGCATCAAGCAACTTCGATAATATGCAAGGTAACGTGGTGTCTATGACAATGAACGACGAGGGTGCTCGTCAATGGGCTCGCGTAACTCAACAAAACTTGAATAAGGCTATTGCTATCGTTCTTGACGATCAAGTATATTCTTATCCTAATGTAAACAGTGTAATTGAAGGTGGTAGCTCTCAAATTACAGGTAACTTTACTGTGGAAGAAGCAAACGACTTGGCTAACGTGTTGAAGAGTGGTAAGATGGTTGCTCGTGTAAACGTTGAAAGTATGAGCGTTATCGGTCCGTCATTGGGACAAGCTGCAATTGAATCCGGTATGGTTTCTTTCGTTGTTGCTCTTGTGCTTTTGATGATTTTCATGGTTTGCGTTTACGGATGGATTCCTGGTTTGATCGCAAACTTAGGTTTGATTCTTAACTTGTTCTTTACTCTTGGTATCTTGGCTTCTATCCAAGCAGTGCTTACTTTATCGGGTATTGCCGGTATCGTGTTGGCAATGGGTATGGCTGTTGACGCTAATGTGCTTATCTTTGAACGTTCTAAGGAAGAACTTCGTGCAGGTAAATCTTTGAAAGCTGCTGTTGCCGATGGTTATAGCAATGCTTTCTCTGCAATCTTCGACTCAAACTTGACTTCTGTTATCACAGCGTTAATCTTGTTGCTTAACGGTTCTGGTCCTATCAAAGGTTTCGCAACTACATTGATTATAGGTATCGTATGCTCATTCTTCACAGCTGTATTTGTAACACGTCTTGTGATGGAAGCTATCGTAAATAGCAAAAAAGCTTATAAGATTACCTTCAACACTTCATTGACTCGCCACTTGATGGAGAACGTAAACTTCAACTTCATTGGTTTTCGTTCTAAAGTGTGGACAGTTGTTGCAATTATCATCGTTGCTGTAGGTGTTCTTTTGGGTGTACGTCGTCTAAGTCCGGGTATCGACTTCTCTGGTGGACGCAACTATACAGTTCAATTTGCTCAACCTGTAAGCACTGTCGATTTGAAAGAAAAGTTGACTCCGTTGTTCCCTGAATCAAATTTAAGTGTAATTACTATCGATAATGATACTAAGGTTCGTATCTCAACCAACTATAAGATTGCTTCTACTGAAGATGGTATAGATGAAGAAATCATGCAAAAATTGTATGAAGGTCTTAAGGGTGAACTTAATGGAATGGATTACGAACACTTTAGTGTTGCCGATGAAACACAAGGTGTAACTTCAACTGAAAAGGTTGGTCCAAGCATTGCAAGCGATATGACTCGTGAAGCTTGTTTGGCTGTATTCTTCTCATTGATTGCTATGGCTCTTTACATCTTGATTCGTTTCCGTAATATAGCATTCTCTGTTGGTGCTCTTTGTGCAGTGGCATTTACAGCATTCCTTGTAATTGGTTTCTATGGTTTGTATGGCTTGTTTCCATTCTCAATGGAAATCGACCAAAACTTCATTGCAGCTATTTTGACTATTATAGGTTATCAAGTAAACGATACTGTGGTTGTATTTGACCGTGTGCGTGAAACTCGTACATTGTATCCTAAACAAGATGCTGTGGTAACATTTAACCATGCACTAAACAGTACATTGGCTCGTACCATAATGACTTCTTTCAGTACATTGCTTGTACTTATCGTAATCTTTGTATTAGGTGGTGAAACTATTCGTAGTTTCGTGTTTGCAATGTCTCTTGGTGTTGTGTTTGGTACACTTGCTTCATTGTTTATTGCTGCTCCGGTAGCTTATACAATGACTGCACGTCAAGCTAAAAAAGAAGTAAAATAATATATCCATACTTTTAAGTAGGATTATTAATATCTTTTAAGGGGGAAATCATTGATGATTTCCCCCTTTTTTGTAGTTTTACCGATGCTAAAAATGTTATTGTTCTGTTTTAAGGACAGTGATGTGCATTTTGAAAGAGTAAAATATATATGTAAAATAAAAATAGCTTTGATTATGAAAAGTTTTGGACAAAAACCGTGGGTTCTCCCGCAACCGGTACTTATTATCGGGACATATAATAGTGATGGAACGCCAAATGCAATGAATGTAGCATGGGGCGGGCAATGGGACAGCAAAGAGATTGTGATTAGCATGGGGTCGCATGCTACTACTGAGAATCTTGCACGTTGTAACGATTTTACAGTAGCTTTTGCAACTAAAAACACTATGTTGGCTGCCGACTTTGTGGGTATGGTAAGTGCTAAGAAAGACCCTGAAAAGATAAGCAAAACAAAATGGACTGCAGTTAAGGCTGAAAATGTAAATGCTCCTGTGTTTACTGATTTTCCTATGACGTTGGAATGTCGCATTTTGCGTAAGATAGATGAAACTGAGAATGGCTATAATATAGTTGCTGAAATTGTTAATATACTTGTTGATGAAGCTTATATTACCGAAGACGGAAAACCCGATATAGCAAAAATGCAGTTCATCACCTTTGAACCCGTGCATCATGGTTATCACATACTTGGAGAACGTGTGGGAAATGCTTTTGCAGATGGTATGGCATTGAAATAACTATATGTAAAGTTGTGTTGTTAGGATTAGGTAATCTAAGGTGTTTAATTAAAAAAAACATTCATGCTGAAGTTTAATAAATATTTATGTATTTTTATTTTTGCGACGGTCGCTTTTGCTTGTACCGATGTTGAAAGGATAAAAATTGAGAGTGTTCACTTGGATGAACAAAATAAAAAAATAAATTGTTATACAGCCATTTTGCCGGAGGGTAAACCTATCAATTCATATATTGTTCTTATGCCCGGTTTTGGAGAGACGATGGAAAACGTACTTGATGCAACCGAACTGCCATATAAAGCCGCCCAAGCAGGCATAGCTGTCTTTATACCGGTGTTGCAAGATGGAATCGAGTCATATAGTTTTTCTGCTGAAAGTCAAGCAAATTTACAAAACATAATAAAAGACATTAAAAAACGATTTGTGCTGTCGGAATCCGATTTTTTTATAGGAGGATTCTCAATGGGGGGAAGTGCTGCAATAAGATGTGCCGAGTTGTCTTTAGAAAATCCTCCGGTATGTGTTTTTGCTATAGATTCTCCTTTGGATTACGAACGCTTTAGTTATACTACCGAGCGTGATGTGAAAGTTTACCGCAAAGGGTTGGATGATGGTGATAGTATATATGTGAAACTTCTTGAAAATATAACACCGATAGTGAAAGATTCTCCGTATTTACTTTCTGATACCGCTCATCAAGCAATACTTCCTTTAAAAAATATTCCTATACGATATTATATTGAGCCGGCTGAACAATGGTGGTTAGATAATCGTAAAACCGATGTGCTTGGACTTAATATACTTGATGCAACAGCTTTTATAAATGATTTGCGACTTATAGGAAATCATAAAGCCGAATTAATTGTAACCTCAGGGAAAGGATTTAGAAATAACGGAGAAATGTATCATCCTCATTCATGGACGATTGTCGATGTTGACGACTTGATTGAATGGTTGCAGAGTTGTCGCGTTGTTCAAGACTGAAAAGATAATGCCAAAACTCTTTAGAGCTAACTTCAGAGGTGAAACCGACAAGAAGCCTTTTGGCAACATTACCAGTCTTTACAATTAATCCGAATAAAAACAATAGGCAAAAAAGAATCAAAATATCCTTTTTTGCCTATTGTTTTGTTGTAAATAAAGTATCATTAGTACCTCGGAGGGGAATCGAACCCCTATCTAAAGTTTAGGAAACTTCTATTCTATCCGTTGAACTACCAAGGCCTCTGAAAATATTATTTCTTGACAAAAATACAATATTTCCATGATTTTGGCAAATACGCTATTGCTTTTGGTCGTAAAATAGTCAATTTAATATTTTTTGTTGTAAAATGAAGTATCTTCATATTGTTTAAGGTTGTATAAGATAAAATATTGCTTATCTTTACATCGTAAACTTTAGAATAATAAAAAAAATAATAGAAACATGAAAAAATCAATTATTGTTATCGCTGTAATTGCAGTGATTGCTTTAGGTCTTTTTGGATGGGTAAAAGGTGCTTATAATGGAATGGTAGAACAAGAAGAAAGTGTGAATACTGCATGGTCACAAGTGGAAAACGTGTATCAACGTCGTGCCGATTTGATTCCTAATCTTGTGAATACTGTTAAGGGCTATGCTGCTCATGAAAAAGAAACATTGCAAAATGTGGTTGATGCTCGAGCAAAAGCTACGCAAATGACGGTAAATGTAGATGATTTGTCGGAAGAAAATATTAAGAAATATCAAGCTGCACAAGGTGAATTGCAACAAGCAATAGGTCGTTTGCTTATGGTTACTGAAAATTATCCCGATTTGAAAGCAAATGAAACATTCAATAAGTTGCAAGATGAAATATCAGGCACAGAAAACAGAATTACGGTTGAGCGTATGAAGTTTAATGAAGCTGCTAAAGCTTATAATACAAATATACGCAAATTCCCTACAAATATATTTGCCGGAATATTTGGATTTGAAAAGAAAGGATATTTTGAAGCACAAGACGGTGCTGAAAAGGCTCCGGAAGTAAAATTTTAAGTTATGGCACTTGAATCATTTCTTGATAAAGACTCTCAACGCAAGGTAGTAGAAGCTATCGGTGTTGCCGAGAAATGTACTTCGGGTGAGATACGCGTGCATGTGGAGCCTACTTGTAAGTGTAAAAATCCCTATGAGCGAGCTGTGGAAGTGTTTGATAAACTGAAAATGTATGAAACCGAAGCTCGAAACGGTGTGCTTATATATGTGGCATATAAATCAAGACAATTTGCCATAATAGGAGATATGGGAATAAATGAAAAAGTAGGAGTCTGCTTTTGGGAGACCGAAAAAAATGTGCTTGCCGACTATTTGAAAGCTGAACGTCCGGCTGAAGGACTTTGTGAAGTAATAAAAATGATAGGGGAGAATCTTTCAAAATATTTCCCATGTCAAAAAGATGATGTAAATGAATTAAGTGATGAGATTTCTTATGAATCGAATTAAATCGGTATACTTATTTATAGTTGTTGCAATTACGTTCTTTGCAACAACTTTATCGGCACAGGTGCCTGACAAGCCTTATCCACCGAGATTGGTGAACGATTTTGCCGGAGTTTTTTCTGTTTGGCAATCTGAAGCACTTGAGGATACTTTGGTGCAATTTGCGAAAAGAACGTCTAATCAAGTGACCATTGTTGCTGTAAAAGATTTAGGTGGAATGGATGCCTCTCAATTTGCCTATGAAATAGGAGAAAAATGGGGAGTGGGTGGTAGTAAATTGAATAACGGTGTAGTGATTTTGATAAAGCCCAAGAATGATACTAAGGGTGAGGCTTATATTGCAACCGGATATGGTGTTGAGGCTATATTGCCTGATGGTGCTTGTGGTACGATAATACGAAACGAAATGATACCGGCTTTTAAAGATAATGATTATTATACCGGTGTTTTTCGTGCATTGAATGTTATTTTGCCTGTATTGGCAAAAGAGTATTCAATAAACGAATATACTAATAATGATTCGGAAATGCTACCTATCGTGGGTCTTATTGCAATAATATTGGGTATAATTATATTTGTTGGTTGTATTATACTGTTTGGGAATCATAATGATGATAATGACGTGAACGGCAATTCAGGGAATTTTGGTGGAAATGATTCCGGAAATTTGGCTACGGCAATTTTGCTTGGTAGCTTGTTGAGCGGTCGCAATTCAAGAAGTTCAGGAGGCTCTTTCGGTGGTGGCGGTTCCTTTGGCGGAGGCGGTTTTGGCGGCTTCGGCGGAGGCTCTTTCGGTGGTGGCGGAGCCGGAGGTAGTTGGTAGTATAATATAACAGTGTCGAATTCGATAAACTCGGGTTCGACACTGTTTTTTTAGATGAAAAGTTGTTTTAATATTTCAGGCGAATGTAGCGAGCCGGTCATTGAATTGTGCAGGCGATAATAGTTGAGTGCAATATCAAGTATTTCGCCTCTTTGAGTGCGATTGAATTTAAAATGATGCATATTTCTTGACGTCATGCGAGAAAGATGCAGAATGATGGGTGCCGTTTCGGGTGTGAGAGCGTGGCTGTGCAACGGACGCTCTCGGGTGAATATGCCGTTAACCATGTCAAACCAATATCCGTTTTGAAAAGTTTCTACATCGGGTTGTATGCCTAAAAAAACACCTAAATTATAAAGAAACCATATATGGAAATTTGCAATACCGTTGTGAGAGGTATTTAATAATTCTATAGAAGTTTTAATAAAGCGGAATAAATTTGTGTTTTCTTCGCTTTCTTGAATGGAGCGTGTCAATAGTTCGCTCATGAACATAGCTATTGCACTTTTTGCGGGATTGGAATATATTCCTGTTAATACGGAAACGTTGCGAGCATCGCGAAAAGTGTGAATATCTTTACCCGGTATTATTTTCGCTTCAAATTCTATTAAAGATAAAGGCATGAACAAAGCATTACGCATGCGTGCATTCTTTGTAGCACCTTGCGGAAGGAGAAACGACATGCGACCATGGCGGTCGGTAAAAATGTGTGCGATTGAATTTTTATCGGAATATCGCAACACATGAAGCACAATTCCGTTAAGTTTTTCGAGCATTCGTAAAAAATGTTTATCTTTGCAGTGTCAAAGCAATATATTTGCAATATTCGCAAAAAATAGCGACCTGTGCAAGCTGTTTTAGACAAAAAAAGACGTTTTTTTGAAAATTATTTGAAAAATATTTGGTGGATTCAGAAAAAGTGTCTATATTTGCACTCGCTTTTGAGAAGCAAAGGTTGATGGCCCATTCGTCTATCGGTTAGGACGCAAGATTTTCATTCTTGAAAGAGCAGTTCGATTCTGCTATGGGCTACAAAAAATAAAAAGCAGTTAAAGATTAAGATTTTTAGAAATGGCAAATCACAAATCATCAATTAAAAGAATACGTCAGACAGTGGCAAAAAGATTGCATAACCGTTATTATGTAAAAACAGCTCGTACAGCTGTACGTCGCTTCCGTGCGTTGACTGATAAAGCTGAAGCAACAGAGAAATATCCAAAAGTAGTTTCTCTATTAGATAAAATCGCCGGTAAGGGTATGATTTCAAAGAACAAAGCTTCTAACTTGAAATCTAAATTAGCTCTTCACTTGAACAAGTTAGCTTAATTAGGCGATTTAAGCAAAGAAAACTAACGTTTCTCTCAAAGAGAATAGTTTTGATGGCCCATTCGTCTATCGGTTAGGACGCAAGATTTTCATTCTTGAAAGAGCAGTTCGATTCTGCTATGGGCTACAAAAGACGCTAAGATTATCCTTAGCGTCTTTTGCTATGTATAAAGTTAAAGTATTTGTATTATTAAAAATAATAAAGTACTTTTGTGAAAGAAAAAAACAAAAAATAATAATATATGAAAAAGCAAATTTCAACAGCGAACGCTCCGGCTGCAATAGGTCCGTATAGTCAAGCAATAGAAGCAAATGGTATGGTTTTCGTTTCAGGACAACTTCCTGTTAATCCTGCAACGGGAGAGTTTGCAGAAGGCGGTATAAAAGAATTGACACGTCAATCGCTTACAAATATGCAAAATATTCTTGCCGAAGCCGGTTTGACAATGGAAAATGTAGTTAAAACAACCGTTTTCCTATCTGATATGAACGATTTTGCTGCAATGAACGAAGTGTATGCAAGTTTCTTTGATGGAGTGGCTCCTGCACGTTCGGCGGTGGCAGTTAAAACTTTGCCAAAAAATGCCCTTGTGGAAATAGAATGTATAGCAGTGAAATAAAAATCATCTTAAATTAAGATTTAAAAAATGTGATATTCATAAATTTTGAATATCACATTTTTTTTGTGGTGCATTTAAATTTTTAAATGTGTCGTTTTCTTTGTTTTTAAGAGAATTCGTTTGCTGTTTCGAATATATGCCGATAGAGCGTTAGACATGCCGAAAAATGCTGTTAAAAAGCGTCTGTGTGCGTGTAGAGCGTAATAGGTTTTGTTTTGAGAAAAAATGCAGTAAAATGGTGTGGCTTTTATTTCATTATGAATGATTTTTTTTGTATTTTTGTTCTTTGTAATCAGATGTTTTGTACAATCTTATTACATTGTTCCGGAAATCTTTTTTAACACTGAATTCTGGTGGCAATTACAAACAAAAAGAAATAGAAATTCGTAATTTATATATGGCTGAAGAATTATTAGAAGAAAAAAATTATACCGCCGATAATATTCAAGTCTTGGAGGGTCTTGAAGCGGTGAGAAAGCGTCCGTCAATGTATATTGGCGATACAAGCAGCAAAGGTTTGCATCATTTGGTTTATGAAGTAGTAGATAACTCCATTGATGAAGCCTTGGCAGGCTATGCTTCTCATATTGAAGTTACAATTACCGAAGATAATTCCATACAAGTAGTGGATAACGGTCGTGGTATCCCGGTGGATATGCACGAAAAATTACATAAACCGGCTCTTGAAGTAGTATTGACAGTGTTACACGCCGGAGGTAAATTTGATAAAGGCTCTTATAAAGTATCGGGAGGTTTGCACGGTGTAGGTGTTTCTTGTGTAAATGCTTTGTCAACTTATTTGCGTGCCGAAGTGCGTCGTAATGGCAAAATATATATGCAAGAATTCAGTTGCGGGCATCCTACCGGAACCATGCAAGTGCTTGGTGATACCGAAGAACACGGAACCACAATTTATTTTCATCCCGATGACAGCATTTTCTCTGAAACTGTTTACGATTATAATACTCTTGCAACACGTCTTCGTGACCTTGCGTTCTTGAATGCGGGTATTACTTTGTCGCTTACCGATATGCGTGTGAAAGACGAAGAAGGAAATCCTAAAAAAGAAGTATTCTTCTCCGAAACAGGTCTTGATGACTTTGTGCAATATATCGACTCCAATAAGGAGCATTTGATTAATGACATTATTCACATAAGCATAGAAAAACAAGGTATCCCGGTAGAAGTAGCTATGACTTATAATACTACTTTCAACGAAAATGTTTATTCTTATGTAAATAATATCAATACGATTGAAGGTGGTACACACTTAACCGGTTTCCGTCGTGGATTGACAAGTACTTTGAAAAAATATGCCGAAGATTCTAAGATTCTTGAAAAGGAAAAAGTAGAAGTGGCAAGCGATGACTTTCGTGAAGGTCTTACTGCTGTTGTTTCGGTAAAAGTACTTGAGCCTCAGTTTGAAGGACAAACCAAGACAAAACTTGGTAATACGGAGGTTATTGGTGCAGTGCAAGCAGCTGTTGCCGAAGCTCTTGGTAATTATCTTGAAGAACATCCAAATCAAGCTAAAGCCATTGTAGAAAAAGTGGTTCTTGCGGCTAAGGCTCGTCATGCAGCTTATAATGCACGCATGAAAGTGCAAAGAAAATCACCACTAACAGGTGGTGGCTTGCCGGGAAAACTTGCTGATTGTTCTTCTCGTGTACCCGATGAATGTGAATTGTTCCTTGTCGAGGGAGATTCTGCGGGTGGTACTGCAAAACAAGGTCGTGACCGTATGTTCCAAGCTATTCTACCTCTTCGTGGTAAAATTCTTAATGTAGAAAAAGCAATGGAGCACAAGGTGCTTGACAGCGAAGAAATTGTAAACTTGTTCCGTGCATTGGGCGTAACAATAGGAACCGAAGATGATCCTAAAGAAGCAAACTTGAGTAAATTGCGTTATCATAAGATTATTATCATGACCGATGCCGACGTCGATGGAGCTCACATTGCCACTTTGCTTATGACATTCTTCTTCCGTCGCATGCGTCCGGTTATCGAAAACGGTTATTTATATTTGGCTACTCCTCCATTGTATAAATGTACCAAAGGTAATCATGAAGAATATTGCTGGGATGAACGTCAACGTGAGCAATTTATCATGAAATATGGTAACGGTGAAGAAAAACAAGTAAAAGTACAGCGTTATAAAGGTCTTGGAGAAATGAACGCCGAGCAGTTATGGGATACAACAATGGACCCTGAAAACCGTATTTTGAAGCAAGTGCATATTTCCGATGCTGCAGAGAGCGATCGCATTTTCTCTATGCTTATGGGTGAAGATGTTGCTCCGCGTCGTGAATTTATTGAACAAAATGCAACTTATGCTAATATTGATAGCTGATTTTGCTTAATTTTGGAGTGCAAGTTAATTATTTTCATGAAAAATTTTGGAAATTCAAAAAAAGTAATTAACTTTGCACTCGCTAAATGAAAATTTCGGCAATCGCTTGGAAAGGTGGGTGAGTGGCTGAAACCAACAGTTTGCTAAACTGTCGTAGGAGTAATCCTACCACGAGTTCGAATCTCGTCCTTTCCGCAAAAAGAACTTGAACAAATGTTCAAGTTCTTTTTGTTTTATTATGTTTGTGCCATTGTGAGTGGTCGGGGCGTAACACTTGTGATTCTTCACTGTAAGCCGATGGATTGTCGATGTTAAGTCGTGGAAGTAGAAATATCCATGTTGTAACGCAGAACGGGGCTGTAAGTGTAGCGATTCCAAACGGACCAAAAAGAAAATTCATGGCTCCTTGTACGATTACAGTTACAATTATTCCCAAAATAGCCCATAATGCAGAGCGTATGTTTGGCTTATAAAATGTGCAACCTAATGCTATACCTGTAAGCACCGCACTGAATCCGTAAAGCCCACTTGCAACATCTATTCCAGAAGCCTTGAAGCCTATGGCAGTAAACAGTGCGATAGCCGAACTTATCGCAGCCCAAAATGCAGCCCATTTTGAACTTATGTATAAACCAATAAGAAATATAAAACCTGCAAACCATGAATTGATAAGAAAAACTTGTGAAATACCCCTTAGCCAATCGTCAAGCAGATAACTGAAGTTTAAATTTATATAATTGGAAAAATTATAGGATAAACTTGGAGGCGACATATATTCTCCCCATAATCCGTTAAAACTGTGTGTGGCAAGCAGAAATAACCATGTGCAAAAAACAAAAGGAAATGTAAGTGAATTTATTTTCCAAGAAACCATTATGTTGTTCAATCCTGTTCGCACCCATGTTGTCATGCAAGCACAAAGTATCAACGCTATCCACATGAGTGTGGTGTTGCCCATAAACGTGGGAAATGCACATCCCACAAGAATACCGTTGAAGCCCCATAGTCCACATTCACCGTCTTCGCTTGACAATTTAAGTATATATCCGGTTATTGTAGAGCAAAACAATCCCAAGATGGCTCCAATCGCTACATCCATTCTGTCTTCAATGGCTGCTCCTGCTGTAATTCCGAGAATAAACATAATACCAGTCCACGAACTGTTTTGAAACATTACTTGTCCGGCTCCACGCAGTAGGGCTTTTATAAATTGTATAAAATGTTGTATCATAGTAATTTATTTTTTTATCTCCATGAAAATTCATCGGGTAACGGTTTCCCTTTTATAGTTTTTCTTACAATCGAACATATTTCACGCATTAACGCTTTTACAGGAGAGGTCTCTTTGCCGAGAATTTTTAAATTTAGTCCGCAATCATTAGGCAAGCGAATTATGCCGAGAGCCGTTTGTTCGTTTCTGTCAATAAATGGTTTAATTTGTTCATAAATAACATCGGTTTTATCGCGAGGTGTCATTATAAACGCATCGGCAAATACATCGTAATCGTGCATAACACCTATGTGTCGCACATTGTCGCTTTGAGGTGTAATAACCATTTTTTCGTGGAAAAGAGGAGTATCATCAGGTCGTTTGCCATGTGAACATAACGATAGTAAGTCATATCTGAATAGTTCGCCGTTGCCATAGTATTTGCGTCCTGCCGTAAATATTTCCGAATAAAACAATGTAGCTGTAGGGTGAACAATGAATTCGGAATTACTTATAAAGCGAGTGTTTCGGCAAGGTATGGTAGGTTCCGGAAGAAATTCAAGATAAGCACCTTCTTCAAGAGCGAAAATCTGTCTCATTGCAGAATGGTTATAACGCATTTCAGCCAATTTTGTTGCAGCTCCGGTTGAAATAAATGCAAAAGCATCTTTACGCATCGTTATGATTTGTGAATAACGGTCGCCATCAACATTTTGACCACCTGAAGAAAGAATGTAAACGCAAGGCATTTCGGGCATTTCTTCATCGAAGTATAATGCTTGTTGTACTATTATGGGAACTCTTCGAGAAAGATGCCTAAGAATGGATTTCCCCGATGAATCAAGCTCAAAAACCATGTTTAGGTATCCTGTTTTACCGGGGACTCCCACAATCATAGCTTTAGGCTCCATGAGGTATGGGCGTAATTCTTTTTCACATGTATTCTTCATTATTCTATGTGTTTACTTTATCGAAAAGAGCTGTGCTATATAGTAATTTAAGAAATTCATCAATTCCTTCGCCTGTCATGCAATTAATGAAAACAAAAGGTTTACCTTGTCGCATGAATTCGGAGTCGTGTCGCATAACATCAAGATTTGCACCGACATAAGGAGCGAGGTCGGTTTTGTTTATTACGAGAATATCCGATTGTGATATACCCGGTCCGTCTTTGCGAGGTATTTTATCTCCTGCCGCAACGTCTATCACATATATAAAAAAATCTACAAGGGCAGGGCTGAATGTGAGTGTAAGGTTGTCTCCACCCGATTCTATTAGTACAACATCACTATCGGGGAAACGTGATTCCATATCTTCAACGGCAGCTATGTTCATCGAGGGGTCTTCTCTCACTGCTGTGTGTGGGCAGGCTCCTGTCTCAACTCCTATGATTCGTTCTTCCATAAGAACACCTTTTAGCATTTTACGCACATGCTTGGCATCTTCGGTAGTAACTATGTCGTTGGTAATGATAAGAACTTTCAATCCGTTTTCGAGTAATTTAGGCGTAATAGCTTCAATTAAAGCTGTTTTCCCTGACCCGACTGGACCTCCTATACCTATTCTGCATGTGTTTTTCATATTTTGTATCATTTTTACGGTATATATAATTCAACTCATAAACATGCGTTGTGTGCCTTTTTCGTGGATTGACATGAAAATGTCCGATTCGGGACAAAATGCGTGCATCTCCTCAAGAGTATAATCTTTCACTTCTTCATAGAGTATGTTTACATTGGTCATTATGTCAAAAAGAATTTTTTGAGTGTCAAGATGGCTCACTTTTACGCACCTTAATGCCGCATTAAGTATCATGTTTATTACTCCGTATTGATGAGAAAGAAATAATTCTTTTTCGTTTATACCCGAAGAGGCAAAACATACGGCTTGTGCTACCGGGAATGTTCCGGGAGTTAGTCCTTTCTTAATGTGGTAAAGAAACAAGTCGGAATATTCATCGGTTTTCAGCATACACCCTAATTCAGCCATTTTAAGCCCCATTTTTGTGAGCATTTTTCTTGATTCTTCATTTAGTTTTACAAGTATCAATGAATGGTCGGCACGCAAAACTTCATCAAAATTGTTTTGATAGACCGAACGGTGTGCATGTATAGCTGCTATTCCATCGCAAAAAGCCGATTGCTTGGCTGCTGTACATGCAAATTCGTATAGAGTGTCGGTATTATGAACAATGCCAAGTGTGGCAGCCGATTCCAGTCCGCAAGAAAAAGCAAATGCTCCTATTGGAAAAGCTGAATCGCTATACTGAATCAGTCGTGCAATATTCACATTAGTGGCAGTGTTCATGATGCTTGCTTTCTTGACTTGCTCCTCCGAATAATCGTCTTATTTCGTGAGGGGCAAGATATGGGATAATCTCGGTTCCGGGTAGAAATTCATAAGTAATATATTCAAAATGATGTGTATCCATCACACTTGTCATTACTTTTTTATCGACTGTGAGAGGTACATAAACTTTAGTGCCTTTCACTATCGCGGGCCAATGCTGGTTGCCGAGTGCATGACCCAATTCTACCGCAAAATGAATTATTTTATCATGATTCATTGAGGCAAGATTTCCCATATCTATTACCATCACTTGACTAAGGTCCACATGAAAGACAACCATGAGATTTTCAAGTGAATCATAGAATAGAACATCTCCATCATTGACATGCGAATTGCGGGCTAAAGCTATTGCGTAGGTGTTACCATTACTGTCGTTGACTACGAATCTGCTTTTTTGTGCAGTCCATTGGTCTAATCTTATTTTTTCTACATTGCAAGTTTCAGCTTTTGTTTTCCATGTGCTATCGTGGTAGATATTTCCTAATATTTTGGTTACTACATTCATATTAACTATTTATTAATAATCAGCCAAACCAGTATAATTGTCCTAATGAGAATTCTTTTGCAGGTGGCACATATGCATGCTTGCCGTTTACAAAAACTTCAAATGTTTCAGGATTTACTTCAATGCTTGGCATGTAGCCGTTACGTATCATATTGGTCTTTGTTAATTGTCGGGTACGGTGTACCGGATAAACGATGCGTTCAAGACCGTATTTTTCTTTAATTCCGTAATCGTAGGATACTCCCGAAACAAATGAAATACATGTTTCTGGTGAGGCTTTACCGAATGCTCCAAACATAGGTCGCATTATTATGGGTTGTGGCGTAGGTAGCGAAGCGTTGGTATCTCCCATTTTAGCCCAATTTATCAGCCCTCCTTTTATTACCATTTTGGGCTTGGTTCCGAAGAATGCCGGTTCCCATAGAACCAAATCTGCCATTTTCCCTTTTTCGATTGAACCTATTATGTCGCTCACACCATAAGTGATAGCCGGGTTAATGGTGATTTTTGCTAAATAGCGTAAGACACGGAAATTATCGTTTTCGGGAGAATCTTCGGCTAATTTTCCACAAACGTCTTTCATGTAAGAAGCCATTTGAAATGTTCTCATGAACGATTCACCTACGCGTCCCATAGCTTGAGAATCGCTGGTAACCATGGATATTACCCCTAAATCATGTAATACGTTTTCAGCCGATTGAGTTTCGGGTCTTACGCGACTTTCGGCAAAAGCTACATCTGACGGTATTTTGGGATTTAGGTTGTGGCATACCATAATCATGTCAAATAATTCGGCTTGTGAATTTATTCCGAATGGTAGAGTAGGGTTGGTTGACGATGGCAGAACATTTGGCATTGAAGCTACTTTCAATAAGTCGGGAGCATGACCACCTCCTGCACCTTCGCTGTGGTAGGTGTGAATTGTCCTGCCGTCTATGGCTGCAAGAGTGTCTTCCACATATCCGCCTTCATTAAGAGTATCGGTATGTATGGCAACTTGTACGTCATATTTGTCGGCAACTTTCATACAAGCTCTGATAGCAGCCGGTGTAGAACCCCAGTCTTCATGAATCTTAAAACCGCAAGCTCCGGCTTCGAGCTGTTCTATCATAGGAACTTTGGTGGAACAATTACCTTTAGCTAATAATCCTATGTTAATAGGGAGTGTTTCCATCGATTGCAACGTAAGTCGCATATTCCATGTACCCGATGTGATTGTTGTTCCATTGGTCCCATCGGTAGGACCTATACCTCCTCCTATGAGTGTGGTTATACCATTGCTTAAGCAGTCGTAGGCTTGTTGAGGTGCAATAAAATGAACGTGTCCGTCTATGCCTCCGGCAGTAAGAATAAGGTTCTCGCCCGAAATAGAATCGGTTGAAGCTCCGGTTACAAGTTCCGGAGAAACGTTGTCCATAATATTTGGATTTCCGGCTTTACCTATACCTGCTATTTTGCCATCTTTTATGCCTACATCAGCTTTTATGACTCCAAGAATCGGGTCAAGTATTGTTACATTGGTTATAACTAAGTCGGGAGAGCCTTCTTTTGCTGTTGTAGTGTTGGCAAGTCCCATGCCATCGCGAAAAGTCTTTCCTCCACCATATACTAATTCGTCTCCATAGTGTCGCAAATCTTTTTCGATTTCGATATATAAATTAGTGTTGCCGAGTCTTATTTTATCGCCTACAGTGGGGCCGAATAGATTATTATATTCTTGTCTTGAAATAGTTGCCATGATTAAGTGTGTTTTAATGGGATTTGAAACCGTATATTGTCATGCGTCTCATTGAACTTATTTGCTTGGGGTAGAAGGTTGGTGTATCTTGTCCTCCGGTGTAGCCGTTTGTTAGGTCGTTGAAGCCCACAACTCGTTGTTTTCCTCCGAAGGTTACAATTTCTACTTCTTTTTCTTCTCCTGGTTCGAATCTTATTGCCGATGTCGCCGGAATATTGAGGTGGCAACCGAATGCGGCAGGACGATCAAATTCCAAGTACCGGTTAGCTTCAAAAAAATGGAAATGAGAACCTACTTGAATGGGGCGGTCGCCTGTATTTCGAACTTTAATTTTTTCGGTATGTCGTCCTACATTATATTCAATAGTGTCGCTTTTTAAAATCACTCCTCCTACGGGTATGTGTTTTTCGGGGATAAACCCTTTGTCTATGTTTGTGCTCATGATAGTTGCATTTTAAACTTGTTCTTTTCTATTTTATAGGGTCATGTATGCTTACAAGACGAGTTCCATCGGTAAAAACCGCTTCAACTTGCAACAGAGTAACCATATCGGCAACTCCGTCCATTACTTTATCTTTGGTTAAAGCATTGGATGCAAGAACCATAACTTCTTCTACGGTTTTCCCCTCTCTTGCTCCTTCCAATGCACAAGATGTGATATAAGCTACAGCTTCGGGATAATTCAGCTTTAATCCTTTATTTAGTCGGCGTTCAGCTATGAGTCCCATGGTGAGCAGCAATACCTTGTCGTGTTCTCTTGGCGTTAGATGCATAATATAAGTGTTTTTTAATTAACTATTCATATAACATTATGATTTGTGAAAAAGTTTGTGCGATAATCACACTTTTATCGGTTTCCTTAGACTGTTGCGGTAAAATATATTAGATATGTTGTTATGCATAATGGATAAAAATCGTAACTTTGTACCAAAATAGATTTAATTAACATATTATGGATAGAAAAGTAAGAGTACGTTTTGCTCCATCTCCTACGGGAGCTTTACATATAGGCGGTGTACGCACTGCATTATATAATTATTTATTTGCTCGTCAAAACGGTGGTGATATGATTCTTCGTATAGAAGATACCGATTCAACTCGTTTTGTGCCTGGTGCCGAAGAATATATCAACGAAGCTTTGGCTTGGCTTGGCATAGGTATTGATGAAGGAGTGCATGAAGGCGGAAATTATGGTCCATATAAGCAGAGTGAGCGTCGCGATATTTATCGCACTCATGTGAAGCAACTTTTAGATGAAAGTAAGGCATATATTGCATTTGATACACCTGAAGAACTTGATGCTAAACGTGCTGAAATACAAAACTTCCAGTACGATGCTTCTACTCGCATGGGAATGCGTAACTCCTTGTCTATGTCGGCTGAAGAAGTAAAATCGCTTATTGATGGAGGAGAAAAATATGTTGTGCGTTTCAAGATTGAGCCTAATATAGATGTTGAGGTTGATGACTTGATTCGTGGTAAAGTGGTTATCAATTCGTCTATACTTGACGATAAAGTGCTATATAAAAGTGCTGATGATCTACCTACTTATCACCTTGCAAATATTGTTGATGACCATTTGATGGAAGTGTCACATGTGATTCGTGGAGAAGAATGGTTGCCTTCGGCTCCGTTGCATGTATTGTTATATGAAGCTTTTGGATGGAAAGATACAATGCCTCAATTTGTTCACTTGCCGTTATTGCTTAAACCCACTGGTAAGGGAAAGTTAAGTAAGCGTGATGGTAAAAAACTCGGATTCCCTGTATTCCCTATGGAATGGAAGGATAACGAAGATGTGTGGGCTGGATTCCGTGAACAAGGATTTTTACCCGAAGCTGTAGTGAACTTTGTGGGTTTACTTGGTTGGAATCCGGGTGATGACCGTGAAATTCTTTCGATGGATGATATGATTAAAGAATTTTCATTTGAACATTGTTCCAAGAGTGGTGCCCGTTTCAACTTTGAAAAAGCAGTATGGTTCAATCACGAGTATCTCATTAATATGCCTGATGAAAAACTTGCTGATTTGTTTAAACCTGTTTTGGTTGAAAAGGGTATTAATGTAGAACAATACAGTAATGCTTTCTTGACTAAGGTAGTTTCTTTGGTGAAAGGTCGCATCTCATTTGTCAAAGAACTTTGGGAACAATCTTCATTCTTCTTTACTGCTCCAGTGGAATTTTCAGAAAAAGATGTAAAAAAGCGTTGGAAAGAAGATACTCCTGCTATTTTGACAGAACTTATAACTGTGCTTGAAGGTATTACCGATTTTTCAAGCAAACCTGCCGAAGATGTGGTTATAGGTTGGATTACCGAAAAAGGTTATCATATGGGCAATGTGATGAATGCATTCCGATTGACGGTAGTTGGAGAATGTAAAGGTCCTCACATGTTTGATATTACTGAATTAATAGGTAAGGAAGAAACTATAAACCGTATAAAAAACGGAATTGAAAAAATAGGAAAGTAAAATGTTTAAACGAATTTACTTGTTACTATCAATGTTGGCTTGTGCCTATGCTTTTGCATCGGCACAAGGTGTTACATGGAGTGTAGATGTCAATACAATTTTTGACAATAGAGAAGGCGATAATTTCTATTCAGATAACGGAACGATATTTCTCACTCGTGTATCTCCTGAAGTGGGTTTGACAATGATGGATGGTATGCACAAAATCGCAGGTGGAGTGTCTTGGATTCAGCCATGTGGTGATGATTGGAAACGACACAAGGTGAAACCTGTGGTATATTATAGATACAATGATAAGGATTTACGTGTAAGCTTTGGTATATTTCCGCGTTCTCAGTTTATAGAAACTCTGCCTACTTTTTTATTGAGCGATTCAATTGCATATAATCAACCTAATGTAAGAGGTTTGTTGCTACAATATGTAAAACCTCGCGGTTATGCCGAATTATCTCTTGATTGGCGAAGCCAACAGAGCGAAACGTCAAGAGAAGCATTTAATATAAATCTTAACGGATTGTGGAATCCTCGTGGCGTGTTGCTTGTGGGTGGTCATGCTCAAATCAATCATTTGGCAAAGCGTAAAAATGCACCTGAAGGTGAGGGCGTAAATGATGATATAATGGTAAACCCTTATTTGGGATTGAATTTATCGTCATCTACAGCTCTTGATAGTCTTGTAATAAAAGCAGGAGCATTGGTGTCGCTTCAACGTTCTCGTGCCGTAGGAGGATGGCAAAATAGAGCCGGAGTGCTTATTAATGCTATTGCAGAAAAGAAACGCATAAGCATAGAAGAAACATTTTTTGCAGGGAAAGGCGTTATGCCGTTATATCCTACTTTTGGCACCTTGTTGAATATGGGAGACCCTTATTTTCAAGCTCCGCTTTACAGCCGTACCGATGTGAATTTTCACTTTATAAGAAATAGATTTGTCAATCTTGAAGCATCACTTGTGTTTCATTACACTGAAGAAGCTTTCGGCTTTTGGCAACAATTAAAACTGCGTGTATTCATTGATAATAAATTATGGAAATCACGCAACAGCAAGGTTACTCATGCTGAGTGGTTGCGTAACAATTATTAATAATATCTTTTTAGTAGACAAAAATGAATTGTTTATATAATTTCTCTATAAGAGCTTACAAAGTAGGTCTGAAACTTGCTGCAAAAAGTAATGTTAAAGCCTCAAAGATGCTTGCCGGTCAAGCTCGTTCAATTGATTTGTTAAATGATAAAATCATTAAAGGAGAAAGTTATATATGGATTCATGTGGCATCGCTTGGTGAATTTGAACAAGGGCGTCCTCTCATAGAGAAGATAAAGCGTGAAAATAAGTCAAAAAAGATAGTACTCACATTTTTTTCTCCTTCGGGGTATGAAATAAGGAAAAATTACAAGGAAGCTGATGTAATATGTTATCTTCCTTTGGATTTGCCTGCCTATGTAACGCGTTTTCTCAATATTGTAAATCCGGAAATGGCAATTTTCGTGAAATATGAGTTTTGGGGCAATTATTTGGAACAATTAAAGAAACGAAATATACCTACTTACATAATATCTGCGATTTTTCGTGAAAAACAATCATTTTTTCGCTGGTGGGGTGGTATGTTCCGTAATTTGCTATATAATTTCACTCATTTTTTCGTTCAAGACGAAAATTCCCGAAATTTGCTTAAATCAGTCGGCATAACATGTGTCGATGTATGTGGAGATACGCGATTTGACCGTGTAACTGATATAATGGCTGCCACAAAGTCTTTCCCTATAGTCGAGAATTTTACAAAAGGTCGATTTACGTTGATAATAGGCAGTTCTTGGCAACCTGATGAGGATATTATTATTCCTTATTTTAATTCTCATCCTGAAATGAGATTGATTATTGCTCCTCATGAGTTTGATGAAGAACGAATAAAAGCCTTAAAAGCACGTATAAAAAGAAAATGCGTATGCTATACTCAAACCAATGAGCAAGAAGCAACCGAAGCCGATTGTCTCATAATTAATTGCTTTGGTATTTTGTCATCATGTTATCGTTATGCACAAGTTGCTCACATAGGAGGCGGATTCGGTACCGGTATACATAATATAAATGAAGCTGCAGTATATGGTATCCCGGTGATTTTTGGCCCTAAATATCACAAATTTAAAGAAGCTCATGACTTGATAGCTGCCGGTGGTGCGTTCAGTATAAAAAGTGCTGTTGAATTCACCGACAAGATGGATAAAATATTGAAAGATGAAAAATATAGAATTGATTGTGGCGAAAATGCCAAACGTTATATAGAATCGCAGCTTGGAGCTACTGAATTTATTTATAATAAGATATTTAAATAATAATAGGCTTATGAAAAAATCGCTTTTATTAATGATTGTTGCCGGGGCTTTTTTGTTGAATGGTTGTAGTACGGTGGCTGTTACAGGACGTAGCCAATTGAATTTGGTGAATGACAGTGATGTGTTGGCGTCAAGTCTTACACAATATGGTGATTACATGAAAACAGCTAAGAAATCTACTGATAAAAACAAAACGGCAATGGTGACTCGTGTAGGTCGTAAAATAGCAACAGCAACCGAACAATATTTGCGAGCTAATGGTCTTGAAAGTGAAATCAAAAATTACAGTTGGGAATTTAATCTCGTACAGAGTGATGAAATAAATGCCTTTTGTATGCCGGGAGGTAAAATTGTAGTTTATGAAGGTATAATGAAACTTGTGTCGAGTGAAGATGAATTGGCAGTGGTTGTAGGTCATGAAGTGGCACATGCTGTTGCGAAGCATAGTAATGAGCGAATGAGCCAGCAAATATTATCGCAGTATGGTTCACAAGCTTTGTCTACTGCTTTATCTAAAAAAAGTGTTGCTACGCAAAAAGTTGCAACGGCTGTGTACGGACTTGGAGCTCAATATGGTGTAATGTTGCCTTTTTCTCGCAAGCACGAAAGTGAAGCCGATTACATGGGGCTTATTTTTATGAAGATGGCAGGATATAATCCCGATGTTGCTGTTAATTTCTGGGAAAAAATGTCGGCACAGGGTAGCAAAACACCGGAATTTATGAGTACGCACCCAAGTGACAGCCGAAGAATAGATGATATTAATAAGGCATTACCCGAAATAAAGCAAAAATACTGATAAAGATAAAAAACAAATCCCGAAGCCATAAGGTTTCGGGATTTTGCTTTTTGTAATTATCAACAGTTATTTAATCTCGATATTATTTCAAGATAGTTGCAGGATTAAGGTTATCCTTTTCAATATCCTTAAAGTAACGGTAAGTACCAACCTTTAATTCTGCACAAGCATCTTCGTCGCACACGATTATAGCTTTAGGGTGTAGTTGAAGAGCTGTGATTGTCCATTGTTGAGACACTGCACCTTCTACGCCTTCGCGTAATGCACGAGCTTTGTTATAACCGTTTACAAGAAGAAGTACACTCTTAGCGTTGCACACAGTTTTAACACCTACTGTAAGAGCAGTCTTAGGTACTTTATTTACGTCGTTATCAAAGAAACGTGAGTTTGCAATGATAGTATCTTGAGTAAGTGTTTTTTGACGAGTAAGAGAACTTAGAGAAGACCCCGGTTCGTTAAATGCAATGTGTCCGTCAGGACCTACACCACCCATAAACAAGTCGATACCTCCGCGAGCAGCTATTTTAGCTTCATAGTCGGCACATTCTTTTTCCAAATCTTCAGCATTACCGTTAAGAATATTTACATTCTCCGGTTTGATGTCGATATGGCTGAAGAAGTTGTTCCACATGAAAGAATGGTAGCTTTCTGGGTGTTCTTCAGGCAAGTTACAATATTCATCCATGTTGAAAGTAACAACATTAGCGAAAGACACTTTGCCGGCTTTGTTAAGTTCGATAAGTTTCTTGTACATGCCAAGAGGAGAACTACCGGTAGGGCAACCAAGAACAAAAGGTTTTTCCGGAGTAGGATTAGCCTTGTTGATTTCATTTGCCACATAGTTTGCAGCCCATTCAGCAATGCTTGCTGCATTTGGTTGGATAATTAATCTCATAATTGTTAATTTTATAGTTTTATTGAGTTTTTAAATCTCTCTGTATTTGCAATTTTAATACACTTATGCAAATTTACGCAAAAAACTTAGAAAGCAGGCATAAATAACCTCACTTTATAGCGTTTTTAATTTAAAAGTGCTTATTTAAGTATTAATTCTACCGGACAATGGTCACTACCGAAAATTTCGTTGTGTATTTCAGCTTTTTCCATACGTTCGGCTAAACGATTGGATACAACAAAGTAATCGATACGCCACCCGGCATTTTTTTCGCGTGCCTTAAAACGGTAGCTCCACCAAGAATAAGCTCCTTCTACATTTGGATAAAAGTAACGAAAACTATCAGTAAATCCCGAATCGAGCAATTTTGTGAATTTGTCACGTTCTTGGTCGGTAAAACCGGCATTATTGCGGTTGTTTTTGGGATTTTTTAAGTCTATTTCTTTGTGTGCCACATTCAAGTCGCCACACAATATCACCGGTTTCTTTTTGTCAAGTTCAAGTAAGTATGCAAGAAAATCATTTTCCCAAGTCATTCGGTAATCAAGACGTTTTAGCCCATCTTGCGAATTGGGTACATAAGCTGTGACAAGATAAAAATCTTCCATTTCGAGAGTAATAACTCTACCTTCGTGGTCGTGGACATCAACACCTATTCCATAAGTTACCGAAATTGGAGTGTGCTTTGTGTATATTGCAGTGCCTGAATAACCTTTTTTTTCGGCATAATTCCAAAAAGAAGTATATCCATCAAAATTTAAATCAAGCTGTCCTTCTTGCATCTTTGTTTCTTGCAGACAGAAAAAATCTGCATCAAGCTGCTTGAATATTTCATTGAATCCTTTTCCTGCAATGGCACGAATACCGTTTACGTTCCATGAAATGAATTTCATAATTACTATTGTATTTTAAGACTGTATTTTTAGTTTAATTAAACGTGTAAATATATAATATTGGCAAGTTATTGAAAAAAACAAGAATATGCAAATATCAAAGAAAAATATTCTTTCCAATGTCGCTGTGAATATAATCTACTTATTTTTCTGTAATGTCCTTAGCATTAATGTTATATGTTGATATGCTATACTCTGTTAAGGTATTTTTGCACAATAGTTAAGTTTGTGTGAAAGGTTTGTTGTACCTTTGTATCCAAATTTGAATAGGTATTTGAGACTTTCTTTTGAAGTGTTTCATTGGAAAGTCGTGATTTTTTAAAAGAGAGATAATTATTATGGCTTATAATTTATTAAAAGGTAAAAGAGGTATAATTTTTGGAGCATTGAACGATGCTTCTATTGCGTGGAAAGTTGCTGAAAGAGCTTATGAAGAAGGGGCTGAATTGGTATTGACTAATACTCCGGTTGCTTGTCGTATGGGAACTATCGATGAACTTGCTGCAAAAACAGGCTCTAAAGTAATTGCTGCAGATGCTACAAGTGTTGAAGATTTGGAAAAATTGTTCACCGAAGCTCAACAAGTACTTGGAGGAAAAATAGATTTTGTTCTTCATAGTTGTGCAATGAGTGCAAATATGCGTAAAAAACGTCCTTATGATGATCTTGATTACAGCCTTCTTGATAAAACCTTGGATATCAGTGCTATCTCATTTCATAAAATGATACAAGTGGCTAAAAAAATGGATGCAATTGCTGAAAACGGTTCAATTCTTGCACTTACTTATGTGGCTTCACATCGCACATTCTTCGGTTATAACGATATGGCTGATGCAAAATCGCTTCTAGAAAGTATAGCTCGCAGTTTCGGTTATATTTATGGACGTGAAAAGGGTGTGCGTATCAATACTATTTCTCAATCGCCTACATTCACAACTGCCGGAGGTGGTATAAAGGGATTTGACGGTTTGTATGATTTCAGTGACCGTATGTCTCCTCTTGGCAATGCAAGTGCCGATGAATGTGCCGACTATTGTGTGGTTATGTTCAGTGATTTAACTCGTAAGGTAACTATGCAAACTTTGTTCCATGATGGAGGTTTTTCAAATATGGGTATGTCGCTTCGAGGTATGACTCAGTATAATAAAAGTTTCATCGATGAAAATCGCGATGAAAACGGAAAAATTATTTACGGATAATATTTAGTAATATAACTATATCTATTAGCCCGATACGGAGAAATAAAACCGTATTGGGCTATTTTGTCTTAAAAAGTTTAAAAATATACTTTCTTTGTATTAAATTTGTGACGATAAAAAAGAAAGAAGGTTTATTATGGAATGGTTAAACTCTGTATTGATAGAACATAGTGCAGCTCAAGCGGTGATTGTGCTTTCAATCATTTGTGCTATAGGTCTGTCATTGGGCAGAATAAAAATATTGGGAATTTCTCTTGGTGTAACTTTTGTTTTTTTTGTAGGTATATTGGCAGGTCACTTAGGTTTGTCAATAGATTCTGAAATGTTAAGTTATGCCGAAAATTTTGGGTTGATACTGTTTGTTTATGCTTTGGGCTTACAAGTGGGTCCCGGTTTCTTTAGTTCTTTTCGTAAAGGCGGTGTTACTCTTAATTTACTTGCGTTGGGCGTGATTTTGCTTGGTACTATAGGAACGGTTATAGCAAGTGTGATTACAGGAATAAACCTGCCTGACCTTGTTGGGGTTATGTGCGGAGCAGTAACCAATACTCCGGCACTCGGTGCAGCTCAACAGACGCTTAAACAATTGGGGCTTTCCGGTAGTTCTTTGGCTCTTGGGTGTGCTGTTGCATATCCGTTGGGTGTTGTGGGTGTGATAATGGCGTTGGCATTGGTGAAAAAAACGCTTTATCGCAATAATGAAAATTTGTTGCCACACGAAGAGCAAGATGGTACTTTTGTTGCAGCTTTTAAAATACAGAATCCGGCTATCTATGACAAGAAGATAAAAGAAATAGGAGCTTTGATAGATAGAGAATTTGTAATTTCTCGATTATGGCGTGGTGAAAATGCTTCAATTCCAACTTCGGATACCGTGCTAATGAAAGGCGATCGAATTCTTGTGGTTACCAATGAAAAAGATGTGCGAGCATTGACGATTTTGTTTGGAGAGCAAGAAAGTACCGACTGGAACAAACGTGATATAGATTGGAACTCTATTGACCGACAACTTATTTCTCAGCGAATACTTGTTACTCGTCCCGAAATAAACGGTAGAAAATTAGGCTCTTTGCAATTGCGAAACAACTATGGAGTGAACACAACTCGCATTTATCGTAGCGGAATGCAAATTTTGGCACGACCTCAGTTGCGTTTGCAACTTGGCGACCGCATTACTGTGGTAGGTGAGGCTGATGCAGTGCGTAAAGTTAGAGAAAAAATGGGTAATGCTGTGAAAAGTTTGGGCGAACCAAATCTTTTATCGGTTTTCATAGGACTTACGTTAGGTCTTATTTTAGGAGCAATCCCTATTGCCGTGCCAGGTGTAAGTACTCCTGTAAAATTGGGGTTGGCAGGAGGTCCCATAATAGTGGGAATATTATTTGGAACATTCGGTCCTCGTTTTCACATGGTTACCTATGTAACTCGCAGTGCCAATCTCATGATGAGAGCTTTGGGATTATCTTTGTATCTTGCGTGCTTGGGTATAGATGCCGGTGCTCAATTCTTTGAAACAGTGATACGTCCCGAAGGCGCAATGTGGATAGGTTTAGGTTTCTTGTTTACAGTTATTCCAGTGTTGATTATGGGATTTGTGTCATGTAAATTCTTGAAAATGGACTTTGCTACTGTTTCGGGTATGTTATGTGGTAGTATGGCTAACCCAATGGCTTTGAATTATGCTAATGACAGCGTGGCAAACGATTCTCCATCGGTTGCATATACAACTGTTTATCCCATGAGCATGTTTGCTCGAGTTATAATAGTGCAAATCCTTATCCTTGCCATGTGTTGACAAAAATAAGGACCTGTTATCTCAATAAAAGAATAATTAAAGTTATTCCTTATATCTTAGTAAGAAAATTTTGCAACTCGTTTATAGATTCGAAATGAGTTTGGTCGGCTATGCAAGGTGCTATTGTTGCGTAGTTGCGTTCCAATAGCCATACGTCATTCATTTCGTTGTCGGGCTCAGTAGGAGAATAAGTTCCTATTGTGCGATAATAGGGAAGACCTTTTTCGTCGATATGCTTTTCATATTCGTGAATCCAACGACCTCTTGCGTTTACTGCGGCTTTAAGACCTAAAATTTTGTCGCAACAAGGAATGTTTACGTTAAAGCACACTTCGCGAGCAAATTTATGATTCATCAGTATGTCAAGGCTTTGTCTTATAATAGGCTCGCATGAAGTTAAATCCTGACTTTGGTCGTGTGAACCGAAAGAAAAACCCATGCTTGGAATTCCATAAAAACTGCCTTCAAGTACAACTCCCATTGTACCCGAATAAATTACGCAATTGCCTGAGTTATAACCATGGTTTATGCCTGAAAGTATGTAATCGGGCATGCGTGGTATAAGTTCGTTAAGTGCCAATTTTGTACAATCTACAGGAGTTCCGTTTACGGCATAAATGGTAAGCCTCTCTTCTTGTGTAATAAGTCTAGCTCTGAGTGGAATATCCATTGTGATAGCCGATGATTTCCCCGATTGAGGAGTTTCGGGTGCTGTTACAAACACATCGCCATAGGTGCGTGCTATTTCTATAAGGTAATTTATTCCCGGTGCTTGATAGCAATCATCATTGCTGATGAATATTAAAGGTCGTTTAGTCATCATAATTGTTGGTGTCAATATTTCTTTCTGCCTCGCAGATAGTAATCGATTATTATATTACATTCACTGCCTGGGAGTGAACCTAAAAGATTCTTTTTGGGAAATTCAGTGTATTCTTTTCTCATTTTTTTGAAGTCGGCATGAGCCTTCAATATGGCTTTGGCGTTTTTATAGTCACATTTTACTGCAAACATAAAGAATGCCAATGTATCATATAATCGGCGTATGAAAAGAAGTTTTTTCCCTTCTTTTTGTGGCAGATTTTTGTGCAGAAGTAGTAAGTTGTTGCGAAAATTCAAGTATGTCTTGCGTGGATTGGATGCAGGTAAACTGCCACCGCCAAGATGATAGACCGCACTATCGGTTACAGCTTTTATTTTGTAACCTGCAAGATGGATACGCCAACACAAGTCAATTTCTTCCATGTGAGCGAAAAATTTTGCATCAAGTCCACCTACTGAAAGGTATATGTCGGTGCGTACAAACAATGCGGCTCCTGTTGCCCACATAATATCTATGGGCTTAGTGTTGTATTGACCTTTATCTTCTTCAACGGTGGAAAAAATACGACCTCTGCAATAAGGATACCCTAATTTGTCAATAAAACCACCTGCAGCACCTGCATATTCAAATTCGGTTACATTTTTGTAGGATAGAATTTTGGGCTGACAAGCAGCAACATCGGGATTCTTTTCACAAAATTCGTATAATGGTTCAAGCCATTGGCTTGGCGTTTTTACATCACTGTTTAAAAGTACGGTGTATTTATAACTTTTACAAGCCTCAATGGCACGATTATAGCCTTCGGCAAAACCATAATTTTTATCAAATTTTATGGTTTTTACAGTGGCAAACTCATTTTTTAGTAATTCTAATGAATTGTCGGTGCTTCCATTATCGGCAACGATCACGTCGGCAATTTCGGAATTGGTATTTTTGCATACACTTGGGAGAAACTCTTTTAAAAGTTTAGCTCCATTCCAATTAAGTATGATTACAGCGACAGACTTATTCATTTTCAATGATATTTTTGGGTGTTACCGGTCGTTTCCAGCGTTTATGTGTCCATAACCACATTGCCGGTTGTTCCAATATGGCTTTTTCAAGCAATTTTGCATAAGTATTGGTTATTTCATATTGTGCAGTAGCCTTAGGAGTGCGAGTAATTTCCCTTACTGTACATTCATAATATCCGCGTTTGACTTTATGCACATCAAAGAACAACACGTCCATATCCATTTTTATTGCCAATACTTCGGCTCCAGTTATAAATGCTGTATAATGGTTTAGGAATGTGATAACATCGTCTTGGTCGTTAGGATGAGGATGCTGGTCGGCTATAAATCCGGTTATAGATACTTTCCCATTACTTTTTGCTTCCAATAGGTCTCTTACAACTCGTCTCATCGTATAAGAGTGGGAATTGAACCGTCCTCGCAAGTTTAGAAAAAACTCGTCAAACCATTTGTTTTGCAGAGGGTGATAAACTTGTCCGAATTGAATTACATCGGTTCCGTATTTTGACCATAATGTAATGGAAGACAATAACTCCCAATTACAGTAATGTGCTGCATACATTATAGCCGAGCGTCCTTCGGCTATTCCTTTGTCAAGCACTTCTATGTCTTTAAACACGATGCGACGTCGCATTTCTTCGTCGGAAACATGAAGCAACTTGATTGTTTCCACAAAAGTATCGGCAAAATGGCGATAAAAATCGCGAATAATTTTTTTACGTTCCTTTTCGCTTTTATTAGGGAAACATTCTTTTATATTTTGTTCTACGACTTTTCCGCGATAGCGAAAAATGTAATATACAAGGAAAAAAATTACGTCGGATATGCGGTATAATATGCCGAAAGGTAGGTATGCAATTCCGTGTAAAATTGCCGACAGTGGACCGTAAATAAATTTATTATAGTTCTTTTTTTGTGTCATTTTGGTTGTTATTATTAAATTTCATCGGGACCGGACACTATTTCTCCGTTTACTGAACAATCATCGTTCATTTCGGTAAGTTTTACCAATGCTAATTTATTTATATATTCAGGCTTGTAGGGTGTTAATACCTTGATGTAATTGTCGGTAAATCCGTGCATAGGCTGTCCCTTTCGAGGCTGTTCAAATAAAACAGGGCGTACCGAACCTATAAATTGACCTGTGAATTCTTTTAATTTGTGTTCCGATATGTTTATCATTACTCCTGCACGCACGCTCTTGGTGTGTTGATCTACAATACCGTCAATCTTCAAAGCAAGAGTACCCGGACGTTCCGAATAAGGGAAAACGTGGAGTCGGGTAATAGGAAGATTTGATACAAAATCTCTTGAAACGTGGAACAATTCTTCGCTTTCGCCTCTCGCACCCACGATTAAATCCACGCCTATGAAAGCATCAGGGATAAGCTCTTTGATTTTGCGTACTTTATCGGCAAAAAGGGCAGAATCGTAGTGTCGTCGCATAAGTTTAAGTATAGGGTCACTTCCCGACTGTAATGGAATGTGAAAATGTGGCATGAATGAGCGTGATTGTGCGACAAATTCAATTATTTCATCTGTGAGCAAATCGGGTTCTAATGATGAAATGCGATAACGACTTATTCCTTGAATATTGTCCAATTCTTTGAATAAATCTATGATTTTTTCTCCGGTATTTTTCCCGAAATCGCCTATGTTTACTCCTGTTATAACTATTTCACGTCCACCTTCGGCTACAACTTCGCGAGCTTGTGCAACAAGACTTTCTATTGTTCCGCTTCTACTGCGACCGCGTGCTTTAGGAATAGTACAATAACTGCAATAATAGTCGCAACCATCTTGCACTTTTAAAAAGTATCTTGTACGGTCACCGCGAGAACAAGATGGGCTGAATTTTCTTATGTCTTTAGTGGGGGTAATATCTATTTCCGGTTGGTGACATGCAAGCCATTTATCGATGTATTTATCCACATCAATTTTTTGCTCACTTCCTAAAACAATGTCCACACCATCCATTTGTGCTATTTCATTACCTTTTAGTTGTGCATAACATCCGGTTACAATCATCAGTGCGTCAGGATATTTTTTCACAAGTCGGCGTATCAATTGTCGGCACTTTTTGTCGGCTTCTTCGGTTACGCTGCAAGTATTTACAACACAGATATCAGGCGTTTCTCCTATGTGAGCACGTTTTATGCCTTTGTCTGCCAATATCTTACCTATTGTAGATGTTTCAGCAAAATTAAGTTTGCAACCTAATGTGTGAAATTGTGCAGTATGGTTATTGAATGTGGATTTATCTGTCATACGATTGAAATTCTGCTTTAATATTTAAAAGTGAAGCATGTGCAAAGTTACCGATTTTCCCTCATATTTGAGAATGTTTTGACCATAAACTATGCTTTTTGCTCAAAAAAAGCGAAAATGTGCCGTTTTTTCTTTGTGACGGAATTTATTGTTAGTATCTTTGCACCATCTATTTTGAACAAGTAGGTGTTCATTAAGAGAAGATATTATGGTAGAAGAAAACATTATAAAGGTTTACGAAAATAGTTTTAAGGAAAATTGGAATTTGCCTGCATTGACCGATTATACCGAGAAGAGAACTATAACCTATGGCGATTTTGCCGAAAAAATAGCCATGTTGCATGAGTTTTATCGTCGTAGTAACATAAAACGAGGTGATAAAATAGCTTTGATTGGAAAAAATACAAGCGATTGGATTTTAGTCTTCATGGGTACCATTACTTATGGTGCTGTAATTGTTCCTATCCTTCAAGAATTTAATCCTAATGATGTTCAGCATATAGTAAATCATTCAGGTTCGGTGATGATGTTCTGTACTCATGTCATTTGGGAAAATCTTGATGCTTCAGCTTTACGCAATGTTCGTGCAGTCATAGCTCTCGAAGACAAAGCCTTGTTGGCTCAACGTACAGGCGAAACCATAGGAAATGAATTGACAAATATTCAAAAGAACTTCTATGCTAAATATAAATCGGGATTTAAACGTAGTGATGTAAAATTTAGCGACGTCAGCAATCGTGAATTGATGGTGCTTAATTACACTTCGGGAACAACCGGTTTCAGTAAAGGCGTTATGATTACCGGTAATAACATTGCCGGTAATGTTATTTTCGGTATTCAGCAAAATTTGCACTATAAAGGTTCTCGTTGTTTGTCTTTCTTACCACTTGCTCATGCTTACGGATGTGCATTTGACCTTTTAACACCTCTTGCCATAGGTACACATATCACTTTATTAGGTAAAATACCTTCTCCAAAGATAATTCTTAAAGCAATGGCAGAAGTAAAGCCAAACTTGATTATAAGTGTGCCTTTGATTCTTGAAAAAATTTATCGTAAACAAATCGTGCCTATGATAAGCAAAGGCATGATGCGTTGGGCTTTGGCTATTCCATTGCTTGACCGTACTATATACGGAAAAATTCGTCAAAAGTTGGTCGATGCATTTGGTGGCTGTTTTGAAGAGATAATAATAGGAGGTGCTCCTTTAAATAAAGAAGTTGAGGAGTTTCTATATAAAATAAAGTTCCCTTTCACTGTGGGATATGGAATGACCGAGTGTGCTCCACTTGTGAGCTATACTCATTGGAAAGAATTTAAGTTACATTCCTCAGGGAAAGTTCTCCCCGGTATTATGCAAGCTAAAATCCTTTCTTCTGACCCCGAAAACATTCCGGGAGAAATATATGTTCGCGGAGAAAATGTGATGATGGGATATTATAACAACACCGAAGCTACCGATCGTGTGCTTTATGATGATGGTTGGTTGAATACCGGTGATATGGGAACTATGGATAAAGACGGAACTATATACATAAAAGGACGTTCTAAGACTATGATTCTTACTGCAAGCGGGCAAAATGTGTATCCCGAAGAAATAGAATCGAAGTTAAATAACATGCCTTATGTAATGGAAAGTCTTATCGTTGAGCGTGATGGGAAAATAGTGGGTCTTGTTTATCCGGATTATGAAAAAATGGATGCCGATGGCATGACACGCGATAAATTGCCTGAAGTTATGGACGTAGTGCGTAAAGATTTAAATAAATTGCTTGCTCCTTATGAACAGGTAACTAAAATTCAGTTGTTTGCAAATGAATTTGAAAAAACTCCGAAACGCAGTATAAAACGCTTTTTATACACAAACTAATATACATAAATATAATATATTTTTTTCTGGATGATTGGCGACGAGAGTCGCCAATCATCTTTTTTATAGTTTTGCATTAGTCTTTTGCAATTAGACACAGTAGATAATTACCGTGTATTAAAGATACAAACAGGTGGAATTTTCTTATAAGCAACTCCTATTAGGTTTTAGCTTTCTTCATTCCGCTTCTTACGCCTTCGGCATTAATTCATTTGCTATGACTTTAGAATTTCGATTCTCGCGGATTATGCCGGAGGCATAACGTGACCTATTAACCGCTCGTGAGAAAGACCGCCAAGGATTTCGACACGTGCGGACACTCTCTGCCCGCCACTCAGCAGTTTCTGAAGGAAACCATTTCGGTCGTTCAATACGGATGTGCAATACCTTCGGCAGTGTTTTGTTATTCCAAAACACTATCCTCACTAAATATATACTGTGCCCTATATTTATGCTTAAACACAGGTCTATTACTATGCCCACCGTAAAAATCCGCTGACCCCCAATTACTCCCCTGATAAAGGAATATCGAACAAAAAAATAAAGAACTATTCAATGAATAGTTCTTTATTTGTGTGATTCGCACAGGATTCAAACCTGTAACCTTCTGATCCGTAGTCAGATGCTCTATTCAGTTGAGCTAGCGAACCATTTTTCTCGTTTGCGAGTGCAAAGTTAGATAATATTTTTTTGAAATCAAAAAATATTTGAAGTTTTTTTTAAGAATCTCTCAAATTTTCGTTGATTTTTTCGATATAATCAAGTATCTCATCACGTCCTCGTTTGTCTTCGCTTGAAGTTAAGAAGTAGGGTGGAAGTTCTTCCCAACTTTGTTTCAACGTGTTTAAATATTTTTTTACGTTTTTAGGTCCGGCTTCTTTTCCCATTTTGTCCATTTTAGTGAATACGATGCTGAAAGGAACACCATTTTCACCCAACCATTCCATAAATTCCAAATCTATCTTTTGCGGGTCATGTCGAGAATCAACAAGCACAAATAGATTGGTCATTTGCATGCGATGCAAGATATAATTTTCAATTATTTTTTTGAATTTATCTCTGCTTTCTTTGCTTCGTTTTGCATATCCATAACCGGGCAAGTCTACAATATACCATTCTTTATTTATTAAGAAATGGTTTATGAGAAGAGTTTTTCCCGGAGTTGCAGATGTTTTAGCCAAAGAGGTGCGTTCGGTGAGCATATTTATTAGCGAAGATTTACCTACATTGGATCTGCCTATAAATGCGTATTCCGGAATGTTACCTTCCGGACATTTCTTTACATCGGAATTGCTTATGACGTATTCTGCTGTTTTTATTTTCATTCTTTGAAATTTTGTTTATCTCTTGGCAAAGATACAATATTTTTGATAAGAAAGCAGGGCTAAATGTGGGATTTTATAAGTATCTTTGTAACAAAATAATATTTGATACTTTATAAAGATATGTTTATTACTGAAGATATAAAATACATAGGGGTAGATGACTTGGATGTAGATTTGTTTGAAAGTCAGTATGTCGTGCCCAATGGAATGTCTTATAATTCATATTTAATTCTTGACGAAAAAATAGCCGTAATGGATACGGTTGATAAGCGTAAAGCTTCGGAGTGGTGGACTAATTTGGAAAAAGAATTAAGTGGAAAAACTCCTGATTATTTGGTTGTTCAGCACATGGAACCCGACCATGCCGGAGTGATAGGAGAATTTGCAGTAAAGTATCCTAAAGCAAAGATAATTGCTACCGATAAGGCAATAAAAATGTTGCCATTGTTCTTTGAAGAAGTTGATTTTACCGATAGAACAATAGCTGTAAAAGAAAATGATGTAATTTCGCTCGGTTCTCATAATTTGCAGTTTGTTATGGCTCCTATGGTTCATTGGCCCGAAGTGATGACAACCTACGATCAAAAAGATAAAGTGTTGTTTTCAGCCGATGGCTTTGGTAAATTCGGAGCTTTGTCGCATGAAGAGGATTGGGCATGTGAGGCTCGTCGATATTATTTCAATATATGTGGGAAATATGGAATCCAAGTGCAGAATTTATTGAGAAAAGCCGGACATCTTGATATTGAAATAATTTGTCCGCTTCATGGTCCTATTTTAAAAGAAAATTTGGCATATTATATAGATTTATATAACACTTGGAGCGATTATCAACCCGAAACCGAAGGCGTATTTATTGCCTATGCGTCAATCCATGGCAATACGGCTGAAGCAGCACATAAATTGGCTGAAATATTAAAGGAAAAGGGGGCAAAGAAAGTTTCGGTAGCCGATTTGAGCCGTTGTGATATGGCGGAAGCCGTTGAAGATGCTTTTAAAATGAGTAACATGGTGCTTGCTTCAGCAAGTTACGATGCAGGAATATTCCCTCCTATGAATGATTTTTTGCATCATTTAAAGGATAAAAGTTTTCAAAATCGCAGAGTGGCAATTATTGAGAATGGTTTGTGGGCTCCTGTTGCCGGTAAATTGATTCGTGTAGCAATGCAGAACATGAAAGATATAGAGGTGCTTGACCCTATGATTACTATACGCGGAAAGATGAAATCAAGTGATGTTGCATTGCTATCTAATCTTGCCGATGTTATTCTCAAAAAAGATACATATTAAATGGAACAAGAATTTGCTTCATCATTATTGGAAAATGCGGTAAGCGAATTTGCCAAGTTGCCGGGAATAGGGCGAAAAACGGCATTACGACTTGTTTTGTATTTATTGCGTCAAAATGAAAGTGCTTCGATAAGTTTTGGAGAAGCAATAATAAAATTGCGTAAGGAAATAAAATATTGCTGTAAGTGTCATAATATATCCGAAAGTGAAGTTTGTCCCATTTGTTCCAATCCCTCACGCGATACAAGTATAATATGTGTCGTAGAGAATGTCAAAGATGTGATGAGTATAGAAAATACGCATCAACACAGGGGGCTTTATCATGTTCTTGGCGGACTCATTTCACCAATGGACGGAATAGGTCCGCAAGATGTTGAAATTGACAGTCTTGTAGAACGTGTAAAATCGGGTGAGGTTAAAGAAGTGATATTGGCTTTGAGTGCAACAATGGAAGGTGATACTACCAATTTTTATATTTTCAGAAAACTTGCTGTTTTTCCAGAAGTGAAAATTACGATGTTGGCTCGAGGTATGTCGGTAGGAAATGACATAGAGTATACCGATGAATTAACATTGGGACGTTCTATTTTAAACAGAACGCTTTTTTCCGATTCTTTTGCAAATAACGGTTAATATAAGACATATAAAATAGGTTTGTTTGAAAATAAGCAAGAGTTACAAATATTTTATTTGCAATTCTTGCTTATTATCTATAATAGATGTATAAAATATTGTTTTTTACGATATTTTGATGTCTTGAAGTTTTACTAATTTATTGATTATGGCATATATGGTAAGTCCTGCCGGAGTGTGAATTTGTAATTTAGATGTGATGTTTTTACGGTGTGTAGCTACGGTGTGAACCGATAAGCATAGCGTGTCGGCTATTTCTTTGTTTGTTAATCCTCTTGCCACGCAACTTATTATTTCAATTTCCCTTTGGCTTAAAGCTTCCAGTTTTTCTGTTTTAGAAAGTTCTTCACTTGCTGCATCATAGTCATCGTTTGATTTTTCTTTTCGTGATTTTATGACAGCAGCTTCTTGTTTTTCAACAGCCGGAATGAAAATATTATCTTCAACAAGACAGTGAGAATTTAAGTCTTGTTCGCAATTGATTATATCAAAAAGAACGGCATTAAGCAAGTCGTTTTCTTTTTCGGGATAATATCTGATAATAATATCTTTTAATTCTTTCAATTTCTTGCTCATTCGGTAATGTTTTCCGGCAAAAGTTGAAATAGAATAGTTTTTGCATTCTTGGTTGTTGAGTAATTTTTCCACATAAGCAAAAACAGTCTTATTCTCATACTCCATGTGTCGTCTTACCTCTGTTACATATTCATCAAAGAATTTAAGAATAAAAGTAGCAACATCGTTTGGGTCAGAATAATCAATAGCATCAATTAAGCGTCGTCTTATTGTAGGCAGATTGAAGTCAAGGAAATAGGTGTGAGCCCGTTTCAAGTATTCAATGAGTGATTGCAATGATATATTTTGATAATCGTTTTCTTTGTTGCATATAAAATTGGCAACAGCCAAAAAAGTGTTTGTATCAACTCCTTGTTCTTCGCAAATCTCTTTAATATACTTATCTCCAAATCCAAGAGATATGCCAAAACGGCTCATAACCATCAGTATAGAGCTGTTGTCATCAATTAAATCCCTCATGCGGTTTGAGGGTAGATATTTTTTAATGCTATCCATCAGACTTATGTGCTTTTGCAAGCAAAATTATCGTGAAAAGCGATACCAGGCAATACCTAAAAATAATGAAAATCAACTTAATTTTTACTTAAAAATCGTGATTTTTGGGTATTGTGTAACCCTTATTTCAAGCGTACTTTTGCGTAGCTAAAAATAAATTCAATAAGCATATAAATATGAGAAAAGTATTGTTATTTGTTATCTGTGTGGTAATATGTTGTTTGGGTATGCAAGCTGCAAATAATCAAGATACAGTATTGGTTGAGAAAAAATCGCGATTGACGATAGGTGGTTATGGTGAGGCTGTTATGACTCGTAATTTCTTTAGCGATAAATATTTACGTTATACCGATGCCGAAACTTATAAAAATGATAATAGTCATGGACGTTTTGATATTCCTCATGTTGTAATTTATTTGGGATATGACTTTGGTAAAGGGTGGTCGATGGGGACTGAAATAGAATTTGAACACGGAGGTACTGAAAGTGCAGTTGAAATAGAAGAAGAGGAAGCCGGAGAATATGAATCGGAAGTTGAACGTGGGGGAGAAGTGGCTCTCGAGCAATTTTGGATACAAAAAACTTTTTCTCGTGCGTTGAATTTACGTATGGGTCATATTGTAGTGCCTGTAGGAGCAACTAATCAGCATCACATGCCTACCGAATTTTTTACAGTTTATCGTCCGGAAGGAGAAAATACCATAATGCCTTGTACATGGCATGAAACCGGAGTCAGCTTGTGGGGTAATGTAGGAAAATGGAGATATGAAGTGCAATTTCTTCCCGGTCTTGATTCCGACCGTTTCGGTCGTCAAGGTTGGGTGCATGATGGTGCCGGAAGCCCTTATGAATTTAAAATTGCCAATTCTTATGCCGGAGCTTTTCGTGTAGATAATTATTCTGTGCCGGGTTTGACCCTTTCTTTGAGTGGTTATGTGGGCAATACATTTAAAAACACATTAAGTGCTACCGATAATGCTAAATATAAAGATGTGAAAGGTACAGTAGCCATAGGAGCATTTGATTTTAGATATAATGCACATAATGTGGTTGTTAGAGGGAACTTTGATTATGGACATTTGAGCGATTCCGAAATGATAACAAAGTTCAATATGGCGATGAGAAAGGATTCTCCTTCTCCAAAGCAAGCAGTAGCTTCAGATGCTATTGCAATGGGTGTGGAAGCAGGATATGATGTATTGTCATTGATGAAAGGACTCAAGGCAAATAATCAAAAATTATATGTCTTCGGTCGCTATGAATATTATGATTCAATGTATAAAATCGAGGGCAGTGTTCAAGATTATAAGTGGTGCGGTCGTCAACGTGTGGCTGCCGGCTTGAATTATTTCCCAATGAAGGATATTGTGATAAAAGGAGAATACAGCATAGGTTTGCTTGATAAAAGATATAACAATGAACCATCGGTGTCTATCGGAGTGGCTTATTCAGGTTTCTTTACGAAATAACATAAACAAATAAAATTATAAATTAAAGATGAAAAACTATTTGAAGTTTCCATTGTATTTGCTTTGCGGTGCAATGATGGCAACAGGTGTAGTTGCATGTAGTGATGACGATGACAACTCAGTTGAAGCTCCGCTTTCGAAAAAAGAGTTGATGTTTAAGGAAGCAATGACTCCTTATGTAAACAATACAGTGATTCCTACTTATAAAGGTATGGCAGATAATGCAATACTTATGGCAGAAGAATGTGCAAATATGCTTGAAGCTTTCGAGAATGGAACGCTTACATCAGAAATGGTGAAAAAAGCGGGAAAATATTGGAATGAAAGCCGTGCTTATTGGGAAAAAAGTGAAGCATTCTTGTATGGTGCTGCTGCCGATTATAATATCGACCCACATATCGACTCCTGGCCTTTGGATAAGAATGCAATGGATGATTTATTGGTTGATTTGAGAGCGGGTAAATCATGGTCTATCGACAATAATGCAGGTTATGGCTTGTTAGGATTCCATGCTGTTGAATATATGTTGTTTGAACTAAGCGAAGATGGCGGAACCTCTCTTACTCATAACTTGAATTATAAAAAGGAAGAATTGGTATATTTGACAACCGTTGCCGATGATTTAAGAAATCAATGTATTCTTCTTGAAGCTTCTTGGGCAGGTATTGACAATATCTCTGAAGAAAAACAAAATATTCTTGAAGAAGCAGAACTTGAACCATCTTATAATTATGGTTGGGCTATGATTAATGCAAGTCAAGGTGGTAGTATTTACAAAACTTATCAAGAAGCAGCCGAAGACTTGATACAAGGTTGTATTGATATTGCCGATGAGGTAGGAAATACTAAAATAGGTCGTCCTGCAAACGGGTCTTCTGAAGAAGATAAGAATTATATCGAATCTCCTTACAGTTTAAATTCTATTACTGACTTCGTTGATAATATCAAGAGTATTCAAAATGCTTATCAAGGAAGTAATACAGGCGATGCTTCAATTAGCGATTATATCAAGGAAGTGAATCCTGCACTTGATGCAAAAGTTAGGGAGCAAATTCTTAAATCAATTGCAGCTATACAAGCTATTCCTGAACCATTTGCAAAAAGTGCAACCGGAGTTGAAGCTGATAAAGCTGTAACTGTAGTAGGTACTGATTTAGTAGATGTCTTGGAAGAAGTAATGACAGAATTGTCAAAGGATTAAAGCATAATAAAAGCTTTTTTAATAACTGTTTGGAGTATTAAGCCGATACTTCAAGCAGTTTTAAATATAAAAACCAATTGCTTAATATATAAATTGTTATTATGAATAAATATTTTTATCTTTTTGCTCTAATCATTTCATTGGGTTTGGTTTCTTGTGATGATGATAATAATGTAAATATAGATAAACCCACAACAGCAGAATTACCTGAATGGTATTATACAGGTGGTAAGTTAGGAACAACATATCTTGCGACTTATAATGCTTATGAACAACCTACTCCTGCTGTTGAAATGTCGGGAATGTATCAATCGTTTAAAAAGGGTGAAGCTTTATTTGAAAAACCATTTATGACTAATCATGAAGGTGTAAGAAAGGGCTTGGGACCGGTGTATATAAGAACATCTTGTATGCATTGTCACCCGGGTTATGGACATGGTAAGAGAGTTGAAGCAGGTTCGTTTAAGACAACTGATATAGGCAACGGATGTTTGCTTGTAGTTTATACTCCCGATAACGATTCTTATGTATCATGGCTTGCTGGTATGCCTCAAGGACATGCTGTAGCTCCGTTTAAGGCTCCAATCGATGAAAGTAAAATCGAAGTTAAATGGTTGAGTTATGTGGATGAATGGGGTAATAAATTCCCTGATGGAGAAACTTATGAATTGCAATATCCTGAGGTTACAATGCCTAAAGAAGCCGTTTATGTAGTATCACAAGGTTATACCATACCTAAAGATTATGTAGTGAAATTGGAATCTACTATCGGTATATATGGAACAGGTTTGCTTGATGCAATCGATGATGATGTACTAAAAGCGGAGTATAAAAAGCAAGAAGAAGACAATTTCCTTCCTAATGGTCTTAATCCTGCATTCTTTAAAGATGGTGAATGGGTAAGTCAATACAGTAATAGTTTGCAAGGAGATGGAACAAAATATGCTCGTCGTTATACATATGCATTAAGTCGTGGTCCGTTGCAAGATGCTGCCGGAGCCAATGCAATATGGAATATTACAAATGTTACACGCAGTGACCGACGCTATCATTATCTTGATGCAGCCGGGACTTATGCTGAATATTCATCAAAGGATGCCGATGTGCAAGCAGGATTTGAAGCATATATAGCTAAAGTAGACCCTAAAAAAGAACATGCTTCGTGGTGGGAAGGTACAATGGAAGAGAGAATTAAGGCTTATCTTACAGCAAAAGAACTTCCTGTGGAAATGACCAATGAAGAATATACCGATTTGATGGTATGGCATAGAGGTCTTGCTGTTCCGGCAGCAAGAAACGTTAATGATGAAGATGTTTTGAAAGGTAAAGATTTATTTGAACAAATAGGTTGTGCTTATTGTCATAAACCATCTTGGATAACTGGTAGCGACGAAATAAGAGACCCGGCTAAATTCTTTACTTCCAATGACCAATTACCTCGTTATCCTAATCAAAAAATTTGGCCTTATAGCGATATGATTCAACATAAGTTGTTTATGGAGAATGATATAAGAACCGGTTGGTGTCGCACAACTCCGCTTTGGGGACGTGGCTTGCATCAAAAGTGTACCGGTTCAATTACTGCCGATCGCTTGCATGATTGTCGTGCCCGTACTACTATGGAAGCTATTATGTGGCACGGAAATGTGCAAAGTGATGCACGCAAGAGCGTGGAAAAATTCCGTGAATTATCTAAGGCCGAACGTGATGCAGTAGTGAAGTTTATAGATTCAATTTAATTAATACATTGTGGTTAAAACAGCCACTTTTCTTTACTCATAAGCGAATTTTGAATTATCATTTCCCTTAATAAAAACATTTGGGGGAATGATAATTCTTGATATATATAAAGTTTTAAAATATGCTGATAAAAACATTGAAATATTTGTCGTTTGGTTTGCTTGCATTGGTCGTGTGTATATTAATGATAGCTACGGTAGTTGAAAAACTATTTGGAAGCGAATTTGCAATGGCACACATCTATGGTTCATTTCCAATGTTGGTTTTATGGGGGGGGATGACAATTTCTTCAATATGCTATTTGGTAAAAAGGGAAATATATAAGAAATATGTAACATTGGGTGTACATTTCTCTTTTGTTCTTATCTTACTTGGTGCTTTAACTACGCATATGTCTGGAAAACAGGGTGTTTTGCATTTAAGAATAGGAGAATTGGCTGTTGCTGAATTTATTCAGTCCGATAGTGTGAAGTGTAGTTTGCCATTTGCTATTAGCCTTGAGGATTTTGAATTGAAATATTATACCGGAACGCAAGCTCCTATGGATTATGTCAGTTCTATAAAAATTATTGATGGAGATGACGTAACAATAGGAACAGTGTCGATGAATAAAATTTTTATTTATAAGGATTATCGTTTTTATCAGTCGGGGTATGATAACGACCGACAAGGTTCCGTGTTGTCGGTTTCCTATGACCCTTATGGAATAGCTGTTACTTACTTAGGCTATATATTGATGTTTGTTTCATTTATTCTGTTCTTTTTCATGAAAAAAACTGACTTTAAAAGTTTGCTGAACCATCCGTTATTAAAACGTGTTTTTGTATTTTTGTTGTTTTTTCTTGGCAACTACTGTGCTGTGGTAGCTTCAGAACGTCCGGCGACTTTACCTAAATCGGTTGCCGAAGAATTTTGCGATATATATGTTTATTATAACGACCGAATATGTCCTTTACAGACCCTTGCAAGAGATTTTACCATGAAACTGTATGGTAAAACGTCTTATAAAGGTCTTTCGGCAGAACAAGTTCTTACAGGATGTTTTTTTTATTATGATGAATGGAAAAACGAACCTATGATAAAAATTAACGGTGATAAAGTAAGCGAATTTTTAGGTATTGATGGAACTTTTGCAAAATTGGTCGATTTTGTCGATGCTGACGGTTATAAATTAGATAAAGTATTACCTGATAACCGATATGTCAAAATTAGGCAAAATGTGGAAAGTGCAAATGAAAAATTCAACCTTGTGAGCATGCTTACAACAGGCTCTTTGTTGAAAATTTATCCATATAAATCGAGTGATGCCGATGTGGCTGTTTGGTATTCGCTTGTTGATAAATTACCGGCAGATATGCCTACTGAACAATGGGCTTTTATACGCAATAGCATGAATTATGTTGCCGAAAAAGTTGCAATGAACGATATTGATGCAATGTCGCAATTATTTTTAAAGATTAAGAAATATCAAGAACGTGAATGTGGAGAAGATATCCCGACGAAGATGAAATTTAAGGCAGAAAAGGTTTATAATGGCGTAAATAACAATAAACCTGTGGCTATTTTGTGCATTTCTATTGGTTTGATTGCTTTTGTGCTATATTGTAAAAAACTTGCGAATAATAAAGTGAATATGCCCCGTTTGATTAAATTATTGTTTCATTTTATATTGATTTTGGTCTTCATTTATATAACAGGAAACATTCTTTTGAGGTGGGTAATATGTGGTCATGTACCATTGTCTAACGGACACGAAACAATGCAATTCATGTCATGGTGTTGCTCGTTGTTTACAATCCTTATGTTGCGTCGTTTTGTATTGGCTTTACCTTTCGGTATGCTTTTATGCGGTCTTACATTAATGGTGTCGGTGATGGGTGAAAGCAATCCGCAAATTACGCAACTTATGCCTGTCTTGCAATCTCCGTTGCTAAGTGTGCATGTAGTGCTTGTCATGATATCTTATTCTTTATTTGCATTCATGATGCTTAATGGAATTACGGCTGTAATATTGAAATTGACATCTTCATCAAGCGATAGAATAGAATATCTTCACGTAATAAGCAAGATAATGTTATATCCTGCTGTATTTACTATTGCAATAGGTATATTTATAGGTGCAATATGGGCTAATGTATCATGGGGACGCTATTGGGGGTGGGACCCTAAAGAGGTGTGGGCTTTGGTTACAATGCTTGTTTATGCTTTTTTATTTCATGCAACGTCAATACCTAAATTGCGGGGAACAATGTTCTTTCATTGGTACTGTATAATAGCTTTTTTCTGTGTATTGATTACTTATTTTGGAGTAAATTTCGTTTTAGGCGGTTTACATAGTTACGCATAATTGAAGAAATATAAAAAAATGATGTGCCGAATATATTGACAATGAATATATGTTGGCACATCATTCTTTGTTTAAGTTGAAATATTAATATATATCACTTTTTGTGATAAATTATGGCGAAATATGATGTGATATTTATAGATTTGGAGGCACTTCTAAGCCGAGAGCTTTTGCTACGCCTATACCGTATGCAGGGTCGGCTTTATAGCAATTGCTTATGTGGCGTTCTTTGATGAATTTTTCAGCATTACCCATTGCTCTTGCTGTATTTTCAAAAAGAAGTTGTTGTTCTTCATGACTCATAAGACGGAATAAAGCTCCCGGTTGACTGTAATAGTCATCATCATATTCACGCTCGTTGTAATTATAAGCATCTCCATACAAATTTAGCGGAGGTTCTTTTAAGTGAGGTGAATCTTTCCATTCACCATAGCTGTTAGGCTCATATCCTTTCGTCGAACCATAATTGCCATCTACTCGCATGGCTCCATCGCGATGGTAAGTGTGAAATGGACAGCGAGGACGATTTACCGGTATTTGTTCAACGTTTACACCTAATCGATAACGTTGTGCATCGCCATAGGAGAATAAGCGTCCTTGTAGCATTTTATCGGGGGAGAAACCTATTCCGTCTATTATATTTATTGGATTAAATGCTGATTGCTCTACTTCGGCAAAATAATTTTCAGGATTTCTATTCAGTTCAAGTATTCCTACATCGTGAAGAGGAAAATCACCGTGTGGCCATACTTTAGTGAGGTCAAAAGGATTGATATGATAATTATCAGCTTCTTCTTCGCTCATTAATTGTACTTGAAAAATCCATCTTGGGTAATCGCCTCGTTCTATGCTTTCATATAAATCGCGTTGGTGCGATTCTCGGTCTTGGGCTATGATAGCTTCGGCTTCTTGGTCGGTAAGACATTTAATTCCTTGACAAGTGCGTAAATGGAACTTTACCCACGTGCGTTTATTCTCGGCATTAATGAAGCTGTAAGTGTGACTGCCGAAGCCATGCATGTGGCGATAAGAGTAGGGTATTCCACGTGGACTCATTGTAATGGTGATTTGATGAAGTGCTTCAGGTAGGAGTGTCCAAAAATCCCAATTATTGTTGGCACTACGCATATTGGTGCGGGGGTCACGTTTTATTGCATGGTTGAGGTCGGGAAATTTAAGCGGGTCGCGTAAGAAAAACACTGGAGTGTTGTTACCAACCAAATCCCAATTGCCTGTTTCGGTGTAAAACTTCATGGCAAAACCGCGAATGTCGCGTTCAGCATCGGCAGCACCTCGTTCACCTGCCACTGTGGAAAATCTTACAAAACATTCGGTCTGTTTGCCTATTTTGTTGAAAATTGATGCTCGTGTGTACTTGGTAATATCGTGTGTAACAGTAAAAGTGCCATACGCACCTGAGCCTTTGGCATGCATGCGTCTTTCAGGGATAACTTCTCTATCGAAGTGTGCGAGTTTTTCGATTAACCAAGTGTCTTGTAGTAAGACTGGTCCGCGTTGTCCTGCTGTTTGTGAGTTTTGATTGTCAACAATGTGTCTTCCGTTGGCAGATGTGAGTTTTTTACTTTCCATGAACAATAGTTTTAGTTTTTTTAGTAAAAACAACTCAATGAAGTAGCAAGTTCAAATAGGTATCATTTTTTAGTAGCTTAGTAGATATTTGGCGTGTATAGCATGTAATACTTTCGGCATTATAACTGAAAACAGAAAGGTAAAAGGTAAAATAAAAATCGCACTTCTATAATGAAATGCGATTTTTATTATCATAATAATGCTACAATGAGCATCATTAATATTAGTTCAATCCTTGAAGTTTGAATGTGATAGGCAATGTGTACCATACATTAACTTCTTGTCCGTTCATCTTACCTGGGATGAACTTAGGAAGTGACTTACATAGGCGAATAGCTTCTTTGTCAAGGTCACGGTCTACGCTACGAATAACTTTCACTTCGCCAACTGAACCATTCTTGGTTACGACGAATTGAACGATTACACGTCCTTGTACACCATTTTCCATTGCAACTTGAGGATAGTTGATGTTAGAGCTCAAGAATTTCATAAGAGCTGCATCTCCACCAGGGAACTGAGGCATTTGTTCTACCGCAGTAAATACCTTTTCAGGTTCCGGTTTCTTTTCTTCAACGATAACCTCGTTTTTGTATTCGCGTACTACGTTACGGTCATCAGTACCTTTGTCGAAGTCGGTGCTACCGAAAGCAGTTTCGGTTTCCTTCAATTCGTCAACGGTCTTGATTTCATCTTCTTTAGTTACTTCTTCGTCCTTAGCGATAAGAAGTTCGGTAACTTTCACTGTGTTTAGGATTTCTTCAGGAAGAGCTTCAGGTTCAGGCATTTCAACCTTTTCTTGAATTTCTTCTTCCTCTTCTTCCGGAGTTTCATCCACAAAAGCCACAAGTTCTTGTTGAGCTTGGTCGGTAATCGCTGCTTCGCGTGCTGCAATAAAGTCTTGATATTTCAAGTAAGTAAATGTAGCAGCGCCAATAATAGCAATACCGATGATAGTGCAGATGAATGCTTTCAAGTGACGAGGCTTTGATTCTGTACGAAGAACGTATGCTCCAAAGTCCTTGTTTCTACCTTCAAATACTATATCGCTCCATTCTCTCGACGTTAGATCTACATCTTTTGCCATAATAAAATTCCTTTCTGATTTTTACAATTAAACAATTAATAGATCTCACATTACTTTTTACGAGCAAGTAAATATTCAGCCATCATAGCAGAGTCGGTACCATTGATGTGGTCGATTTGGTAACGGCTGATATTGTTGATTTGCATTTCGTCAAGAGCAGTCACAAGGCTCTTATAACTTGCGTTAGGTGTAGCCTTAATGATGATTACAGGACGAGTCAATGTAGAATCGTTACGTATCTCTTTAGCACGTGCTTGATAGATAGAGTCGTTTTTGTCTTTCAACTTGTGGAATTTTTTAGCTTTCCAGTCTTCTTTAAGCACTGCAATTTTCTCAACAACTTGTTTATTACGATCTTGAAGTACGGCACGAATACCTTGAGCTTTTCCGTTTTCGTTGCCTTTAAATTCAATTTCTTTCATAATGTTGTTGTCAATTTTACCATCTTTGTCAGCGTCTTCGATGTTAGGCATACCTTCATAGTAGTAAACATAGTCCTTAGTAGGAACACCGTTTTCATCAATGTCGCTATCAACAATGATAGTAACAGCTTCAGATTGTTTTACCTTGTTCTGTTCTGTCTTATCCACCTTTTCGTTAGATGGCAAACTTATTTGCAAAGTTTGAGACTTAATCATAGTGGTACAAAGCATGAAGAAGGTAATCAAAAGCATGTTCATGTCCACCATCGGTGTGAAGTCAACGCGAACATCTTTCTTTTCGGTATATTTTTTTTCTTTTGCCATAATTAATCTTCTTCAGTTTTTAATGCAGTCATTAAAGTGAATTTGTTCATTTTCAATGTCTGCAAGTTGTCCATAACCACTTGAATTACAGAATATGGTGTAGTAGCATCGGCTTTGATTGCAATACCTTTACCACTCTTGATAGCTTTTGCTAAGTTAGGGTTAGAGGTATTGTAAAGTGCCAACATCCATTGTTGGAATTCGTTACGATTTTCCACGTCCTTTCCCATGTCGATTGGAATACCTGCTTTAGGATTCTTTACAGGATCCAAAGTTTCATCACGCTTTTCAGCCGGAAGTTTACACCAGCTAGAAAGTTGATTAAGTGGTAGACCGAACATAAAAGTACTTCCAAATGTAGCTACGTCACCTTGACTTAACTCAATTTTGTTGTTTGGATGTTTCTTGTTATATTCATTAACTACATTCAACAAAACTTCTTCACGCATTTTTTCACTTGAATAAGTTGAATCGCGGTCACCCGCAATAGACATGAAGATTTGTGAATCCTTAGTAATCAAAAGAGTAACCAAGTTTTGTTCGGGTACTTTTTCTTCAGAAACTGAAGCCGGAGTGATTACTGTAGTAGGTTCTTTTTGAAGGAATGTAGAAGTCAACATGAAGAAAGTAAGCAAAAGCACAGTCACGTCACTCATCGCAGTCATATCGATGAACGGCTTCTTTTTCTCTGTCTTTACTTTCATAGTTGTTCTTTAATTAAATTGTTTTACCGTTAAATTGATTGGTAATCAAATTAATATTTGTTTTCAAATGTAGCTACGATAACAGCACCTGCTTCGTTGATTTTGTAAGTGATGTCGTTAATCTTAACTTCAAAATAGTTGTAAGCGATAACTGCCAATGCACCTACACCGATACCTGATGCAGTATTTACAAGTGCTTCAGAGATACCAGCAGAAAGAGCAGCTGAGTCAGGAGCACCAGATTGTCCCAAAGCTTGGAAAGACTTGATCATACCAAGCACAGTACCGAATAGACCCATAAGAGTACCAAGAGTAGTGTTGGTAAAGATAAGTGGCATGTTTTGTTGCAATGTAGGCATTTCCATGTTGATAGCTTCGTCAAGAGCGTTACGGATTGCAGCAATACGGTTTTCTTTCTTAAGAGTAGTTTCTTTAGCCATAGCTTCGTAAGCTTCAACTGAAGCAAGAACAGCGTTACCAATTGAACCACCTTGTTTCTTACAGATGTTTTTAGCTTCTTCTACTTTGTCAGCTTCCAAAGCATTTTTAAGTTCTGTAACGAATTTGTCAACAGATTTAGAACCTTTAGCCTTGCTAAGAGCGAAAAGACGTTCTACAGCAAGAACAACAACTAATACCAAAAGACCTTGGATGATAGGCACAACGAAACCACCTTCGTGAATTGTACCCAATAGGTTAGCTGGGTGACCTGCTTCGTCAAAGTTGCTTGCATCACCAAGAATGAATGTGTAGAAACAAATTGACACAGCAAAACTTAGAATAAGAACTAAAAATGCGTTCAAACCACCTTTCTTAGTGGTCTTTGCCTTAGCGGCATTCTTTTTTTGAGCTTCCATAATTTAATAAATGTTAAAAATTGTTTTGTTTTTTTGTTGATAATTACTTATTATTTAATGATTTATTTCTTTTTAGCACAATTAAAGCGACAGAATTTTACTTTCCTGTCGTTCTATTTATTGCATAATGCACTTCGTTGTATAAAATTAAGAAAAGCACTTTTCTCATAAATGTGACAATCCTACATACAAAACTTCTCGCAAATGTATTATAAAATTTTCAATGTTACAACCTCATAGGCTCTTTTTTCGTTGTATTGTTACATTTTTTTATTTTTTTCTTTAGATTTTATATTGAATTTTAAGCACCGATTTGTGGATATAACTTTTCTCATTTAACGTTCGTTATACTTTATATATTAATTATGTGTGTCTTTTTTTGTATTTTTGTAAATCTTTGTTGAAAATATGATAAAATGAATGTTGTAAATCTAAAAAAAGGTTATGATTTACGTCTTGATGGTGGTGTTAGCTCTGAAGTTACTTCGGTGATTGACTGTGGCGTATATGCAGTTGTTCCTGATGATTTCTATGGTGTGACTCCACGATTGGACGTTAATGAAGGGGATGTCGTGAGACAAGGCGATAAACTGTATCATGATAGACAGTTTGCCGAAATTGCCGTTACATCTCCTGTCTCAGGTGTGATAAAAGAGATTAAACGAGGCGAAAGACGCAAAATTGAAGCTATTGTAATTGAAAAAAATACAATTGAAAATTCAATAAAAGAATTTGATTTAAGTGTAGATGCAAAAACTCTGTTGCTTGAAAGTGGGTTGTGGGCATGTATGCAACAGCGTCCTTACGCTTTGGTTCCCAATCCGAGCATTGCTCCTCGCGATATTTTTGTCACAGCTTTCGATTCAGCTCCATTAGCTCCTGATTTTGCTGTTATTCTTAAAGAAAAAAGCCAATATATTCAAAAAGGTATCGATGTGTTATCATCGTTGACCGATGGAAAGGTGTATTTGGGATTGAAAGATGAAAACAACTTTGGATTAAAAGGTGTTGAAGCAACAATCTTTAAAGGACCTCACCCTGCCGGAAATGCAGGTGTGCAAGTTGCCAATGTAAAACCGGTGAATAAGGGTGAAGTGGTATGGACACTTGATTTGGTTACAGTGGCACGAATAGGAGAACTGTTTATGACAGGAAAAGTGCCGTTTGATACCGTTGTGGCAATAACAGGAAGTGAAGTGCCGACTCCGAAATATGTAAAATGTTTCATGGGAGTAGCTTTATCTTCGGTTTTAGATGGAAATTTATCACATACTGACAATATTAACATAATAAGCGGAAATGTTCTTACCGGATATGCTTCGGCTATTGACAGTTATTTAAGGTTTCCTTATCGACAAGTGTCGGTTATTAAAGAATTGGATAATCCCGGAGAATTTATGGGGTGGGCTTCATTAAGTCCGGCTAAATTCAGCGTTTATCGCAGTTTCTTTTCTTGGCTTTGTCCTAAAAAACGTGTTAGTTTAGATTCTAAATTGAATGGCGGAGAACGTGCCATTGTTATGTCGGGTGAATATGACCGCATGTTGCCTATGGACATATATGCAGAGTTCTTGATAAAGTCAATAATAGCATTTGATATAGATAAGATGGAACAACTTGGAATATATGAAGTGGCTCCTGAAGATTTTGCTTTGTGTGAATTTGCCGATACGTCAAAGCTTGAACTTCAAAAAATAGTGAGAGATGGTCTTGATAAACTTCGTAAGGAAATG
>CAZHXA010000003.1:0-92301 GCA_964536025.1 uncultured Muribaculaceae bacterium
ATATTTTATAAAAATAATTTGTTAAAAAATGTTGAAAAATGCGGGCGAATTGGGTTTTATAACACTGTTTTTAAACCTAAAATATTACATTACAGGTAAATAGAAATCTTCAAACAATCTACTTCTTGCTACCATACAAGCTCCCACCATTCCTGCCTTTTCTCGCAAAGAAGAAGCACACACCACAGTATCCTTATTAACAAGATTCAAAGAATACTTGCGGATTGCAGTTTTCATAGGCTGAATAAGATAATCTCCGGTGAGCGACAACATCCCTCCCACGACAACAGCTTCAGGATTAAAAATATTTATCAATCCGGCAAGTGATTTACCCAATTCGGAACCAATTTCTTCTACAAGTTCTATACATAATGTATCTTCATCATTCACCGATTGCACGATTTCTTCAATTGAAATATTTTCGCCCGACTTTAACACGTCTGATAACACCGACACTTCGCCTTTTTCAACCCTTTCTTTCAATTTCCTTAATATAGCATACCCCGATGCTTCAGTTTCAAGACACCCTCTTTTACCGCAATGACATATTTTTTGATTATTATAGGTAGGAACGTGTCCAAGTTCTCCGGCAAAACCCGATTTTCCCAAATACAACTTTCCTCCTATTATCATTCCAAGGCCTATACCCCAGCTCACATTCAAAAACAACATATTTTGATAAGAGTTTGCTTTGCCCTTCATAAATTCACCGTAAGTCATGGCACGTGTATCATTATCTATACACACAGGATAACCTATTGCATCGGATATGGTTTGCGACAACGGTGTTTCACCAAAATTAAACCAGCTATAACTATAACCGGAATCAGGATTTACTCGACCAGACAAATTAACGCAAACATTCAGCACCTTATCCTTATCTATATCAAATGCATCAATTGTTTTCTTTATAATTTCACACAGAGATTCAAAACCCTCCTTTGTATTTTCAAATACATGAGGAAGGTCTATTTGACTGTCGACCATCTCACCTCTGAAATTAATCAAACCTATATTTAATGAATAACGCTTAATATCAACGCCAACAAAATACCCCGATTCAGGACACAATCCATACAGACACGGACACCTTCCGCCACCACGTTCCAATTTCCCATAAGCAGAAAAAAAACCGGCGGTACACATCTCATCAATCAATTTAGTAACTGTGGGAACGCTTAAATCCAAAATCATCGCCAAATCGGATATAGTTGAATTACCATTATGTATACAGTGAGAAATAATGCGTTTCTTAACCAACGCACTTTTATTTCCTTTCTCTATTTCTTTCAATAGCGTTTGTGCCATACGCAACGTATTTATGGTTTCTTTTTTCTTTATTTTTCACAAAGTTAATAAAAAATATTTTGCAAAACACAATATCACATAAACACATAAATTAAAAATATATTCACACAAATTTCATGTTCAAAAACATGTTTTTAAAAAATTTTATAAATACTTTTTGCTATAATAAATTTTATTTCTATGTTTGTAGAGATTTTTTAAAGAATTAAACCGAAACAGTATTATTACCATAAAACAGGATGCCATAATGGACTCCACATTGTACAGAATATTATATAAAATTAAGGCACAATTGATTATTGTCTTCTTGGTACTGACAACAATCATAAACGCTCACTGCCAAAACAAAATAAGCACCGACATCCTCATCATTGGTGGCGGAGCAAGTGGTATCTCGGCAGGCGTTCAAGCTGCTCGCATGGGTTCTTCAGCCATCATTGTAGAAGAAAATGCATGGGTGGGAGGCATGTTGACATCGGCAGGTGTAAGTGCCATCGACGGAAACAACAAGCTACCTGCCGGAATGTGGGGTGAATTTAAAGACTCTTTAATAAGTCATTACGGTTCAGCCGAAGCACTAAAAACAGGTTGGGTAAGTAATGTTCAATTTGAACCATCTATAGGCAACAAGATATTTCAAGATATAATCTCAAAAGAGAAAAACCTTACCCTATATTTAAATTCCAAATTAATACACTTAAACAGAGCAGGCAAAAAATGGTATGCTCAAATTCAACAAAAGCAGGGGAGCAATATCGAAATCGATGCAAAAATTGTAATCGATGCAACCGAACTTGGTGATGTTGCTAAAGCTACCGGCGTAAAATACGACATCGGTATGGAAAGCAGAACAAACACTAACGAAGATATTGCTCCCGAACATGCCAACGGTATTATCCAAGACCTAACTTACGTCGCCATATTAAAAGACTACGGCAAAGACGTTACCATACAAGAACCCGAAGGTTATTCTCCTCAAAACTACTCATGTTCGTCAATCAACGATTTATGCATCACACCATCGGAACCCGACCGCATGTGGGCTCCCGACAAGATGATAACCTACGGTAAGTTACCTAACAATAAATACATGATAAATTGGCCTATCGAAGGTAACGATTACTATCTAAATCTTATTGAATTATCTTCACAAGATAGAAATAAAGCTCTTGCGAAAGCAAAAAACTTCACACTTGGGTTTATTTATTTCATACAATCGGAATTGGGATACAACACATTAGGGCTTGCCGATGATGAATTTCCTACCGAAGACCTACTCCCTTTCATACCATATCATCGCGAGAGCAGACGCATTCACGGTAAAGTGCGATTTACCTTAAATCACATCACTGCACCTTACAACAATCAAGACGCACTTTACCGTACAAGTATTGCCGTAGGAGACTATCCTGTGGATCATCATCATGCAAGATATAACGGCGACGAAGTGTTACCTCGTTTACACTTCCATCCGGTTCCTTCTTTCGGGCTACCTCTTGGTACTCTCATTCCCGAAGGTGTAGACAACTTGATTGTAGCAGAAAAATCAATTTCCGTTTCCAATATTGCAAACGGAGCCACACGACTTCAACCGGTAGTGCTACAAATAGGTACTGCAGCAGGTGTTTTGGCTTCGCTATCGGCACGCAAAGGAATTTCTCCTTCAGAAGTGAGCGTAAGAGAAGTACAAAAAGAAATTCTTAACGCCGGAGGCTATTTATTACCTTATCTTGATGTTCCAAAGAACGACAAGCACTTCAAAGCATACCAACGCATTGGAGCAACAGGCATTTTAAGAGGCGAAGGCAGAAATATAGGTTGGGAAAACCAAACTTGGCTACGAACCGACAGTTTACTACTTCCGTCAGAACTCAACGACCTAAAAAACTTCTATCAAGACATAAATTACACGATTCCGAGCGATATTCAAGCCGTAACCTTCAAAAACGTTGCAGAAATCATAAAAAAAATCGCCGACACGCATAAAATGTCACATATAGAAGACATTGAAACTCTTATTTCAGATATTTACAGGAAACAATACGCAAAAAACGTAGATTTCTCTAAAAAAATAACACGAGGTGAATATGCCGTAATATTAGATGAGATTCTTAATCCGTTTGATAATGTGGAAATTTCCCTAAAAGGTCAATTAACTAAAAACAAACAATGCACATGAATAATAATCGCAGAAAATTTCTGAAAAACGTTGCTGCTGCGGGAGCCACTGCTCTCGCAGCTCAGGCGTTTATGAGCAGTTGCAACAAAAGTGATGAAGAAAAAGCCCGCATTGCGGTTGCTTCCGATGAAGCAAATTGGCTCGTTCCCAAAGGCAAAGGACTTCAAATCACAGGTACTTTCCTTGATGAAATTTCTCATGACATTCCTCATCAAAACTGGGGTATGAAAGAGTGGGATATGGATTTCCAACACATGAAAGCCATCGGTATCGACACTGTTATAATGATACGTTCAGGATACCGTAAATTCATAACCTACAATTCGCCATATCTTTTGAAAAAAGGATGTTACAAACCATCACAAGATCTATTGGAAATGTTCTTGACGCTTGCCGACAAATACGGAATGAAATTCTACTTCGGTTTATACGATTCAGGCAGATATTGGGACACCGGCGATTTAACATGGGAAATCGAAGACAATAAATATGTAATTGACGAAGTTTGGCAAAACTACGGAAGCAAGCACAAGAGTTTCCAAGGTTGGTATATAAGTGGTGAAATCAGTCGTAAGACAAAAGGTGCCATCGAAGCATTCCATTCAATGGGTAAACAATGTAAAGATGTTTCCAACGGTCTTCCCACATTCATTTCGCCCTGGATTGACGGCAAAAAAGCCGTTATGGCATCAGGCTCGGCTCTTACCAAAGACCAAGCCGTTTCAGTGCAAGAACATGAACGCGAATGGGGCGAAATCTTTGACGGCATCCACGATGTAGTAGATGCGTGTGCTTTCCAAGACGGACAAATCGACTACGACGAACTTGATGCGTTCTTTGAAGTCAACAAACGCCTTGCCGACAAATATGGCATGCAATGCTGGACCAATGCCGAATCTTTTGACCGCGATATGCCTATCAAATTCTTCCCTATCAAATTTGACAAGCTTCGCATGAAACTTGAAGCGGCAAAACGTGCCGGATATGACAAAGCCATCACATTTGAATTCAGCCACTTCATGTCACCACAATCGGCTTATTTACAAGCCGGTCATCTATATGACAGATATAAAGAATATTTTGACATTAAATAATTTTACGAGATATGAAATCACATATTAATTTCGGCTACCTGTTATTCTTGTCATTCGTTGCAGCATGGGGAGGTTTTCTTTTCGGCTACGACGAAGCCGTGATTTCGGGAACCATCTCAGAAGTATCAACCCAGTTCAATCTTAACGATGGAATGAAAGGTTGGTTTGTATCGAGTGCTTTACTTGGTGCTATTATCGGTGTTTTGTTTGGTGGAGCATTGGGCGACAACATCGGACGCAAAAAGACAATGATTCTTTCTGCCGTGTTGTTCACTGTTTCCATGATGGGATGTGCCGTAAGCGGTACTTTCATTGAATTAGTACTTTTCCGCATAGTAGGAGGTATGGGTATCGGACTTGCATCTATCGTATGTCCGCTTTACATTTCCGAAATATCGGTACCCGAGCATCGCGGTCTACTCGTATCGCTTTACCAATTGGCTGTAACAATAGGTGTAGTAGCGGCATATATCATCAACGACCAACTATTGGACTTGGCTCAATCAGGACAAGTATTCGGAGAATTCTTCCACAAAATATTCGTAGGCGAATATTGGAGAGGTATGTTGGGAATGGGAATCATTCCATCAATATTCTTCCTTGTCATTGTGCTATGTATACCCGAAAGTCCGCGTTGGCTCATCACAAAAGACAAAATCAATCGTGCCGAAAACATTTTCAGCCGCATTTATTGTTCCAAAGATGAAATCAAACAACAAGTAGCAGCCACACTTGAAGTAAGCAAGAATTCAGATGCTGAACGTTCAGAGTTCAAATTACTTTTCCAACCGGGCATATTCAAAGCATTAATCATAGGTATGTCAATTGCCATTCTTGGTCAATTCATGGGTGTGAATGCCGTTTTATACTACGGGCCCGAAATTTTCAAGGATGCAGGTTTGGCAAGTGACGATGCCCTATTCTATCAAGTAATCGTAGGACTTGCTAATATGCTTACCACCGTTGTAGCAATGTTTATCATCGACAAGATAGGACGCAAGAAACTGATATATTACGGCGTTTCGGGCATGATTATCTCGTTGTTACTCATTGCAGCCTACTTCATTTGGGGTAAAGCAATGCAAATCTCAAGCATTTATCTTCTTGTATTCTTCGTGCTTTACATCGTGTGCTGTGCAGGTTCCATCTGTGCTGTCGTTTGGGTTATTCTCAGCGAAATGTACCCCATCAAGGTGCGTGCCGTTGCCATGTCAATTGCAAGTTTCGCACTATGGATTGGCACATTCCTTATAGGACAACTTACCCCATGGTTACTCACCAACATCACACCGGCAGGAACATTCTTGCTATTCGCAGTATGTTGTGTTCCTTACGTGCTTATCATGTGGAAAGCTGTTCCCGAAACAACAGGAAAATCACTTGAAGAAATTGAAAAATATTGGACCAAAAAATAATTATAACATTATCATGGATTTTAAACAATTAGCAGAACAGTACAAAAACGAGTTGTTAAACTCGGTGCTTCCTTTTTGGCTTGAAAAATCACAAGACACCGAATTTGGTGGATTTTTCACTTGCCTTGATAGAGAAGGAAACGTCTTTGATACCGATAAATTCATTTGGATGCAAGGACGAGAAGTGTGGATGTTCTCTATGCTGTACAACAAGGTAGAAAAACGCAAAGAATGGCTCGATGCAGCCGTTCAAGGTGGAGAATTCCTTAAAAAGTACGGTCATGACGGCAATTACAACTGGTATTTCTCGCTTACTCGCGAAGGAAAGCCTCTTGTTGAGCCTTACAACATCTTCTCTTACACTTTTGCAACTATGGCTTTCGGGCAACTTAGCATTGCAACAGGCAATAAAGAGTATGCCGAAATAGCAAAAAAGACTTTTGACATCATTTTGTCCAAAGTTGACAATCCTAAAGGAAAATGGAACAAAATTCATCCGGGAACACGTTCTTTGAAAAATTTCGCTTTGCCGATGATTCTTTGCAACCTTGCTCTTGAAATCGAGCCTCTTTTGGACGAAGATTTCATGAAAAAGACAATCGACGTGTGCATTCACGAAGTTATGGACGTTTTCCTACGTCCCGAGCTTGGTGGTCTTGTTGTGGAAAACGTTGCCGAAGACGGTTCTCTCGTAGACTGCATGGACGGACGCCACATGAACCCGGGACACGCTATCGAAGCCATGTGGTTTATCATGGACCTTGGTAAGCGTCTTAATCGTCCCGACCTTATTGAAAAAGCCAAAGACACTGCCATTCGCATGGCGGAATACGGCTGGGATAAAGAGTTCGGTGGAATATTCTACTTCATGGACTTGAAAGGACACCCTACACAAGAACTTGAATGGGATCAAAAACTATGGTGGGTACACATGGAAACTCTTATCTCTATGATTAAGGGATACCAATTGACCAAAGACCCTCGTTGTCTTGAATGGTTTGAACGCGTACACAACTACGCTTGGGAACACTTCAAAGACAAAGAGCACCCGGAATGGTTTGGTTACTTGAATCGTCGTGGTGAAGTTCTTCTAAACTTAAAAGGCGGTAAATGGAAAGGATGTTTCCACGTTCCACGCGGTTTATTCCAATGCTGGCAAATTCTTGAAAAACTTTAATATTAACATTTAATCTAATTTTTATGGAGTCTAACTCAAAATCTTCAAGCACATTAAGACGCTTTTTAGTGTCTATGTTGCTTATGCTTGCAATACCGGCTATCGGTTTTGCACAAAAAGCGATTTCGGGTAAAGTTACCGATGATTCTGGAGAGCCGTTGATAGGCGTTAGCGTTATCGTTAAAGGTACTTCCACAGGTGTAAGTACCGATTTCGAGGGTAATTATGCTGTCAACGCACGTAAAGGACAAGTCCTTCAATTCTCTTACGTCGGTATGAAACCTGCATCTGTTACTGTTCAAGACCAAAAGGTCATAAACGTTGTTTTGCAATCCAACACCGAAGTTCTCGACGACGTTGTTGTTGTAGGTTACGGTAAGCAAAAGAAATCATCTATCACAGGAGCAGTTTCTGCTATTAAAGGTGATGAACTTCTTGCCGCTCCGTCTACTCAATTAACCCAAATGTTGGGTGGTAAAGTAGCCGGTATTTCTTCTATCCAGACTTCCGGTGAACCGGGCGTCGACCAAGCATCATTGAGAATTCGTGGTTCTAACAAAGCCGTTACTTACATCGTTGACGGTGTACCTCGTTCTATCGACGAAATCGACCCCAACGATATCGCAAGCCTTTCGGTATTGAAAGATGCCGCTGCTACTGCCGTTTACGGTCTTAATGCTTCGGGTGGTGTTATCATCGTTACTACTAAGAAAGGTTCTGCAGGAAAACCCACTATCACTTATGATGGTTCTATAGGTTTCTCTGTTAATGCCAACTTCCCTAAGTTCATGAACGGTGTTCAATTTATGAATTACTACAACATGGCTGAAATGATGGACCAATTGGCAAGCGGTCAAATCACCGACCGTTCTCAATATGTTCCTAAATACACTACCGAAATGTACAATAAAGTTATGAATAACGATCCTACCGATGGTTATGACAACTACGACTACATCGATAAAGTATTCGGAACAGGTATGACTACCAAACACACCGTTTCTATGCAAGGTGGTACCGAAAATCAAAACTACTACGCTTCTATCGGTTATTTGGGACAAGAAGGTAACATCGACAACTTCGATTACAACCGTTATACAATGCGTTTCAACTTGGAATCAAAAGTTGCCAAGAACTGGACATTACAAATGGGGGCTTCAGGTTTCGTTTCCGACCGCAAACAACCGGGTTACAACTCAGGTGGTGCCGACAATGGTGACTCTGAAGCAGGATACATGTCTATTGCTCACCAAACAATTGCTATGCACCCTTACTTATCACCTAAATACAACGGACTTTACACAGGTATATCTGCCAATAACAACTCAGTTGTAAACAGCCCGCTTGCTGCAATCTATGAATCAGGTTACAAGAAAACCAATTCTCTTGATTTGCGTTCAAACATCTCTTTACAATTTGATTGTCCTTGGGTGAAAGGTCTTTCTGCTAAAGCTACAGGTGCTTATGACTACCAAAACTCTCGCAACAAGAACCTTGACAACATATTCGAAGTTTACGAATATAAAAAGAATGACGGAGTTTTCAATCTTGCACAAGGTGAAAAAGGTACTTCTATAAAGATAGGTGAAGGTTCTACCTATTCACAACAACTATTGGGTCAATTCCAATTGAACTACGACAACACTTTCAATGGTGTTCATAATGTATCGGCTCTTGCTTTGGTCGAAATGCGTGAAAACAAGTCTAACAATCACTCTGCTTACGCTAAAGACCTTGACTTTGCCGAACTTCCTGAACTTGGAATGGGTACTATGGACAATATTGGAGGTTCAAGCTACCTTTCTCGCATGATGGGTTATGTAGTACGTGCAAACTATAACTACGACAACAAGTACTTCATTGAATTCAGCGGTCGTTACGACGGTTCTTATAAATTCTCAGGAAATACATCAGGCAAACGTTGGGCATTCTTCCCTTCTGGTTCGGTTGCTTGGAGAATTTCTCAAGAAGACTTCATGGCATCTACTCGCGATTGGTTGAGCGACTTGAAACTTCGTGCTTCTTTAGGTCTTATCGGTGACGACTCAGGTTCATCGGCTTACGCTTTCTTGAGTACTTATGCATTTGGCAACAAGATGTTCATCGACAATAAGGTTGTAAACTCACAATACTTGTATTACATTGCCAATCCTAACTTGACTTGGACAAAAACTCGTTCTTGGAACGTTGGTTTCGACGCTTCTTTATGGAACGGAAAACTTGGTGTTGAATTTGACGCATTCTACAACTACACTTACGACATTTTGCAAGCTCTTGGTTCTGATTATCCTGGATCAATGGGAGGATATTACCAAACTTATGCTAACGTAGGTGCAACCGATGCTCGCGGTATCGATATTCTTATCACACACAACCACCGTTTTGACCTTGGTGGCAAGCCATTCAACTACACAATAGGAGCAAACGTTTCATGGGCTAAAAACCGTTGGATTAAATATCCTGACGCAGCCAACACTCCTGAATGGCAAAAAGTAACCGGTACAAGCTTGAACGCTACTTATGGTTGGGTTGCCGACGGTTTGTTTAAATCAGAAGAAGAAATCGACAATTCACCTTGGTTCGGTACTCGTCCTAACGTAGGTGACATCAAGTATGTCGACCTTAACGGTGACGGTAAAATCGACTACGACGATAGAGGTCGCATCGGTAGAGGATTACGCCCTGAAATCACATTCGGTTTCAATCTTGGTGCCGAATGGAACGGAATCGATTTCAACGCTCAATTCACAGGTGGTGCTAAATTTGACGTATCAATGACCGGTACTTACTACAACGGTTACGATGACAACACAATATGGACACAAACATTCAAAGAAGGAGGAAACTCTCCATTGTATCTTGTAGAACGTGCTTGGAGCCTTGACAATCCTAACGGTGACATGCCTCGCTTGACTACAGGTAGCCCGGGTCATGGTGGCGACAACGGTCTTGCTTCTACTTTCTGGTTCCGTAAAGGTGATTACATTCGTCTTAAATCAGCTCAATTAGGTTACACATTCCCACAAAAGTGGATGAATGCTGTAGGTATTCAAAAACTTCGCATATATGTTGAAGGTTCTAACTTGTTTACTATCGACGACCTACCAAGCGGATTTGACCCTGAATCTCCTGAAGTTAATAATGGATATTACCCACAACAACGCACATTCATGGGTGGTTTAACATTAACATTCTAACACTTTTGACTAATGAAAACTAAATTTAATTTAATACTTTTGACGCTTGCCGCATCCATGTCATTGGTTTCGTGTGATGATTTTCTTGACACTACCCCTACCGATTCGACATCCGATAAAATTGTGTGGAGCAAATACAATTATGCTCAATTGCAAGCAAATTATATGTATGAAGACATCAACGCTATAAGCGGCTACGGTGATGGAACCGGCAGCTCGGTAGACAGCTACGTAGGTTTATCGGAATCTCTTACCGATTTGTTCAAATATGGCGGTTTCAACTATACCGTACTTAACCAAATTCCAAGCCAATTCTCTTACGGAGGTGTTTCTACATTGACCAACAGCTATGTGGCAACTTATCTTGGTACATGGGATTCAATGTATTCTTACATTGCTACAGTCAACCAATGTATCTCCAACCTTCGCAAATACGGTACATTTGAACAAGCTAAAAAGGACGAAGTGGAAGCTGAATTCCGTTTCTTCCGTGCTTTTTACTATTCTATTTTGGCTAAACGCTATCCTCAATTGATTATTTATACCGAGAATATGGATGAATATCAAAAGGATAAAGCAACTTCTCCTGTTTCTGACGCTTATCAACTCATCTACGATGATTTGACTTTTGCCGGCGAAAATCTTCCGGTAAGCACAGCTCCTAACGGACGCTTGACTTCAGGTGCAGCTTATGCTCTTCTTTCTCGCGTAATGCTTTACGCTGAACGTTGGGATGATGCTAAAAAGGCGGCCGAAAAAGTTATGGAACAAGGATATGAAATGCCTGCCGAACTGGAAACTCCGTTTACCAATGGCGGTAAAGGTGCTATTTTCCAATTCTGCTTCGACCTTGCAGCTCAAACTCATCAATTTGACTGCTATTATTCACCGGGTGGAGACAAAGCCGCTTTCAAAAACCCTGTAAGCGGTGGTTACGGATGTCCTACTCAAGAAATGGTTGAATCATTTGAGCTTGCTAAAGGTGGTTTTGCCGATTGGTCATTGTGGCACAATGCCGAAGGTACCGATTCATTACCTCCTTACGAAGACCTTGAGCCTCGTTTCCATCACACAATTCTATATAACGGTGCTTCTTGGAAAGGACGTACCATTGAATCTTATGTTGACGGTGACGATGGTTGGATGCAATGGCCAAAAGCCGACATGTGTGATGGTAAATCTTCTACAAGCTATTATTTGCGTAAACTTGTGGATGAAGACAACACTTTCACCAACGGTTCTAAATGTACAAAACCTTACACTTTCATCCGTTATGCCGAAGTTCTTCTTAACTATGCTGAAGCATGCTACATGCTTGGCAATAACGAAGAAGCTTTAAGCAAAATGAACGACGTGCGTACTCGTCCTGCAGTGGGTCTTCCAAAATTGACTGTAAGCGGAGAAAAAATCTTGAACGCTATTCGTCAAGAACGTAAAGTGGAATTGGCTTACGAAGGACACTATTACTGGGATATGCGTCGCTGGAAACTTGCACACACTGCATTTACCGGAATTCGTGCTCACGGCTTGAAGATAGAAAAAAATGCTAATGGTTCATTAACTTATAAATACATTGAAGTAGATGACCAAGACCGCAACTTCCCTGAAAAGTTGTATAGCTGTCCTATTCCTCAAAGCGAATTGGAAAATAACAAGAGTATTACCCAATTCCCAGAATGGAACTAATGTTTTTTTAATATTAAATCGATATGAAAAAGAATATATTATCTCTATTGGTGTTGGTCATGTTATTGGCAATGTCTTCTTGCGAAGAGCCTAAGCATGTGGCACCTACTGTAAACCGTCAAGGTATTACATCATTGACAGCCATTTTCACTTCGGGTCCTTTTGTTGACAAAGAAATGGCTAAATTGCAAATAGGAGAGGATATGCCTGAACGTTTGGTTATTCCTATTCCTTGGTTCTATCCTACAACATCGGACGATGAAACTACAGAATATATGACAAAAGTTCGCGTGCAAGCTGCATTGGCCGCCAATTGCTTCATTGAACCGGCTTTGACTGTATTGGACTTGACAAAAGAAAACAAGTTCACTTTCATCGATGCTCAAGGTAAATCTAAAGAAATTATCATTACAGGAGAACGCGTTAAATCAAGTGCTTGCGAGCTAATGACTTTTGCCATTAATGAGCCTGCATTGAGCGGTATTATCGACAAGACAAAGAAAACCGTTTCTTTGATTTCTGCCGATGACCTATCTGCCGCACTTGCTTCTTTTGAAGTTTCGGCTCACGCTACAATTTCTCCCGACCCATCAACCGAAGCTCTTAACTACAACGAGCCTGTTACTTTCACCGTAACAGCTCACGACGGCGTTACAAAAGCTGAATATGTGGTTTCTAAATCAATCCCTGAAAAGATTGAATCGGGCTTTAACTTGAAAGGCGAAGAATTGTTGTTCAACATCGACCCTGTATCTAATCTTGGCTTGCCGGCTTACACCGTAAACGTAGGTCCTACATTGGCTGCTATTCAAGGTAAATTAATTATTTGCACAGGTACAGGAAATCCTATGGTTGTAAATGGTCTTACCGGAGTTAAGATAGGTGAATTGAATCTTGGTTCGGCTGTTGCAGGTAGCGTAACCAATGACGAAGCAGAACACTTGTTGATTGTAAACAAAGCTAACGGAAATGAAACCGTGAACATCTATACAACTTCATCGGTAAACGAAACTCCTGAATTGTTCTACTCATTCACCAATAGTTCTTCTCTTCCTTTGGGTGCTAAGATTAAGGTAATAGGTAACATCAAAGAAAACGCTCTTATCACATTGGTACATGAAGGTGTTGAAAGTGTTACTACAAGTAGTGCAGTTACTGTAATTCAAGTACAAAACGGTGCCGTTTTAGGTACTCAAGTAATGGATTTAACAGCTGCAGGTCTTTCTTGGAGTATTGCTCCGGTAAAGACTGGTGCAGTTGTGCCTCGCACTGTTAATCCGACAGATGGATGTTTCCACTCTCAATATGAACCAAGCTTCTTGAGCTACATTGATGAAACCGGAACTATCGTTTCTCAATTCAACTCCGATACAACCGGATGGGGAATGAATCCTAACTGTCTTGACTCTAAGAGATTCAACAACGTTAACTATTTGGCATTGTTCGTAGTGAGCCACTTCCCGGCATGGGGTATGGGACCACAATTGTATGTATACAATGTAAACGACATGAGCAAATTTGCAGGTAGCGATATCACCGACCTTGCTTGCTTGGAATTAACCAACCAAGGAATTGATTGGTATCAAGCAGCCGATAACGGTGTTGCTTCGGGTGATGTAGTTCTTGCACCAAGTGCCGATGGTTTCAAAATGTACGTTTACTACTACGATCACAATTCACAAGTTGTGGGTGGTTATGTAGTTGATTGTATCAAGAAATAATGTAATTTAATCCAATGCAATCCCATTCACACTTGTTTTAGAATGGGATTGCTTTTATATTTGTTTTATAAAAATTAAAAACATGAAATACTTTAAATTTTCAAACTTATTTTTAGTTCTGCTTGCAACACTTTGTTTATGTCCGGCTTGTTCTGACGATGACGTAAATAATGAATGGTGGTGGGGTAGCTATGATAAAGAAGAAGTAACTCCGGACGATTCAACCGAAGTGGCTATCGTTGAAAAACCTCGATATATCTGGATTGATGCTGCAGCCAACTTCGTGGAATTTGCTAACAGCGAAGAAAACATCAAACGCGATTTGGAAAAAGTTGCCAAAGCAGGATTTACCGACATCGTTGTAGACGTGCGTCCTTCAATGGGTGACGTTTTATTCCAAACTTCGGCAGTGGACCAAATCACAAAATTGGACGTTTGGGACAATGGTTACCGTTTCCACGAACGTACTGCTACATGGGACTACCTTCAAGCATTTATTGATGCAGGTCATGAACTTGGTCTTAAAGTTCATGCAGCAATGAATACATTTGCCGGCGGTTGTCGCTACCTTTACGGTCTTGGAGAACAAGGTTTGGTTTTCCGCGACAGCTCTAAGAAAGATTGGGTAACTACTCTTTATTTAGACGGTCAACTTGTTAATGCAATGGATTCTGATAGCGATAGCTATTCAACTAAATTCTTTAACCCTGCCAACGATGACGTGCAAAACTTCATTCTAACATTGGTTAAAGACCTTGCAAAATATGACGTAGATGGTATTTTCATGGATCGTTGCCGTTATGATGACATTCATTCCGACTTCTCTGAAGTGTCAAAGACAAAATTTGAAGAATACATCGGCGAAACAATCACCGACTTCCCTGCTTGCATAGAAAGCAAATATGCTAAAGAATGGTGTGCTTTCAGAGCTAAAGTGATACACGATTTCATTGTTAAAGCAAGAGAAGCCGTAAAATCGGTTAATAACGATATTCAATTCGGTACTTATGTAGGTGCTTGGTATTCTGAATACTATGAAGTAGGCGTAAACTGGGCAAGTCCTAAATACAAAGCTTCGGCTGTATATTCTTGGGCTAATGAAGAATGGGATAAATACGGATATGCCGACCATTTGGACTTCATGTTGCTTGGTGCTTATGCTCCGGCTGCCAATATTTATGGTTCTGGCGAATGGACTTGTCAAGGTTTCTGCCAATTGGCTAAAACAAAACTTTGCGGTGATGTGAAATTTGCAGGCGGTCCTGACGTAGGTAATGGTACAGGCTTTGAAAACGGTAAACAAAGTACTGCTGTAACTCAATCAATTGACGCTTGTATAAATGCTGCCGACGGATATTTCCTATTTGACTTGGTACATGTACGTGAATATGACTACTGGACTGCATGCCAAACAGGTATCGAAACATACTTAAACAGCTTAAAAAAATAAAACTCAAATAAATGAGAACCAACAATTTAAACAAAGCAAGTTTTATGCTTGCTGCATTAATGTCTTTATCGGCATTGCCACTCAATGCAAGAATCATAACAGGCAAAGTGTCCGACGGTAAAAAAGCCATTGCAAATGTGGCTGTAACCGACGGTTTCAACATAGTGAAAACCGACTCTGAAGGTCTTTACTCAATAAACGCAGCCGATGATGCTCGTTTTGTATATCTAAGCATGCCGGCAGGATATAATGCAAGTTTAAAGGATAATACCATACCTCAATTCTTCTATGAATTGAGGTATGATAAATCCGAATATGATTTTATTCTTTCAAAAAACAAGCATAACGACAAAAAACACACATTTGTCGTGCATGCCGATGCTCAAGTCACCTCAACCGATGACATAGAGCAATATAAAACAGTTATAGCCGATTGTCGCCAAACCATTGAATCGGTAAAAGGGGACATTTTCGGTATTGATTGCGGCGATATTGTTGGTGACAGCCCACATCTTTACCCTAACTACATAAAAGCCGCTACAAAGCTTGATATTCCCATGTTCCGTGCTATAGGTAATCATGATATGGACTATTACGGACGTTCTCATGAAACTTCAAGCAAAACATTTGAAAAATACTTCGGACCTACCCTTTATTCATTCAACAAGGGTAACGCTCACTACGTTGTTCTGAACAACAATTTTTATATAGGTAGAGAATACTTCTACATGGGCTATGTAGATGAAAAAACGTTTAAATGGATTGAACAGGACTTGGCTTCGGTTCCCGACAATTCATTGATTTTTATTATCATGCACATTCCTTCTCAATTAACCGATGAACGTCAAGCATTCAAGTATGATTACGGAACAATAGCCGACCAAACTGTCAATGCCGGAGCTTTTCACGAAATGCTTAAAAAACATAATGTTCACATCATTTCGGGACACATGCACTACAACTTGAACATGGAATTTAGCAACAACATAATGGAACACAATACAGCTTCGGCTTGTGGAACATGGTGGCAAATTCCGGAATGTCTTGACGGTACTCCAAGAGGATATGCGGTATATGAAGTTGACGGAAATAATGTGAAATGGTACTATAAAGGAGCCAATAAAGACCGTAACTATCAAATGAGAGTTTACGGAATAGGTGAATGTGAAGAATTTCCTGAGGATATTGTTGCCAATGTGTGGAATCATGACTCCAAATGGAACGTGGAATTAATTGAAGATGGTAAAAAAACTGCCGATTTAGCTAAATTTACCGGATATGACCCTTATACTAAAAGACTTTGCAGCGACCGCACTGTCGTAAAGTATGAATGGATATATCCAACCACCAACAATCACATGTTCCATGCAAAACCAAAAAACCCTAACGCAAAAATACAGGTAAAGGTAACCGATAGATTCGGTAATATATATATACAAGACATTAATAACAAATAATTATATGAAAGCAAAGTTCTTTTTCCTATCTCTGTTCCTAATTGTTGCATTTTGTGCTGATGCAAAAATAACAATGCCGGCATTTTTTGGTAACGACATGGTTTTACAACAAAAATCCAATGTTACTTTCAGAGGTACTGCAAAACCTGACTCAAAAGTTACAATAAGTACCGGTTGGAATAAAGAAAAAAAGCACACTAAGTCCGATGCACAAGGAAAGTGGGCAATTGAAGTTGCAACTCCATCGTTTGGAGGTCCTTATGATATAACCGTTTCCGACGGTACTCCGCTTACACTTCACAACGTATATGTAGGTGAAGTGTGGCTTTGTTCAGGACAATCTAACATGGAAATGCCTTTGAGAGGCTTCACAGGTCAACCTGTTGAAAATTCTCAAGATTATATTGCCAAAGCCAATGCAAATCGACGCATAAAGCTTTTCCGTCAAGAAAATGCTTGGTCTACAACTCCTCTCAATGACTTCAGCAATGTAAAATGGCAATCTGCCACATCGGATGCTGTAGCCGATTTCAGTGCTATAGGATATGTATTTGGCGACTTGCTTGAATCATCACTAAACATGCCTATCGGTCTTATACAGTGTGCTTGGAGCATGTCAACCATTCAAGCTTGGATGCCACGCGAGACCTTTGCTAACGAATTTCCCGAAATTAATCTCCCTAACGTAAATGAAACCGAGTTCGGTTGGACTCAAGGCACTCCTACTCTGCTATGGAATGCAATGGTAAATGCTTGGAAAGGTTTCCCGATTGCCGGCGTATTGTGGTTCCAAGGAGAAGCTAACACTCCTAATGCAGAACAATACCACAAATTATTCCCGGCTATGGTGAGAGATTGGCGTAAATTTTTCAATAATGAAAAACTGCCTTTCTATTATGCACAATTAGCTCCATGGAAAGACTTAGGTTGCGAAAAAACACTTTGGTCCGATTTCAGACAAGTTCAAAACGACCTTCTTAATGATGTGGAATACACCGGTATGGTTACCACCGGCGACCTTAGCGACAGCGTGTTCATTCACTTCCCTAAAAAAATTCAAGTAGGTAAAAGATTTGCTTATTTGGCTCTTAAAAATGTTTATGGATATGATGGTTTACTAAGTGACGCTCCTATAGCTGTTAATTGCACCAAAAACGAAGATGGTACCTACTGGATTCGTTTCAAAGGAGGAGAAAAAGGGCTTACTCCTGAAAACAAGCAATTGACAGGCTTTGAATTCATTGATATTAATGGTAAAGCCTTTAGTGCAAAAGCTCAAATCCTAAACAGCAGTAACGTGGTGAGAGTGTGGTGCGACGAATGTCCTTATCCGGTTGAAGTGAGATATGGTTATCACAATTATTATGAAAGTTCTCTTTTCAACAACACAGGAATTCCTGCTGCTCCATTTAAAATGGAAATTAAGCACTCAACCCCAAAAAACGCAAAAACTGCTTTGATGTGGTTTGATGCCGAAGCTAATTTCAAGCGTTTCAGCAACACCGACAGCATAGATTACTACCTTGCAAAAATCAAATCGTTAGGTTTCACTCATGCCGTAGTGTGCATTCGCCCTATTACCGGAGAAGTATTATACAAAAGCGACATAGCACCTATACAAAAAGAATGGAAAGACAATAACGGACCCGGTTTTGACTACTTGGGCTACTTTATTGAACAAGGGCATAAATTAGGCCTTCAAGTGCTTGCTTCAATGAATGTATTTTGTGCAGGAAACAACCATACCGAACGCGGACTTATCTATGAAGGACACCCGGAATGGGCTTCAACAGTCTATGACCCGCAAAAAGGGTTTATTCCTATCACAAAACTAAAAGGTCCCACAAAATATGGAGCAATGGTAAACCCAATAAACGAGGAATACCAAAAATATATCATCGAAGTGATGAAAGAAATCGTAACAAAATACCCTTCGGTTGACGGTTTAATGCTCGACCGCGTAAGATATGACGGTATTTCAACCGATTTCTCTAATCAGAGCCGTAAAAAATTTGAGGAATACATTGGACATAAAGTAAAAAACTATCCTAACGATATTTTATCTTGGAAAAAAGAAGGAAGACGTTATATTCCTGTTTATGGTGACCTATCTTTGCTATGGGCTGAATGGCGTACAAAGAATATTTCCGATTTTATGGCTCTTGCACGCAAAGAAGTAAAAAATGCCAATCCTAATGTAGATTTCTGCACCTACACAGGTGCTTGGTATCCGTCTTACTATGAAGTAGGCGTAAACTTCGCAAGCAAGAACTACGACCCAAGCAAGGATTTTCCTTGGGCTACACCAAACTATAAAAATTTCGGATATGCCGAATTAATCGACATTTATGCAACAGGAAATTACTATACCGACATTACTATCGAAGACTATAAAAAGAGTAATAAATCGGTATGGAACGAAACCGACAGCCAAGCTCAAAGTGGCACTTGGTATTGCGTGGAAGGTTCTTGCAAAAAATTAAGAGAAATTTTAGGCGAAAATGATTTCATGGGAGGCATTTTGGTTGACCAATTCTACAACAACAGAAAAGACCTTTCTCGTACAATCAGCCAAAATCTTAAAGACTCTGACGGACTTATGGTATTTGACATTGTGCATATAATCACCAAAGACTTGTGGAAAGAAGTCGAAGAAGGTATGCGTAAAGGAGGAAACCTATGAAAGAACGAGCAAAATCAATAGACGCACTCAGAGGTTATGCCATCATTACAATGGTACTTAGTGCAACCATTGTAATGGGTATATTACCCGGATGGATGTACCACGCACAAGTTCCGCCTCCAGACCATGCGTTCAACCCCAATCTACCGGGACTTACATGGGTGGACTTGGTGTTCCCGTCTTTTTTGTTTGCTATGGGAGCGGCTTTCCCCTTCTCTATAGGTAAGAAAGTTCAAAAAGGTGTCAGCAAACTACGTTTATCCTTAAATGCTATATGGAGAGGCGTACAACTCACCTATTTCGCTATATTAATACAACATTTTTATCCATATATGACAGGAGGTACACCTAAGTCGTGCCTCCTTGCCCTATTTTGCTTTGTTTTGCTATTCCCTATTTTCATGCGGCTACCGTTTAAAATTGCCGATTGGATAAGGATAGCCATTCAATTAGCATCAATGGCTATTGGCATAATTGTGATTTTGTGCATCGACTATCCTAACGGATACACTCCCAATTTATACACAAGCAACATCATAATTCTAATACTTGCCAATATGGCTGTGTTTGCTTCTTTACTATACATTTACACCATAAACATGCCCAAACTACGCATTGCAATATTGATGGTGCTTTTCGGTGTCATGCTGTCGGCTTCGATAACCGGCTCTTGGGCTGAATGGTTTATGCACTATTCTCCGTTGACTTGGTTTTACAATCCTACTTATCTCAAATATTTGTACATTGTAATACCGGGATGCTTCGCCGGAGAAATACTTGTAAAATGGCTTAATGAACGTAAATCAAATTCGGATACCACTTTAACGGCTCGCAATAAAGCGTGGGGAACACTCTTTATAACACTTGCCATCGTAATAGCAAATTTATATTGCTTATATATGCGATATACCGAGATAAATTTCGTTATCAATGCAATTTTACTTTTTATCAGTTGGCTTTTACTACGTCGCTCTAATGATTATGCTTCGTTGTGGTATAAGTTGTTCATAATAGGCGCCTTTTTGCTATTATTGGGATTGGCTTTGGAACCTTTCGAGGGTGGTATCAAGAAAGACCCTGTTACATACTCTTACCTATTTACCACATCGGGACTATCCTTTATGACGATGATATTCTTCAGCGTAGTATGTGATTATTTCAAATGCGAACGCGGGACATCATTTTTAGTACTTTCCGGACAAAACCCCATGATTGCTTATGTGGCAGGAGACCTTCTTATCATGCCTTTACTGCAACTAACCGGAATATGGCAATTTTTCTCCATATTCAGTCAATCGGCATTTTTAGGGTTTGTTCAAGGCGTAATTCTTACATCAATGGCTGTTTTAGTGACAATGTTTTTCACCAAAATAAACTTTTTATGGCGAACATAAATTAACTAACAATACTAACTTAAACATCTTATGAAATTTTTCCGAAAATACGTATTGCCACTTGCATGTGTGGCTCTATATTCGTGTAATTCCAATGTGGGAATTGCAGACTACGATGTGATACCACGACCTAATAGCGTAAAAACCGATACAACAGAAACCAAGCGTTTCTTGCTCGATAAAAATGTGTCAATCGTTCATAACGGAGACGAAGACATGTGCAGAAATGCCGATTTCTTATCACAATACATAAAAGAACTTACAGGCATAGAAATAGGCAAAAACGATGACAAAATCATTCGTTTACAAGCCAATCTTACCGATGAAAATCCCGAAGCTTATAAGTTGAATGTTTATGCCGACAGTATTGTAATAAACGGAGCTTCTCCTGCTGCAGTTTTCCGAGCTTTACAAACAGTACGCAAATCTTTACCTGCGACTGAAGTCTCGGCTGTAGAAATGCCTCTTACCGAGATTTACGACTATCCTCGATTCGGGTATCGCGGAGCACATTTCGATGTGTGTCGTCATTTTTTCACTATGGAAGAAGTTAAAACGTTCATTGATATGCTTGCGTTACACAACATAAACACGTTCCATTGGCACCTTAACGATGACCAAGGATGGCGTATCGAAATCAAAAAATATCCTAAACTCGTTGAAGTAGGTTCTAATCGCAAAGAAACCGTGATAGGACGTTTACCGGGTAAATGGGACGGAAAACCGGTAAGCGGTTACTTCACTCAAGAACAAGCCAAAGAAATAGTAAAATATGCTGCCGACAGATACATAAATGTAATACCTGAAATCGATATGCCGGGACACATGCGTGCTGCTCTTGCAGCCTACCCTGAATTAGGTTGTACCGGTGGACCTTATGACGTGTGGACTGAATGGGGAGTTACTGAAGAAGTGCTATGTGCCGGTAATGACTCTACTATGATATTCCTATCGGATGTGTTCAACGAAATAATGGATATTTTCCCATCTAAATACATTAATGCAGGTGGCGATGAATGTCCTAAAGTGAGATGGCATGATTGCCCTAAATGTAATGCACGCATTAAAGCCGAAGGTATTAAAGCAAAAGGCAAATTCTCTGCACACGACCGTTTGCAAGGATATGTAACCAACTATGTGTACAACGTTATATCATCTCGAGGACGTACAATGATTGGTTGGGACGAAATTCTACAAGCTGATATACCAAGTGATGCAATCGTACTTTCTTGGCAAGGTATTGCAGGAGCCATTGAAGGGGCAAAACGCGGTAATCAAGTGATTTTAGCTCCTAATTCTCACTGCTATTTTGATTTCTATCAATCAAAAGATACCCAATTTGAACCTTTTGCTATAGGTGGCTACACTCCTGTTGAAAAAGTTTATAATTTCAACCCTATACCAAACGAACTTACCGAAGAACAAGCTAAACTTGTAATTGGTGTGCAATGCAATCTATGGACTGAATACATTAAAACATTCAGCCAAGCTCAATATATGGAATTGCCACGTCTTGCTGCATTATCGGAAGTACAATGGACTGAACCACAGCTCAAGGATTACGAATCTTTTAAAGACCGTATACCTGCCATGTTTGCCATCTATGATAAATATGGTTATAATTATGCTAAACATTTATGCGATGTAAACGCAACTTACAAACCTGTTCCCGAGAAAAAAGCCCTCGAAGTTACTTTCACTTCTTTGAAAAACAGCGAAATAAGATATACGACCGATGGTAGTGAGCCTACTGAAAAGTCAACACTTTATCAAGCTCCTTTCACTATCGATGACAGCATGATAATAAAAGCTGTTGCTTTTAATAATGGTAATAAAAGTCGCACTATTTGCGATACAATAAATACAAATATCGCATCTTTTTCAAAGGCTTATTTCAAGACAGAGCCGGCTTTGGGTTATGCGTTCAACGGAGCTCAAACACTTGTTGACGGTATTATAGGCGGTACTACTAATTATCGCACAGGACGCTGGATAGGGTTTGTTGGCAACGATTGTGATGTGGTTATCGATATGGGGAAAGAACAAACAATCTCCGAAATAGGATTCAATTGTTGTGTGTTTCAATGCGATGGAGTGGTCGATGCTGCCGGCGTCGATGTTTATGGCTCTATAGATGGAGAAAACTACAAACTTCTTGCTTCAGAATCTTATCCTGTAATTAACCAAAAACAGGAATTTGACACACCACACCATTCGGTTAAATTCAATTCCGATAAAGTGCGTTATATCAACGTAATTATTAAAAGCCATAAATCGCTACCTAATTGGCACGCATTCAAGGGTGCTCCTGCTTTTGTATTCGTTGACGAAATCACAGCTGAATAATGAACATTATGAAACATTTAAATTTAATCTTGGTTATCGTTTTTATTTCGATAACCAAGATTAATATTTCGGCACAAGAAATATTGCCTATAACAGGCAGTTGGATAAATCTTTTTTATCAAGATGTGCGTAATAAATACACCAATCCTCAACACATGGATAATACCGACCCCGACTTTTGGACGGCTAAGGTTAACGAAATGAATCAATCAGGGATTGAATACATCATTTTCATGGCAACAGCCAACGAAGGTATGGCTGATTATCCTTCAAAAATAATGAAACCGGCTTATAACACTAAACGTAAAAGTCCGGTTTGTGCCATAATGGATGAAGCCGACCGACTTGGAATGAAAGTGTTCATGAGTATAGGTTGGGCTGAAAATCAAGACGATAATTTGCGTATTCCGGAAATACTTCAACGACAAAAAGATATTATGGAAGAATTAGCTCATTTATATGGGAATCGCCCTTCTTTTTATGGTTGGTATCTTCCTGTTGAAGATTGTCTTGGACCTATTCTTACCGACGCTGCTGTTACTGCTGTTAATTCTCTTGTAGAAAAAGCACACAAACTCACACCGGGAAAGAAGACTATGATTTCACCTTATGGCTTTTTCTGTTCCGACTTCGACAATCCTAAATTTGGAGAACAAATAGAAAAACTAAACGTTGACATAATTGCTTATCAAGACGAAGTGGGTTGCGTTAGAGAAGAGTTCCCTATGCCAAGATTAAAAGAGGCTTGGGGAAAAATACGCGAAATACACAATCGCACCAATATCGAATTGTGGGCTAATTGTGAATTGTTTACTTGGGAAAAAGAAACCAACAGCCGACAATCAGCACTTATACCTGCCGCTACACCTCGCATATTATCACAACTCGCTGCAGCCACACAAGGCGGAGTGGAACGCATAATATCGTTCATGGTGTATGGCATATGGGATGCCGATTCTACAACTTTTAATTTGGGACAACCTCAAATATCCAAATCGGCGACACAAGAATATTCTTCTTGGCGACATAATAATGGACGTTGGGCTGAATTAGGTGCTTCTTTTATGGGGAAATTATCCAATGAATGGTACAATAAAAGTAATCCTCTGTTTGACCATTCTATAGGAGATGAAAATCCCCAAAATAATAATTGGGTGAAATATGCATCAAGATATAATTACATCGACATTCCAAATAATGGCAACATCGATATAAAGAAAATAATGATGCGTTTCTTAATTTGCGAAAAGAAAGGATTTTCGTTTCCTTATAAAGTATATCTTTATTCTTCAAACGATGGAAAAGAATACAAACTTGAATCAATTAAAGATTTCCCTTTTTACACAAATAACCAACATGATACATGGATTGACTGCGTAACTTTTAACTGCGATAGTAACAAAAAATTTTATCGTATAGCATATCAAGCCGATAAAAGTACTGCAATTGATGAAATTTTTATCAATCCTACAATAATACAATAATTTGAAACATTTTGTAAATTTCTTATACCTCAAAACGCGATGAAGCAGTGAGAACAAGTAAATCGATACTTGATTTTCACTGCTTCTTTATGATTTGACTTACTAAAAGTTTATTGCAATCACCCGAAAAGCGACATTTGTGCATCGGGTTCCTCAACTTCTACAGGTCGAGATTCTACCGGTTTAGCTGTTTCTTCTTTTTTGACCTCCTTAGCTACCGATTCAACCGTATCGGGCAATAACCAATCAATATCTTCAAGTTCTGCCTCAGCTTCCACGTCTTTATTGGAATTATCGGTTTCAAACTCAACTGTTTTTTCTTCTACTACTTCATTTGTTTCTTCTGTTAAAGACTCAGGAGAAACAAATTCAGCAAAATCAGAATCGTCAAGCGATACTTCAAATGTTTCCTCAACAGCTTGACGCAAATCGTCATCTACAAGGAAATCATCAATTTTACCATTTACATTCAATTTTGCTTGCAGTTCGGCTATTTCGGCTTGAAATTGTTTTGTTTTCTCCAATTCTGAAGTTTTTAAAGCATTTATTTCGGTTTCATAAGCCGACTTTATGGTATCACAAGTTTCTTGCGACTTTTTCAATTCCAATTGCATCAATTCTATTTCAGCCTTTTTCTCATCATAGAATCGTTCCTGCTTATGCAATAATTCAAGAGTATCGGTATTCTCTTGTTGCAATTTCACGATTTTTGTATTCAGCTCGGCTACTTCTTCTTCTTTTTTCTTCTTAAATTCTTCCACTTTAACCAACTGTTCTTGTATATCGTCAAGAACGCCCATATTTTCAGTCATTTCGGCAAGTTCAGCCTTAGATGCCTCCAATTCTTTTTTCAAGTCGGTCAATTCTTGTTCTTTATCTGAAAGAGCCTCTTTATTTTTTACTGCTTCATTACGAATTTCATTAAGTAAAGCATTGTTTATTTCCATTTTACTGTTATACTCTTCTTCCAATGCTTTTATTCGTTCATCATCTGCTCCATTTTCGGCAAGTTTCTTTTTCAATTCCACTATTTGAGCAGTGAGTGCTTGTTTTTCTTTTTCCGATTCCTCTATGGCATCGCTTTTCACTTGAGAAACTTTAAGTTTATTAAGCAAACTCTTGTTTTCCAAGTCATATTGTTCTTTTTCGGCTTCGGCAGCTGCAACACTATCCTCCAAATTACGGATTCGCTCTTTTAAAGCTAACTTCTGACGGTCTTCACTCAACTTCACAGCTTTCATCTCTTTCATTTCATTTTCGGCTGCAATACAACGAGACTTATAATCTTCTATCTGAAGATTCATCTCGTTTTTTTCCTTTTCCCAACCGTAACGTGCCTCTGAAAGACTTTTTTCTTTAGTTTCTTTTACAAAAGCTGAAAATCCGGAGCCTAATGCTTCATATAAATATTTTTTTTCGGCTTCTATATCCAGACATTTCAATACCATAGGAGACAAGTTAGAATTGATAATATTTATCAATTCATCAAACACTCCTTCGGGTATTTGATCTGTACTTTCGGATTCATTAACAACGGTCTCGCTGTTTTCTTCAGGTTGTTCGTCACTTGACGATGATGAGTCATAAGTTATATAATCCTCTTCTTCACCTGACCATCCTAATGCTTTTTTTAATCCGCCGAAAATTGACATATATTTAAATCTATTTTACATTAACCTTTAATTTCTTCAACTTGTTGCCCCACCTCTCCGGGTTTAAGTACGACACCGATTCCTTTTTTACCGTTTATAGCCACTACCACCGGTTCTGCAAATGCTATTATTTTCACATTCTCAGTTTCATAGGCTACGGGGTGTGAATTGATATAATCCATATCACACATATATCCATCAACATCATCTTTCATGGTAAAATATCCTACTCCGAAAGAAGTGAGATTCTGGAAAAAATGTGTACCTTGACTCGGATCTATTGAATTACCTTTCAATGTTGTTTCCACAACCACTTTGGCTGCCGATATATGAGGCCATTTAACAGGTATCCCCAAAGCACTGTCACTTGAACCCCAACGACCGGGACCTATTAAAATGTAATTTTCATTATTTTGCGTAAAGTTACGATTAATTTTTTCAATTTCACGAGAAACCAACAAATTATTTGCCATGGAGAAACTTTCGGGCTTTACAATCACCATATACCTTATATTATCCATCATACCATGCCCCAAAGCACTATTACTGCGGAGAAGTATCTTTTCTTCTGCAATATTCATCACTTCTTCATCGAGCATTTCCTTTCGGTCTACCATAGGACGTATCTGCAACCAGTAAACCTGTCCTTTACGATTGCTTCCTTCTGTATTATCGGTGTCAATCACTCCGGCAAATTCTATTTCCACAGGGCGTTGCATTGCCGATTGTCCTTTTTCAAGCATAAATGCAACAATCTCAGCCAATGGATAACACTTATGCTGTAATATATTGGCAAACGTAACAACTCTGCGTCCTTCTCCATAATCGCTATCTCTTATCACTCCGTCATAATGGTCATAGGTGCTTACCATATACTTCAACGAGCCGTTCCCAACAGCATCTTGAATACGCATCTTCTTTATATTAAAACCATCATCAACGCTAAACGATGCTGCCCTATTTTTTATGTCAAGGGCATAAAATCGGGTCTGTGTATCTCGCAATGCTAAATCCAAAGTGCTTGTTTGTAACACCTTGTCGGGATGGTGAGGTGAGAATCTTAATGCTTGCCCTCCATCAACTATATATTTTCCAAGTCCCACGGCTACCTCAGCAACCCCTTCCTCAGCTTTTTCATCATTTATAGGATAATAATTCAACGACCTACCCACTCCCGAGAATGAAGGATAATACACTTCGCCATAATCTGTACCGACTACCTCTTGTATGATTATTGCCATTTTTTCTTGATCGATAATATTGCGAGTTGCAGTCATATAAGCCTTACTATCGGCAAAAAACACCGAAGCATAAACACTCTTTATGGCATCACTCAAAAGCCGCAACATTTCTATTTTGTCTTTTAGCAATGGTATCATATAAGTGGAGTAAATTCCGGCAAATGGCTGGTAATGGCTATCTTCAAGCAAACTTGAACTACGAACTGCAAGCGGACGATTCACTACTTCAAACAATGCAAAAAAGTCGTCGTTTAATTCTTCTTGCAAACGTGCATCAAGAAATGCTTTTAATATTTCATCATCGGGGGCATCACTTAAAGCTATTTTATAAAGGTTGTTTTTCTCCATGAATTCATCAAAAATATCGGTACAGAGAACAACCGTGCGTGGTATTTTTACTGTTACACCATTAAAATTGTCACATTCCGGATAATTTTTGATAATAGAATCGATAAACGCAAGACCTCGCCCTTTCCCCCCTAATGAACCTTGACCTATACGTGCAAAATTGGAATAATGGTCAAAACGGTCACGCTTAAAGATTGCAACTACTCCTTTATTTTTCATCTTGCGATATTTAACTATAAGGTCAAATATCAATTGACGTACTGCCGGAGCTTCGCTTATATCGGCGAAACGGTGCATTTTCATCACTTCGGCTATAGGGAACATTGCTCGTGAATAGAGCCATCGTGAAATATCGTTATAAGACGCATGATAAAATAACGATTCGGCTGGAACATAGAAAATATTATTTTGTAAATCTTTTAAATCCTTTATCCTAAGGAGTTCCTCTCCTGTTGTAGGATTCTTAATTACAAAATCGCCAAAACCGAAGTTCTCCATAATGGCATGTCCTAAATCCACCGGTAATTTCTTGGAATTTTTATCAATAAAAACACCATGAAATTCTCTTACGTATTTTTCATTTTCCGATTCACTTGATTCTATAATCATTGGCAAATACGGGTCGCGACGACGTAATTCTTTGGCAAATTTAATTCCTGCTAATGAGTCTTTTTGACCTTCGTGCTGAAATGATACATCACTTATAACACCAAGTATGTTCTTGCTGAACTTTTCGTAAAGTTCCATTGCTTCTTCATAATTACGTGCAAGCATCACCTTTGGTCGACCACGTAAACGCAACATCTTTTCATGTTCATTCAATGCCTCAGTCGAAAATATCAATGATTGACGCAACAAGAATTTATACAATGTAGGCAACACCGAAGAATAAAACCGAATGGAATCTTCTACCAATAATATCAACTGAACTCCTACTTCATTTATATCATTATCGGCATTCATTCTATCTTCCAACAATTTTATTATGGCAAGTAGCAAATCAACGTTACCCAACCAGCTAAACACATAATCAACGCCTCCAAAGTCCTCATTGGCAAGACGATGCGACACTTCTCGAGAAAATGGAGTAAGAACAACTATCGGCACTTCCGGATAAAGCTGTTTTATATTTTTTGCTTGTTCAAATGTTTCGCTTATATCAACACCCGGCATTGCAATTATCAAATCAAAATTTTTTCCTGCCAGTTGCTCATAAGCCGATTCAAAACTGCTCACTTGTGTAAATCGCGGAGGAGAGCTAAGATTCAATGCCATGTACTCGAAGAATAATTGTTCTTCAACTCTGCCATCTTCTTCAAGCATAAATGCATCATAATGAGAAGATATAAGCAACACATTGAAGATACGGCGTTGCATGAGATTTTGAAACGCTGTATCTTTAAGGTATAATTGACTTAAAGCTGCTTCATCCATTTCACCAAGATAAGAGAATTATAGTTTGAATTATTTATTTGGCATCCGAGAATTTTTCAGGGAACTCAATGTTATCAGCAGGGCGTATCAAGGCTCGTATTATCAAGCATACTCCCACTATTATAAACGGAACGCTTAACAATTGTCCCATATTCATCCCGATAGACTCTATCATTCCAAGTTCCCAAGGTTCTTGTACGTTTTTTACATATTCTATCACAAAACGAGCTGTAAATAGTACCGTAAAGAAAACGCCGAAAATCAAACCTTGACGACGTTGTGCATTACATTTCCAATACATAAACATCAAAATAACAAACAGAACCAAATAACTTGCAGCTTCATAAAGCTGTGTCGGATGGCATGGCACTGTCATTATAGGCTCAGCTCCACGCATCCAAGCTCCTATATTGCCTACAAAAGAAAAACCCCAAGGCAAATCGGTAGGTCCGCCATAAATTTCATGATTAAATAAATTGCCAAGACGTATCAAGGCACCTACAAATGGAACAGGAACTACAAGACGGTCAAATGTCCACAATGGATTTTTCTTTGTAACATATTTGGAATACAAGAATATTGCAATTATTATACCTATGGCTCCTCCATGGCTTGCAAGTCCGCCTTCCCACACTTTAAAAATATCCATCAAACGTTGTGAATAACTTTCCCAATCATAGAAAAACACATGACCGAGTCGGGCTCCCACCAAAGTGGCTACTGCTACATATACAAATAATGAGCCAACCCATTTCTCAGGTGCTCCTTCATGACGAAACATTCGCCACACTATTTCATAACCCACCAAGAATCCTATGGCAAACATTAATCCATACCAACGTATTACTATCGGAGAACTTATTAGTTCTGGATGAAATGTCCATGTTATAAAATCAAACATAGCTTTATACTATAATTTTAATTAAAACATATTTTTCAATCTCACTTTGTTTCACCCTTTTTCACATCAAGCAATTCTATGTCAAAACGTAAGGCTTCATAAGGTGCAATTGCATCTCCTGCTCCTCGCTCGCCATAGGCAAGTGTATAAGGTATCCACAATGTAATTTTACCTCCTTTACCTATCAATTTTATACCTTCGGTCCACCCGCGTATTACTTGATTCAAAGCAAAAGTCATAGGTTCATCTTTATTATAATCATTCGGACGATATAATTTCAATTTTTGCTGAACTTTTGCCGGTTTATCGGCAAAACGAGTGGCATCAAACGATTCTCCATTCTGTTTTATTCCTTTGTAATGCACAGTAACAACATCGGTATCGTCTGTAGCTTTCACGTTTTCATTTCCTTTTGCCTCAATCTTATATATCAAGCCCGAAGGTAATGCTTTAACACCCTTTTGTTGAACAACCGAAGATAACCACGCAGCTGATTTCTTTTTCATTTCCTCAATGCGTGTCACATTCATATAATGACTTATATAATTCATTGCCTCTTCATTGGTCATAAATGCTTTTCCATCGCGATAATCATGCATTCCTTTCAAGACCCAATACACTTGTATAGGCATAACACTTTGATTTATACCCAAGCCTAAATTCATGGCAAACGCTTTTGTTACTAATGCTCGTTCATGATTCGATTCAAAAATTTTTGACATCAAATACATTTTTTCATTCCACACTTTAATTGAATCAAGTTCTGCTTTACCGGCTTTCAATCTATCCGGATATTTTGCACCGAAAAATTCATTTAATATTCGAGGCAAATCATCTATTGTCATTGTTAAGCTATCCATTTCGAGTGTGGCAATTCCCATTGCAGTATTGGATACTGTTTTATCCAATAATTCATAGTCAAACGGTGCGTATTCAAATTGCTTATTCATACCATACGCCACATTTACTCCCGAAGCATAAGATAATGTATCGATAACCGATTCTTCTCCCCACTCTATGTTTTGAGCAGAAACTCCCATTGAGCCAAACAAGAAAGCTGAAAATATAAATTTCTTCATGATTAATTTAATTCTAAATAAATACAAATGTAAACAATTCCAAGAAAAACGCCAAACGCATATAGTGCCTATTCATTTGCTATTAGCGAGGACAATGAATATTAAGACAACATTCACTTTACTGTTTTTTCAATACAGATTAAATGATAATTTAGTAAATTCATAGGTTACAATTAATTCCACACATACACTTTCCAAGAGTGGCACATTATCTTCTATATGCCCTATAGGAAAATTGAATGCGACAGGAAAATCATAACATGCTACCATACGATGTATCATAGCATACATAGATTCCCCATTCCCATCAGGTTCTTTACATTCAGTAAAACGCCCTACAATCAAACCTCTTAACTGAGACAAAACACCCGACAATTTTAAATTATATAACATTCGCTCTACTTTATAGATAGGTTCTCCTATATCTTCTATAAACAGTATATTCCCGGGGGTAAAAATGTCATATTTTAATCCTCTCAAACCACTTAACACAGCTAAATTTCCTCCCGTCAAGTTTCCTTTAGCCGTGCCACATCGATTTAAAGGATGTGATATAGTTTTGTAAACGGGCAATATTCCTTTAAGGATATTACATAGAGACACATTACAATAATTATGCTCATCAAAAAGCGTTAAATGCTTTGCCATTGAAGCATGAATACTTGCCACTCCGGCATTGTAACATATAGCATGTAATATAGAAATATCACTAAATCCTATAATCCACTTCGGATTAGTACAAATATCTTCCACCGAAATAAATTCAGCAAGGTGAATCGTACCATATCCTCCACGCCCACATAAAATGGCTTTTATTTCAGGATTATACAACGCTTTTTTAAAATCAGCCAAGCGTTCTTCAATTGTACCACTGTAATAACCGTATTTTCCACAACAATGCTCACTTTGAACGGGAATAAAACCCCATTTTTTTACTGCATTGCAAGCTCCTTGAATAAAATCAGGATTGACAGCACTTGCCGGCGAAACTATTGCCAACTTATCTCCTTCTTTAAGAAATTCAGGAACAATCGGTTTCAGCATAAACGTTTTTTAATGATTAATTAACTTGAACCTTTATGCCTGCAGCTTCTATTCGTTTACCAATAGCTTCAAGCTCTGTTTTTTCAACTTTTTCAAGATTTTCTTCAGGAGTCTTTCTATCGATTGAATAAATCATAACTTCCTGAGGATTTACCTCTTTATAAGCATCAATAAGAGCCATTACCTCTTGTTCTGTTGTATTGTCGATTTTTGTTCCGTTATGAGTCCCTCGCAGGAACATAGTTTGAATGATACATTTACCACCGAACTTTTTTAAATCAGCAATTACACCTTCAGGCAATACACCTCCCGACGTAGGTTGATTTATAGCACGTAATGATGAAGCTAAAGCCGAATCAAGTTTCAGTATATTGTTATCAACCTTTTTAAGAGCTTCAACTACCGACTCCTTCTTTAACATTGTACTATTACTTAAAACACTCACTTTAACATTAGGAAAAAATCTGTCACGCAACATAAGCACATCTTGCACAATTTCTTTGAATTGCGGATGCAATGTCGGCTCACCATTACCTGAAAAAGTTATGACATCAAGTTTCTCATCGGATTCGACCATTGATTTGAGTTTTCGATTAAGACTTTTTTTTACCGATTCCCTTGAAGGAATACCACTTTTGCCGGCACCTTGAGAATTATATCCTGCCTCACAATAAATACAATCAAACGAACATATTTTTCCATCGTTTGGCATTAAGTTTATGCCCAAAGAAACACCAAGTCTGCGGCTATGAATAGGACCGAAAACCGTTTCATGAAACAATATAGTCTGCATAAATCAAATATTTTTATTATACTACAAATTTACATATAAATCACGAAAATTCTACAACAACTAAATAAAAACACTCAACTACATACTTCAAATTTCACTTTTTCACTCAATTTTCGCCCTTTAAAACAAGAAAATTCAACAAAAATCATTTTTTTACAAATAAAACGTGATTTTTCATGAAAAATATTTGCACAAAATAAAAATTATACATAACTTTGCACTCGCAAAACAACGATGGTGCCATAGCTCAGTTGGTAGAGCAAAGGACTGAAAATCCTTGTGTCCCCGGTTCGATTCCTGGTGGCACCACTTGAAAATCAGAGAGTTAAGTCAAAAGCTTAGCTCTCTTTTTCTTTCTGTAGTGGTGTAAAAACATAGCAGAAACGGGGTCAGTAGCGGTTCAGTAGTTTTTTAGTGGGAATAGAGGTTTTGAATAACAAAGAAATGCCGAAGGTATTGCATATCTGTTTTGAATGATTGAAATGATTTCTTACAGAAGCTGTAAAGTGGTGAGTCTGTGAGCGTCCGCACGTGTCGAAATCTCTGTCGATCTTTTTCACATGGCGGTTAATAGGTCATGTTATAACTTCTGCTTATTATTTAGTAACTTTGTAGTGGCAATTCAATCAATTATTAAAACAATGACATCTTTGCAAACCATGCTGACGAAAAATCGTGTGATTTCATTCGTTTGGCAACATACATTACTATTAATATCACTTTATTTAATGACGCTTGGAGTTGTACTTTGTATTAGATCCAATCTTGGATGTGGCGTCATTTCATCATTACCATTATCACTCTCAATAGCAGGAGAAAACGGAGTTGTTCCTGCTCTAACACTCGGCAACTATAATATAATACAAAATATCATATTTGTTGCCTTGCAGATAATGATACTTCGTCACCGTTTTGAAATAGTTCAGCTATTTCAATTGCTTATCGGTTGGGTATTCGGTTGGTTAATTGACCTAAATATGATATTAACATCCGGTTTGGTATGCGAGGGATTACTTGAATGTGCGATAATACAAATAGTAGGATGTACAATAATGGCTGTAGGTATTGCATTTGAAGTGCGTTGTGGCTCTGTAACAATGCCGGGAGAAGGTTTACCTGTGGCAATCAGCCAAATATCAGGACAACCATTCCCGAAGATAAAAATCTATCTAGACACGTTGCTTGTAGTCCTTGCTGTTGCAAGCTGTTACTTATTCTTTGGTGCATGGCAATGGAATATAATAGGACCGGGAACGCTTTTTGCAATGATATATGTCGGCGTAATAGTCAAACTCATTGGTGGTCATATCAAATGGTTTGACAAATTACTCAAATATCAGCCGGGATTTCGTCGATATATCTTTGGCTTGGCGAAATTTATTTATCGCAAGAATAATTAAAAAAAACATACAACCTATAAAATATAGGCATAAAAAGCGTTCTTTAAGAACTTATCAGTATCTTTGGTACTTCATTTCATTGTAATTATATGTTGAAACAATTTAAAATTTGGATAGAAGCTGCTCGTTTACGTACATTACCTGTATCTATTGCCGGTGTTATTGCTGCTGTAGGAGTTGCCAAGTGGGAACATCGTTTTATGTGGCTACCATCGTTGATATGTCTTATTTTTGCCATATTAGCACAAATAACCAGTAACTTTGCCAACGAATACTATGATTTTAAACGAGGAACCGACAAAAAAGGTAGAGTGGGTCCACGACGTGGTGTTACCGAAGGAGACATTTCTCCCAAAACATTGCGAAACGTAACTTTTGCAACGCTTTTTCTTGCATGTACCGTAGGTTGTTGCTTGATTCCTTTCGGTGGTTGGTGGCTAATTCCGGTTGGTATAACGATAGCTATATTTGCTCTTGCTTATAGTACAGGACCATATCCTTTATCATATCATGGCTTGGGGGATATTGCCGTATTGGTGTTTTTCGGTCTTGTTCCCGTTAATTTCACATATTATGTGCAAGCAGGAGGTTGGAGTCCGTTTGCCCTACTTGTATCAATCGCAATAGGTCTAATGGGTGTTAATGTACTTCTTGTTAACAATTATCGAGATATGGATGATGATAAAGAAGCCGGGAAACATACGACAGTTGTCATTTTCGGGCGAAAAGTTGCCGGAACTTTCTATTTGGTTTCAGGAGGTATTGCAGTGTCTTTTTTAGCTCCTATATGGGTACTTTTACCTAAATGGGCTTTGTTTATTCCTATTTTGTACATAATAATGCACATTAACACATGGAGAAAACTTCTATCTTGTCAGGGCTCTGCACTAAATCCTCTACTTGGTAAGACAGGGCGAAATATGCTTGTATTTTCAGTTCTATTAACTATCGTAATGGCTTTATTCCCAAGATAAATCAACTTATAACGCTTAGTAAATAAGCACATTTTTGAGGATTGCCAAGAGTCTTACCTTTGTCGCAGGACAATTTTACGCAATCATGCCATTCTCGTGATTCAGTAATGCGACAACGCGTAAGTTTCACAACTATATTCATAGGGTTACATCCTAAAATATCACATGTTATATTTGTCCCCACACCATAACTGTCTTGTAAACGACCATTCACATATTTATGAATTTCGAGTGCCCTATTTACATCAAGTCCGTTACTGAAAATTACCTGTTTCCCAACAGGATCTATACCCAACGAACTATATTTTGCTATTATCTTTTCTATTTGTTCTTCTTCCACACCGCTATCGACACGCAGCCCTTTATACATCATTGCCATACGTTTTGATAAGTTATTAAAAAAGACCTTATCACCAAAAGCATCGTATAGAAAAACTCCGTTATCTCCATCATAAACATCACTGAATTTTTTCATTACATTGTAATTACATTCAAAAACGCCACTTACGGTTTCTTCAAACATAACAAGTTGATGACTCATCGTTCCTACAGGAGTAAGATTGTGTTTCATCGCTAAATAAACATTACTCGTACCAATAAATTTACCTGTCCAAGCCAAAAATTCGCCATTTTCATCAATTATTCCACCGTCTTGGTAAAGTTTAGCTAATTCTCTTATTGTTATATCTTGATGTTCAAATGAAAAACGACGTCGTGTCCCCATATCACTCAAAACAAGTCCGTTAAGGAGAATTTTCCGACCTTTCTCCCTTGTACGTTCCAGTTCTGAATCCTTATTGTATTTATCCAAATCACCATTCAATCTATGAGCCAATTCCGAAACAACCGACAAAACCGGCATCTCCCACATAATGGCAGAATGCCATTTACCTCTTATAATTACATTTAAATGACCTTCGTCATCTTGATTTATTGTCAATTCATCGGGATTAAATCTATAACCTCTAAGAAATGTAAAATACCATTTAGGAAGATAATAACATTTACGTTGCATAAATGCAATTTCTTCATCAGTTATTATCACATCTTTCATGTGATTCATTTGTTCTCGTAACAATGAATCAAATCCCAAAGGATAACAAGTATTATTACGGTCAAAAAAATTATATTCTACTTCAGCACGAGGATAAGTTTGCAAAACATAATATTGACATGTAAAAGTATACAAATCATTATCGGTAAAATGTGTTATTATCGGCTCCATAAGAACAAGCAAGAGTATTAATCGATTTACTTTTTAACATCGGAAGGAAGATGTAATATATAACGCTTATAATAAGACACAAGTAATGCCGTAAGAGGTAATGCTATTATCAAACCTATAAATCCAAGAAGAGAACCCCATATAGACAAAGACAAGAACACAAAGACCGGGTTCAGCCCCATTTCCTTCCCCATTATTCTTGGTGTCAAGAATAAATCTTGTATCATTTGCACAACACAATACACCACAACAACTTCACATAACATTATCCAGAAATTACCTCCTGTGGTTATGGAATCTACCAAACACAAGACCAAAGCAAGGGGAAATGATATTACTTGCAAATAAGGAACAAGATTCAAAACTCCAACAAATAACCCAAAGACCAAGCCCAAAGGCAATCCTACAATAACAAAACCTATACTATAAAGAATACCTACAAGGAATGCTATAAGAGACTGACCGCGGAAATAACGCTGCATAACATTACCTATATCTTGCAAAATCTGCCATGTTATGTCTTTATATCTATCAGGAATAGACTTATATAACCCACTTTTTATCTTTTCATAATCAATAAGCAAGAATACCAAATATAGCAATACGATAATCCAACTTACAATAGTAAATACGATACTCAATGTAGAGCCTACAAAACTCCACGTATTATTAGCAGTTGTACTTATAAAATTTATCCATTGTTCTCTCGTTAGCAATTTCGATAAATCTTCTACATCTATGTGTGTTTTTATGAATTCATGAATTGTTTCCGACAAATATTTCCCATTGGTATTCATTTGATTATACTGTCGCAACATTTCTATTAATTCCTTGACTTCCGAAACAATAAAAGGCACGACAACATAAGAAACAATTGTTATAACAGCTACAATTTCAAGAAGCGTTATTATAGTGGAAATAAGACGACTTTTAAGTCTTAACAATCGGCTATTAAACTTAACCAAAGGATTAAGCATATAAGCAAAAACACATGCCACAAGAAAAGGCAAAAGCACTTCTCTCAAATAATCCACAAGCAAAATACCACCTATCACACATCCCAAAACGATTACAAGACGCGTAACTCTATCAAGAGTAAAAGGTTTTGAAGCCGATTCCATAATAAATTCAATCAGTTTGTACTATCAAATAATTCGATAAATCCCAAAATTTTGCAGAATTTGTTATATCAAGCACTTTAGTCCCATTTTTTTGCACTATCCTATATGATTCATTAGGATGATTGCTTAAAACTTTAGCTTTCAAAGAATGTAAATTTATTGAAGATAACGTACGCTTATCGGCTTTTGTAAAATAAGACTTTTCAAAATCACCTTCCATAATTTTGGTCTTACGCAAAAAACCGGTTTCAATAATATTATACTTTTTCAACTCCGATTTAGAGCCAATAACATAATAACAAGTATTCAATTGGTTTGCCAACTGTACCGATTCTTCTTTTGCAACAAGTTTTTCTTGATTTACCGCATTATTTTCTTGTTTTAATGAATCAACAAGCAAATTTAAATCTTCAATTTCCACATGAGCGTTTTTCAAAGACTCTTGCAATTCCAAAATAGCATTTTCTTGAGTCTCTATTTGGTAACGCAAAGACTTGATTGTGCGTTGCATCTCCGAATTAAAATTGGTAGATTTTTTCAATTTAGCCTCAAGAGCTTCCAGTTTTTTACGACGATCGAGCATCGCTTGTTGAATAATCATCATATCAGTCCTGATTTGGTCCTTACGGTCAGGAGTTTCTTTACTCAAATCACCTGTAATAAGTTGCTCTACATCTTTTATTTGAGCCATCCCACTGCTTATCTCATTTAACAAGCCCAACAAACTGTCTTTTTCAGCATTTACAGTTTGTAATGAATCTGTAAGTTCCGTTTTTACATTAGCCGATTCTTCGGCTTTCTCTGTTGAATTACTGCAAGATGACAACAAAATTGAACCTACACATATACATAAAAAAGCTATATATTTCATAATACAAATGTATTTTGTATATTTTTATTTTTAAATTTAGCGTATTTATCTGTTTTTTCAGTTTGCACCGGTATTTTACCTTCTACAACAATAACAATTTCACCACGAGGTGCGTTTGACGTAAAATATTCCACAAGCTCAGTTAAAGTTCCATTATGTGTGGTATTATGTACTTTAGATATTTCACGGCTCACAGAAGCCTCTCGATCTCCACCGAAATATTCAACCAATTGTTGCAAAGTTTTTAACAATCTCATAGGAGATTCATATAAAATCATTGTACGTGGTTCCTCGGCAAGTTGTTGTAATCGTGTTACACGCCCTTTCTTCTGCGGAAGGAAACCTTCAAAACAGAATTTATCACAAGGCAAGCCGGAATTGACTAATGCCGGGACAAACGCTGTAGGACCGGGCAAACATTCCACCTCTATATTATTTCGACGACATTCTCTTACAAGTAAGAAACCGGGGTCTGAAATTGCCGGAGTACCTGCATCCGATACCAAAGCTATAACTTCACCAGCCTCAAGTCTTTCTATAATAGAATTTATAGTTTCATGTTCATTAAATTTGTGATGGCTTTGCATTCTTGTTTCTATTCCAAAATGTTTCATCAGCACACTACTTGTACGCGTGTCTTCGGCAAGTATTAAGCCTGCATTTTTTAACGTTTGCACAGCTCTCACACTCATATCGTCAAGATTACCTACCGGAGTAGGTACTATATATAATTTTCCTCCCATTATAAAAAATGATTTCTTATTATAGTCATAAAATCAACTACTTCGGGCGATTCACGATCCCATTCCAAATCTCCATAAAAATAATCTTCGGCTTCACTATAAGAATGCATAGCCTCAACCATATTTATGGTATTTCTCATTTCAACTTCACTATTTCCAAAAAGTTCGCGACGATAACGAAAACGGTCATTTAACGAAAATGCTTTAGATAAATCTTTTGACATACTACGTTGCAAAGCCTCATCGAGTCTTATGATTTCTTCTCCATTTTCTTCAGTTTCTATAAATTCGTTGTTAATTTCACGTTCCGGCTCTGCTTTTTCAGTAATATCACAAAAAGGGTCTAAATCTTCTACCTCAAGGACATCTTCATCTAAATATGTAGATTCAGAAGAATTTAATTCATCTCTATTTTCATCACTAAATTTGTCAACAGAGTCATATTCGGCAAATTCATCATATTCCACTTGAGAGGATTCTTCTTTTGTAGGATTCTCATTTTCAAAAACGGAAATGTGGTCATTCTCAATTTCCGGTTCATCGCTTACTTGAGGCTCTATTTCGTTTTTTTCCAATTCAGTATTCTCCTGAACATCTGTAACACTTAAGTCTTCAACACTTTTGAACTCTTCAGAATGTTTTTTATCAAATTCGTATAACTCAGGTGTACATAATTGAGCATAATCATTTATACGTTGCACTTTTTTCTGCACCATCTCATACAAATAAGGTGTTGCATCAGCTCCATGATTATTTATAGCTAACAATAAACCCTCCAATTCGTATACTTGTGATAAGAAATCCTCAATTACAGCTTCCATACTTAAATACAAAGTTAGATATAATCAATAAAAACATTTTATTGCTTTTCGACTGAAAGTGCAGCGTCGATACCTACAAGCATTTCAGAAATCATTTTTTGTAGTTCAGATCTTGGACAAGTAAAACTATTTACAAGTACTCCAACTGTATATTTGGGTGCTTGAGCCGGATAATATCCTACATAACATTGCACATGGTTCATACTACCGGATTTTAATGCAAATTTACCTGCAGCAGGAGTTTTTGAAGTCAAGCTTCTCACTGTACCGCTTGTTCCGGCAACAGGAAACAATTCATTAAAATTAATACCCTTTGATTGCAATTCCTTATAAGCCACCGAAAGCATATGAGTAAAAAATGAAACTGGAGCTTTATTGGTTCGAGAAAGCCCACTACCATCAGACATAAACAAGCCTTCAACATCCAAACCTCTTTTTTTCCAAAAGTCTTTTACGATACTAACACCATTATAAGCCGTTGGAGCTTTTCCTGAATTTGCCGCAATAGCACGCAAAAGGCACTCTGTATACATATTATCGCTACGTTCCAACAAAGATTTTACAATTTCAATCAATTCAGGCGAAGTATAATCAAGCAATAACGTAGTAGAACCTTTTTCATCTTGCTCAACATTTTTATGTTTCACTTTAATACCGGCATTATTCAATGCGACTTCCATACTATCACGAAGCAATAAGTCCGGTGAAGGATTAGCTATAGTAAGTTTACCTTTCCATGCCTTTATATTACCCATTAAATGCAAAATATCATCTTCCACATTCAAACGCATATCTATTCCATCAATCGAAATACTATCAGTCTCTGCCTCTATAACATTACAATGATTTTGCACTTTCAAATAGCTTTGAGTTTGGTCGGTATAGCAGTTGAATTTATCTTTGTCTATCTCCACATTAAGTTTTAATGTATTATCGGCAAAATTAAGAGCATGAATCGAAGCACCGTAACCATAGCACAAATCATCAACCATCCAAGTAGCACGTGCATACGGCATAGGATAAGCACTTTCATCGGCTATAATATTCCCTTTTATTTCGTCTATGCCCATTTCTTTTAATTTTAAAACAATCGATTCTATAAAAGATGGAGATTGAGGCATATAACGTGAATCCAATGTAGGATCTCCTCCTCCTTTTACAATCAAGTCTCCTTCAATTTTACCATTTTTGTTTATCTTCCCATCAACAAAAACTTTAGTATGAAACTTAAAATCTTTTCCCAATAAATTAAGAGCAACAGATGAAGTAACAGTCTTCATAGTAGAAGCTGTTATTTGAGATTGAAGAGCATTGGACTCTCCTATTGTTTTCATGCTATCTATACTCATAACACTCACACCAACTGAACCATTACGCAAAGATGGTGCACTCATAAATTTATCTATAGCTTGTTGAGTTGTTAATATTGTATTTTCCGGACTTTGTTCTTGTGCATTTACCGTTAAAAATGAAAAACATGCACACGCAACAACTGTTATATAACGAAATATTTTCATAGCTGTATGTTTAATTTTAAGTTCACACAAAGATAGTACTTTACTTAAAAAAACAAATCAATAATTACATTTAAATAAAAGAAGCCGAGATTTTTTCTTTAAAATCCGGCTTCTTCATATTATGTTTTTTAGTTATTTAACAATCAATCGTGCAACTTGTTTTTTACCGTTTTGTATTACACTTACTACATATATGCCTGCCGACATTCCGACAGTGGATATTTCTTCTCCGTTTCCGGTCTTTATCAAGCTTCCGTTTATACTAAACACTGAATATTCTACCGGAGCATTGACATTTAGTTTTACAACTTCGCCTGAATTAACAGGGTTAGGACTGATTTGCAAATCATTTGCTGACTTAACAACTGTCTCTACGCCACTGTTGCCCCCGGGAATACTATTATAAACCCATGCCATTCTTTTAAATTCAACATGATGTGTTGTTCCTGTTTTATCTGAGACCACCACATATATTTTATTGAAAACGAGTGGATAATTAGACATATCTTCCAAATCAATAATTCCACTCATTGGTATTGAAAATCTATTAAGGGTATTAGCAGAAAAATTAACATCAAAATTATATTCTACCACTTCATTACCTTTTCTAATATTTGCAAAAAACACACTAATAGACTTCCAAGACGCATCTCCAGGATTTATTTCAAGCACCAATGAATCAGGACGACTCCAAGTCAATAAATTCTTTGTCAATGTTATATAAACTTTTCTTGACGACGTTGTTGTATAATCAACAGCAAAACATCCATCTTCAATTGCCGACAATTTAGAATTTTCAATATTACTTACCGACAAATTCCATGAATTAGCATCAAGATCTTTATAGCGAGATAAAGGGATTTCTACATCCACAGCTATACTTTTTGAAAATTCTCCAACAGTTCCGGTTATTGTTGCTTTACCATTTTTCAAACCTTTAACAACACCATTTTCATCAACAGTAGCAACAGATTCATTACTTGAAGTCCACTCAAAAGCTTTATTCTCTATAGCTATTTCTTGATTTCGTATAACTCCATATATATCAACTTTATAATCTTTATAAGAATCTAACAGTACTCTTTCATGGCGAAAAACTGGTTCTTGAGTATCATCAACCGTCATAACTATATTGGTAGACAAACCATTATAGGTAGCAGTCAACAAATGAGATCCCCCTCCATTTCCATACAAAGTAGAACCATTCTCTACTATTTCACCAAGTTCCGATGAACAAGATAAAGTTACACCTCTCAAATCAGTATTAACCAAAACGCCGTATTTGTTATAGCCATAAAATTTAGGAGTATAAAATCCATATTTAGGCATTTCCTTTACCCAATCCACAAAACGAATCTCAGCTATATTATTATCGGTTGGTGTTGTTGCAACTGCAAATAATGAATTTGTAACCGAACGTTCCATGCCTCCACTTGGAACGTTAAGAATACCAAGTTTTTGATGATATAACTCACTTGAAGCTCCTCCATCAAAATTCATAGCATCACTACATCCCACCTCACGCATTATATCGGCAAGAATTTTAGTCCTACAACCATCCGAAATATCGGAACGTCCATCCACAATAAGCATAACGACTTTCGTTCCTGTTTTGTCATAACCAACTGCCGTACGAGGTTCCTTGCTCGGTAAATGGCTTATGATATTTGCATCTTCCGTTTCAAGGACTTCGCCATTTTTCAAAATAGCAGGACAACCACCTACTGCCCAAGTTGGTTTTATTTCAGCTCCATTTAAAGATGCACTTAAAGTAATTTCCACTTCGTCACCATCAGCCAAACCCGCAACAAAATATTTTGCATTACCATGTCCTGACAAGACATAAGCACCTTCAGGTATCGACATATTTCCATCATTTGAAACAGCTCCGGTGATTTTCATCTTAACAGTCTTACCCAATGCAATGGTGGCTCCACTTTCTACCGGAGTAGCTATAACTTCAGAACCAAATTCATTGGTATCGGTACTTTTACCAAAACGAGAACTATATATAACAAGAAAATTAGTGGAACGTGATGCATTAATTGCAGAAACATTATAACTTTGACCATTTGATTTTTTCACACTACCAGAAAACGTAAGTTTTCCAATATGTGGAGTTTTATTATCATCAAAAGATATTTCTGTCCACTTTGTATCGGTAGCATTATTATAAAGTTCCGAATTTAGAATATTTGTACCTATAGGAGTTCCTGTTGACATATCAAAGAAGTCGGCATTAACTCCTACAAAATATTGTGCACCCTCAACACTATTATCTTTAGATTGTCCCGATACAGAACGCATGGATTTTATAAGATTATTCGCTTTGGATACACGCATTTCCACATACGGATTTGATAAATCGGTTGTGGTATAGAACACTCTTAGGTTAGAACTACCGGAAACTTTCAAAGAAGTTTGAGTCGTACCGGGTCCCACTTTTGCATGATACAACGTATCAACAGTATGTGTTGTTCCTTGCAAAGACCACTTAGTGCCGGCAAAGGCACTAAACATGGTCATAGCAAGAACACTTAATGTTATGATTTTTTTCATTTACATATTTATTATTTAATAATCAATCGTGCAACTTGTTTTTTACCGTTTTGTATTACACTTACTACATATATGCCTGCCGACATTCCGACAGTGGATATTTCTTCTCCGTTTCCGGTCTTTATCAAGCTTCCGTTTATACTAAACACTGAATATTCTACCGGAGCATTGACCTTTAGTTTTACAACTTCGCCTGAATTAACGGGGTTAGGACTGATTTGCAAATCATTTGTGGACTTAACAATTGTCTCTACGCCACTATTGCCCCCGGGAATACTATTATAAACCCATGCTATTTTCTTAAATTCAACAGTATGTGTTGTTCCTTTAGTATTTCCCGGTACGAAATTAATACTATCCAAAACCAAAGGATATGTAGACATATCATTTAAGTCTACAATTTCATTCATTGGTAACGTAATACTATTAACTTCATTCAATATTAATGAAGGTGTATATTTAAACTCTTTTTTATTATCCGCATCTCTATAATCTGTAAAATACAAATAGAAATTCTTAATATTTGCAGTTGTCGGATTTATTTCAATCAACAATGAATCAGGACGGCTCCATGATGTCAACGTTTTTTCAAGAGTTAAACCTACATTTCTTGCTGATGTAGTTGTATAATTAACTCTTATACCATCTGCTCCACAAGCTTCCAAACTTATATTGCTAACATTTGTTCCGGTTAAAGACCATGTTGATATATCCATCTTGTCATCAATAAGTTTATATCGAGTTGTCGGGATTTCAACTGTTACATTTATTTCACCTACAAAATCATTAAACTTACCTTTCACAATTGTAGTTCCGTTTTTCAAGCCCTTGATTGTTCCGGTTTCATCGACTGAAGCAATTGTTGCATCATCACTTGTCCAAGTAATTGCTTTATTATATATCGGGAACTCTACACCTTTAACAATTCCAAAGACTTCTGCTGTATAATCTTTATATGAATCCAATAGCACTTTTTGCTTACGCAAATTCATATTATTTTCACTTCCTACTGTAACCACTATTGTATTTGAAACGCCTTTATATGTTGCTGTTAACAAGTGGCTACCGGTTCCGCTACAATAAAGTGAAGTTCCTTCTTCTACAACTTCGCCAAGTGTTGCAGGACATGATAATGTCACGCCTTGTAAATCAGTATCTACCAAAACACCGTATTTATTATAGCCATAAAATTTAGGTGTATAAATTCCATATTGAGGCAATTCCTTTGCCCAATCGACAAAACGAATTTCTGCAATTTCTTTATCTTCGGGTGCAGTAACAACAGCAAAAATACCATTACCAACAGCACGTTCATTTCCATCACTACCAACATTGCGAACTCCAAGAGCTGAAGTGTACAAGCAAGAAGAACCTCCACCATCAAGATTCATTGCTTCCCAAGCTCCTGCGTAACGCATAATATCGGCAAGTTGAGAAGTACGAACACCTGCCGAAATAGAAGAGCGTCCATCTACTACCATCATTATGATACTATCGCCTGTAACACTCACCCCGATACCGGTACGAGGGTGTAACTGATTAGCATCAGCTCTCTCACTTTCTGTATCAAGAGTCAAGCCTCCTCCCACATTTTTAGGATTTCCCGATACGATTTGTGCCGGAACGATTCTTTCAGTGCTGCCTTTTTCTGTCAAAACGACATTATCAAATTCCACAACATCTCCTACTTGCAATCCATTAACAAAATTCAAAGCATTAACCGACACTTCTCCATCAAGTATTTCTCCTCTACCATGAATAACATAGCCGTCACTTGGTATTGCTGTATCTCCTGTGCTATTGGCTGTAGAGGTTACTTCAAGACGGAATTTACATCCGGCATACATTTTATCTCCATCAACAAGCTTTGCTGTAACTTCGGCACAACTACCAGCTTTAGTAGTTTGATTAGTACTTCCCCAATATTTAGGAGTGTAAATTGTTATCCCATTATCTGGTGAAGCTACGTTAATTCCCTTAAATGCTGCAACTTTGTCTCCTAATGTTGCAGTTCCTGCATAATAATACAATCGACTTATTCTTGCCACACCATCAACATCTATCGAAAATTGATAGTTTTTATCACCAAGTCCATTTGATGTCTTATAAGTTTCTCGATCGGCTGTACAACCTGCAGTAGGAGAACCTACTTTGGAACTTCCATTTGTTGCAGTACCACCGGTTGCATAAAAATCGGCATTTGTTCCGGCAAAATACAACACTCCGTTACCACTTTTACGTTTCGCCATAGCACTTGGTCGCTCGGTTCCGGCAACCATATCTTTTGCACTTACGGCACGCATTGACACACCCGGAGCACTTTTATCCACTGTAAGATAATGTACTTGCAATTTAGATTTAGTAGGACTTACAAGTTCCAGATGCGTCTGTGTTGTACCAGGTCCAACTTTTGCATGGTAAATCGTATCAAGAGAATACACCACGCCCTTGACTTCAATCGTGCTTTTTGCTTGTACCGGAGCAATACCCAATACTGAAGCAATCAACAATGTGTTAAGTAATTTTTTTTTCATCAGTAGGTTTATTTTAGGTTTATACAATCTATTATATTAACATCGTGTAAAAATACTTATATTTACCGATATGCTCAAATTTTTTCGGCACAAAAATAAGCTCCTTTACTCTATTTTTTCAAAACTACATTGTATCTTTGTGTATTAAATCATAAAATGAGATTATGGAATTCAGAACTGCTATAAAGATAAACAATGCGACAGAGCAAATACAACATTCACATCGCATAATGCTTATTGGTTCCTGCTTTTCCGATAATATTGGCTTAAAATTGCAAAACGCATTGATGAATGCCGATATTAATCCTTTTGGTACTGTTTACAACCCCATAAGCATTTACAATGAGATAAGCAATATCGTTTCAGGTAAAGAAATAACAGATAATGAACTGTTTTTTGCAAATGGTATGTGGAATCACTTTGGTTTTCATTCTCATTTTTCCAGAGCTGAACAAACCGATGCACTAAAAATAATGAACAATCGCTTAAGTAAAGCTCATGATAACTTAAAACAATGCGATTGGATAATCATAACATTAGGCACTGCAATGATTTATGAGCACAAAACTTCTAATACGATTGTAAGCAATTGTCATAAATTACCAGCTACCGAATTTTCTCGACGAATATTACAAATCGAAGAGGTAAAGCATTATTTAGAATCAATTTTGTCTATCATTCACGATTATAACAATCACACAAAAATCATTTTCACCGTAAGTCCTATACGTCACGTTTCCGATGGTTTGGAACTGAATCAACTAAGCAAAAGCACGCTTCGCGTGGCTATTAGCAACATTGTGGGGGCTCACTCCGATTTCTGCCACTATTTCCCGGCTTATGAGATTATGATGGATGACTTACGTGACTACCGATTTTATGCTTCCGATATGGTTCATCCGTCAGATATTGCAATCGAATATATATGGAACGTATTTAAAGCAACTTTTTTCAACGACAGAACCACACAAGCCGCATCACGCTGTGAACGCATGTCAAAACGTCTTGCACATCGACCGATGACCGACAATCAAGTTGCATTGAATCATTTTCGGAACGAAACTCAAGAAGTTTTATTCAACCTTGTAAAAGAATATCCTTATATTAAGGACTTAACACAACTTCAAAAATATTTTCTATCATGAAATATTCCATACGAGAAATAGCATCAATATTACATATAGAAACTGAAAGTCTCAATCTTCCGCAAGCTACGATAACATCATTGCTTACCGATTCAAGATCGCTGACTTATCCCGATGAAACATTATTTTTTGCTATTCGTACAAAAAATAATGATGGACATCGCTACATAGCTCAACTTTATGAAAAAGGGGTGCGTAATTTTGTCATTGAAAACAGTACTTACATTCCAAACGAATTAAGTAATGCCAATTTTCTCGTTGTAAATGACACTTGTTCTGCATTACAATCCATAGCCACTTATCACCGCCGTCGCTTCAATATACCTGTTATAGGCATTACAGGAAGTAAAGGTAAGACTACTCTTAAAGAACGACTTAACTTATTATTAAAAGAAGATTACAACATTGTTCGCAGTCCAAGAAGTTTTAATTCTCAAATAGGAGTACCGTTATCGCTTTGGGAATTTGATGATAACACAACTCTCGGCATTATTGAAGCCGGAATTTCACAACCTAATGAAATGAAATCGTTACAAAACATGATTCGCCCCACAATAGGAGTATGGACCAATCTTGGAGACGAACATAATGACGGTTTTATTTCCATTTATCAAAAAGCAGAAGAAAAAGCCAAGTTACTTACTGCTTGCGAACATATCATATATTGTGCCGATGAGCCACTAATAGCCAACAGCATTAAACCGATATTAAAAGTTGCTCATGGTATTGGTTGGTCTCGTACTAATCCCGATGCCGATATTTACATTTCTCAAATCGACAAAAACGATAATGCAACCGAAATCATTTACCGATATGCCGATAACACATCGCGTATAGTAATACCTCTTACAAAAGACAGTGATATTGAAAATATTCTGAATTGTCTTGCCGTTATGTTATGTCTTGGCACTACAAGAGATATTATCGCAGAACGCATGTCTAAGCTCACCCCAATAGATACAAGACTTAATGTCATTGAAGCCACCAATAATTGTATGATTATCGCCGATTCTTATATCAGCGACTATAATTCATTGACTCCAGCTCTTGATTTCATGGCAAGACGTGCCACACCCGATTGCACGATGACAGTGATTTTATCAGATGTTCAACATGAATCATTCACCAAATCGGAACTATATAAATTAATAGCTCAACTCGCAAAAAACAAAAATATTACCCGATTTATAGGCATTGGCGAAGAGATGGTGGAAAACCAACGTTTTTTTGACGTAAACGCTCAATTTTTCCTTTCTACCAAAGAATTTCTTGAAGAAATGACTCCAAGCGATTTTGAAAATGAAATTATCTTGGTAAAAGGAGCTCCTGAATATGAATTTAAGCAAATTATTGATATGCTTGAGGCAAAACAGCATCAAACGGTCTTACAGGTGAACCTTGATGCTGTGACTCACAACTACAACTTCTTTCGTTCCCAATTACGACCGGGAACAAAAACTGTTTGTATGGTAAAAGCATCTGGTTATGGAGCAGGATCCGATGAAATAGCTAAAACATTGCAAGATCGCGGAGCATCTTATCTTGCAGTCGCTGCTCATGACGAAGGTGCCGACTTACGTAAAGCCGGCATCACAATGCCCATCATGGTATTAAATCCCAAAGTAACCAATTATAAAGCAATGTTTGCTTATAATCTCGAGCCGGAAGTTTTTAGTCTTGATGAATGTAGGGAAATCATTAAGGAAGCAGAAAAATGCGGTATCACCAACTACCCTGTACACATAAAAATCGAAACAGGTATGCATCGCTTAGGGTTTCTTAAAGAGCAGCTGCCTGAACTTATCAACGTTTTACAAAGTCAAGATGCAATATATCCTGCAAGCGTATTTTCTCACCTTAGTGTTGCCGATGAGCCTCTGCAAGATGACTATACATTAAAACAATTCAACTATTTTGATGAATGTTGCAACATTTTACAATCCGGCTTTAAGCACCACATCATAAGACATATACTTAACACTACCGGTATTATAAGATTTCCGGAATATCAATATGATATGGTTAGAATAGGAATCGGAATTTATGGCATCTCTACCGTAAACGACAATTCAGAAGCCGAGCTTCAACCCATTTCATCATTACATTCGGTTATAATATCAATTAAAGACTTACCTGAAGGCACTTCAATAGGTTATGGACGGAAAGGTCAACTCTTACGCCCCTCTAGAATAGCAACCATTCCTATAGGATATGCCGATGGCTTCTCTCGATGCTTTGGCAATGGTAATGCAAAACTATGGATTAATGGAGTCTTATGTCCTACAGTAGGAAACATCTGTATGGACGTGTGCATGGTAGATGTAACCGATACTGAATGTAAAGTGGGTGATTCGGTTGAAATTTTCGGTTGTCATATTCCTGTCGAAAACCTTGCCGAAACAAGAGAGACAATTCCTTATGAAATTCTCACATCAATATCAAGTCGAGTTAAACGAGTTTATTATAGAGAATAACATATTCACACAATTATGAATATAATCGATAAAGAAAAACAAGATATACATTTTATGCGTCTTGCCTTAGACGAAGCTCATAAAGCTATGGAACGAGATGAAGTTCCTATCGGTGCTGTTATTGTAATAGGCAATCAAGTTATAGCAAGAGGACATAATTTAACCGAAACATTAAACGATGTTACAGCTCATGCCGAAATGCAAGCCATCACATCGGCAGCCGATAACTTAGGCGGTAAATATCTTACCGAATGTACACTTTATGTTACCGTAGAGCCGTGCTTAATGTGTGCCGGTGCTTTGGGCTGGAGTCAAATAAAACGCATCGTTTATGGTGCAAGCGATGAAAAACGAGGCTATCACACATTTTGCGAAAAACCGTTTCATAAAAAGACAGAAATAACCGGAGGTATATTGGCCGAAGAATGTGCTGAACTGATGACTACATTTTTTAAACAGAAACGATAACAACAATCATTAAAAAAATATGAAAAAGACAAACATTCTTACAGCATTTATGCTGATGTTCGCATTCTTATTGACTTTCAACATCAACGCAAGCGAACTGAATCAAGTTGATACCATTGCCGTTAAAAGCGAAAAAATGGGTCGCGAAATCAAAAATGTAATAATCGTTCCTGCCGACTATTACGACCCCGAAATGCAAGAGGAACAATATGCAGTTTTATACTTACTACATGGATATAGCGGTTCTTATGGTAATTGGATAAAAAAGAAACCTGAATTGCAAGATTTATCAACCGAATACGGAGTAATTATTGTATGTCCCGATGGTCAAGACAGTTGGTATTTCGATTCTCCAATCGACCCGACTATGCAATTTGAGACCTATATAACAAAAGAATTATTATCTTTTGTAGATAATAATTACAGAACTATAGCCGACCCTAAATTTCGAGCTATTACAGGGTTAAGCATGGGTGGACACGGTGCTATGTCACTTGCTCTTAAGCATCCCGATCTTTTTTGGCAATGTGGAAGCATGAGCGGAGGAGTAAATATTGTTCCTTTCCCGAAAAGTTGGAAAATAAAAGAACGCATAGGTGCTTATGAAGACAATAAAGAGCTATGGAAAGAACTAAGCGTTCAAGGAATCGTAGAAAAATTAGAATCTACCGACCAACGCATAATTTTCGATTGCGGAGTTGATGACTTCTTCCATGAAGTAAACAAGAACCTTCACGAAACTCTTGTTGAAAAGAAAATTGCTCACGATTACATAAGCCGACCGGGCAAACATAATTGGGCTTTTTGGTGTAACTCCATCGATTTCCAAATGCTCTTCTTTTCAAAAGGCTTTGCCGAAGCTGCTACTCAAGCCGAAAAGCACTAAATTAAAAAAACTCACCATTATGGTGAGTTTTTTGTTATATATGATATAGAGGTATTACTTGATTGTTATCAATGTCGCACCAAAACCATACTCTCTGAAACTTGCGTCTTGTGCTTCACATCGTGGATATTTACGCTTTAATTCGTCAAGCAAAGCTTTACGCAATACGCCCTCTCCTTTACCATGAATAAAGACTATTTTAGCACCTTTTCGCCCAATATTTTCATTCATCACACGATGAAATTCATCAAGCTGAACATCAAGCATATCCTTATTTAAAAGCCCTGATGTATTATCAAGCAATGCTGAAATATGCAAATCGCACTCGATAATTTCATTCTTATTGCTCTTAACATCATGCTTTTTAACTTGACGGCGTTGCTGACGATTATCATTACTTCTTTTTTCTTTCATAGCACGTTCCAAGTCTGCACTATCTACAGTAATCATACGAGCCGGGCGATCGTTTTTCACTATATCGAGTGCTATGACCGGTGTATCAAAATACTCATTATCATGAAAACAGTGCATTTTATAAAATTTAGTAGTATCAAGCCTATGCTCTACAAGAGCCGGATTTTTCAATTTAAATCCTTTTCCCTCTTTAAAAGCCACATATTGCACAGCCACACGATCCATTTGAGTGAGTAGAGAATGTTCAAATTCCTCAATATGTACCTGTATGTTAGGCTCTACCATATCATGATAACGCATAACCCATTCGGCTTCATCATCACTCTTGGTCATATATACAAAATATAAATAGTAGTTACTATCATTTACAAGATAAGCGTCATAGGTTGTCGTATTAAGATGCTTGATTTCTCGTGGCTCATAAGCAAGCACTATATTCAATGTATCACCGTCCTCTGTTTCAACCACCGGCATAGGTTTGGCTGATTCAAGAATTATTTCCTTTGACGGAAGTGGAGTTACAGGCTTGTCATAAGCTGTAGGTTTCGGCTTGGCTGATTCCACGACGACACATTCACGCAGTAAAGCCGGCTGTTCAAAACCATCCTCATCTTCCACATAAGCCATATTATCCACTATTTTTGTAATACGCCCTCCTCCTATTTGATTAAGGAAACGCACTATATCATTTACTTGAGCCATTTTTCTATTGAAAATAAAAAATTACTATCGATTTACTCTTATTAATCATCCTATGGTCATTTCACCACACAACGAATATGCCAAATATTTCTTTACACTTTCGGAAGGAAGTCCAAGTCCAAACAAATACATCATCTTGGTAATGGCAGCCTCACTTGTTATATCGTGTCCGCTTACCACACCTGCACGAGTTATATAGTCGCCTGTTTCATAACGTGTACTATGTATTCCTCCATTAACGCATTGTGTTACATTTAAAATAACGATTCCGCGTTCCACCGCTTCATGAATAGCATCGGTAAACCATTTATCAGTTGGAGCATTACCGGCTCCATAAGTTTTAAACACTATACCCTTCACATCAGGGGTATGCAATATGTGTTTCAATATCTTTTCACTAATTCCCGGATACAAATCTACAAACATGACATTGGTATCCATTGTATAACGCACCTTCAGCGGACGTTTGGAGGGTACGCGGTAAAGCGATTCTTCGTTGAAATGTATCCCTAACCCTATTTTAGCCAACGGTGGGTAGTTATTACTTTTAAAGGCATTGAAATTGTCGGCACTCATCTTTGTGCTTCGATTGCCTCGCCACAAATAATTTTCAAATAGTATTGCAACTTCTTGGACCATAGGTTCACCTTGTGCATCGCGTGCTGCCGCTATTTGCAAAGATGTTATAAGATTTTCTTCTCCATCGGTTCTCACCTCACCTATCGGCAACTGTGAACCGGTGATTATTACCGGCTTGTGAAGATTTTCAAGCATAAAGCTCAGAGCCGAAGCCGTAAAAGCCATAGTATCGGTACCATGTAGCACGACAAAACCATCATATAAGTCATAATTTTCCTCTATTGCAATAGCTATTTCACGCCAATGTGAAGGCGACATATTAGAACTATCGATAGGAGGATTAAACTGTATATTATTGATTATATAGTCTAATTTCTTGATTTTAGGAACATTGTCTATTAAATGTGTAAAATCAAACGGTTGTAAAACACCGGTTTCACTGTTTTCAATCATTCCTATGGTTCCCCCGGTGTAGATTATCATAATCCTTGGGCGTTCTATTTCATTTTGAGGTAAATTCATAGCCTTAAATACATCTTGATAGTTTTAGTATTACAAAGTTAATAACAAAAACACGTTCTATTACTGTAATAGATAAAAATCTCCTCAAAAAATCATCTATAACCTCTATTTTTTATTAACTTTGACATTATGGAAGTGAGAAGAAGCACAAAAGAAGATTTACCGGAGATATTGAATATTTATGAATATGCAAGAACATTCATGAAACATACCGGCAACCCTAATCAATGGATTAACGGCTATCCGGGCGAAGAAAACATTCTAAATGACATTCTAAATGAAAGTCATTATGTAATCGTGCATGAAGATAAAGGTATTATTGGTTGTTTCATGTTCCGAATAGGCAATGATTCTACATATGACATTATTGAAGGGTCTTGGCTTAACAATAATGCATACGGAGTAATTCATCGACTTGCATCAAATGGCAAATATAATGGTATTGCCAAAATATGCTTTGATTTTTGTTTTTCAAAAATCAATAACATAAGAGTTGATACGCATAGCGACAATCATATTATGCAACGTGCTATTTTAAGTTACGGATTTCAACCATGTGGCTTAATTTATTGCCAAAACGGGACTCCTCGTCTCGCTTTTCAACTTAACACAATTAAGCCGTAATCAGTAATCTTTTACGTCTTGCCGTCAATCGCTTACTTTAAGTCCAAGATACTTATCGCCTATTCCTATACCGAATAACGCAAAATCATATATCACTGGGTCATTGGGACACATATTACGTAATATCTCGGTTACTTCAAGAACTGTTCGTTTATCATTGGCTTTGCGTTCTATCATACCCAACGCCCTCACCGTATTACCCACATGTACATCAAGCGGTATAAACAATTGTGATGGCTTGATACAATCCCATACACCCATATCCACAATACCATCGTTCCTCACAAGCCACCTCAATGCCATATTTACACGCTTTAATGCTGTATTTTTTAATTGAGTGGGTAAACATTGAGAATTTACCGCACCTCCATTGGCATGAGAAAACAGCATTTGCATTTGTTCTACAAGAGACCATGAAGGAGCTTCATTATTCCCCACTCCTACACTTTTTGCAAAAGCGTTCAAAGAGCCATATTGCTTAAAAACAGATCTAAATCCACGAAGCATATATTTAAAGTCCTTTGCAAAGAACGTGCGATGTATATTTATATCAGGAAGAGCCTCATAAGCCTCCTCCATAACATAATTATAGGGCTGGTTTTCCATGATTTTGAGCATTTTTTCACAATTATCACATATCATTTTTCGCTTTCCCCATGCAATAGCTGCCGAAAGAAACGAAACTACCTCTATATCCTGTAATCTTTCAAATCTTCGAGGAAATTGCACAGGGTCATTAAAAATAAAATCCTTATTGTTAATCCTCGCAGCCTCTTTATCAAGGAATTTTTTCAATTCTTCCAACTCATCTTGTTTCAAGACCATAATTCCTATAATTCTATTATTTTATAAAATTTTCACCGAATCTTGATTTATGATTGTATCTATAGGGTTCATTTCCCACAATTCTTTTTTCTCGGACATTTTAAGCGAATCAACATATTGTGTTTGTTCCACAGAAGCAACACTCACTTCGCTTTGTGCAAATTTACACCATCCATAATAGGCAATTGCACATAAAACTAAAAATATCACTACATTTTTCATAATATCAATTTACATTAATCTCTTTCTTAAAACAACAAAAGGGGTTGATATCTTTCCTTTTGCATCCACCCCTATAAATAATTCTTTTTGATATATTTTAATATATTCTATTATATCGATAATCTACGCAGGGTGTTCAACAATTCACGATTAATGGGTTTATCGTTTTTAATGGCTTTTGAAAATGGAACATACACTATTTCATCGTTGCGTATTCCAATCATCACGTTACGCTGGTCTTCAAGTAAAGCATCGATAGCAGCAGCTCCCATGCGAGACGCTAATATGCGATCGGCAGCAGTAGGAGAACCACCACGTTGTAAGTGTCCTAATATGGTAACACGCACATCATATTGAGGATATTCATTCTTTACACGCTCTGCCATGCCCATAGCACCCCCGGTAACAGGACTTTCTGCCACAAGCACAATTGAAGAGTTCTTACTTTTGCGGAAACCTTGTGATATAAGTTCGCTTAACTGGTCTACTTCGGTTGATATTTCGGGAATAATTGCAGCTTCAGCTCCTGTGGCAATCGCTCCGTTTAGAGCAAGAAAACCTGCATCACGCCCCATCACTTCTATAAAGAACAAGCGTTCATGCGATGTTGCCGTATCACGTATTTTATCGACACACTCCATAATAGTATTAAGAGCTGTATCATAACCTATCGTACGGTCGGTTCCATAAAGGTCGTTATCAATGGTTCCGGGCAAACCTACGATAGGAATATTATATTCGGTAGCAAACACTCTTGCTCCTGTCAACGAGCCGTCTCCACCTATCACAACCAATGCATCAATACCTTCTTTTTGCATGGTTTCATAAGCCTGTTTGCGACCTTCAGGAGTTGTAAACTCCTTGCTTCGTGCTGTTTTTAATATTGTTCCACCGGCTTGTATTATATTTGACACATTTTGTGTTTTAAATTCAACTATTTCATCGGTAATCAACCCTTTATACCCACGATAGATACCTTTCACCTTTAATCCGCCATAAATAGCAGAACGAGTCACCGCACGTATCGCAGCATTCATTCCGGGTGCATCACCTCCCGATGTCAATATACCTACACAATTGATTCCAGCCATATCATTAAATATATTATTTTCGTGAAAAACTTTATCTTTATCTAAACGCAAATTTACTTAATTAACAACAAAAGAAATTGTCAAAAACGTAAAATTATTGCCCCATTTAAAATAATTAAGATTTTCACTAAGCCTTTTCACCTATGTAGATGGTGCAAGTACCGAAGGTCATACGTTTGTAACGGCATTTCACAAAGCCTGCTTTTTTCATTATTTCAAGCATTTCTTCGCCTTGTGCAACAGCTGCAATACTTTCGGGCAGATAACTGTAAGCTCGACGGTCTTTTGATACCAATCGACCAACCATAGGCACCAAGATATGGGTATAAAGATTATAGAAGGCTCTAATCACAGGATTTACGGGGACCGACAACTCTATTACGCATAATACTCCCCCTTTATCAAGTACTCTGTACATTTCGGCATATCCTTGCTGAAGATGTTCGAAATTTCTCACACCATAAGCCACTGTAACAGCATTGAATGTATTGTCGGGATAACTCATAGCCAAACAATCACCTTGTTCAAGAGTGATAGAAGATGACAACCCTTTATCGGCAACCTTTTTGCGACCTATTTCAAGCATGCCTTCCGACAAATCCACTCCGGTAATGTGTTCGGGATGTAACGTATCAAAAAGTTGCAAAGCCAAATCCCCCGTTCCGGTAGCCACATCAAGAATATTCTTAGGGCAATATTCTCCCACCATCTTCACCGCACGCTTACGCCACCACCTATCTATGCCGAATGTCATTGCACGGTTCATGAAATCGTAAGCCGGTGCGATGGAATCAAACATCTGTCGCACTTGCCCGGTTTTACTCTCTTCGTCGTTATACGGACGTATTTGCTCTGCTTTATAATTCACTGTCTATATGTAATAGTATATAAGAAGTCGGAGATAAAAAAACTTTATCTCCGACATTCCGATTATAGGTTATTTAAATAATTTGTTACATTCTTTTCGATGCGGGTATGAATATCTTCATCTTCGGCTTTCACAAACTTTTCGCCCACAATGTTTTCATAAAGTTCAATATAACGAGCCGAAACCGAATCACAATATTCATCGGTCATTTCAGGCACTTGCTGACCTTCTTTACCCATAAAATTGTTATCTATCAACCATTGACGCACAAATTCTTTAGAAAGTTGTACTTGAGGTTCTCCGGCTTCAAAACGTTTTTGATAATCGGCAGCATAGAAGTAACGAGATGAATCGGGCGTGTGAATTTCATCCATCAAAATCACTTTACCGTCACGTTTACCAAATTCATACTTGGTATCAACCAATATAAGACCCTTTTGTGCTGCAATTTCACTTCCACGAGCAAATAAAGCACGAGTATATTTTTCTACAATTTCATAGTCTTCAGCCGAAACTATACCTTGAGCTATAATTTCCTCTTTGGAAATATTTTCATCATGTCCGGCTTCTGCCTTAGTGGTAGGAGTTATAATAGGTTCCGGGAAACGTTGATTTTCTTTCATTCCTTCAGGAAGTTTCACCCCACATATTTCACGAACACCCGATGCATATTCACGCCATGCACTACCTGTAAGATAACCTCTTATAATCATTTCCACTTTGAAGCCTTCACACTTCAATCCTACGGTTACCATAGGGTCGGGAGTGGCAAGTTTCCAGTTTGGGACAATATCGGCGGTAGCATCAAGGAATGATGCCGCAATTTGATTCAAGACTTGTCCCTTATAAGGGATTCCTTTAGGAAGAATTACATCAAATGCCGAAATACGGTCGGTTGCTACCATTACAAGCAAATCATCGTTGATGTCATACACATCACGCACTTTGCCATGATACACACTTTTTTGTCCTTTAAAATTGAAATCGGTATTTACCAACGTCTTTGCCATAGTTGTTTATATTTTATTTTCGTTATTGTTTTTTTCTTTTTCAGAGGCGTCTTTTTCGGTCTTACGCTCTGCCCTCACTCGCTCGTCGTGTTTTTCATAAGCTTCTACAATGCGTTGAACCAATTGATGACGCACAATATCCTTCTTATCAAATTCCACTTTGCCTATACCCGGCACACCTTTTAAAATGTGCATAGCCTGAATAAGTCCCGATTGAACCGAGTGTGGCAAGTCTATTTGAGTCATGTCACCGGTTATAATCATCTTTGCTCCCATACCAAGACGTGTCAAAAACATCTTTATCTGATGCGTAGTGGTATTTTGAGCCTCATCAAGCACAATCACAGCTTCATTGAGCGTGCGACCTCGCATAAATGCAAGAGGGGCTATCTGAATGACGTTGGTTTCCATGTACTCCTTCAATTTATTGGCAGGAATCATGTCTTCCAAAGCATCATATAACGGTTGAAGATATGGATCTATCTTTTCTTTCATATCACCGGGCAAGAAACCTAATTTCTCGCCTGCTTCAACGGCTGGACGCGACAATATGATTTTTCGCACCTCTTTATTTTTCAATGCACGCACAGCCAAAGCTATTGCCACATAAGTCTTACCCGTACCTGCCGGTCCTAATGCAAACGTCAAATCATTTTTTAAAACCGTCTTTACGAGTAATTGCTGATTGGGAGTGCGACCTGATATAGGTTTGCCATTTACACCGTATATTATCACATCATCCATTTTCAGCTCCTTAGGAGGAGCCCCCTTGATTGTGTCTATAATCACATCTTCGGGTAATTGGTTATACTTCGCACAATAATCGGCAAGTTTCTTTACCTTTATCTCAAAGTCCGACGTTTCATTGTCTTCTCCTATTACCTTTATCACATTACCACGTGCGGCAAGACGCAATTTAGGGAATAAATTTCTTATAAGTTGGATATTACAATTGTTGACCCCGTAAAAAATTACAGGATCAACATTATCTATGATAATAATACGTTCAATCATCGGCAACCATTTGGTTTAGCTTAATTTTTCAAGGGCTGTTTTAATGCGTTTAACGGCTTCCTTGATGTTTTCATCGCTTGTAGCATAGCTCAAGCGTATGTAATCTGGAGCACAAAATGCAGCTCCTTCCACAGTTGCCACATGAGCTTCTTCAAGCAAGTACATAGCCAAATCGTGAGAATCTTTTATCACTTCTTGACCGTTTTTCTTTCCAAAATAAGCCGAAACTTCGGGGAATATATAGAATGCTCCTTGTGGGTTGTTTATGCGTAGGCCAGGTATTTTGCCAAGCAAGTCAACAATCAGATTGCGACGACGTTCAAAAGCCTTTCTCATTTCTTCTACACATGCTTGACTTCCCACATAGGCTGCTTCGGCTGCTTTTTGTGCAACCGATGACGGATTTGATGAGTATTGACCTTGCAACTTTTGAGTAGCTTTGGCAATCCAAAGAGGAGCTGCTAAGAAACCTATACGCCAACCTGTCATGGCATAAGCCTTAGATACACCGTTCACAGTAACCACTCGGTCAGCCACTTCGGGGAATTCGGCAATAGAGCAAAACTCTCCGGTATAATTGATGTGTTCATATATTTCGTCGGAAAGAATAATTATTTCAGGATACTTGGCAAGCACTTCGGCAAGAGCTTTCAATTCGGCACGAGTATAAACACTTCCGGTAGGATTGGAAGGTGAACAAAGCAACACCATTTTAGTTTTAGGAGTAATAGCGGCTTCAAGTTGAGCAGGAGTAATCTTAAAATCCTGTTCTACGCTTGCAGGAACAAGTACATTCACACCTTCGGCAAGTTTTACCATTTCCACATAGCTCACCCACGCCGGAGTAGGGATAATAACTTCATCACCGGGATTTATAACAGAAAGAATGCAATTGCAAAGCGATTGTTTCGCTCCATTGGAAACGACAATCTGGTCGGGAGTAAATTCACGACCGTTTTCATTCTTCATTTTTTCACATATTGCTTTACGCAAAGAAAGATAACCACCCACCGGAGTATAGAATGTAAAATTTTCATCTATCGCAGTTTTAGCGGCTTCTTTTATATGCTCAGGTGTATTGAAATCGGGTTCTCCAACCGACATATTAATCACATCCACACCTTGACTACGCAATTCGGCACTCTTTTGCGACATTGCCAAAGTTTGCGATGGAGACAATGCCTGAATCCTTAATGAAACACTATTCATAATCTTATATTACCCTTTTATGTTAATACCTCACAAAGATAATTAAAATAATGATTACTCAGCAAAAAAAGTAATGATAAACCAACAATAATAAAGCGACTTGATTGCTCTCAATAAAAAAGTCGCTCTTTATCTCATTTTCAACCCCGTCTAAGGTCAACTGTTTTTATTTATCGTATCATGATTCATTTAAATGGAACCATGTGGGTGTCATAAGTCATTGCCCCAAGCACACCCCAACCGCTGGTTACATTGCAATTGATTTGAATAGGATTGTCATATAAATCAAAATCGCTTATTCTAAACACCTCAATATCTTTCAAATAATAATATAAATCGGGGGATAGATTTTGCAGTTCAATTATAGCATAAGGCGTAATTTCGCTTGCTCGTCTCATTCTTGTTTCAACAGTAAATTCATACTCTTTTCCATTTATCAACTCTTCGTCAAACACATTGGAAAAATATGCCGGAAGATAACCATACGGTTTCACCAAATCGGAATCATAAAACAACAAATCCTTCGATTTAAATTCATCAACACATAAATAAAGGGGATATGCAGCCGAATAAGAACCGGCATATAATCGCGAAGCTCCCACTCTTCTTACCAACAAACGATAATAATTTTTCTCATTATCGGGGTCTTTTATTTTTATTTTAACGGTCATCACAGTATCAGCTCCCCAATAATCGGTAATAGCTACCGTATCGGTAGCATCTATTACTGTATAATATTCTCGTTCTTTATAACTCATTTTTTTCAAGTATTTCTATTTTGGGAGTTGAAGAAGGAAACATCGCTACCGCCTCTGCTTTATCAAAGTGCTCGCTTACTCCTTTTTCATCATAAATTGTCATAGAATCCACTCGAATATTTATTTTATCCTCATACTTTGGCACATAACTACTGTTATAAGTAAGACAAAGCGAATCATAATACATAGGATAACGTTCCGCATCATTAGCCACCAGTTCCACATTGGCATTCTTTAATATAGTCTTTTCAACAATTGTATCACGAAACATCTGGTTTGATAAGTCCACGAAGACGTAAACTCAAAAAAAGCATTATTTCTTACTTTCACTTTTTGAGTAAGCACGATATTTAAGTTATGACGTCTGTCTATCATTGGACGCATAAAATTCCCTGCCACCATTTAATTGATTTCCAGCCTCATCAAATTTTCTTAAAGCTTTCGACCATGTATAACTTAACCAACCTGTGGTATTTCCCGAATATTTTTCAAGCAAAATCTCCACGCCATAAGAACGCCCATCCCCGACAGCAACCATTTGGCTCCAATCTCGCATTGCCATGGAATAATTAGCATTTTGCTTATATTCCACTATATCGTTCATGGTTTTATAATAACCTTCTACCGAGGCACTAAGTCCCTGCATGGGTTCATAAACATATCCCAATGCCCAAAGATCACTTTTCATAAATGGTATTTCACTTGTTATGGGAACCCACAACTCCGATGACGATTTTAAATTATTGGTTACAAGTCGATGAGTTGATTGTGCCATGCGGGAATAAGACATTTTTACTGCATTATGCTTCAAGAATTGCCAGCGAAATAAAAAACGAGGTTCAAGTGAAAAATAATCTTTTCCTTTCACGGCATATAATGACGCTCGCAAACCCAAATTTAATTTTACGTTTTTACTAATTGTGTAATCATCTTCTGTATACAATGTATATTGTTTTACATACTGACTTTTACCCATTATAGTATCGGCTTTTACTTCCTTTCTATAAACATACCATATTTTCGCCGCTCCATTGTATCTATAATCTTTATAGGAATAAGAACGTAACTTCTCGTTATCATCATACATTTTTTCAAGAATAGGATAAGCCATTAAATCAAAATATGACATTCGACCGCCCACAATAAACGAAGTGTGGTCTTTCCATATAGGACCTCCTACCGACACACTTCCCGATAACATCCCCAGGAACAATGAAGCATGATATTTATTAAAATCACCCTCTTTCATATTAACATCGATTACAACCGAGAACCATAGCGAGCCGGAAATGCACCACGATAAAAATCGATTCCTCCCACCATATCGGGATTAATTGCCGAAGCATAGCCCTTCAAATGCTCCGGATTGTAAAGCGTTGCACCATCAAGCGTGATGAGATTTTGGTCAAAATTCCCGCCTCTAACCGAAATTCCTACAGTGCCTTCACTTTCACTGCTCACACCGGGAAATTTCTGCAAAGCTTTAAGCACATCAGGTTCTCCCATAAAAACGGGTACACGTTTTATTTGCAACGGAGTTATTTGGATGGCACTCATTTGCAAACTTTCAACGCCATACTTTTTACTGCCCACAACTTCAACATCACGAAGTTTAACCCCGTTTTTTATACTTGAAGTAGTTAGTGTATCAGAATTATTTTTTGTATGCACTTGAGCAACCGATGATAAAACAGTCAAGTTCACAACAAGCAAGACCGTTATTGACTTTAGTAAGTCTTTTATTAATTTAGCATTACTCATAATGGCATAAATTCATCTACTCTGTTTCACTATTATATGAAGTCCACACATAACGTGTCGTAGTTTTTGCGGGATCAAAATTAGGGAGCCCCTGCGGAACATACATGTTTTTATTATATTTGCCGTCCATTACAATACGGTCTTTATCAACCGAAACCAATGTATAATGCAACGTGTATTCACTCAAAATTTCGCCCATTGCAAATCTATATATCAAGTGCAATTCAAGGATCTTGTTTTTTACCGAATATTCAAACTCAGGATATTTTTCCCACGCATCAGCATCGTCTATATATTTACTTTTATAAATTCCACCATTATAAAAAGAATACAACATAACATCCCTAAATCCACCATATACTTTTTTTATTTTTGTATAATCATAAACATACGGATAACCATCATCTTTCCAAATAGATCCTTTAAGCACTGATACAGCTTCCGAGTCGGTAAATTCGGTAGTTGCAGCAAAATATTTACCATTATCCCAAAATATAGAATCCTTTTTATCTACCAACACCCTAACCTCTTCAGGTTCATAAGCTTCTTTATCACTTGAACCTCCACAACTATTTAAAGCAAATAAAAAGCATAACAATGATAGCAAACTAAATTTTTTTCATAGATTTTATAGGAGAAAATTTATTTTTTCAATAAAAATCCTCATTTTATTCTATTTTGAATTTGTAAATTTTTCCATATTCACGCAATAGAGCAAGTCGCACCGATTTCTCTGAAAGATTATATAGAGCCGACCATTGTGTAAACGACGTAGGGTCGTCATCGTTACGCTTTTGCGATACAAGACTCAATAAAGACATACAACCATCGGCATCCAATGTATAATCATGAGACGATAGAATAGCTCTCATATCTTGGTAACGTGCAAGTCCATGCGTAGAGCCCCAACCGTCTTTTGTTCCTGCCATTGTAGGAGATACATAGAAATTGGTTACACATCGTAGGGTGTCATTATCGCTAAATACTTCCATGCGTGTAGGATATTTCTCTGCAGGATTTTTTGTATCACGCGTATACTCCACAATAGCATAATCTCCGGTTGCATCTGCCATAAAGAAATGGTAGTTGTGCAGGTCATCGGTGTTATACATTCTCATATTATACTGCTTGAGCATTTCTATGGCTTGTTTTACGGTTGAAGCTTTGTCAAGTAGCATGCGAATTGCCAATGTGGTAAGTATATTGCTCTTTGCCGGGTCGTTTTGCCTTGTAGGAGCCTCGTTAAGAGACAACACACCTATAGCGAAACCGTCTTCGTTGATTCCGTCAAGTGCAGCATAAGGCAATCCTACAAGCAAAGAAAGATCGGTACTATCATCAGAATAGAATCCTTTAGTGTATCCAAAATTTAATCCGTCAACAAAAGAAATTGATTTCTTTCCTCCTTTAGGAGCTGTACGAACCAAAAACGCAGCTATAGGAATATATGAATATAAATCTTTTCCATTGTCATCACTCCCAATCTTTACTTTATGTAAAAAATCATAATTTCGTCCCATCATATAACTGCCGGCAGATAAATCGGGAACTGCAAAAGCACTACAACCGGGTAAGATTGACACTTTACTATTATTTACGACATTTGGGACGCTATCAAACAATCTTTGTTGCACAAAACAATAAAAAAAGACCCTTTAAAACAGTCAAAAACGATATTTTTCGCACTTTTCTATTGACCATCCCGATTATCAGGGAATTTTCGATTGGCAACTTCCATGATTTTAGACACGTCAAAATAAAATCCTTCAGGTGATTTTTCGTCTTTCTTATTTACCTTAATATAATCTATGTTTCCCTCTACTTCTTCATGCTCTACAGCTACATATCCCATAAAATTGAGTATATTATATTCGTGTTCCACCGAGGTCACCACCCATGGATGTTCTTTTGTCCCTTGTCCGCTTGAAAGAATAGCCGCAACTATATGATTAAGACGAAATTGGCATATACGTGCAAGATTGTCTTTTTTGACTTCTTTTAGTGCAAAAATAAAAAAAGTCATTTGTCGAAGGTCAAATATATTGTCGGCAAGAGCATCGCGTGCATTTTCTTTAATCAGTACACTTTCTTCGCGTGTAAACGATTTTTTATCATATAGATGCTCCAATTTTTCAGAATATACCGATGTGCGAAAAGGATTATAGTCTTCTTGAAAAACATAACCATAGTATAAATTACGATAATCATCAACAGTCATTACCGCTCCGGGCTTTACTTCTCCCGTAGGCAGTGTGTCGCTAAGCAAAGTAGAATCGTTTCGCATAAAAGCCGCCATGAGTCGCGGATAATAATGTTTTCCATCCACCGAATCTTGAATAGATTTTCTCACTTCTTCAAAATCGACCTTTCTTACTTGCAACTTTTTAGATTTTGCAGCCGATAACATAAAAGGACATGCAATAGCGACTGCAATGATTGTATATAATATTTTTTTCATATTCTAAGTTGGTTTCTATTTAACGTTTTAGTCTTTTTTCTCATCACTCTTTGACGATGGCAAATTATAAGACACTCGTGTGTGATAGAACATACACATACGTTCCACAAATATCTTTTTAACAGTTTCCAATTCACTGAATTTAAGCGGAGAATCCTTATATAATCCGTCGGCCATTTGTGAATTCACTATTTTATCGACAAGGGCTTTAATTTCTTCATCGCTATGTTCCTTCATACTTTTGGCAGCCGCCTCTATTGCATCGGCCATCATAAGAATGGTGGTTTCACGAGTGTTTGGGTTAGGTCCAGGATAAGAATATACCGCATCATCGACATTTTCGGCACCTCCGGCTTGTTCACAAGCCTTCATGTAGAAAAATTTGGCTTTTCCACGTCCATGATGTTGCAAAATAAAATCCTTGATTACCGATGGCAACTTTTCTTTATCGGCACGAGCCACACCCTCTGTTACATGCTTGATTACAATACGAGCACTTTGATCGGGAGTAAGACTGTCGTGCGGATTAACACCTCTTTGATTCTCGGTGAAGAATGCAGGATTGCCTATCTTGCCTATATCGTGATACAAAGCACCGGCACGAGCAAGCTGAACATCGGCTCCTATACCATGAGCGACTTCTGCTACCAAGTTTGCCACTTGAAGCGAGTGTTGGAATGTTCCCGGACATTTTTCCGACAATTCTCTCAACAAAGTGTTGTTAACATCGCTTATTTCAACAAGTGAAACAGGGGTGATAAAGCCAAACATACGCTCAAAGACAAACACAAGTACATAATTAAACGACAAAATCAAGCCATTGAGAGCAAAATTCAAAAACATCTGTTTGCTCAATCCTACAAGACTGCCATTTGTCAAAATTGTCATTCCTATGTATATGAGACAATAAGCAAGAAACACATAAAAGGCACATTGCACAAGTTGCGAACGACGTAACAAGGTTCTTACCGAAACAATCGCTACAATTCCAGCAATAATCTGCAACACAATGAATTCAAGTGGTGACGGCAGTGCAATGGCACAGGTCAAGACCACTATAACATTTGCCATAAAAGCTGTACGAGAATCCAAGAATGTAGAAATGATGATTGGCACAGTTGCAAACGGGATAAGATATATGGCATTTGCACTTGTGTCTTTCACTACCAAAGCTCCGGCTGTAAACACCGTAATAAACAATATAAGAAAGAACATTTTTCGCAAATCGGCGTAGGTGCGTGGGCGGAAAAAGTAAACATATACATAGAAACTCAATATCATTATCGCAATAAGCAACACTCTGCCCACAATGGGATAGTGGTCTCCCTTCATAGCCTTGGATTGCTCCATCGACATGTGTTCATACGTTTTCAATACGGTATAAAGTTGCGGAGTAACTTTTTCTCCTCTATCGATTATTCGTTCGCCTTGTTGAATTATTCCGATAGGAGCTAAAGCCTTTTGATACACTTGTTCAAGCATTTTTTTTGTTTCAAGGCTGTCATAAATCACATTTGGCAACATTTTTTCCGATATTCCGGCTTTGCTCAACGCCGCACGATATTCGGGAGCATTTAATGCTGAATCGAGATATAAATAAGCTTCACGCACCGAAAGCATTCCTTTTGAAGGCAATGGTTCTGCCACATTATTCACTATATGCCTCATTCCCGGAATTTGCCCGGTTGCAAGACCATCGCGAGTCTTGTTATCTACAATACCTTTATCGTAAACCGAACGAACCTTGTCAAGAATGAGATATTTCATGTGCGGAGTCACATTTACATCTTTTTCCAATGCCTCATACAAATTATTTACGCACTTTTTTTCAATTCTTGAATCTACTATATAAATAGGAGCAAAAGAAGCATCTATACTGTCTTTTGTGTTGCGAACCGTTACCGAATCCTTATTGATAGGCATATCAAACGGAGCTGTTAATAACGAATAAGCCCAAGGTTTACCCTGTTCATACTCATAATTGAACTTACCTTCATTTGGGAAGAAAAACGACACCACAGCAATAGAAATAACCACCATTACCGCATTTATGATATTGTTCTTATTTGTATTATAAAACTCCATATCTACCTCCTATTATTAACATCCACAACTTACAACTATCTATTGCTTATGCTTTTGCTCTTACCGCTGCCGTTACTCCTTTTATGTTTTTTAATCGTTTACACAAATTATTTACAACCGTTGCATCTTTAACCATTACATCAAGATGAGAAGTAAACAATCCATCTTCGGCTCCTATTTCAAGTTTTCTTATATCTATTGCAAGAGTTGTGGAAATGGTATAAATTATTTCTTGGAGAATACCCATACGGTCAATACCTTCTATACGTACCGCAACAAGGAACTTGTCGGTTGGCGAATCCCATTTAGTTTGCAATAATCTACCTCCGTAACTACTTTTAAGTCTTATTGCATTAGGACAGCTTAATTTATGTACAACCACTTCATCATTATCGTTTACATATCCCACAACATCATCACCGGGAATAGGTTCACAACAGGTGGCAAGCTTATAATTGCTTACACCGTTTTCTGAATGTAACAAGTAAGTTTTGCTTATATCTATCTTACCGTTTATGCGTTCTATTTTTGTTGTAACGCTTTTTGCTATCTCGGCTTTGGTCTTTTTTGATGATGTACCAAACCTGAACAGCTTGGACAATAATCCCTCTGTTGCCGGTTTCACATCCTTTATAAGGTGTTCATCAAGCAAGACTTCATTATTTCCTATTTTATAGAATAAATCATCTTTGTTTTGCAAACCTTCTTTGCTTATTATTCGAGTAATGGCATCGCCCGAGCCGTCTATATTGTTTTTTTCAAAGAAAGATTCAAGCATTTTATGCCCTTTGTCTATCACTGCACGATGTTGCTTTTTGAGTACAGTACGCAATCGGGTTTGTCCCTTTGCAGTAACCAAGAATTTCATCCATTCTTCTTTAGCCGTTTGCGAATGAGATGTAAGAACCTCCACTTGGTCACCACTTTGCAACTTGTGCGACAATGAAACGAGTTTGTGATTTACTTTACCGGCAATACAATGCGTTCCCATCTCGGTGTGCAAAGAAAATGCAAGGTCAAGCACCGAAGAATTTTTAGGAAGGGTTATCAACTCTCCTTTTGGCGTGAACACCACAATCTCCGAAGCAAAAAGATTTAATTTTATCGTGTCGAGAAAATCAAGGGCATTAGGTTCGGGGTTACTTAATATTTCTTCGATGGTCATCAACCATGTACGCAATTCGGTTTCTTCTTCTCCCTCGCCTATTTTATACTTCCAGTGTGCAGCAAAACCTTTTTCTGCCATTTCATCCATACGTTCGCTACGTATCTGGATTTCCACCCAATTGCCATCTGGTCCCATTACGGTGAGATGCAACGCACGATAACCATTGGCCTTGGGTACACTTATCCAATCACGCGTACGCTCGGGATGTAAACTGTAAAGATCGGTGATTTCAGAATATATATTCCAGCAAATTCGTTTTTCATCGCACTCACGGTCGCACTTAAACACGATGCGTGCAGCATAAAGGTCATATATTTCTTCAAATGGTACTCGCTTGGTTTCCATTTTTTTCCAAATGGAATAAATCGACTTAACGCGAGCCTTCATTTCATATTTCAACCCCATAGCATCGAGTTTGGCTCTAATTGGAGTTGCAAATTTATCGAAAATATCGTTGCGATGTCGTTCCGAATCTGCTATCTGTTTTTTTATGTTGTTATATGTTTCGGGATGTTCATATTTGAAACTCAAATCTTCCAATTCGGTCTTTATCGCAAACAAGCCCAAACGATGTGCCAACGGCGCATAGATATATAGTGTTTCTCCTGCTATCTTATACTGCTTGCTTGGTAGCATCGAACCAAGAGTACGCATATTATGCAAGCGGTCTGCCATCTTTATAAGGATAACACGAATATCATTATTCATGGTAAGCAGTAATTTACGGAAATTCTCAGCCTGTACCGATGCTTGGTCACCAAAGATACCTCCCGAAATCTTTGTCAAGCCTTCCACGATATTGGCAATTTTTTTCCCAAATTGAGCCTCAAGGTCTTCCACCGTATAATCAGTGTCTTCTACTACATCATGTAGCAAAGCTGCACATATAGAAGTACTTCCAAGACCTATTTCTTGGCTTACAATGGTAGCTACAGCAATGGGATGCAATATATATGGCTCACCTGAACGGCGACGTATTCCTTTATGAGCTTCGCGAGCAAAGTTATACGCTTTCTCTATAATTTCCACCTTTTTACGGTGATTACTTGCAAGATAACCATCAAGTAAATTCTTAAAAGCTGAATCTACCATTTGGCTTTCTTCTTCGGGAGTAAACTTCTTTTCCATCTCAGATTGTCAATTTTTATCTATTACTGCCATTCTTACGAAAAATTCGTGTTCTAATTTACAAACTTAATAAATTATCCCGATATTTTATTCAATATAATATATTTTTATTGACCTTGTTTTTCTTTTTTTAAGTATTACATACAGAGAGTTTAAAGGTGGATATGGTTTCTTACAGAAACGGCAAAGAGGAGGCGTGTAGGGTACGCACGTGGCGAAATCCCGGTCGGTTTTTCTCACGTGGCAGAAACTTCGTTTCCTTACGTAGCGGTTAATATGCAATATGATGCTTTCTGCATTAGTTTTTTTTCGTTTTCAGTTTCTTATGCTTTCGGCATTTCTTTGTTATTCAGCAACTCCATCCCCACTAAATATCTACTGCGACGATATTATTCTCATCACACTTCGCAAACTTATTGATTTCCTTAAAATTTACATTAAAACAAATGCCGTTTCTCAAAAGAGAAACGGCATTGTCAAATATCGTTAAGTTAATCTTTCTCGATTTACTTATTCGGCATATTTTTTAATTATAAGACTTGCATTATGACCACCAAAGCCAAAAGTATTTGACAAGGCTGCATTCACTTCACGCTTTTGAGCTACATTGAAAGTGAAGTTCATATTGTAGTCTATATTCGGATCTTCATCTCCTTCTTCGTGGTTGATAGTAGGAGGAATTATTCCGTTTTCTATTGTTTTCACACAGAAAAGTGCTTCAAGAGCTCCTGTTGCTCCCAATAAGTGACCAGTCATGGACTTAGTTGAACTGATGTTCAATTTATAAGCATGATCTCCAAACACTTCTTTGATAGCTTTAGCTTCGGAAACATCACCCACACCGGTAGAAGTACCATGAACATTGATATAATCAATTTCTTCCGGTTTCATTCCGGCATCTTTAAGTGCATTTGTCATAACCAAATTAGCACCTAAGCCTTCAGGGTGAGTAGCTGTGATATGATATGCATCGGCACTCATACCGCCTCCCTTGATTTCTGCATAAATTTTAGCTCCACGAGCCTTTGCATGTTCAAGTTCTTCCAAAATCAAACATGCAGAACCTTCACCCATTACAAACCCATCACGCGATGCACTGAACGGACGAGAAGCTGTTGCAGGACTATCGTTACGAGTCGATAATGCATGCATTGAGTTAAATCCACCTACACCGGCAGGGTAGATAGCAGCCTCGGCACCTCCAGTCACAATTGCATCTGCCATTCCAAGACGTATATAGTTGAAAGCGTCAATCAACGCATTTGTTGAAGATGCACATGCCGATACAACACCGAAATTAGGTCCTCTAAAACCGTGTTCCATAGAAATGTGACCGGCAGCAATATCTGCAATCATCTTAGGAATAAAGAACGGATTATACTTAGGTCCTTGTTCTGCTCCATGTAGTGCGAAATATCCGGCTTCTTCTTCAAATGTGTGAAGACCACCGATACCGGCAGCAAAGATTACACCCACACGGTTGTGATCCACGCCTTCAGTATCAAGATTTGATTCCGCTATTGCTTGTTCGGCTGCAACTAATGCATATTGTGCATACAAGTCATAAGTGCGAAGTTTTTTGCGGTCGAAATACTTCGATGCATCAAAATCCTTAACTTCACAAGCAAATTGAGTCTTGAATTTAGAAGCGTCAAAATGAGTAATGGGTCCTGCACCACTCACACCCTTCACGGCATTGTCCCATGTAGAGGCAACGTCATGACCAAGAGGAGTAATGGCACCAAGACCTGTTACTACGACTCTTTTCAATTCCATACTTTAAATTATATAGGAATAAAAGAAATATTCAATAATATTATTTATTTGCTTCGATATAAGCGATAGCGTCACCTACACTTGCAATTTTTTCTGCTTGATCATCTGGAATTTGGATACCGAATTCTTTTTCAAATTCCATAATCAATTCTACTGTATCCAATGAATCAGCTCCAAGATCGTTAGCAAATGTAGCTTCTGGCTTTACTTCTGTTTCGTTAACACCCAATTTGTCAACAATTATCGCTGTTACTCTTTCTGCAATTTCAGACATAATGATAAAAATTAATTAGTTATTAAATGATTTTTAATTTTGCGGTGCAAAGTAAGCAATTATAATTCAGATATGAAAAGTTTTACAGATTGAATTTCTATATTTTTGCACACTTCATTGTTTCCTGTGCAAAAAATACAACTTAATTTACATTTTTTAAGACTTCTCTAATGCTTTTGAACTCTTCTTTGCAGAAAAATTTCCGTATTTACATCAAGCTCTTAAAAGATAAGTATTATCAGAAAATGTGCCAAATAGTTAAAATTCAATTTATTAAAATTGTTAATATCTAATCGTTCTTAAAAACTAAAGATTATTTTAGCCGAAAGTTCCTTATTTTTTAGAAAAAACCACCCTAAGAAAATGACAAATTCACTACCTTTGAATAAAAATGATACAGCTATTATTATGAAAACCGCAAGATACCTTTTCAAAGCGATATTATCTGCATTAATATTATTGTTTTTTGCATCGCCTTCAATGGCTCAACAAGCACAAAACGCAAATTACCCTGACGACCCCGCTTTTAATATGCGTAAGGAATCGGAAAGAGGGCTTATCGTAGAACGCTCCTTCAATAATTCTACTATCTATCCGGGGACATCACGCACAATTCAAATATATATACCTAAACAATACAGCGGAAAGGCTCCGGCTTGTTTACTCGTTTGCTTGGACGGAATAGTTTACAATAAAATGACAACCGTAATGGACAATTTAATAGCATCAGGAGAAATGCCCATTACTATAGGTGTGTTTGTCAATCCGGGTGTTATCTATGACAGCGATGGTAACGTATTAAGATATAATCGCAGCAATGAATTTGACCGCATAGATGGCACATTTGCACGCTTTCTGGAAACCGAAATACTACCAATGGTAGAAAATATAACACTCGAAGACGGACGAAAATTAAAAATATCCACCCAAGCTACCGACCACGCTATAACAGGAGCCAGCAGTGGAGGAATATGCTCTTTTGTTGCTGCTTGGTCACGTCCTGATTTATTCAGCAGAGTATATTGCACCGTTGGAACATTCGTTTCAATGCGAGGCGGAAACACCCTACCGGCTCTTATACGCAAAACCGAACCAAAAGCTCTACGCATTTATCTGCACGATGGAGAATATGATGCATGGAACCCTTTATTCGGCGATTGGTTTGAATACAACAAATTAATGGAATCGGCTTTAAACTTCGCAGGTTATGAATATACCTATAAGTGGGATAGAAGCAAACACAATATCTATCATGGAACAAAGTTGTTCCCCGATGCAATGAGATGGCTATGGCGAAATCACCCACACGCACCCAAAGTGGGTAAAAGTTTAAACAATATGCTCAGCTCAATACTTATCGACGGCATGAATTGGGAGCAAATAAACCTCAACGAATTCAATAACGCGATTTCTTCAAACAAAAAAACAAAAGACTCCGAATCCATAATGCTAAACAACGGAAATTGCTATAGCGTAAACAAAAAAGGAGAAATAAGACTAAACAATAAAAAAGAAAAATCTTTAAAACTCAATACATTACCAACCGGAGGAACAAAAATTGCCATATACCCTGATGGAAAACTTCTCATTCAATCAGAAAAACATTCCAACTGGCTAATTTCCTATACCGTAAACGAAGACGGAACATTAAGCAACGGAGAACAGTTTTACTGGTTGCATAACACGACAAATAATGTCATAACCGAACCAAGCGACATGTACTTCGACACTTCGGGCAATTTATATATAGCAACCGTTTCCGGCATTCAAATCGCCGACCAAAACGGGCGGGTAAGAGCCATCTTGCCAAGTCCGGAAGGCAACATTATATCAATGAAAATGAGACACAACAAAATTTACATTCTAACCGATAGCGGGAAAACTTTCTGCCGTCAATTAGCATCAACAGCTCATAATCCGGCAGAACCTCCTACCTCCCCCACATCACAAGGTCAAGGCTGAGATTTTTTTAGTTAGATATTTTTTAACGTTTAAATTTCTTTTTTAATGCGAACAAATCTTATCTTTGTCATGACTTTAAAACATTATCAAAATAAGCCATAAATACAATATTAATATAATTGCACTTGTGCATTAAATTAACTACTACATTATGTTAGACAAAACCAATGTAAAAGTTCTCGAGAAAGTTGTAGTACGTTTCTCCGGCGACTCCGGTGATGGTATGCAATTAGCAGGTAACATCTTCTCTAATGTATCGGCAGGCATCGGAAACCAAATCTCAACATTTCCCGATTATCCCGCCGAAGTACGTGCACCTCAAGGTACACTAAGCGGTGTTTCAGGATTTCAAGTCAGTATAGGTAAAGGGGTTCATACTCCGGGAGATAAAGCCGATGTGCTTGTATCGATGAATCCCGCTGCATTAAAACAAAATGCAAAATTTCTTAAAGCCGGAGGTGTGGCAATCGTAGATATTGATTGCTTCAAAAAATCTGATTTGGAAAAAGCTCTTTTCACAACCGATGACCCTTATACTGAAATTAATCTCAAGGCTCAAGTTGTGGAAGTGCCTATGACCACAATGGTAAAAGCAGCTCTTGCCGACTCCGGCATGGATTTAAAAGCAATCACTAAATGCAAAAACATGTTTGCTCTTGGTCTTGTTTGCTGGTTGTTTGACCGTCCGCTTGAAAATGCAATTCACTTGCTTGAAAATAAATTCGCAAAAAAACCGGCTATCGCTGAAGCTAACGCAAAAGTAATACGTGCCGGTTATGATTATGGCAATAATATACATGCCTCGGTTTCAACCTATCGCATAGAAACAGATGACATACGTCCGGGAATCTATACCGATGTAAATGGTAATACTGCTACTGCATGGGGACTTATCATGGCATCAGAAAAAAGCGGTCTGCCTTTATTCTTAGGCAGCTACCCTATTACTCCTGCCACCGACGTTCTTCATGAATTGGCTAAGCGTAAAGACTTAGGCGTAAAAGCTTGCCAAATGGAAGACGAAATAGCCGGTATATGTTCTGCAATAGGTGCCTCTTTTGCCGGCAACCTTGCTGCAACAAGTACTTCAGGACCCGGTATAGCTCTAAAGAGTGAAGCTATGGGACTTGCTGTTATGGCTGAATTACCTTTGGTTATAATAGACGTACAACGTGGCGGACCTTCTACAGGACTTCCAACTAAGACCGAACAAACTGACCTTATGCAGTGTCTATATGGTCGAAACGGAGAATCACCTCTTGCTGTAGTTGCAGCAGCTTCTCCAACAGATTGCTTTAACATGGCTTTTGAAGCTGCTCGTATAGCTGTAGAACACATGACTCCGGTTATTCTTCTTACCGATGGATTTATCGCAAACGGTTCTTCGGCTTGGCGTATACCCGAAAACGATGAATATCCTACAATCAAGCCAAACTTTGTAAAACCTGAAATGCTTAACGAAGGATGGAAACCGTATAAGCGTAACGAAGAAACAATGGTTCGCTATTGGGCTGTACCGGGAACTGAAGGTTTCATGCATCGATTAGGTGGTTTGGAAAAAGACTATAATACAAGTGCAATATCAACCGACCCTACAAACCACGAAAAAATGGTGGCTGCACGTCAAGAAAAAGTCAACAGAATTGCCAATAATATTCCTGCACAAGAAGTACAAGGCAATATTGATGCCGACACTCTTCTTATAGGTTGGGGTGGTACTTACGGACACCTTTACACTGCTGTTGAAGAATTAAACGCAGCAGGTAAACCTGTGGCCTTTGCACACTTCCGTTATATAAATCCACTTCCGGCAAACACTTGTGAAATCATCAAGAAATACAAGAAAGTGGTTGTAGCCGAACTAAACAACGGACAATTTGCCGACTTCTTACAAGCTAAATTCCCAATGGTAAACATCCAACGTATCAATAAAGTACAAGGACAACCATTCATGGTTCAAGAAATCGTTGAAGGTCTAACTAAAATCATGGAGGAAAAATAATCATGGAAGAAAAGAAACAATATACCAATGCTGATTTTAAGAGCGACCAATATGTACGTTGGTGCCCGGGATGTGGCGACCACGCTATTCTTGCCATACTTCACAAAGCTATGGCTGAAGTAGGAGTTGCTCCACACATGACTGCAGTTATTTCAGGTATCGGCTGTAGTTCTCGCCTACCTTATTACATGAATACTTATGGCTTCCACACTATTCACGGACGTGGTGGTGCTATTGCAACCGGTTTCAAAACAGCTAATCCCAAAATGACCGTATGGCAAGTGTGTGGCGATGGCGACGGGCTCGCCATCGGTGGTAACCACTTCATACACGAAGTTCGCCGTAACGTTGACTTAAACGTGCTATTGCTTAACAACAAAATTTACGGATTAACAAAAGGACAATATTCTCCCACAAGCGACCGCGGTTTCGTTTGTAAATCGGCTCCTTATGGAACAACCGAAGACCCATTTGTGCCGGCAGAACTCGTATTTGGAGCAAGAGGTACTTTCTTTGGTCGTGGTATCGATGTTGAATTAAAAGTATCACAAGAAGTCATGGTAGCTGCAGCTCGACACAAAGGCTGTTCTATCGTGGAAATGCTTCAAAACTGCGTGATATTCAACAATGGTATCCATAATTTCATTACCGACAGAGAAACTCGTGCCGATCGCACTATACACCTTGTTCACGGAGAAAAAATGATTTTCGGCAAAGACATGAATAAAGGTATTGTTCAAGACGGTTTTGAACTAAAAGCTGTTGAAATAGGCAAAGACGGATACACTATAGATGATGTACTCGTACACGACGCACATTGCCAAAGCAATTTCCTACATCAACAACTTGCTATGATGGACGGTCATAAGCTTCCTTTAGCTATTGGTGTAATTCGCGACGTAGAAGCTCCTGTTTACGACCAAGAAGTCGAAAAACAAGTTGCCGAAGTTAAAGCAAAGAAAGGTTACACTTGTTTACGCGACATGCTTCTTTCTGGAGAAACTTGGGAAGTGAAATAAACTGCTATAAAAGTTTTTTTTACAACAAAATAAATCAGGATTGACTCCTTTTTTCGGTGTCAATCCTGATTTATTTTTCTCTCTATAAGTTTTATCCAATAGCTACAAATAATTATAAGCAACAAATAGTATGTGTTCACAGATTTTATATAAATTTGCAATAATTAATATCTTAAATTCAATAACTTACAATCATGAAATATTGGCAAAACTTTTTAGCTATAGTTTTTATTATTATATATTGTTTTTGTATCGGGTGCAACAGTGAATCAAAACGAGAAACAGATGAGCCTCATTTACCCGACATTCCTGCCCAAGAGCCAAACACATCAATTGTAAAAGTTATTGCACAAACAATAACTCAAAACAGCATAGTAAAAGCACAAAACACATCTTCTCTTACTTTATCCTATTCGGCATCAATAAGCATAAATAACATCAACCTTATTACACTTAATAACCGAGTGGTTACTAATGCCGAAACTTGTGATAGCCTACTCGTTATTCCGCTCTCATTGGAACCTAATACCGAATATGTGTTAAAAGTTCAATCCGGAGCCATTTCTGCAGGTGAAAACAATACGGTAATTCCTTTCACATTAACTTTTCGCACTCAAGCTGTTGCCAATATAAACCAAACCAATGAAGATCCTTGCAATGTTTATGCGTCAATCGAAGTAAAGGCTTTATATGATTATTTTCGCTCGATATATGGAAAAAGCACAGTATTTGGTGCAACAGAACATCAATTTAACAGCTATGATTATTCCGAACTTTTGCATACGGAGACTCAACACTACCCTGCCATACTCGAATATAAATTAAACAACATTCATGCTTTGAATTATGAGAATATTTCAAATATTTTAAAGCACAACAACGCCGGAGGTGTTATTTCTATATGTTGGCAATGGGTAACACCATCACAAAAAGACGATTTAAACAATTCATATTCTCTTGATAGTAGTTTTGACATAAAAAATGCTATCAATGCCGGCAATTGGGAATTTCTATTCGTAGAAAACGAATTGCAACATCTTGCAGAAATAATGCAAGTGCTGAAGAACGAAAATATTACTATTTTGTTTAATCCCATGCGAATAGCACAAAATCATTGGTGGAGTAAAAGAGGTGGAGCTTATTTTAAGGAATTATGGTGGCTTATTTACGACCGCCTTGCCATAAAATACCGATTAGACAATCTTATATGGGTATGGAGTACGGAAACTACCGATATAACTTATGCCGAATTAAAACAATGGTATCCGGGCGATGAATACGTTGATATAATAGGAACAAACATTTATTCCGAGAATGTAAATTCTCAAATTGATCGATTTATTTTATTGAATGAGGCTTTTGATGGCAAAAAAATGCTTGCAATTACAGAATGTGGTAATATTCCGGATATATCAAAATGCTACGATTCAGGAGACACTTGGTTGTATTTATGTTCTAAATGTTCTATAAACAACGACAGCAATCCCTCTCTTGACTGCATTTATAAATTAAACACGCCAAATCGTATCAAAGCACTATTAAATCACGAAAATGTGCTTACTTTGGACGATTTTTTCAATTTGAATTAGTTTAATGCATAAATATCAAGGAAAAATTGTATATTTGCAATAAATGTAATTGCATTACATCTATTGCTTTGAAATAACGATAATAATACATAACTGTTTTATGACAGTCAATAATATATGAATATAGGTTTTATTAAATTCCAACCATATTTAAAATCTGTGTTATGGGGGGGTGAAAAAATAGTACAATATAAAGGAATAAATACCAATCAAAGACAAATTGGTGAAAGCTGGGAAATTTCCGGTATTCAAGGACGTGAATCTGTTGTATCTGAAGGCTCTAATTCCGGATTAACCATCGTTGAACTTATAAGAAAATACAAAGGTGCTTTGGTTGGTGAAACAGTTTACAAAAAATATGGTGAAACGTTTCCTATTTTAGTAAAATTTATTGACGCTAAACAAGACCTCTCTTTACAAGTTCATCCTAATGATGAAATTGCAAAAAAAAGACACAACAGTTCAGGAAAAACAGAACTTTGGTATATTATTGACACCGACAATAACGCTAAAATAAATGTCGGTTTCATTCAAGAAATTTCAAAGAAAGAATATGAGCAACGCGTAGCCAATAACACTATAATGGATGTAGTGGCTTGTTTTAACTCTCATCCCGGCGACATTTTTTACCTTCCTGCCGGACGTATTCATAGTATAGGTGCCGGAAATTTGATTGCTGAGATTCAACAAACTTGCGACATCACATATCGCGTGTACGACTTTAACCGTCGTGATGCTCAGGGCAATGCTCGTGAATTGCACACCAAGTTGGCAAAACACGCTATCGACTACACCGTTCACAATAGCTATGTAACATCTTGCCCCGATAATAATCCAGGTGAAATTAATCTCATTAAATGCAAATATTTCAATACAAGCAGAATTATTCTTGATGATTCTTATGAAATAGATTCTCCTAACGCCGATTCATTCCGCATCATCATGTGTTTAAAAGGTTGCGTGGAAATTACCGACGATAAAGGTAATAAGACTATGCTATCTCAAGGAGAAACTGTTTTGGTTCCGGCTATAACAGAAAAATTGTTTCTTTCAGGTAAAGCCGAACTTTTATCAACTACGGCTGTTTAATTGACTTTATTAGATTCGTGTATTTGCCTACACCAATACACTACAGGTGTATCCAATAGGCTTGTTACTACATATATGGCATAGCTACTACAGAAAATCGTCCACAACACATCTGTTGGATAAATGCCATAGAAAGCGAGAAAGGTATATAAAAACGTATTAAACAACTGCGAAATCAATGTTGAACCGTTGTTTCTTATCCATAAACCACTATGAGCATTCCCAAATCGTTTTTTACACCAGTCCCACCATTTGTGATACAGCCACACATCGGTTAATTGTGAAACCAGATATACAAGCAACGACACACACACAATGCGTGGAGTTACTGCAAAAATAGTGTCAAAAGCACCCTTTGCCCAATCGTTTTCACTTGGTGTATATAACAACCATAATTGAGAAATCACCACAAATAGCACAGAACAAGCCGAACCTATGATAACAGCCTTATTTGCTTCTTTTTTACCATGATTTTCGCTCAATACGTCTGTAATAAGAAATGTGCTGGCAAATAGAACATTACCTAATGTCATTTCTATCCCGAACGCTTTCACCAACAAAAGCACTTCAATATTTGCCAATATTGTAACAAGTACATTCATTGCGATTAAGCCCGCTTTCCCATAAAGTTTGTAAAAAAGCATGACGCAACTATATATCAGTACAAAAGAAACTATAATAAGTAACTCGTTCATTTCTTCAATCATTTTGCCCCAACACCAAAGTCGGTATTATGCAATAATATATCCACCCTGTCATTGTCTTTAAACAGTGGGTACACTTCTTTTATGAATATTTTTCTCACTGAGTCATCAGGCTGTAATGGTGCCGTATTTTCTATCATGATGTTCACGCACACGCGTTCAAACCATTTTAAGCCGGATTCAATATCTTGCTTCATTGATGATGCCGTTTGACCGGGAAGACCGAACAGCAAGCAACATTCGTCAAAATAAGTGCTTATTCGTGCCGGGTCCGACTCTCTTACACCTTTCAACATCACATTTTCACGATAGGAGTAATCAAATGTTTCTATACCCGTTTTTATTTTAACGGTTACCCCTATTTTTGCAAAACGTTCTCGTAATTGAGGTATGTAATTCCTATACAACCAATGACATTCAAAATGTATGATTTTAATAGCTCGTTTTCGACAAGTTTCCTCTATTAGTTGCAACGTACTGTCGTCAAGCTCGCAAAAAGAGCCGGAATTAATCACTTCAAGCACTTTATATTTCCCGGTAACTTGTGATAGAGCTTTCTCATTGATAAGTAAATTCTCTTGCTCGTTTTGCGACTCGTCTTCATGATAATCACAAAACGCACAACGCTTATAGCGACACCCTTTCCCTCGCAACAATATTATCTCACGGGGATTTTTATCACTTATCACCGAATACCTTTGCATACCGTTAACGAAGCCGTATTTTTTAATCGTTTTTCAGATTATCTTCATATAGGAATTGCTCGTCATCGTCATAAAACTCCTCATCATCGTCCCATTCTTCTTCATATTCCTCTTCTTCTACAGGAATATCGCTTACATCAAATATGAAATCATCTTCTTCTTTTACGCGACGTTTTTCATCCAAGTCTCGATGAGTTATTTTTTCTGGGATACGATTATTTTCGTCATTTATGGCACGCCACAAAGCATCTTTAAGCTCCACAAGTCCCATATTGGCAACCGATGAAATAAAAATACATTCCACACCTTCGGGAACATCACCACGCATTTCTTCCATAAGTTCATCATCGAGCATGTCACATTTGGTTATAGCAAGAACACGAGGTTTATCCACCAAGTCGGGATTGAACTGTTGCAATTCGTTGCATAATATTCCATATTCCTTTTTAATATCGTCGCTATCGGCGGGAATCATGAACAACAAAACGGCATTACGCTCTATGTGTCGCAAAAAACGCAATCCCAAACCTCTGCCTTCACTTGCTCCCTCTATGATTCCGGGTATATCCGCCATTACAAACGATTGATTGTTGCGATAGCTCACAATACCCAAATTGGGTTCCAATGTAGTAAAAGGATAATTAGCTATTTTGGGCTTTGCTGCCGATATTGACGACAATAAGGTTGACTTTCCTGCATTAGGGAAGCCTACCAATCCCACATCGGCAAGCAATTTAAGTTCCAATATAATTGTTTTTTCAATGGCAGGTTCTCCCGGCTGTGCATAACGCGGAGTGCGATTGGTTGCTGTTGCAAAATGACAATTTCCAAGACCGCCTTTTCCTCCTTTTAACAACTTTACCACTTCTCCGTCTTCGGTTACGTCGCACAAGAATTTACCTGTTTCCGCATCATATACTGCTGTTCCGCAAGGCACTTCTATCGTACGGTCTTCTCCATCTTTACCGAAACTTCGGTTACGACCGCCCGATTCGCCGTTGGTGGCAAATACATGTCGTTGAAACTTCAAGTGAAGAAGTGTCCACAAATTTCTGTTTCCTTTCAAAAAAATGTGACCGCCTCTACCGCCATCGCCACCATCAGGTCCTCCTTTGGGGATATATTTTGCTCTACGATAATGTTTTGACCCTGCTCCGCCTTTGCCGGAACGGCACATTATCTTAACATAATCTATAAAATTGGATTCTGCCATTGTTATACTTTAATTTTCGTTGCAAAGTTAATGATAAAAATACAAATAGTGAATATTCCATCTATAATTCCTCTTTTCCTCACTCTACCGAAAGGTGTACGTTTCACTAACAGGCGTAAAAATTACCGCCGGAAATGTCAAAGAAGCGGTCATACTCTTTCTTCGTCTGATAATCGAGGTCTTTGCGGTCTACCACAAATAGCACCTTGTCGACATCGGGCAATTTAGATGCAAGGCGTGCAGTCTTGAACGAAGTGAGGGTTTTACCCGAACCTGTGGTGTGCCATATGTAGCCGCCACCCTCACGTTTACCCCATGTCTTGGCATTGGTACTTACATTAACACGACGGATAATCTCTTCGGTCGCCGCTATCTGATAAGGTCGCATCACAAGCAACATGTTCTCCGAAGTGAACACACAATAGCGAGTAAGGATATTCAGTATTGTGTGTTTGGCGAGGAATGTTTGCGTAAAGTCCACAAGGTCGAGTATAGGCTCATTGTTTTTCTTTGCCCAGTAGGATGTAAACTCAAATGAATTTGATGTTTGCTTCTTACTGCGGACGCACGAGCCGTGCGTCCCTACTATGTTGTAATCGTTTTTGCTCATACTCATCTTGAACACAAATATAGCAATTATTTTATTAAGTATTTAAAAAGTATAAAAAAAGAGGTTGTACCGCAAAATCACACGATACAACCCCATTATCCATTCTTTTATAGCTATATAACGTTGTTATAAATATTTGTCGCCGAAAGCTGTCTTTACTTCGTTTACATAGAGCTTGATTTTTTGCTCTTCACTGCGAGGCACGATAAGAATAACGTCGTCGGCAGCGGCAATTATATAGTCGTTGAGTTGTGAAGCTACAATGAGTTTATCACCCTTAGACGCTACCATGCAATCCTTGCAATCAAATAGCATGGCGTTGCAATTTTCGGTTACATTTCCTTCTTGATTCTTAGGAGAGTTGTCGTATAATGCTCCCCAAGTGCCTAAATCATCCCAACCGAAGTCGACGCACTCCACATACACGTTTTTTGCCTTTTCCATTACGGCAAAGTCGATTGAAATGCCCGGACAAGCCGCAAAATTTTGCTCAATAAAGGCTTTTTCATCTTTTGTGCCGTATAATCCCAACCCTTTGTCAAATTGAGTTGCAATTTCGGGGGCACATTCTTGAATTGCATTCAAAATGCTGTTTACGCTCCAAAGAAACATCCCCGAATTCCAAAAAAATTCTCCTGTAGAAAGGAAAACCTTGGCAAGTTCAAGATTAGGCTTTTCGGTGAATGTTTTCACTTGTGAAATGTTGTTTTCCACACTGTCGCCTATTTGAATATATCCATATCCGGTCTCGGGACGGCTCGGCTTTATACCCAAAGTCAATAAAGCATCGTGAGTTGAAACAAAATCAAAGCCATTGTTGATGCAACGCTTGAATTCTTCTTCTTTCAACACAAGATGATCGCTTGGAGCCACCATAATCACAGCATCGGGATTAATGGCTTTGATGTGATAAGCAGCCCATGCAATACATGGAGCTGTATTACGTCGTGCCGGTTCCAAGAGGATTTGCGATTTATCCAATTCGGGCAATTGTTCTTGAACCAGCGGAGCATATTGCTCGTTGGTCAAGATTATTACATTTTCCGTAGGCACAATACCTTTTGTACGGTCAAAACTCATCTGTAACAATGTGCGACCGGTTCCGAAAAAGTCGATAAACTGTTTCGGAGCATTGGCTCGGCTGTATGGCCAGAATCTACTGCCCACACCGCCACACATGATTACGCAATAGCGATTGCTTATGTTCATAATGTGTATTTTATTTAAGTGTTAATCATCCTACTTTACAACCGGGCTTTACTTCGCCTTGCGGACCTATTACAACAAGGCTTCCATCGGCATTTTCGGCACTGAGTATCATACCTTGCGACTCAACGCCTTTCAGTTTGCGAGGCTCAAAATTGGCAATAAAACAAACTTCCTTACCCACAAGGTCTTCGGGCTTGTAATATTTTGCAATACCGCTCACAATAGTGCGTCCGCCCATGCCATCATCTATTTTAAATTTCAACAACTTGTCGGCCTTAGGCACTTTTTCACATTCAAGCACCTTACCCACTCTTATATCGAGTTTCATAAAGTCGTCAAAAGCCACTGTTGGAGCAACCGGAGCCGGAGTGAAATTGTTTACTTCGTTTTCCCTCTTTATGCGTTCCAAACGAGCCATTTGAGCATCGATAGCATCGTCTTCAATTTTTTCAAACAGCAATTGCGGTTCACCTAAAACGTGTCCAGCCGACAAAAGGTCGGTTTTACCCAAGTCGTTCCAGTTGAAACTGCTAAGATTCAACATTTCACGCAATTTCTTGCTACTGAACGGCAAGAAAGGTTCAAAAGCGATGCCAAGATTAGCAACAAGTTGCAAAGCAATGTTCAAGATGGTTTGCACACGTTCTATATCGGTTTTAGCCAATTTCCACGGTTCTGTTTCGGCAAGATATTTATTACCTATGCGAGCCAGATTCATGGCTTCTTTCTGAGCATCACGGAACTTGAAGTTGTTGAGCAATTTTTCCACTTCGTCTTTTACGCCTGTAAACTCGTTAAGCGTAGCATGGTCATAGTCGGTAAGTTCGCCGGCTTGCGGAACAACCCCATTGAAATATTTCTTGGTGAGTTGCAAAGCTCGATTCACAAAATTACCGTAAATAGCTACAAGTTCGCTGTTATTGCGTGCTTGGAAATCTTTCCAAGTGAAATCGTTATCCTTAGTTTCGGGAGCGTTGGCAGTAAGCACATATCTCAACACATCTTGTTTACCGGGAAAATCAGCCAAATATTCATGCAACCACACCGCCCAATTACGAGAAGTGGAAATCTTGTCGCCTTCAAGGTTCAAAAATTCGTTACTTGGCACGTTATCGGGCAAAATGTAACTACCTTCGGCTTTTAGCATTGTAGGGAACACGATGCAATGGAACACGATATTGTCTTTACCGATAAAGTGAATCAAGCGGGTGCTGTCGTCTTTCCACCATTTTTCCCAATCGTTAGGAAGCAATTCTTTGGTATTGCTTATATATCCTATAGGAGCATCAAACCACACATAAAGAACTTTGCCTTCGGCTCCTTCCACAGGAACAGGGATACCCCATTCAAGGTCGCGAGTTACGGCACGAGGACGCAAACCGGCATCGAGCCAACTTTTGCATTGTCCGTACACATTGCTACGCCACTCTTTATGGTCTTGAAGAATCCATTTTTCAAGCCATTCTTGGTAATCGTTCAAAGGCAGATACCAATGTGATGTGGGGCGTTTTACCAAAGGATTGCCTGTGAGTGCATTCTTAGGGTTTATGAGTTCATCGGGCGACAAAGTGCTACCGCACTTCTCGCACTGGTCACCATAGGCACCATCGGCATGGCAACGAGGACATTCACCCACGATATTGCGGTCGCTCAAGAATTGTTTTGCTTCCTCGTCGTAGAACTGTTCGCTCTCCATTTTAAGGAATTTTCCCTCATCATAAAGCTTGCGGAAAAACTCGCTTGCATGCTCATGGTGAGTGTGCGATGTTGTGCGACTGTAAATGTCAAATGAAATACCGAAATCGGCAAACGATTGTTTAATCAAATTGTGGTAACGGTCAACCACATCTTGAGGAGTGCAACCTTCTTTTTTGGCACGAATAGTAACAGGTACACCATGTTCATCGCTACCGCCTATGTGAAGCACTTCTTCGCCTTTAAGGCGTAAATAACGCACATAAATGTCGGCAGGCACATATACCCCTGCCAGGTGACCGATGTGAACCGGACCATTAGCATAAGGCAATGCCGTGGTTACAAGTGTGCGTGCAAATTTTTTTTCCATATATATAGAGTTTTTTATTTTGCTTAAACTATTAAGGTGCAACATTATTCAATCACTTTCACACCTTAAAACAATAACTTTGTGCAAAGTTAATAACTCGCGACGAAATATAAAATTAAACGGTTCTCTATTTTTGGCATTACCTTGCAGTTAAGTTTTATAAACATAATGAGAGAATCGTGTTTTACATTTCATCGTGTTTTACAAGAAGGAATTCATCAATTTTAGTTATATTTGTACTTATTTCGCAACGAAAACATCTTTAATAACTGTTACAATGAAACGAATTATCAACTTTTTGGTATTATTTCTTGCCGTATCATTAGGATTGTCGGCTCAATCAAGTCAACTACAATTATTACTTGTACCCAACCATGAAGACGGGCTTTACAAAGTGGGCGAACAAGTGAAAATGAAAATAATAGCGACCCGTTGCGGAATGCCATTAAATAACGTGGAAATAAGCTACGAAGTGAGTGAAGACTTGATGGATGCACACATTAAAAAAACGATTAAACCTACCGGCAATGAAATAGCAATAAATGTGGGAACCATGAAGGCTCCCGGATTCCTGAGAGTGAAAGCAAAAGTTGAAAAAGACGGGAAAAAAGCCTCAACCATGTCAACAGTAGGCTTCGATGTGGAAAAACTACAACCCACAGTGTCAATTCCTGATGATTTTGATGAATTTTGGAACAAAAATCTTGAAAAATTAAGAAAACAAGAGCTTCGTCCCGAAATGACCTTGCTACCGGAGCGTTGTACAAAAAAAGTTGATGTGTATCACATTTCTTACTGTAATATAAACGGTTCTCGCATGTATGGCATGCTCACCATTCCCAAAGGAGAAGGTAAATATCCTGCAATAGTAAGATTTCCGGGAGCGGGAATAGGCGTAAAAAGCGGTGATGTGAAACATTCGGAACGTGGTGTGATTATTCTCGAACTCGGTATTCACGGCATACCGGTCAATCTTGAAGGCAGCATATATGAAGATTTGAGCAAAGGTGTGCTCTCGGCATATTATCTTGATAATCTCGAAAACCGTGATACATTCTATTACAAACGCGTGTATATGGGATGTGTGAGAGCTGTGGATTTCTTATTGTCATTGCCACAATGCAACGGCAACATAGGAACATTGGGAGGCAGTCAAGGTGGCTTGTTGTCGATAGTTACCTCTCGACTCGATAATCGCATAAAAGCTTCGGCAATATATTTCCCTGCAATGAGCGATATGGAAGGTTATACACACGGACGTGCCGGAGGGTGGCCTCATGCGTTTAAATATAAGGGAAACCGCACAAAGGAAAAGCTAAATACGGCTCGCTATTATGATGCAGCCAACTTTGCTCGTGGCTTGAAAGCACCGGTTTTTTATGCATTCGGCTATAACGACATAACTTGTGCCCCAACGACCACACGCTCGGTTTACAATGTAATTACAGCACCCAAAACGCTTTATGTGTGCGAAAACACAGGACACTGGTTATATAACGACCAAAACAACACAATGTGGGACTGGATTATCAATGAATTGCAAAAGTAATCGTCATGGACATATTTTTATTGATTTTATCCATAATATGCGGTTTAACGGGGATTGTCGGTTGTATTATACCGGCATTACCCGGTCCGCCATTGGCTTATCTTGCAATGTTGCTACTGCACTGGAGCGGACTTGTGCAATTCAGCTTCATGGATCTTACTGTGTGGGGCTTGATTATCGTAGCAGTGAGTGTGGTGGATTTCCTTCTCACTCCGTGGATGACCAAACGATTTGGTGGCAGTAAAGCCGGTACATGGGGGTCTATAATCGGTTTGTTTGCGGGAATGTTTATGCCGTGGCCCATAGGTCCGTTTGCCGGCCCTTTTTTAGGTGCTTTTATAGGAGAAATCATTGTGAGTCAAAAAGATTCAAGCATTGCTTTGCGTGCTGCAATAGGTTCGTTCTTGTCGTTCTTTGTGGGAACGGGAATAAAACTGCTTACATGCGTAGGAATGCTTATATTTGTCATTTGTTCTCGCTAATAGCAAATGTGAACATCGAATAAAACTACATCTCAATACTATTGTTTAGTGATAAAAATCCTGAAATAAAGATGTTTGTAATCTTTTATTTGTATTTTTGTGTTTGAAGTGTATACATTATACGATTACTAAAAACATTTACATCAAAAAACATATAACGGACATGAAACGTATTCTTTTTATCTTAATAACAGCAGTGCTGATGTTTGGCACCACGCAAGCCGATGATAAAAAATATGCACAGGCAACATTCCCTAAAAAATCGCATGATTTTGGCATCATCAAGGAAGAAAACGGACCGGTAAACACCACTTTCGAAATCGTCAATACCGGCAACAAACCTCTTATCATCACCGATGTTACAGTGTCTTGTGGTTGCACAGGTAGAGAATACACCAAAAAACCTATCGCTCCCGGGAAAAGCGGGAAAGTGAAAATTACATATAATCCTGCAGGACGACCGGGTGCGTTTAAAAAAAGTATAAAAGTGCGTACCAACGGACGCGAAAAACGAACAACTTTAACCATTGAAGGGACAACAATACCAAGTTCGGAGGATAATAAAGAATCATGAAATCGCTATCATTTTCATTAACTCTACTTCTTGTGACATTTTTTTGTTATGCCGAAGGAAAAGCCACATGGCTTAATACCGTTCACAACTTTGGCACTTTCAATGAAAATGCAGATAAAGTTTCGTGTGAAATGAAAATGATAAACACAGGTAACGACGACATAAAAATCACCGACGTTAAGGCGACTTGCGGTTGCACGGCTACATCGCACACTTCAGGAAAGATAGCTCCGGGTGATACGGCTGTGGTTACAATTACTTACAATGCCAACGGACGACCGGGCAGATTTAACAAAAACATTTATGTTTACACCGATGGAACGCCACAAAAAAGCGTATTAACAATAAAAGGAAACGTAATAGGTTCAACTGAAACAATCAATCGTGAATTTCCGCACGCCATAGGTGCATTAAAATTAAAAAACATAATTGTGCCTTTCGGCGAAATAACCAAAGGTAAATCACGAACACGCTTTATCAGCTTATATAATCAAAGTAATGACACGATGACTGCCGTGTTTCATGATGTACCTTCGCACATTCAAGTGGCGATGATTCCACAATCCTTAGCTCCGGGAGAAATAGCAACAATTACCATAACTTTTCACTCCGAGAAAAAAGAAGATTGGGGATTTACTCAGGATTCTTTCACAATGGAATCACTTCCCTCATCGTTTAGCAACAATGCTGTTGCAGGTATCGGAAATATAAATGTAACAACCATATTACGAGAACATTTCGATAAGACGTCGGCAAAAAAATATGACAAATATCCTGTTGCAAAACTTTCAACAACCAAAATAGATTGCGGTAGCATATCTAAACAAGAAAACAACATCACGGCTTACTTTGAATTGTTTAATACAGGAAAGTCGAAACTGAATATACGCAAAATTTACAGCCTTGATAGGGGCATTGAAATAGATTACAAAAAAGCCACAATAAAACCGGGTAAATCGGTAAAAGTGGCAGTTGACATAAATCCGCGTGTACTTAACGATGTGCTTAACGCAAAAATTGAGGTACTTACCAATGACCCTAACAATTCATGGCAAACCATTCGCCTTGTAGGATTGGTAAAAAACTAAAAAAACGAAAACTAACAATTAACTTCGATACAGATATGGAACATCCTGAAAACAATGAAAAATATTTAGGTCTTACTGTAAATGAAGGGGTTGCACAACCTCCTATAGTAAACCCTTACATGACACGCAAACGTCGTCGCACATTATTGACAACAGGTGAATATGTAGAAGGTATTCTTAAAGGAAATGTAAGCATTTTGAGTAAAGCCGTAACATTGGTGGAAAGCCAAAATCCGGAACACCAAGCTATAGCCCAAGAAGTTATAGAAAAGTGCTTGCCTTACTCAGGAAACTCTAAACGAATAGGAATAACCGGTGTGCCGGGAGCCGGGAAAAGTACATCTATCGATGTTTTCGGTCTTCATGTGCTTAAAGGAGGCGGAAAACTTGCCGTTTTAGCCATCGACCCCAGTAGTGAACGCTCAAAAGGAAGTATCCTCGGCGACAAAACACGCATGGAAAAACTTACACTTCACCCCGATGCATTTATTCGCCCCAGCCCATCGGCAGGCTCATTGGGTGGCGTGGCTCGAAAAACCCGCGAAAGCATAATTTTGTGTGAGGCGGCAGGATATAACAACATAATAGTAGAAACCGTGGGGGTAGGACAAAGCGAAACTGCCGCACATTCTATGGTTGACTTCTTTTTGCTCATTCAATTGGCAGGTACCGGTGATGAATTACAAGGCATAAAACGCGGTATAATGGAAATGGCTGACGGCATAGTTATAAATAAAGCCGATGGCGACAATATAGAACGAGCAAAATTGGCACAAACACAATTCAGAAATGCATTGCATTTATTTCCGTTACCACCAAGTGGTTGGACTCCCGAAGTGCTAACCTATTCAGGCTACTTCGAAATAGGTATAGCAGAAGTATGGGATATGATAGACCGATATTTTGAATTTGTTAAGGCTAACGGATATTTTACACAAAAGCGTCGAGAACAAGATAAATATTGGATGATAGAAACCATAAATGAACGTTTGAAGTCAAACTTCTACAACGACCCCGAAATAGAAGATTTGCTTATAAGCAAAGAAAATCTTGTATTGAGCAATCGTCAAAGTTCGTTCGTTGCCGCTCAAGACATACTAAACCGCTACTTTGAAAAGCTCCGCAACAAGTGATTGTGAAGTTTTCAAGAAATAAGAGATTGTGTCGTAATTAAGGTTTACGGCACAGTCTCTTTTATGTAGCATGAGTTTAGGTTTCGTAACGGCTCAGTAGTTATTTAGTGTGGAAATAAATAAAAATATTATTTTTGTGGTCATATGGAAACAAAGATAATAGAACAATTAGCCAGCCTTGTGCTACCCAAAGAGATCCTCGACCGCTTTGCGATAGTGAAAACAGATACAGATGAACGTGATATTGATGCCATGTCAATGACGATTCATTTAGATGAACGTATGAATACATCGTATCAAGAGAGTGAAGATTATGAATCACTTGGTTTTATGGATGCTGTTTCTGTTACAGATTTCCCGATTAGAGATCACAAAGTTGTCTTAAAATTACGACGTCGTAGATGGAAGAATAAGCAAACAGGAGAAAGCTTTGTAGAACAAATCAGCATAACAGCAAAGGATACTCGCTACTCAAAAGAGTTTGCGTCTTTTTTAAAAGAGACGTATGGAGACATCCCCGGAGACTTGCCGTACGCTTGAGAAATTCTATCATATAGACGAACATTTGTTTGAGAAGCAATATAAAGAGAAATTAAGTGGATTTAGAGAGTAGGACCAATTAGAACATGCTGAAGAATGGTTGCTGTTTCCGGAGAACATAGGACCACGATTGGCTATAGATGAGTCTTCGCTGTCAAATGGAGAATTATATACCTTTGTCACCAATAGAGAAGCTCGAACGCGAGAGCAATCCCTCGTAGCAGTTGTTGCAGGAACAAAATCTGAAGATGTTCTCTGTACTGCAAATGATAGATGAAGAGCAACGTTATGTCGTAAAGGAAGTTACACTTGATTTGTCTGATTCAATGCGAAAAATAGTGCGAACAGCATTTCCTAAAGCAAGTCGTGTTATTGATCGTTTTCATATCCAAAAATTAGCTTGTGATGCTGTACAAGAATTAAGAATAAAGCTCTCGTTGGAACGCAATACAACAATGTA
>CAZHXA010000004.1:0-89646 GCA_964536025.1 uncultured Muribaculaceae bacterium
AAACCGGAGCAAAAACATCCTTCTTCTTGCAGAAATGCGTCCTATAAAATAAAAACCTTTTTGAATGCCCACAGCCATTTTAAATGAAAGAGCCGTGGCTATCATACAATATTCTTTTATGTGTATAGCACTCACTTTCATTTCTTTGTTGTATCTTTGTAGAGGATAACAGGCAAGTGATTGAGTTGCCTGTTTATATATAAACCTTAGAAGAGGTTGTGGAGTTATATTAATTAATATTTATAAGAATTTTATGGAGAATAAGAATATACAAAAACAAGAGAATGAGAAGCAAACCGGAAGCTTGAAAGAGCGTTTGAATAGGGTAAAAAAGACTCGATGGATTCGTTTTGGAGTGGTTTCTTTGATTTTCTTTATTTGGGTTATATGGCTTGGTTCATGGTGGGTTCTTTTGTTTTGGCCTCTTCTTGCCGACATTTATTTGACTCAGTTTATTCCTTGGAGTTGGTGGAAACATGCAAAAAATAAAACTATACGCAGTATTATGAGCTGGGTCGATGCCATTGTATATGCTCTTATTTTGGTATATTTCATATTTTTGTTTGTAGGTCAGAACTATCAAATACCATCTTCATCGCTTGAAAAATCGTTGCTTGTGGGTGATTATTTGTGGGTTAATAAGATGATATATGGCCCTCGTGTACCAAATACACCTCTTCATTTCCCATTGGCTCAAAATACATTGCCTTATTTGGGCTGTAAGTCTTATATAGAAACTCCTCAATGGGATTATCACCGTTTGAAAGGTCTTCGCAATGTTGAACGTAACGATATTGTTGTGTTTAATTTTCCTGCCGGCGATACAATAGCATTAAAGGTTCAAAACCCCGATTATTATACCTTATGTGCAACCGTTCCGGGGGGACGTGAAACATTGTGGAGAAATAAAGCTGAATTTGGAGATATTATATATCGTCCTGTTGACCGTAGAGAAAACTATGTGAAACGTTGTATCGGACTTCCGGGTGAAACTCTAAAAATAGTGAATGATATTGTATACATTGATGGTAAACCTCTTAAAGCGCCTGAAAATGTGCAATATAACTATTTTATTCAAACAGATGGTCGCTTGATACCCGACAATGTGTGGGAAAAACTTGGAATAAGTGTAGACGATAGGTCTATGATTGCTATTAATGATGCTGAATCGGCTATGAATGCGGCAACTCTTGGACTTAAAGTGAATTTTGACGGTTCGGTAAATCCTGTATATCAATGTCCGCTTACCAAAAAGATGAAATCTGAGCTTGAGGAAATGGATTGGATTACAGCTGTTGTTAAAGTTCCCGATGTTGAATATATCAATGTATATCCCATTACTCATAATTATGGTTGGAGCAGAGCTAATTATGGCGAAATTTGGATTCCTGCTAAAGGACGTTCAATTAAGTTGACTCTTGATAATCTGCCTATATACGAGCGTGTAATAAAGAATTATGAAGGTAATGATTTACAGTTGAAAGATGGCAAAATATATATAAACGGAGAGCCAACTGATGAATATACGTTTAAAATGGATTATTACTGGATGATGGGTGACAATCGCGACAATTCAGCTGATTCTCGTTATTGGGGATTTGTTCCCGAAGACCATGTTGTAGGTGCTCCAATCTTTATATTGGTATCTTTTGATAAAGATAAATCATTGTTTAACGGAGGAATTCGTTGGAATAGAATATTTGCCAATGCCAACCCCGATAAATAACAATAATTATCATGTATATTGAACACGGTTTATTCTCATTGGCTTATGCAGGTAGTGTAAGGTATTATGCCGCAATGCTTGCATGTCGTAAATCGCTTGTATCGATAGGGGAGAAACGGAGTAAATTGCCTTGGTGTACAAATCATTGCAATATTATAGGAGCAAATGGTTTACAAACCCTTACATTGCCTTTAGTAAAACCTATTGCCGGAGTGTTGCAGAGCGTTAGTGACGTGGAATTATCTGAACATGGAGATTGGCGTAGGGTGCATTGGGGTGCTTTGTTTTCAGCTTATGGAAAATCGCCTTTTTTTGAATATATAGCTGATGATTTGTTGGCTGTATATGAAAATCATGATATTAAAGATTTGCTTTCATTCAATACTGCTATACACAATATAATTGTTGATTTCTTGGATTTGCCGATAGATGTAACCTTTTCGCAAGAAGAATTTCAAGAAGGTAGTACAGTAAAAGATTTTAGAAGACAAATAGGAGAGAATAAGGAGGATAAACAACCTTTCATTCAAAATCAAGAATATTGGCAAGTGTGGAAGGGGCGACATGGATTCAAGCCTGATTTAAGCATTTTTGACTTGCTTATGAATCAAGGTAGAGAATCTATTTTCATTTTGCAAAAAATGATTACTCCATGAAACTATGATAAAATAAAAGCTAAATTAGTAACCTAAAAACAGGTTGGTTTTATGCAAAATAGAATATTTCAAATAATCGGGTCAATATTGTTTTTATTACCATTGATAAGTTGTAACAATGATACTTTTAAGATAGAAGGAGCATTGGCTGATGCAAAAAAGCAAACGTTGAGAGGTATATATGTAAATGAGGCAGGTGTTCACACTGTTTATGCAAATGTAGATGAAGGACGTTTTACCTTTGAAGGTGTTTCGTCTAATCCTACCGTATTTTATATTTATACTTCACAAAATAAGTTGCTCACAAAAGTGGTAATGAAAAACGGTGATGGCTTGAAAATGCGTGGTACCATGAAGCATAACTATCTTATAGAGATGAAAGGTAGTGATGAAAATGAAGATTGGAATAACTTTCGTAGAGAGAACCATTTGTTGTATCAAGAGGAAAAGACAAAAGAACTTGATAAAAAAATAGAAGAATATATCGAGGCAAATGGTGATAAAATGGCAAGTTTATTACTGCTGTTAAACGATTACAGTAATCTTGATGATTCAAAGCGTGTGCATGAATTGTTGAATAAGATTGAAGAAAAAGCACGTCCTGCAGGTATTTTAAAAGCTTATACCGATATGAATGCATTACTGTCGTTAAAAAATGGTGGTAGAAAAAAATATCATTCGTTTAAGTTATACAATGAGAATGATTCTCTTGAATCTTTCATCCCATTGCGTAGTAATATGTCGGTATTATGTTTTTGGTCAAATGATGATGAGTCAAGAAAATCAATTGTTGAAGAACTTGATACGCTGTATTGCGACTATAAAAGTAAAAATAAATTGCAAATAGCCGATATAATGCTTGATAGTGATACAAGTAGATGGAAACGTACTTTGAGAAAGGAAAAAACAGAATGGAAACACTATTGGGCTGTAGGTGGACTCATGAATAAGGCTATTAATGAATTGAAGGTTAATCGTACACCAGAATTTATCATACTCGATTCAATAGGGCAACAGGTTTATCGTGGAGATTCGATAACGGTTGTTTCCGGTATTGTGAGAGAGCATTTCAAGACAACACAAAAACAAGCCAAAAAGAAATAATAATATGTTGACAAAGACTTATGGTGCAGCAGTGAGCGGTGTTGAGGCTCTGATTGTAACCATGGAAGTAGCAATTGAAGGTGGTTATGGATTCTGTATTGTAGGATTGCCCGATACTGCAGTTAAGGAGAGTTATGAGCGTGTTCGTTCAGCAATAAAAATTTACGGATTGGAATTTCCTCGAAAAGATGTTGTGGTGAATATGTCGCCTGCCGATGTCAAGAAAGAGGGAGCTGCTTATGATTTGCCTATTGCTATTGCTGTACTTGCAGCCGATGGAAAACTACCGGTCGAACGTCTTGGGCAATATATGATAATGGGAGAGTTGTCTCTTGATGGAACAATATTGCCTATAAGAGGCATTTTGCCTATGGCTATAAAGGCTCGAGCCGAAGGCTTTAAGGGGTTTATTGTGCCTCGAGCTAATGCAAAGGAAGCTGCAGTAGTGAATAATCTTGATGTGCTTGGTGTTGATAATATATTTGAAGTTGTGAATTTCTTTAATGGAATGGGTGAAATAGAGCCTACCATTGTTAATACCAGAGAAGAATTTTTCAACAGCGTAAATGATTATGATTTCGATTTTTCAGAGGTAAAAGGTCAAGATAATGTCAAACGTGCATTTGAAGTGGCATGTGCCGGAGGTCATAATATATTGCTTATGGGAAGCCCCGGAAGTGGAAAGTCAATGATGGCTAAACGTTTACCATCTATATTACCACCTCTTACCCTTAGAGAGGCTTTGGAAACAACCACGATTCACTCTGTGGCGGGAAAACTGAAAAGAGGTTCAACTCTTATGACGCAACGTCCTTTTAGAGCACCTCATCACACTGTTTCTCCGGTGGCTTTGGTTGGAGGTGGTGCAAATCCTATGCCCGGTGAAATAAGTTTGGCACACAATGGTATTTTATTCCTTGATGAGTTGCCGGAGTTTAATCGTTCAGTACTTGAAGTGATGAGACAGCCTCTTGAAGACCGCTTGATTACTATATCAAGAGCAAAATATTCGGTAGAATATCCTGCTTCTTTTATGATGGTGGCTTCGATGAATCCATGCCCTTGTGGATATTACGGACATCCATCAAAAGAATGTATTTGTCAACCAAGTGCTCGACAGCGATATATGAGTCGCATTTCCGGGCCATTGCTTGATAGAATAGATATTCAAGTTGAGGTTTCTCCTGTCGAATTTGACGATATTTCTTCAACAGTACCATCAGAGAGTAGTGCCGAGATAAGAAAACGTGTAATAAAGGCACGAGAAATACAAACAGAGCGATTCAAAGGAGTGAAAGGCATACACTGTAATGCTCAAATGAATTCCGGATTGTTGCATGAATATGCTTTGCCCGATGATAAAGGTTTGGCAAGATTACGCGATGCAATGACTCGATTAAACATGAGTGCGAGAGCCTACGATAGAATTCTAAAAGTAGCTCGTACAATTGCTGACCTTGATGGTAGTAGTGATGTTAAACAGCATCACATTGCCGAAGCTATTAGTTATAGAAATCTTGATAGAGAAGATCGTTTTTAATCTTTTTCATAAATAATGGTAACAATAACCTCGTTATTTTACAACGAGGTTATTGTTGTTCATGCGTTGCATATATTGTTGTATGATTGCTTTTAGGAAATGTTCCATTTCGTGTTGTTCTTTAATAGAACCTATCAAATTGTTTTTAAGCAATCGGTCGGTTTTGTATTTATAAATGGCACGCACCGATTTACCGTCAAATTGCAACAGATAATCACCTTTAACAAGTTGATATATTCCGTTGTTGTAGTTTACTGCAAACGTTTGTTCGTTTGGTGTAGTAAATAAATCATTTCCAAATGATAAATAAGCCTCATTATGTCCTAAATAACTTAGAATTGTTGGTGTTATATCTATTTGTTGTACAATTTTATCTTCGCAGAATTCGGGTGCCAAACTACCATCGGGAGTGTAGAAAATAACAGGTACTTCAAATACTCCCAAATCGGTCATATATTCTTCGTGTATTGACTTATTGGTGTGGTCGGCTGTGATAACGAATAATGTATTTTTAAAAAAAGGAATGTCTTTTATGCGATTGAAGAATCGTTTCAATGACATATCGGTGTACCGTACGCATTTATGCATTTCGTTTCCACCTTCTTCGGGGAAAGTGTCGCGATAACGCTCCGGTATTTTATAAGGATGGTGTGAACTTGCGGTAAATAGAGTAGCCAAGAAAGGTTTTTTAAATTGTTCTAAATTATCGGCAAAAAATTGCAAGAATTCTTCGTCCCATATAGCCCATTTGCCATCAAAATCCTTCATCCCGTTATATTTGGGCGATTTGCAATATTCATCAAGTCCTACATAATCGTTATATCCTGTTGCGTGTGTAAATGCTTTGAAACCGAGTGTAATATTGTGACCTCCGTGAAAATAAGTTGAGAAATAATTATCTTTGTTGAGTTCGCAAGCTATGCCACCTAAATCGTTAAGTGATGCAGGAGTAAGGAAGAACGTTTCTACAAAGTGTGGTATTCCTGATAAAACAGAAGGCATGGCATCCATACTTTTTCGTCCATTAGCAAAAGAGTATTTAAATGTAAGCGATTGAGATGCTAAAGAATCAAGGAACGGAGTATATCCTTCATGTTCTTGATTATAAAAACCGATATATTCTTTACCGAAACTTTCAAGAATGATAATTATTACATTCTTTTTTGCATTGTTGTGTATTGAGTCATGTACAAGAGTAGGGCGGTGAATAGGGGTGAATGTATTTGTCATCTCTTCATCGCTCATGTAATTAGGTGTTTCAAAGACTTTTTTCCCGATTGTGCGAATCACCGAAAAAGGAGTGTTTAAAACTATGGCTGTTTCTATAGGTCGGTTTACATATTCATTGGCATTACTGATTGTTATGGGTCGTGTTCCGGCTGTAACACTTCCACGCACTCCTATAATAGCAATAGGAATGAGTAAGCAAAGCGAAAATACTTGAATGGTATAGTATTTCCATTTTGAAAAAAAAACTGCTTGTAACGGCTTTAAATAAAGTTTCCAAAGGAGGTATATTATAACAATGAAAGACAATAATAGATACCAATGATTTATTAATTCGGTTCCAAAAACCGATAAGATGTTTCCCTCGTTGGCAAATTCGCTGAATACGGTAGCTGTTGTGCGTCGACCGGTATAAGTAAAATATACCGAATCGGCAAGATTGGATGCGAGAGCTATGGCGTTTGGAATGATATATATCCATTTTAGAATACGATGAAAACACACAGTTTCTTTTTTGTGAAAAGGAAACAATAAAAGTACCAAATAAAGAGCATTTACATAGATTATCGTACTAGTATCAAATACCAATCCTCCACGTAAAATGTTTTTGGCAAGTTCCCACGACATATAATGGGCAAATGTGTTCCAATTTTCAACGAAAAATATAATTCGGGTAATCATCATTGCCACATAAATCATGACAATGTTTAAGAACCCCGCTATTAATGTTGTTTTAAAGATATTTTTTGTTTTCATTTTTGCTTTTTAATTATCATTCTACAAGTTTATCATTATTCATGCGTTGCATGTATTGTTGTATTACAGCTTTTAGGAAATGTTCCATTTCGTGCTGTTCTTTAATGGTTCCTATCAAATTGTTTTTAAGCAGTCGGTCGGTTTTAATATTGTACATTCCAATTGTAGCTTGTCCATCAAATTGTAGCAAGAAATCGCCTTTTAAGAATTGATAGATACCATTATTGTAGTTTACAGCAAAAGTTTCATGTGCAGGGAATTTAAACAAATTTATGCCGAATGAAACATAAGGCTTGTCATAGCCTAAATAGTCGAGAACGGTAGGCATAATATCAATTTGTTGGGCTATTATATTTTCATGATAAGCCGGTGTGATGGTAGTGTCACCGGGTGCATAAAAAATAACAGGTACTTCAAACAATCCTAAATCGGTTTTATAAGCCGAATGATGAGATTCATTGGTATGGTCGGCTGTGATAACAAACAATGTGTTATTATACCAATTTTTAGTTTTGGCTTTATCAAAGAATTTTTGCAATGCCATATCGGAGTAGCTGATACATTTTTCAAGAGGAACTTTTCCTTCGGCAAAAGAGTTTTTGTATCTTTCAGGAACAACAAAAGGGTGGTGTGATGATGCAGTAAAAATAGCTGTCATGAACGGTTGTTTGAAAGTTGCCATTTTGTCGGCATAAAATTGTAAAAATTCTTCATCCCATATTGCCCAAGTACCATCGTAATCGTCTTTTGAATATCGATTCCCATCGGCTTTATATTCGCTCATCCCGTAATAATCTTTAAAACCTGTAGCACGAGCGAAAGCTTCAAATCCCATTGAGCCATTTGGAGCTCCATGAAAGAATGCTGTGTAATAGTTTTTATTGTTTAATTCGCTTGCAATACCACTCACTTTGTTAAGTGATGCCGGAGTTAGGAAAAAAGGTTCTATAAACATAGGAATACCTGACAAGACGGAAGGCATTCCGTCAATGCTTTTACGCCCGTTGCTAAATGAGTAACGGTAAGTGATACTATGTTGAGCTATTGAGTCTATGAATGGCATATAACCGGGATATTCCTCAGAATTGTCATGTCTATTAAGCCATGCACTATATTCTTTGCCAAAACTTTCCAAAATAAGAACGACAACGTTACGAGCTTTGAATTGCTTGTTGTTATCGGGTATGTGTATAGGAGAATAGGTTGCAACCATCTCTTCGTCACTCATATATGATGGCGTTTCAAAGGCTTTTTTGCCAATTGTTCTTATTATTGAGAATGGTGTATTTAGTACAACAGATGTTTCTATGGGGCGGTTTACATATTGGTTGGCATTACTTATTGTAATGGGACGTACAGCTTTACCTACACCACCTCTAATGCCTATTACACTAAGTGCAACAACGATAATGAAACTAATACTTTGTTTAATGTAATAAAGTGATTTTTTTGTTTGTAGAGTGGTTTTGGGTGTTTGGTACATTTTCCACATAGCCCATAATATGATAAGAAATATTGTAACCAAATACCAATGTATAAAAAACTCTTTCAAAAAGATGGATGCAATGTTACCCTCGTTGGAAAATTCGTTGAAAACGGTTGCCGTTGAGCGTCTTCCTGTAAATTGAAAATATATAGTATCAATAAGATTGACAGCAAGAGCAATGCAATTTAAAAACATGTAAATAATTTTTGTTGCTTTATAATAGCACTTGTTCTCTTTGAGATGGAGAGGAATTAGTGCCATGATTATATACAAGCCGTTAGTGTATAGCAATGCGGTCGTGTCAAATCGTAGGGCTCCGTTAAGCATGTCAAGTGCAAGGTCGGTTGACATGTATGGTGCAAAATAGCTGAAATTAACAATAAAGAAAATGATTCTTGCAATCATAAAAATAATATATGCAAGAGCTACGTTGCAGAGGGTGCTGCCTATTATGGATTTTGAAAAGTTCTTCATATTTTTTGTTTTTTTATTGATAGGTACTTTTTACGTTCTTCGGGAGTGAATTTTTCAATCGCATAGCGTAAAGTTGTGCGAGGCATATTTTGAGCATGCTTATTAAGAAAATTTCTTAATATATCGGCATCCTGTTTACCCATTTCTCTTAACATCCAACCTGTGGCTTTGTGTATGAGGTCATGAGTGTGATTTAGATATTTTTCGGCTAAATATAGTGTTGTGTCAAATTGCTTGTTTCTTATAAGTGTAATTGTTGAAACAATGGCAATTCTTTGTTCCCACATGTTTTTACTATTGCTCAGTTTAATAAGAATGTCGTGAGGATGGTTTAACATGTATTCTCCCAATATGTAACCACAACTTAAATCAACCAAATCCCAATTATTAATATATTGTGTGTGGGAAAGGTAAAATTTAATAATCTCAATTCTTTTTTGTTCTTCTTTGTGTTTTTTGAACTTTATAACAAGAGCGAATAGGGCGGAAATGCGAAATTCGTGAATGGGAGACTGTAATAATTCTGAAATTGTATCAAAAGACGCATTGAAATTTTTTTTTGCAATTTCTCTGTTCTGCGGAACCGTAAGTCCGAGAAAAATATCACCTTCTCCGTACTGTCCTTTCCCTGTTTTGAAAAATCCTGATAATATTTTGGCTTTTTCGGGATTGGACTTACTTGTTATTTCTTTTTTCCAAATTTCAGCTTGTGTCATGATTAAGTTGAACATTTTCTGTAAAATTACAATATTTCAGTTAAAAACTTTCGATAAATTCCTTGAAGCTTTTGAAATATTGAAATCTCAGCGAGTTGATTCTATTGTAAATCGTTAAAATACTGATAATTATCCCCATTTTAAAGCTACTGTTAAAATAAATCGAAAAAAATGAAAATTTCAAATGAATTTACGAAATGTGAATTTTTGTTAATGTCGAATATGGTATTTAATTCTATGTTATCTTTGTGTGTAATTTAGGTTAGTTATGTCGATGATAAATTTTACAGTTAAGAAAATTGACATGCCGGAGTTTAATCAAGAAAAAATTAAGGCATGGATTATAGAAGTTGCTAATCGTCACGACAAAAAAGTGGGTGATTTGACTTATGTTTTTTGTGATGACGAAAAAATATTGGAAGTAAATCGTCAGTTTTTACAGCATGATTATTATACCGACATAATTACATTTGATTATTCCAACAAGCGAAGAATAAGTGGAGATATGTTTATTTCGCTTGATACGGTTAAAAGTAATGCCGAACTTTTCAATAAATCTTTTGAGGAAGAATTTATGCGAGTTATTATACATGGTGTTTTGCATCTTTGTGGAATAAACGACAAGGGTGAGGGCGAGCGTGAAATAATGGAACGTCATGAAAATGAAGCTCTCGATTTATTGGCTTAATTTATTGTAGTTATGAAATTTGAATATGATGTAATTGTAATTGGTGCAGGACATGCCGGTTGTGAAGCTGCGTGTGCTGCAGCTAATCTTGGTTCGTCTACTTTGCTTATAACGTTGGATATGAATAAAATAGCTCAAATGAGTTGTAATCCGGCTGTTGGAGGTATTGCAAAGGGACAGATTGTAAGAGAAATAGATGCTTTGGGTGGACAAATGGGAATTGTTACCGATAAATCGGCTATACAATTCCGTATGTTAAACCGTTCTAAAGGTCCGGCAATGTGGAGTCCTCGAGCTCAAAGTGATCGTATGAAATTCATGGCTGAATGGCGTAATATTATAGAAAAAACGCTCAATTTGTATTTATGGCAAGATGATGCTGTAGGGTTTGTCTTTGATGGAGACGCTGTTATAGGTGTTAAAACGGCTTTTGGTGTTGAATTTAAAGCTAAATCGGTAGTTCTTACTGCAGGAACTTTTTTAAATGGATTGATGCATGTGGGACGTGTACAAATAAAAGGGGGACGCGTTTCAGAACCGGCTTCGCACGGTATTACCGAGCAACTTCGTGATTTTGGCTTTAAAACCGAGCGAATGAAAACAGGAACGCCTGTAAGAATCGATGCACGTTCAATAAAATTTGAATTGGCCGATAAACAAGAAGGTGATAATGATTTTCATAAGTTTTCATATTTGCCCGATGTAAATAGGAAATTGAAACAACGTCCGTGTTGGATAGTGAATACCAATTCTGAAGTACATGATATTTTGCGTAAGGGATTGCCTGATTCTCCTTTGTATAACGGGCAGATAAAAAGTATAGGTCCTCGTTATTGTCCAAGCATAGAAACCAAGATTGTTACTTTTGCCGATAAGGATTCGCATCAATTATTCCTTGAACCTGAAGGTGAGGAAACTAATGAATATTATGTAAATGGTTTTTCTTCATCGTTGCCACTTGATATTCAATTCAGTGCTTTGCAAAAGGTCCCGGCACTTGCCGATGTCCAAATATATCGTCCGGGTTATGCAATAGAATATGATTTTTTTGACCCTACTCAATTGAAGCATACGCTTGAAACGAAAAAAGTTAAGAATTTATTCTTTGCAGGTCAGGTAAACGGAACCACCGGATATGAAGAAGCTGCAGGACAAGGTTTGATAGCCGGAATTAATGCACATCAAAATGCTGTGAATGGAGAACCTTTTGTTTTAGGTCGTGATGAGGCTTATATAGGTGTTCTAATTGATGATTTGGTTACAAAAGGTGTTGATGAACCATATAGAATGTTTACTTCTCGTGCTGAATATAGAATTTTATTGCGTCAAGATGATGCCGATATGAGATTAACCGAGAAGTCACATAAACTTGGTCTTGCTACGCAAGAAAGGTATGATTTAATGGTTTCAAAGCGAGAACAACGAGATAAATTGGTCGCTTTTTGTAAGGAGTTTTCAATAAAACCATCATTAATTAATGCTGATTTGGAGCGATTGGGGACATCTCCTTTAAAAGAGGGGTGTAAATTACATTCATTAGTTTTACGCCCACAACTTGATATAAAGAAGTTGTCTGAAATCATTATGCCGTTGAAAAACTTTATAGAGGCTTTAGAGGAGGAACGTCGTGATGAAATAGTGGAAGCTGCTGAAATTCTTATAAAATATCAAGGTTATATTGATAGAGAGAAAATGATTGCTGAAAAAGTGATGCGTCTCGAGCATGTAAAACTTAAAGGAAAATTGAATTATAGCGAAATAAATGCTATTTCAACCGAAGCAAGACAAAAGCTTGAAAAAATAGATCCCGAAACTGTGGCTCAAGCTGCACGCATTCCGGGTATTTCTCCGAGTGATATAAATATATTGCTTTTATTATTAGGCAGATAAATGAAAATTGTTTCACGTGGAACATAATTAATTTAAATACTATATTATATGGAAAAAAACAAAATGGAAAGAGTAAAAAGTTTGATTCGTGATATTCCTGATTTTCCTAAAAAAGGAATTTTATTTCGTGATCTTACAACTGCTTTAAAGGATGGTCAAGCTCTTCAAGAAATAGGGGTGACTTTGCGTGATATTTATAAAGACCTCGGCGTTACCAAGGTGGTGGGTATTGAAGCTCGTGGCTTTATAGGTGCATCTATTCTTGCTTATGAACTTGGTGCAGGATTTGTTCCTTTGCGTAAACCGGGGAAACTTCCTGCTATTACAATAAATAAGACTTATGCAAAAGAATATGGTACCGATACTATAGAGATTCATCGTGATGCAATTAATGAAAATGATGTTGTTGTAATCCATGATGACCTTCTTGCAACAGGCGGTACTATGGCAGCTGCTTATGAACTTGTGAAAAGTTTGAATCCTAAAAAAGTGTATTTGAACTTTATTGTTGAACTTTCGGTTTTAAATGGACGTCGTGCGTTCCCTGCCGATGCTGAAATTACGTCATTAATTACTTATTAAGCAGATAAGTCAAGGTGTGGATGTTCGTGAAAACCTGAAAATAAAGGTAGGACTTTTACCCGATTCTCCCGGTGTATATATGTATTTTGACAGTTCCGGGAAGATTATTTATGTAGGTAAGGCAAAACGATTAAAGCGTAGGGTGAGTTCTTATTTTAATAGGGTGCATAGTGTCGCTCGTACAAATATTTTGGTGAAAAATATCTACGATTTGAAATATATAGTCGTGGATAGTGAAGAAGATGCTTTACACCTTGAAAATAGTTTAATAAAGGAGCATAAACCTCGATATAACGTTTTATTAAAGGACGATAAATCTTACCCTTGGATATGTGTAACAAATGAACCATATCCAAGGGTGTTCCTTACTCGTGAATCTCCTGTTAGGGGAGCAAAGTTTTACGGACCATATTCTAATGTGAATGTTGCACGTACTGTTTTGGATTTGATACGAGAGATTTATCCAATAAGGACTTGCCGTCATGTAATTACCGATGAAACCGTTGCTCGTGATAAGGTTAATTTATGTCTTCAATATCATATCAAGAATTGTTTTGGGTGTTGTAAAGGCTTTGTGTCTATTGAAGAATATGGTAAATTTATCGATGAAATCAGGCAGATATTAAGCGGAAATACGCAACAATTGTGCGATTATCTTGTCGATGAAATGGGACGATTGGCGAGTGAATTGAAGTTCGAAGACGCACAAACAATAAAAGAAAAGTATGATTTAGTCGAGAAATATAGAGCAAAATCTGTTATAGTAAGTTCTCATATAACTGATGTTGATGTTTTTGCAATTCATCGTGATGGAAATAGTGCTTATATAAATTATTTGCACTTGAGAAACGGCTCTATTGTGCAATGCCTTACATTAGAGTACAACATTAAGTTGCAAGAAACTGATGAAGAATTGTTATCAATGGCTATTGCCGAGATAATGTCAAAATTTAATCGAAAACCGCGTGAAATTTTAGTACCTGTTGTCCCTGAAACAGAAATGGAAGGAGTCTCTTTTATTGTACCTAAAATAGGTGATAAGAAAAAACTTCTTGACATAGCTCTGAAAAATGCCAAGCAGTATATGATAGATAAATTATCTCGTGCTGAGAAATTGAATCCTCAGCAACGAACTATGCGTGTTTTGTCAACTATGCAGCGTGATTTTAGATTGAATGTTTTACCTCATCATATTGAATGTTTTGATAACTCCAATATTCAAGGAACTAATTCGGTTGCTTCGTGTGTGGTATTTAAAGATGCTGTTCCGTCAAAAAAGGATTATAGACATTTTAATATAAAAACGGTTGAAGGTCCCGATGATTTTGCTTCAATGAAGGAGGTTCTTACGCGTCGTTATACGCGATTAATGAATGAAGGTGAGGATTTACCTCAACTTGTAATTGTCGATGGAGGAAAAGGGCAGTTGAGTGCAGCTGTGGAAGCTTTTGACGAAATGGGTATTAGAGGTAAAATTGCGTTGGTGGGTATAGCAAAGCGACTGGAAGAAATCTATTTTCCCGGCGACAGTGTGCCGTTATATATTGATAAGAATAGTGAATCTTTAAGGGTTGTTCAGCATTTACGCGATGAAGCTCACCGCTTTGGTATTACGCATCATCGTAATAGAAGAAGTAAGGGGCAGACGGTTTCTGCCTTAGATGAGATAAAAGGAATAGGTGAAGTTACTCGTAATACGTTGATAAAACATTTTAAGAGTTTAAAAAGATTGCGAGAAGCGAGTTTTGATGATATTGCCACTGTCGTAGGACCGGCTAAAGCTAAAATATTAAAAGAAAATCTTAATATAGAATGAGAATAGTAATACAACGTGTGCTAAATGCCTCTGTTGCAATAGACGGTGAATTGCATAGTTCTATCAATCAGGGACTTATGATACTTGTTGGAGTCGCAGAAGGTGATACTGAACAAGATGTTGAATGGTTAGCGTCAAAAGCGGTTAATATGCGAATATTTGACGATGAAAATGGAGTTATGAATCGCAGTGTTATTGACGTGAATGGAGAAGTATTGTCGGTGAGTCAATTTACCTTGACTGCTTCCACCAAAAAAGGGAATAGACCGTCTTATATACATGCAGCCGGTCATGAACTTGCAGTACCTTTGTATAATAAATTTTGCGAGAGAGTGCAATCATTCATTGGTAAAGAAGTGAAAAGAGGCGTTTTTGGAGCCGATATGCAAGTTTCTCTCATAAATGACGGACCGGTAACTATTATTGTAGATTCAAAATTAAAAGAGTAACTTTGGCGTTGAGATTTTAAAATTTCGACCGTTAGGTCGATTGGTTTTCAAAAAATGCAAGGAAAATGACTTTAGAAGAGGCTCAAAAACGTGTCGACGACTGGATTCACACCTATGGAGTGCGTTATTTCAGTGAGTTAACCAATATGGCTATACTTACAGAAGAAGTGGGAGAAGTGGCAAGAATTATTTCCAGAAAATACGGAGATCAGTCTTTTAAGCCCAGTGATAAAGATAAAGAACTTGCAGATGAACTTGCCGACGTTATTTGGGTGGTTTTATGTCTTGCCAATCAAACCGGAGTGAATATGACAGAAGCTCTTGAGAAAAATTTTCAAAAAAAGACAATTCGTGATTTTGAACGTCACAAGAATAATGAAAAATTAAGTAATACATAAAAAGAGATACAATATGGAAGGATGTAATTGTAATCATGAACACGAGCATGAACATGAACACAAGTTCAGCAAATATCAAGAGGCTATTTTAAATAGTAATGTATGTGTTGACGATGAAAAAGTAGCTGATAAGGTTGCTGAAATTATAGCAAAACATGCTGATGAAAATAAAAATCAAGAAGTATATAAGTTTTTGCTAAATACAATCGACCTTACAACTTTGAGTTCAGAAGATTCTGAGAAATCGGTTACAGAATTTGTACAAAAGGTCAATGATTTTGAGTCAAATTATCCTATGTATAAAAATGTAGCTGCAATTTGCGTTTATTCTCGTTTTGCCGAAATTGTACGAGCTTCTCTTGAAGTTTCTGAAGTGAATATTGCTGTTTGTTCGGCTAATTTCCCTTCATCACAATCTCGCTTGGAAGTAAAGGTTACAGAAACAGCTCTTGCTGTAATGGATGGTGCTAATGAAGTGGATATAGTGTTTAATCTTGGATTATATCGTGATGGTGCTTACGAAGAGCTATGTGATGAAATTTCTGAAATTAAAGAAGCTGCGAAAAATGCACATTTAAAAGTTATTCTTGAAACCGGAGCATTAAAGACAGCCGAAAACATTAGAAATGCATCTATTTTATCAATGTATTCCGGAGCCGATTTCATAAAAACTTCTACCGGTAAAATGTATCCCGGAGCTTCTCTTGAAGCTGCTTATGTTATGTGTAAGTGTATAAAAGAATATTATGACAAGCATGGTGTAATGAAAGGTTTTAAGGCTTCAGGAGGTATAAGAACCACCGAAGATGCCGTGAAATATTATACAATAGTCAAGGAAGTGCTTGGCGAAAAATGGCTTACTAATGAGTATTTTCGTATAGGTGCATCAAGTTTGGCAAACAATCTTTTTGCTGATATAGCACAAAGTGAAGAAAAACCGTTTTAATTAAGGTTTATGATAAAAGATAACGCCCTGCAAAATGCAGGGCGTTATCTTTTTGTTTTATTTATTACTTAGAAATCATTGTATAACCACTTTTATTGGTCTTTGTGACTCTTTTGCCTGAATTAAATAAATACCGTGAGGTAGACTTATTTCATTATCGTTTTCAACCTTATCAAGTTGTTTTATCAATATTCCTTGCATGTTGAAAATACATACGTTTGTCAACGGTTCGTTGCAAATAAATCTCAAACCGCCAACATGTGTAGCAACCGCCAATATTTTATCGGCTTGAATACCTTCTATTCCACTATTGTCGGTTATGGTTATAGTATTTGATTTGTTTGATAGATAACCGAGACGGCAACTTTGCACATAATAAGTTTCGCTTGTACCGGGTGTTCGGACAATGTCGATATAAGTATCTTCAGTGTCGATTTGTTCTGTTGATATTTGTACACCGTTTTTAAAGATTGTGCGAGTCACTATGTAATAGTCGATTTTTTCATCAGATTCTTGCCAAACAGCTCTATAACTGTCAGCCGTAACATTTTCGGCTTGTAATGCAACAGGAGTAGAAAGAGTAGGTGCTTCAAGACATATACCATTTATGATAACGCCTGTTTCAGTAGCATCGATACCACCATCAGAGTAATACAATATGGTAGAGTGGTTACCGATAGTTGTAGGTTTATATGTTATGGTAAGTTTGTAGCCTTCAGTAGAGTTCATCGCACTTGCTGATATTTTTTCTGTAGAAAGGGAGAACATTTTGTAGTTGGCATTATCGTCATATAAAGTTAAAGATACACCTTTTCCCGATATATTCTTTCCTTTTATGTATATTTCCAGATTGGTGGATTTGTTTATGCCGAGTTCACCAAAGTCAAGGTTACTTCCTAATTTTGGGTATAAGATTTCGGCAGGTCCTGAAGTTGAACTGCTACCACCGCCATTGTATGTCTCTCCCATTTTATTGCCCCAAATATAATCGGCTAAATTAGGGTCGTCAACAAATGGGTTGCGGTTTCCTTGAATTAAATATACAGCTTCGTTTCTTGCACGTTCTTTTTCACTTACAGGGTCGTTGTTGTGCCATTTAATAAGTAAATCTCTCGCATACTGATTAAGTGTGAGATAGCTTGAGTTATTGAACATGTAGGTGTATTTCCATGTATAATCTTGATAGCAGGTAGCCATATAAAAATAAACTCGAGCAAAATCACCTTTATATTCATCATCGGGTTCAAACACATAATTAGTGCTACTTCCGCTTATAGAAGGGTAGCCCACAGTTGAAACTCCGTTGGAGAATTTTACTTGAAGTGATGTGTTTACTTCTCCTAATGGATAATTACTTTTAGCCGAATTAGCTTCTCCATCGCTGGGAAACAGGTGCATAATATCTGTTCCTGCTTCATAAGCTTCTACATTACTTGGAGAGTTCCACCAACTTTTTGGTACAGAGTGTTCACGATTAAGACCTCTTGTTCCACCGAAATACCAATATTTTTGAATATTCTCGTTGTCGGAATACATATCCCATACTAAAGTGCGATTGTTTATCTGTTCAGGATATGCATCGGTTTGAGGAAAATAATTCCATAAGCTGGAGTAGGTGAGTTTGGTGTGAGGTCGCACCAATTCATGGATGGCATTTTTAAGATTTTGACCGCTTTTCCCGTTTAAAGAAGAATAATATCCATCGGGGGTAGCCGCAAAAGCATATATCGAGCAAATACACGATATAAGAGTAAGAAATCTGTTGAATTTCATATATAATACGCATTAAATTACAAAATGTGTTTAAAGGTAACACAACTTTTTAAAATAACTTTAATGAATTAGCTAAATAATTTTTGTTTATCTACAATAACACAAATTGTAGAGTTCTTTAGCATGTACAAAATCAGCTATTGTGTTTTGATATCCGGCTGATAACTGTGTGTTATTGGAAAAGTCGTGTATATAACTCACTTCAGAAATAAGTGAGCGACGACGGCTGTGGCGTTCATCACATACGATTCTGTTTTGTTGTCGGAGAATGTATAGTTATTATTGCGACGATAATCACTATTACTTAGGGTTCCTACAACTTGCATTTTCAACGAGTTCTTTTCATTGAAATCGTGACGAAAAACACATCAAGCGATGGCGAAAAACCTTTGTCTTTACTTGTGCTGTTGCTCTGATATTCGCCTAATTCTGAGCCTGTTATATGTGAAGTAGAACAACTCTTGCTGAAACTTGGCATAGCTGAAAATGTGATTGATAACAAGGTCTTGTTCTTCACGTTTTACATTGAAATCATCACCAACATAACTCCGTTTGATAATATCATATACTTGTTGATAATTACGCCAAGATGGGCTATCGAATAAGGAAAATCAAGATGGTCCTTGATGGTATGAAGTCCTAAAATTTCCGTCCATAAATACAGTATTAACAGCACTGCGTCCCCAAGCGTAAACTTGACCTCCGTCGTTACGCTTTTTAAGAGTAATACTTGGAAATCCTGATGTTCCCTTGTCGGCATATCGTGCCGGTGAAATTCGTGAAAACTCTACTTTTTCAATGTCTTTTGGCTGTAGTGCATTAATATCATCTATGCTTGAAGGGATTCCATTGATAAGTATATATGGAGAACCACCATCAACCGAAAGTGAGAGATTTATTGGATTGGCTTGAAGACCGGCTAATGGATGTTTCTGAAATAAACTTATTGATGACGATGAGGACTTTACGTCTTGTATGGAAGGATAAACAATAGTTCGTCCTTTTGAACTTATTGTAGAATTGGCTGTTTCCATTATATCGTTTAACGTTATGCTATCGTCAAGATATATAGTCCCTACGTTGAGTGTTGCGTCTCCTGTTTCTATGATAATTTGAGTTGTTGAGTACCCATCCATTCCTACTTCAAGAGTAAGTGAAGACTTGTTGTCGGTTTCAAGGGTAAACATACCTTGGTTGTCGGAAATAGACGTTTTTACGACGATAGAATCTGATATAAGACGACATTAGGCACCTACTATAGTTGTTGAATCGATTGCCGACAAAATCACACCTTTAATTGTACGAGCATTAACATTTACTGATGATATGGTTATTGTTACAAACAATAACACGACACGAACAATGCACAAAAAACGATTCATAAACGAAATATTATAATTAAGTGGCACAAAGTTCATAAAATTATACAATATTCGAAAAGATTTAAATTTATTTATTTGTGCATTTCGTGATTTAACACGGATTTATTGCTAATTTTGCAACTTAATCCGCAAAAAAGAATGGGAGAGGTAAATACTATTCAAAAAAACATCGCTTCGGATTTATCCAAGCTGAACGAAATAATCAAAAATGCTCTTGTGAGCGATTCGGCTCTCATGAACCAAATCGTAGCCAAATTTCTTGAAACAAAAGGGAAACAAATACGCCCTGTTTTGGTCATTCTCAGCGGTCGTTTTTTCGGTGAGGTAAACGATAAGGTGTTAAATGCCGGTGCTGCTATAGAAATGCTTCACAATGCATCTCTTATTCATGACGATGTGATTGACGAATCAAAAGAACGCAGAGGGCAACCTACAATTAACCGAATATGGGACAATCACATTTCAGTGCTTGTGGGCGATTTCTTTGTGAGTGCTTCTTTGCATTGTGCCGTTCAAACCGATAACCCACAAATCACTAAAGTCTTGTCACGCTTGGGACGCGAGCTCTCTCTTGGTGAAATGAATCAAATAGATAATGCTCGACAACATAATATCGATGAAAATACTTATTTCGATATTATAAAACATAAAACAGCTTCTTTGTTTAAATGTTGTGTTGAAGTGAGCGGACATGTTAATAATGCCGGAGGAAAAGAACTTGAAGATCTTATGAAATTCACCGAATTGCTCGGGTTGTGTTTTCAAATCAAAGATGATATTTTTGATTACTTTGAAGATAAAACCATAGGTAAGCCAACCGGTAATGATTTGCGAGAAGGAAAGGTTACATTGCCTCTTATTTATGCTTTGTCTAAAGATGCATCGCCAAAGCGTGAACAAATGACTGAAATCATCAATAAGAATGAGCTTTCAAGCGAAGAAATTGCAATGTTGATAGAATTTGCTAAAAACGAAGGAGGTATTGAATATGCCTATGCTAAAATGGAAGAACTTAGAGATGAAGCTTTTTCTATTCTTGATGCATATCCTCATAAGCCTGTAATTGAAGATTTTAAGCATCTTTTCAACTACATTATCAAGCGAAATAAATAATATCATGCTTGAACCTTACTTGATAAAAGGGCGTATTGAAGCCGGATGTGATGAAGCCGGAAGAGGTTGTTTGGCAGGACCGGTTACTGCGGCTACCGTAATTCTACCCGAAGATTTTCATAATGACTTGTTGAATGATTCAAAACAACTCACCGAACATCAACGAGACATTTTGCGTCCTATTATTGAGCGAGAAGCCATAGCTTGGGCAGTAGCATTTGTTTCTCCACAAGAAATAGACGAGATAAACATTCTCAAAGCTTCTTTCATTGCAATGCATCGTGCGATAGACCAATTAAGTGTAATACCCGAAGCATTATTAATAGATGGGAATCGTTTTATAAAATATCACAATCTGCCTCACACATGCATTGTAAAAGGAGATGGGAAAATGATGAGTATAGCAGCCGCATCGGTGTTGGCAAAGACTCATCGAGATGAATACATGTATAATATAGCCAAAGAATATCCTCAATACGCTTGGGACAAAAATAAGGGTTATCCCACTACGGCACATCGTGATGCAATCGAAAAATATGGTCCCACTCCACATCATCGCATGACCTTTCGTTTACTCAACCCCCAACTTACCTTGTTTTAAAAGGAATTAAAAAAAATGACCGTAGTGTAGTGGGATATATAAGTATTGAAATGTGTAAGTAAACTAAAAACGGTGGATTTTTTTGGTGCGTTTTAAAAAATAGGCAATTTTCTTTTTTTATTAACAAGTAATCTATTACTTTTGCATGATAAATTTGTAAACTATCGAATAATAAGTATTTTTTAATAATATGGCTAAAAAACAAAACGAAACACGTACCTCAATAGAGGAACTTAATGAATCTCTTTCGGGAATTGAGAAGAAAGTTGAAGACAACAAGAAGATGATTGTGTGGGTTGTTGTTGCAATCTTGGCAATCGCTGTTATCATTCTTGGTTATGTTTATTTAATCCAAAATCCTAACATGGAAAAGGCTAAGGAAGAAATTGCTAAGGCTGATGTGGATTTAACATTGGGTCAAGACTCTATTGCACTTAATGAATATATGGCTGTTGCCGATAATTATAGCAACAGTGCTTCCAATCGTGCAGGATTGAATGCCGGTATTCTTCTCTATCAACAAGGTAAATATGAAGAAGCTATTAACTATTTGAAAAAATATGATGGCGAAGGAGCTTTGGTTGGTCCTGCTTCTCAATCTTTGATAGGTGACTGTTATGTGAATTTGCAAAAGTATGATGATGCAGTAAAATACTTTGATAAAGCTATTTCTCTTGCCGGTGATAATGAGTTATATACTCCGTTGTTCATCTTGAAGAAAGCTACTGTGCTACGTGAACAACAAAAATATGCTCAAGAAGCAGAACTTCTTCAAACCATCAAAGATAAGTATCCAAGTTTCATCATGGGTTATCAAGTGGATGTGGATAAATATCTTGAGAGAGCTAAAGCTCAAGCAGGAAAATAATTCTGAAAAAGATAAAAAATATCTTATGATATAAAAGTAAAAGTTGCTTGTGATTTTGCAAGCAACTTTTTTTATTGTTTCCCTGTTTTTGGGAAAATAATTGTATATTTGTGATACTATTAACAAAGACTCATTATTTACAATGAAACAATATCTTGATTTGTTGCATCGCGTGATGGACGAAGGTGTATTGAAAACCGATCGCACAGGTACCGGAACAAAAAGTATTTTTGGTCATCAAATGAGGTTTAATCTTGCTGAAGGATTTCCATTGTTGACCACAAAAAAGCTACACTTAAGGTCAATTATTTATGAACTATTGTGGTTCTTAAAAGGGGACACAAATGTACACTATTTGCAAGAGAATGGCGTAAGGATTTGGAATGAGTGGGCTGATGAAAATGGAGAATTGGGACCTATTTATGGTCATCAATGGCGTTCTTGGCCTGACGGTAAGGGTGGTGTAATAGACCAAATAACTGAAGCGATAGAGATGATTAAACATAATCCCGATTCGCGTCGCATTATCGTAAGTGCTTGGAATGTTGCCGATGTGCCATCGATGAAATTACCGCCTTGTCATGCTTTGTTTCAATTTTATGTAGCAAATGGTAAATTGAGTCTTCAATTGTATCAACGCAGTGCCGATTTGTTTTTAGGAGTTCCGTTTAATATTGCTTCTTATTCATTGTTGCTTATGATGATGGCACAAGTAACCGGACTTGAAGCTGGGGAATTTGTTCACACGCTTGGCGATGCACACATTTATTGTAACCATTTTGAGCAAGTGCAAGAACAAATGAGTCGTGAACCTCGCAGTTTGCCTCGTATGGTTATTAATCCCGATGTCAAAGACTTGTTTGACTTCAAATATGAAGATTTTTCTCTTGAAGATTACAATCCACATCCTCACATAAAAGGTATTGTTGCCGTTTAATTTTTAAAAAAGTTTTATATGAATTTATCGGCAATAGTAGCAGTAGATGAAAACGGAGCAATAGGAAAGAATGGCGGTTTGTTATGCCATTTACCAGCCGACTTAAAGCATTTCAAAAATATAACTATGGGACACTCCATAATTATGGGACGTCGCACGTGGGAGTCGTTGCCAAAAGGGGCTTTGCCAGGTAGAAAGAATGTGGTAATTACTCGCAATAACGATTTTGAGGCTCCGGGAGCCGAAGTCTATCATTCGCTTGAGGAGGCTTTGGAGGCTACGTCGCAAGATCGTCAAAGAATTATAATAGGAGGAGGAATGCTTTATCGAGAAGCCTTTTCTTTGATTGATACGTTGCATCTTACGGTAATACACGAATCTTTTCCCGAAGCCGATACGTTTTTTCCTTCTTTGAATACATCGGAATGGCAAGAGGTTTCGCACGAAGATCATGGCATCGACGAACGAAACCCTCATTCATATAGTTTCATCGAATTAAAGCGACGTTGAATCTGATTTATCCTTTTTTGCTTTGAAGTAAGTCTTGCTTTTAGAGCGAGAACGTGTTATGCGTGGCTCGTTTTTTATCAAATTACTTACATATACCGTAAATAACGGGAGCATTGTCATGCCTAAAAAACCTAAGAACACATAAATGATTTTACCTACGGCTGTGACAGGAACAATAGGCGAACCAAGTGTGGTAACATTCATAAAAGCACACCAAATTACAAGAGGGAAACTCGTTACATGTTCGTTTATGCCATATTCAACTTTATAGAATATCAAAGCGGCAAAATATAATCCTGCCAATAATACAATCAAGTAGGACATGAATAAACTGTTCAATTTATTCTTGGATAAATAGCCTACAACGACAGCAAGAGCAAAAGCACTACGTACAAGAGGTATAAATCGTATATAAGTATAAGTCTCTTCACTCATAATAGTCCCTGATGCATGAATAATGTTGAGGTAAGGAATGGAAACAAGGAAAAAGAATAAATTATGAATGAAAAAACGACATCTTCGTTCAGAGATATACCAATCGACAAATAATGATGCTAAAAACACGATACACACAAAAAGTTGAAACGACAAATAACGTTCGGCATTAACAAGAGCAATTCCATTTAGAATATCGTAGGATACATATGCGATAAGCAAAACCGACACTATTATAACAGCTCCACGCAATAATTGTGAAACCGTTTCAAGACATTTAGGGATATTTCTTTTCATACTATAATTTTTTCATTAAAACACATTTTTATCGACAATTGTTTATCGGTGAGATACAATAAAAAAGGACGGCGTCCACATACTTCACAGTATCATTACGCACGTCCCACATCATCGAGAGATATTGAAACTTAACAGAAATGCCTTAAATCAATTAACTAACATCAACATGAATCAAACTTCTTTGTCAATAAAACATCAATCATACATAAAAGTTCATTATTAGAGAAAAAATTACATGTTATAAAAAATAACACGTTGTTTTAATCACTATCTTTGTGGCATAAAAACAGAATAAAACATATTATGGCTTTTAGTGACCAACTTATAAATCCACAAAATGACCCTATGGGTGCTGCGATTTTAGATTACGCACGCACCGGAAAATCGGCACGACTCAGAGTATTGTCTTCAATGTTTGACGAAGATGAAATGCCTATTGAAACACTTTTTCGCTCGTTTAGAGAAATGCCGGTTATAGAGCAAGAGGCATTGCGTATGGCTAAAGGTAAAATACTTGATGTGGGAGCCGGAAGCGGTTGCCATGCTTTGGCGTTGCAAGAAATGGGTAAAGACGTGTGTGCCGTGGAAATTTCACCATTGTCGGTTGAAGCCATGCAATTACGAGGAGTAAAAGACGCAAGATTGGTTAATATGTTTGACCAACGCTTTACCGACAAATATGATACAATACTCATGTTGATGAATGGCTCCGGAATAGTTGGACGACTTGAAAATATGCCTATGTTCTTTGCTCGTATGCGTGAAATGCTTAATCCCGGAGGCGTTATATTGATGGACTCAAGCGATTTAAAATATCTTTATGAAAATGAAGATGGAAGTTTTGATGTCGATTTAAATGGAGAATACTATGGGCTTGTGGACTATGAAATGCAATATAAGGACATTAAAGGAGGTAAATTTGACTGCCTATATGTTGATTTTGATACATTATCATGTTGTGCTGAAGCTTGTGGCTTTGAAGCAACATTGATAAAAGAAGGTCCGCATTATGATTACTTATGTATGCTTACAATTAAGGAGTGATACATGTTTTGTCGTAAAAAAGTTAAGCAATGGCTTGCCGGACTGTCTTTCCGTACCGGAGTGTTTGTGCTTGCTATTTGTATATTATGTTATATCGTTTCTTTTGCACAAATGCTATTACCTATAAGTGCGACATTAAAAGGAATCTTGTGGTTTGTATTTTTTGGCTTTGCTAAAACGGCACAATATAGTGGGTTGTTGATATTGGGAAAAGCCGGTATTGAACGCATAAAAACTTGGCGTAATAAGAAGAATAAATAATGATGAAATCAAGATATTATACACATACGCTTGCGAATGGATTACGACTTATACATGTACCCACCACATCGCAAGTGGCTTATTGTGGTCTTGTGGTTAATGCTGGTAGTCGTGATGATTTGCCGGGTAAAACAGGGCTTGCACATTTTGTAGAACATACGATATTCAAGGGTACGACACACCGACGTTCTTGGCACATACTTAATCGTATGGAAAGAGTGGGAGGTGAACTAAATGCTTACACCACTAAGGAAGGTACAGCTGTATATTCGATTTTTCCATGTGAACATTTTGCTCGGGCAATAGAACTTATTTCCGATCTTGTGGCAAATAGTACATTCCCCGAATCGGAACTTGAAAAAGAACGAGAAGTAGTAATGGAAGAGATTGATTCTTACCGAGATACGCCTATGGAAGCTGCTTATGATGATTTTGAAGACTATTTGTTTGCTGGTTCTGCTATGGGGCATAATATTTTGGGAAACGAACAAGATTTAAGAAGCATTACTTCTGCCGATTGCAGATATTATCTCGATACACAATATGTTCCCGAGAATATGGTGTTTTTTGCTATGGGTAATATTGACAGTGCAAAGCTGTTTCGTCTTGTCGAAAAATATTTCGGTCAACTTAATCATAGTCTTGAAAGAATAAAGCGTAATGTTCCTATTGAGGTCCCTGTTTTTCATAAAAGTATAAACATAGACTCGCATCAAGCACACACGATAATAGGCAAACAAATATTTTCCATGCATGATGAACGCAGATATGCAGCATTCTTACTCAATAACATGATTGGAGGTCCGGGAATGAATTCATTGTTGAATGTTGCAATTAGAGAGAAACGTGGTTATGCCTATACAGTTGAATCATCGTTATCTTTGCTGAGTGATTGTGGTCTGTTTCAAATATATTTTGGTAGTGACGAGCAACATGTAGTTCCTGCTATTCGTATAATAAAAAGAATAATTGAGGAATTGGCTGAAAAGCCACTTTCTGAAAAGGCTTTGCAAGCCGCAAAACGCCAATATTTAGGGCAATTGTTGGTGTCGGGAGAGAATAAAGAGGCTGTGGCATTATCATTGGGCAAAAATTATTTGTATTATAATAATGTGATGACCGATGGAGAACTTGCCGAGCACATTAATGCTTTAACAGCCGAGCAGATTATGGATTGTGCTGTTTTGCTCAATCCTGACACTTGTTCAACACTCACGCTGAAGTAGCAATGAGCGTTGTCTTGTGTTTTTTGTCTTGTGATACCGTTGTTTATGAATAAGTTGTTGTATCTTTGTAAAAAGATAATTTAATCAAGATGGAAAGAAAAGATTTTGAGATAATGGCACCGGTGGGCTCTTATGAGTCGCTTGTAGCAGCCGTTCAAGGAGGTGCCGATGCTATATATTTTGGCATAGAAGGGCTTAATATGCGTGCCAATTCTGCCAATAATTTTACTATTGATGATTTACATAAGATTGCAGAATATTGCAACGAGCATGGACTTAAAAGTTACCTTACCGTAAACACCGTAATTTACGATAATGATGTGGAAACCATGCATAAAATTGTGGATGCTGCCAAAGAAGCTAAGATTTCGGCTATTATAGCAAGTGATATAGCAGCTATTTTATATGCTCGCAGTATCGGTGTAGAAGTACACATTTCCACACAAGTAAATATCTCAAATTCCGAAGCAGTGCGTTTTTATGCACAATATGCCGATGTTGTAGTTCTTGCCAGAGAGTTGAACCTTGAGCAAGTTTATAATATTCATCAATCTATTATAAATGAAAATATACGAGGTCCACACGGAGAGCTTGTACGCATTGAAATGTTTTGTCACGGAGCTTTATGTATGGCTGTTTCGGGTAAATGTTATATGAGTTTACATGAAATGAATCGCAGTGCCAATAGAGGTGCTTGTGCTCAGATATGCCGACGCAGTTATACTGTAACCGATATGGACACAGGCGAACAACTTGATATTGAAAATAAGTATATCATGTCGCCTAAGGACTTGAAAACAATTCATTTTATGAATAAAATGATTGATGCCGGGGTGAGAGTGTTCAAAATTGAGGGTAGAGCTCGCGGACCTGAATATGTTCGCACTGCTGTAAGTTGCTACAACGAAGCCATCAATTCCTATATAGACGGCACATTCAGTGAAGAAAAAGTTGCCGGTTGGGATGAACGTTTAAAAACTATCTTTAATAGAGGTTTTTGGAATGGATATTATTTGGGTCAACGTCTTGGTGAGTGGACATCAAAATACGGCTCATCGGCAACAAAAATCAAAGTGTATTGTGCTAAGGGCATACGTTATTTCTCAAAGATAGGAGTAGCAGAGTTCCAAATGGAAGCCGGTGAATTACATGTGGGAGATGAAGTAATTATTACAGGTCCCACAACGGGAGCCGTTCCGGTTACCATTGAAGAAATTCGTGTCGACTTGAAGCCGGTAGAAATGGCAAAAAAAGGGCAACGCTTCTCGATTAAAGTTGACGAAAAAATTCGTCCGAGCGACAAAATGTTTTTGTGGAAAGATGTTGAAAGCGTAAAACTCGGAGAGCATCGCGAGATTAAATAATAAAAAAAGGAGCTTTAAGGCTCCTTTTTTGCTATTTGATGTTTTTTACGAAATAAATTTCAGTAGGGAAGTGGTCGCTGAAACCATTTAGGAAAGCTCCACCGGAATAAGTACGTAGAGGATAACCTTTGTATTGTCCTTTTTGATTTATTAGAAAATCAAAGTTTAACACACTCATTTTGAAATAAGATAGTTTTCCGCTGTTTTTATCATTCAAAAAGTAATCGGAAATAATTATTTGGTCAAAGAAGTTCCAATCGCCTCGATAAGCTAAAGAACCTATCCCTTTGTCGAGCATTGACCAACAAGGGTTATAAAGTTCTCCCTTACCCACATCTTTTTTATTCTTTTTAGCACCAAGAACCTTTGCCACGCTTTCGTTAAATGGGTCATCGTTTAAGTCGCCCATGATAATAATGCCTTGGTTTGGGTCATCTTTTAATAGTGAATCTACCGTGAGTTTTACACGATTAGCTGCAGCAGCTCGTAACGGGCGGGACCCTTCTTCTCCACCGCTTCGAGAAGGCCAGTGATTTACGATTACGCTCACTTTGTCGCCTCCCATAAGACCTGTAACGCACATTTGGTCTCGAGTGCGAAAATGTTCATATCCATCCACTCTCACTGTGGCATTGCTTACATTAAGAACACGAAAGAAACGGGGATTATACAACAGTCCAACGTCAACGCCACGACGGTCGGGACTATCATGGTGTACAATTTGCAAGTGCCAATCTTTCAATAAAGGATGGTTTACGAGATCTTGCAACACGGTAATGTTTTCAATTTCGCTCACACCAATAACCGCAGGACCTTTAGGAGTGGCTTGTGTTGTAAAATGACTTATTGCTTTAGCCAGATTAGCAATTTTTGACCAATATTTTTCGCCATTCCACTGGCGAGTTCCTTGCGGAGAAAACTCTAAATCATATTTGCCATTGTTGTTAATGGTGTCAAAAAGATTCTCCAAATTGTAGAATGCCGCACCATATACTTGGTATTTCTTTTGTTGCGCTGTCATGGTTAATGCAGCAACAAGTAACATTATGAATAAACTCTTTTTCATGACATATAGTGTTTATGATGTCAAAAATAGTAAAATTTTTAAGATTTGACAACTATAATAGCAGTACTGAATTTAAATTTGATTTTTCTGTCTAACCTAAGTCGTATTTTATTAGATTGTTAAATGTATATTGTAAATTTTTAGTTATCTTTGTGTACATGAAATATAATTAATTTTTTATAAACAATGCTTATGAGAATTAAATTTTTTTTGATTCTTTCGCTATTTGTAGTATTACCTGTGTTTGCTCAGAAAATAGGAGTGAAAGGTGTGGTTAAAGACACAAATGGTGAGCCGTTGATAGGTGCATTGGTATTGGAGCAAGGTACATCAGTAGGTGTATCTACCGATATTGATGGCGTCTTTAAGATAGAAACGGCTCCCAATGCAACTCTTGTTATTTCTAATGTGGGTTATAAAACAAAAGAAGTGAAAGCGTCGGACGCAAAGGAAATCATTTTGGATTTAGACTCTTTTCTTGAAGGTGATTTCTTTGGTAGTGACGACTTCGTTATTAATGAAGCTGAGTTGGAAGACGAAGAGGGAGCTACTCAGGCTGTTTCTTCTTTGGCGGGTGCCAGTGACAATGTGTATTACAATGCCGCAAGTTATGATTTTGGCATAATGCGTTTTCGTTTCCGTGGATATGATTCCGAATACACTGATTCATATATCAACGGCGTACGATTTAATGATGCTACACGTGGTCGTTTCAATTATTCTATGCTTGGAGGTATGAACACAGCATTCAAACGTAAGGATGTAAATGTTGGTCTTGAAGCTAACAGCTTCTCATTTGGTCAAATAGGTGGTTCTACCGACATTTCTACTTTTGCTCAAGATTATGCACCGGGATTTAATGGAAGTGTTGCTTATACCAATTCCAATTATAAACTACGTGCTATGGCTACTTATAGCACCGGTTTGATGAAAAACGGTTGGGCTGTTACGCTTTCTGCAATAGGTCGTTATGCCGATGAAGGTGTTACTCCAGGTTCTTTCTATAATTCTTGGGGATATTTCTTGTCGGCTCAAAAAGTATTTAACAAGCAACACAGTTTGTCTTTTGTAACCTTCGGTGCACCGACAAAGCGTACTAACTCTTCGGCAGTTGCACAAGAAGCCTACGATTTGGCTGATGATAATCTTTATAATCCTAACTGGGGTTGGCAAAACGGTGAAAAACGCAATGCAAAAGTTGTGGAAGCGTTTGATCCTACAGCTATCATCAACTGGATATGGAAACCTAATGATGGAACAACATTGAATACAGGTTTCGGTTTCCGTTCTTCAAACTATTCATCATCGGCGTTGAACTGGTGTAATGCTGCCGATCCTCGTCCCGATTACTATCGTTATTTGCCTTCTTACTACAAAGATCATCAAGAAGAATATGATTTGTATGTAGAAAAGTGGAGAAATGACGAAAATCAACGTCAAATAGATTGGGATAATCTTTATCGCACTAATTATTTGGGAATTGAAGCCGCAAAAGCTATCGGACAAGAAACCGGAGCTACTTATATTCTTGAAAAACGTCACAGCAATCAATTGAATTACCAATTTAACTCAACGTTGAATATGCGTTTGAACGAATATTCAACGTTTCAAGCCGGAGTAGGGGTAAATTATTCGGTTGCATCTTATTATAAAACAGTAAAAGATTTGTTGGGTGGTGAATATTGGCTTGATATAGACCAATATTCTGAACGAGACTATCCCGACAATCCTACAATTCTTCAAAACGACTTGAATAACCCTAATCGCAGAGTTAAAGAAGATGATAAATTCGGTTATAACTATAATATCAATTCTTTGATGGCAAATGCGTGGATTCAGAACGTGATGACTCTTCCAAAATGGGATATAAACTATGGATTGAATATAAGTTATACTCAATTTCAACGTGATGGTAAGATGAAAAACGGTCGAGCTCCCGAAAACTCTTATGGAAAAGGAGAACTTCATAAATTTGACAATGCCGGAGTTAAATTGGGTGTTACCTATAAATTTGACGGTCGCAATCGCTTTGTACTTCATGGATATTATGGCACAAATGCTCCGTTGAGCGACCGTGCTTATGTCTCTCCTCGTATTCGCGACGGTGTTGTTGACGGTTTGAGCAGTGAACGTATGTTATCGGGTGACATAGGTTATGTTTTTAATTATCGTGCTATCAAGGGTAGTATTACAGGTTTCTGGACCGAGCAATATAACTCAACTGAACGCCTTTCTTTCTATGATGACGAATTCTCTACATTCATGAACTACGCTCTAACCAATGTGCGTAAGTCTTATCGTGGTGTGGAAGTGGGTGTACAGGCTGCATTAACTCCTTCTTTGTCGGTGTCTTTTGCAGGAACGTTCTCAAAATATAAATATAAAAATCGTCCTACCGGTACAAGAAGCTATGAAAACGGCATGTCTCCGGATACAACACAGATTGTTTACTTGAAAAACTATTATGTGGCTGGAACGCCTCAAACTTGTGCAAGTTTAAGTTTTAATTATAATACTTCAAGTAGATGGTTCTTTGAATTGAATGGAACTTACATGGGTGACAGCTACATTTCTTTGGCTCCTAACCGTCATGAAGCTCGTCCTGATGTCGTTTCTAATTTCAATACACTTCAAGAATATGAAGCATGGATAGAAGATTTTACCAAGCAAGATAAATTGAAAAATGCGTTCGTGCTTAATGCAAGTATAGGTAAATTGATATATTTGAGTCGTTCTTCTTCATTGAATATCAACTTGAATGTAACAAACTTGTTGAATAACAAGAATATTCAAACTTCGGGTTATCAACAATGTCGTATCAACACAAGCGATTACTTGAACACTACGACAAGATATCCTAATAAATACTACTATGCTCAAGGATTGAAAGTGTTCTTGAACATGGGCGTTAAATTCTAAATTATACAAGAATAAAAACAATATAAAACATAAAGACAATGAGACAATTTAAATCATATCTTTTAATGCTGATAGCAACATTTGTGATGGTTGGTTGTGCTGACGATTTTGATCGTCCGCCTATCAATGAACCTGTTGCAGCCAATGCCGATAAAGTGAACACCACGATATATGACTTGAAGTATAAGTATTGGAATGATGCTCGAAACTACATCGATACCATAGGTCAAACCGAAGACGGTGAAGATATTATTATAAAAGGTCGTGTAGTAAGTAGTGATGAAACAGGTAACATTTACAAAAGTCTTGTGATTCAAGATGAAACAGCTGCTTTAGCTATTTCTATTAATCAAAGCAATCTCTACACATCTTATCGCATAGGTCAGGAAATCGTTATTAATGCAACCGGTATGTATATAGGTAAATATAACGGTTTGCAACAATTGGGCTATCCTGAATGGTATGAACAAGGAAGTGCATGGGAAGCAACTTTTATGTCGCTTGAACTATTCCAAGAACATGCCGAACTTAACGGATTCCCAAAAGAGGGCGAAATAGATACACTAAGCGTTTCTTTAGGATCTCTTCCTTCCGACCCTGAAGGCTTGTGTAAATGGCAAAGTCGCTTGGTGCGTCTTGATGACGTTAGTTTCACCGAAGCCGATGGCAAAACAGTATTTGCTGAAGATGCTTCTTCTACCAATCGCACATTGCAAGACCTTAACGGTAATACAATCATTGTTCGTAATAGTAATTATGCTGATTTCCGTAGTGAAAAATTGCCATTAGGAACAGGTTCGGTTGTAGGTATCTTGAGCTATTATGGTACAGCATGGCAAATGCTTCTTCGTAGCACTGACGATTGTATCGATTTCAGTAAAGATGGAAAGGGAACAAAGGATAATCCATATACGATAGAAGATGTAACAGCTCTTCAAGAAACAAGTAAAACTGGTTGGTTCTCAGGATATATTGTAGGTGCTGTTAAACCCGGTGTTAAAGAAGTGAAAACAAATGAAGATGTTCAATGGGAAGCTCCTACATCGCTTGCTAATACTATTGTAGTAGGTGCAACAGCCGAAACTGCTGACATTAAGGATTGTATAGTTATTGCTCTTGAAGATGGTTCAGACCTTCGCAATGTGGCAAACTTGAAAGATAATGAAGGAGCTTACAAGAAGAATTTGCTTGTGAAAGCTACAGCATTCAAAGCTATTCTTGGTCATCAAGGTCTTGTAACAAGTGGAGAACAAAGTGACTTTGTCCTTGAAGGTGCTCCAACTTCAGCCGGTCAAGGAACAAAGGAAAGTCCTTATTCAGTAGCCGAAGCTATGGCTGCTTATGTGGAAGGATCTACTAAAGTTGCTTGGGTGACAGGCTATATAGTGGGTAGTGTCGATGGAAAATCAATAACCGAAAACATTGCATTCGGAGCATCAACATCAACACAAACAAACATCTTGATTTCAGATAATCCAAATGCAACTACAGCTGATGAATGTATCCCAGTCCAATTACCTTCGGGTGCAGTACGCACAGCACTTAACCTTGTAAATAATCCTGGAAATCTTGGTAAGAAGGTTAAAATGAATGGAAGCATTGAAACATATTTCGGTGTTAAAGGCTTTAAATCTGTAACTGAATATGAAATAGAAGGTGAAACAACTCCCGATACACCTGTAACTTCTGACGTTGTAACATCTCTAAATGAAGGCTTTGATACTGCAATACCAGCAAATTGGGCTAATGTGGTTGTTAGCGGAGATAAGACTTGGTATCAAACAGTATATAGTTCAAACGGATATGCTGCCATGACAGGTTATAAAGGAACTCAACCTCCTTTTGACAACTGGTTGATAACACCTGCTTTAAATGTTAAGGATGCAACTGATAAAACGTTATCTTTCCGTACTCAAGTGAATGGATATGGCAACAAAACAACAGTATTAGAAGTGTATGTATTAAGTTCAAACGACCCTGCAACAGCAACCAAGACAAAACTTAATCCGGTTATTGCAACAGCACCGGCAGGAGTAACTCAAGAAGACGGCTCTACAAAGTATTCTTATTCCGATTGGATACAATCAGGAAATCTTGATTTAAGCTCTTATGGTGATGTGGTGTATGTAGGTTTCCGTTTTTATGCTACTCAAGACGATAATTATGCTACTTGGTGTGTAGATGATGTTAAATTCGGTGATGTAGTTGAAGGCGGTGATGATGCTCCAAGTTCTCCTACTACTGAAGGCTCAAAAGAACAACCTTATTCGGTTGCCGGTTTAAAAGGTGTATTTGTAGACGGAAGTACTAAAGCTGCTTGGGTAACAGGTTATATAGTGGGTAGTGTCGATGGAAAATCAATAACCGAAAACATTGCATTCGGAGCATCAACATCAACACAAACAAACATCTTGATTTCAGATAATCCAAATGCAACTACAGCTGATGAATGTATCCCAGTCCAATTACCTTCGGGTGCAGTACGCACAGCACTTAACCTTGTAAATAATCCTGGAAATCTTGGTAAGAAGGTTAAAATGAATGGAAGCATTGAAAAATATTTCGGTGTTGCAGGTTTTAAGTCAGTGTCGGAATATGAATTTGTAACAGAATAATAAAATATAATTTATACTATTAAAGGAGACTCGGAAGGGTCTCCTTTTTTCGTCAATGCAACTTTTTTGAAATAAACAAGACTAATATAATGTAAAATGATTAATTTTGAGAAATAATAGATTTAGGAATACTTTTATGAATTACATTGAGGTTAAAGATGTTGTTAAAGATTACGATAAACATCGTGCGTTGAATCATGTGAGTTTGGAAGTTCCTGAGGGATGCATATATGGCTTGCTTGGTCCCAATGGAGCAGGAAAAACCTCATTGATACGCATTATAAATCAAATTACAAATCCCGATAGTGGCGAAGTTTTCTTGAATGGTGAACCATTGAGGCCGGAAGATGTGCGTAATATGGGATATTTGCCCGAAGAACGCGGTCTTTACAAGAAAATGAAAGTTGCCGACCAAATTATGTATTTGGCACAGCTTAAAGGTATGTCGCGTGCCGATGTGAATCACGAAATGAAAGAGTGGTTGGAACGATTTGATTTAACCGAATGGAAGAATAAAAAAATAGAGGCATTATCAAAAGGAATGGCTCAAAAAGTGCAATTTATTGCAACCGTTATACATCGTCCTAAATTGTTGATATTTGATGAACCATTTTCGGGATTTGACCCTGTAAATGCCGAGATTTTAAAGCGTGAAATACTTAGATTGCGTAATGAAGGAGCAACAATATTGTTTTCAACCCATAATATGGGTTCGGTTGAGGAAGTTTGTGAACAAATTTCATTGATAAATCATTCTCAAGTAGTGCTTCAGGGTGAAGTGAATGATATTCGTCATCAGTTTAAAAAACATATATATGCAATAAATGTGCATGAAGGAGTTGTGCTTCCCGAGCCTGATTTGTTCTCATTGGAACCTGATGCGGTGCAACGACCCGGAGATAATGCAGTTTACATACGTCTGCATGCAGGAGTTGACATAAAAAATGTGATTTCATTCCTAAATGAAAAATATGAGTTGACCGGTTTCCACGAAATACTGCCAAGTATGCACGAAGTGTTTATCGAAACCGTAAAAGGAAATGATAATATCTGAAAAGGAGCAGAAAGAGAAGAAATATGAATCGTTTATTTATAATCATAAGAAGAGAATATCTCAATATCGTAGCACGCAAGTCATTTATTGTGATGACGTTGCTTATTCCATTGCTCAGTATATTGTGTATGGTGGCTCCTATGCTTTTGGTAGGGCTTAATGAAGGTGAACAAAAAAATGTAGTGATTGTAGACGAAGGTTCGCAACTTGGCGGAGTGCTAAAGGACAATGATGAGTATCATTTTATTCAAATCGATAGCTTGGCTCATAAAAATCCGCGTAATTTTTATGAAAAATCTTCCGATAGCATATATGCAGTGGCAGTGTTGCCTCAAAATCTTGCTCAAAGGGAATTTTTGTCGGTATTTTCAGATAAACCGGTACAAAGTTCGTTGGTTTCTTATATAAAGCAATCTTTAAATGAAGAATTGACTAATCGCAATATCAACGCACTCGGAATTCCTGATATTCAAACAAAAGTAGAACGTTGCAAAGCCGATGTGAAAGTGAGTGAAATACTTTGGAGTGAAGATGGAGAATCGGAATCGGGTTCGGCTGTAATAACACAAGTTTTAGGCATTGTATTGGCTATGTTTGCCTATTTCTTTGTACTTATGTATGGGGCAATGATTATGAATGGTGTAATTGAAGAAAAAACCAATCGTATAGTTGAAGTTATAGTGAGTAGTTGTCGTCCTATAGAGTTGATGATGGGTAAAATCATAGGTGTAGCATTAGTGGGTTTTACGCAACTTTTAGTGTGGGGAGCATTATTGTTTGCAGTTGGAAGTGTGTTCGGCTTTGGCGGTTTGCTTATGGGAATGAGTGATGCCACCGAAACCATAAATGCCATGTCGGCTACACAAGGAACAGCAGTATCGGCAGGAATGGAAGATATTATACGAGCTATAGCCGGTGTGAAACTTGGACAACTATTAGTATCGTTCTTACTTTATGGAATAGGAGGATTTTTACTTTTTGGTTCGCTTTTTGCAGCGTTTGGCTCGGCTGTAGACCAACCAAGCGATGCTTCTCAATTTACAACCCCTGTGATAATGATAGAAGTCTTTGCATTATGGGCAGGAATGGCTTGCATAGAGAATCCTGATGGTCCGCTTGCAATGTGGTGTTCATTTATACCGTTTACATCCACTATCGTGATGATGGTACGTTTGCCTTATGGGGTCCCTATGTGGGAATTGTTGTTGAGTTTGGCATTGCTTTATGGAACCGCAATTACATTTGTATGGATTGCCGGTCGTATTTATCGTCGTGGAATATTGATGTATGGTAAAAAAGTTTCATTCATGGATATATTCCGTTGGATAAAATAATAATGCCTCTAATCTATTATAACACTATTTTGTTTTAACGGTTATATATATAATGGAACTTGAAAAATATATAATTGAAGAAAATGCTTCGATAATAGAAGCTTTAAAAAAGTTAAACAATCTTTCGGGAGGGACTTCCATGACCCTTTTTGTTACCGATAAAAGCGGAAAAGTGCTTGGAACTCTTACCGATGGAGATATTCGTCGCAGTTTGATTAATGGAGCCGTCCCTGAAACGGAGTTGAAAGAAGTGATGCACCGTGATTTTATGGCATTGAGAGGAACTGATATTTCAGTGAAAGAAATACGTCGATTGCGTGAATGTAGGGTAACTCTTGTACCTCGTCTTGATGAGGATGGTAAAATTATTCAAATATATGATTTTTCGGTCCAAAATTCATTGTTGCCTATAGATGCAGTGCTTATGGCAGGAGGTAAAGGTGAGCGTTTGCGTCCGCTTACCAATGACACGCCCAAACCGTTGCTAAAATTGGGTGATAAGTGTATTATCGATTATAATATAGAGGCTTTGGCTCGTAGTGGTATATCTCACATAAGTGTAACTACAAATTATTTGGCCGACCTTATCGCCGACCATTTTTCCACACCTGTGGCAGGTGTGTCGGTGCAATGCGTGAAAGAGCCTTGCCGATTGGGAACTATCGGGTCGCTTTCTCTTGTGGAAGAAGTGAAAAATGATACGGTTTTATTGATGAACTCCGATTTGTTTACCAATATAAATTATGAAGAAATGTTTCTTTCTCATCAAGAAAGTGGAGCCGATGTTACTGTTGCCGTAACTCCGTATATGGTGAGTGTGCCTTTTGCTATATTCCGAACCGATGAAAATGGTGATGTGAAAGAACTTGAAGAAAAACCTACATATAATTATTATGCTAATGCCGGCATATATATGATAAAAAGAGAACTGTTATCGATAATACCTAAAGGAGAATACTATGACGCAACCGATTTTCTTGAAGATGTAATAGCTCAAGGGGGTAAAGTGCGTCAATTTCCTATAAATGGCATCTGGATTGATATAGGTTCTCCTGCCGACTTCCGCCACGCACAAGACTTGATAGGCTTAAGTAATAAATTTAATGGCGTAATTCATTGACCGATTTCTTTGTGAAAGCATCGATGAAACTGTCGGGGGTGATGTTAATAATGTTTGTATCTATGTGGTCGGCATATCTGCGTATCGTATGATAAGTCTTAAAGGCGATATACATGCTTTCCAAAACCTCGTGTAATTTTATGCTCATGTAGTCTACTTTAATGCGGTCTTCTTCGCTTTTAGCTTCTTTGTAAAAATGGGGCTGTATCGATACAACGCGATTGTCGTTGTCTACCGATAATGTTTTTAGCCACGAATGGTCGGCTCCGGCAAGATAAATGGTTTTGTAACGCATGGCAATACCTTGCATAATTGACGGAATAAGCACGTTGCGAGGTCGAGGCATGCCGAGATTGTGGTTATATGCCAAATTTTCAAACCATTTGAATCCTTCTATTGGGGTCATGTTGTAAGTACAGATGCGAATGTGCTTGTTGTCGATAAGTTTGGTGTACCAATTTCCTTTTGCTTTTATATTTGTAGGTATAAACAAAATCATATCCCAACTTACTGTTTCGGCAAAATTATTCCATAATTGCTTGACATTGTCAAGTTCCATACGGTTAAAGAAAACCGGGTCGGTAAGCATGTAATAACATGGTTTCAATTCGGTGAAAACTGGTGTATTAGCAGCAAAATTTACTGCAAGCAAGTCTTTGGATTTTAGAAAATCGGCATGACGTGCCATAGTATCATTTAGTGACGGTCCGTTTCCAAGTATAACCAACTCTTTACCGGCTTCGGCTTTCTCAGGAACTTTGCAAGGACGAGATTTAAGTACAATTTTAATTATACTTAAAGTGGTTTGCAGTATGTTTGACAGTAATTTTGACATGATAATGCTTTATGGATTTTTTATCAATACAAAGTTATTATTTTTTGTCCTTTTACGCAATATTGTTGCACCGGTCTTTGATTAGTGAAAAAAACTTGCTATTTTAGTGGTTTAAAATTAATTTTTTGCCAAAAAATAAACATATTTAAATAGATGAAAATTAAGTGTTTGGTAGTATTATGTCTGCTTTTGTTGTCGTGTGGGATAAATATAAAGGCAGAATATAATGTAGATTATGGAGCCGAAGTTATCGGAGTGATGAGTAACGGCGATTTTGCACCGTATTTTATTTCTTCCAATGAACACGGTGTTGTAACACAAGGGGAAACAGCTTTATTAAAGCTTGATTTTAATAAGCAATGGGATAAAACAAAGCGTTTTAGCTTAGGATATGGGACAACGTTTATAGGTAATGCCTCATCTTCTGTAGGATATTCTTTTTATGATAAGGTTGAGGGTGCTTCGTCGGTAAGAAACGAACGACCATCGTCGGTGTGGATTCATCAATTGTATTTAGATGTGAAATATCGTAGTTTATTTCTTACGCTTGGAGCTAAAGAGACGAGTTCTAAATTGTTGAATGATAGGTTGACTTCGGGTGATATGACTATGGGAGTAAATGCAAGACCTATTCCCGGAGTGAAAGCAGGATTTATAAATCCTCAGGAAATACCGTTTACCGGCGGTTGGGTTTATATCTCCGGAGAAATAGGATGTTATAAGCAAACTGATGGCAAATGGTTGAAGAATCATTATAATTATTTGAACCAATTTTTAACCACTGATATGTGGTTTAATTATAAATATTGCTATTTTCATAGCAATCCGTCAAAGCCTTTTTCTTTTACATTCGGAATGCAAGCCTCCTGTCAATTTGGAGGTGAAAAGAAAGAATATATAAATGGATATTTGGTCTCAAGTGTGGATATGTCGCCATCGTTAAAAACGTTTTTCAGAACTCTGATACCTGGTTCAGGAGGAGGAAATGCCGGAGACCAATCTTATTATGAAGGGAATCATGTTGGTTCATGGGATTTTATGGGACGTTATAGATTTAATGATGGAATGGTCTTGAAGGCATATTTGCAAAAGCCTTGGGAAGATGGTTCCGGAATAGGAATGCTTAATGGATTTGACGGGTTGTATGGATTGGAGTATAATTCAGGCAGAGAGCAGGGAATTGTTACCGGAGCAGTTGTGGAATATATGGATTTAATGAATCAGGGAGGGCCTTTGCATTGGGCTGCCGGAGATTTTCCCGATTCAAGTATAAAAGATAGTGCGACAGGCTCCGATAATTATTATAATAATTATGCTTATAATGGTTATCAATATTATGGAATGTCGTTAGGGTCTCCGGTATTGAAGTCGCCTGTTTATAATAAAGATGGCTATATGGGATTTACCGATACTCGATTACGTAGTTTTCATGTGGGGGTAGAAGGTTCTCCGAATAAAAATATATCTTATAGAGCGAAATTCTCTTATACTAAATCGTGGGGTACGTCATATAAACCTATATCAAAACCTCTTGATAATGTGTCGGCTATGGTAGAATGTGTTTATAAATTTAAAAAAGTATCGGGTCTTGATGTAAAAGGACAAATTGCCATCGATAACGGTTCGTTATATGGAGATAATTTTGGAGCATTGTTGTCGGTTTCTTATAAAGGATTATTAAATTTTTGAAAATGAACATGAAAACAATATATTTATTTACAGTTGCCGTTGTTTTGTGCTTATTATCAAGTTGTACGAGGAATAATGGCGATATAGGAGAATTATTTGGCTTGTGGCGAGTAACAAGTATAGAAATTAATGGGGAAGAGCTAGATAATTACGGAGGAACAATGTATTTTGCATTCCAAACGACCGTTTTTTGTCAAAAGACGGTAATAGAATCTACACATGAATATGAAGACCGCTTCGCAACATGGAAATATGAAGGGAAAGATATAGTGATAGATTTTCACGATTATTTACCTTATGAAATAACAGGTATGCAAGAAGGTAGTAATCATGTAATCATTGAAAAAATAAAGGGAAAAGATATGGTTATGTCTTACACTTCAACAGAGGGAGTGGAATATAAATACATTCTAAAAAGATGGTAACTATTTAGTTAAAGTAAGGTTGCAATACTCGTTTTAATATGCTATCTTTGCGAGATAATAATTTAAATTTTAAAATAACAGTATCGATGAATTTCGTAGAAGAATTAAAATGGCGTGGCATGGTGCATGACATGATGCCCGGTACAGAAGAACAATTGTCAAAAGAAATGACTTCGGCTTATGTAGGTATCGACCCGACAGCCGATTCTCTGCATATCGGTCACCTTGTGAGCGTAATGATGCTAAAGCATTTCCAAAATTCCGGACATCGTCCCATAGCTTTGGTGGGAGGAGCTACCGGTATGATTGGCGACCCTTCAATGAAATCGCAAGAGCGAGTTCTAATCGATGAACCTACGCTTCGACATAATCAAGAATGTATTAAAAAGCAGCTTGCAAAGTTCCTCGATTTCGATAGTGACGCACCCAATCATGCTTTGCTTGTAAACAATTATGATTGGATGAAGGATTATTCATTTTTAAACTTCATTCGTGATATTGGTAAGCATATCACTGTAAATTATATGATGGCAAAGGATTCTGTGAAAAAACGTTTGGGTGGTGAAGCTCAACACGGTATGTCATTTACAGAATTTTCTTATCAATTATTGCAAGGTTATGATTTCTTGTATCTATATCGTAACAATAATTGTCGTTTACAGATGGGAGGAAGCGACCAATGGGGAAATATTACTACAGGTACGGAGCTAATTCGTCGCACCGAAGGTGGTGATGCGTTTGCCCTTACATGTCCGCTAATAACCAAAGCAGATGGAAAGAAATTCGGTAAAACCGAAACAGGAAATGTATGGCTTGACCCTAAACGCACATCTCCGTATAAATTCTATCAATTTTGGTTGAACGTAAGCGATGAAGATGCTGAAAAGTATATAAAGATATTCACAATGCTTACTCAAGATGAAATAAAAGCATTAGTAAAAGAACAAACTGAAAATCCTGAACAACGTCCTATTCAAAAACGACTTGCTAAGGAAATTACCACAATGGTTCACTCTGAAGCCGACTATGAAGCCGCTGTTGAGGCTTCGCAAATATTATTCTCAAACAAAGCTCAAGAAATTTTGCATAAGATTGACGAAGATACTTTGTTGAGTGTGTTTGAAGGTGTACCTCAATTTGAAGTGGATAAATCATTGATTGAAGCAGGTGTCTCTTTGATAAATCTTACAACCGACAATGCTACAGTTTTTGCATCTAAGGGCGAAATGCGTAAGATGGCTCAAGGTGGAGGCGTTTCGATAAATAAAGAAAAGGTTTCTGACCCGAATATGATTATTGATTCTTCTTATCTTTTGAATGGTAAATATATATTGGCACAAAGGGGTAAAAAGAATTATTATTTGATAATTGCAAAATAATTTCTCGAAAATTTGGAGTAATCAATATTTTGTATTACCTTTGCAACGCATTTGAGACGATGAGTCTCACTTGATAGGATTGTCTTATGGTGTAATGGTAGCACTGCAGTTTTTGGTTCTGCCTGTCAAGGTTCGAATCCTTGTAAGACAACCACGATAAACCTCTGAGAATTTCTTAGAGGTTTTTTTGTTTTTAAGAAGTAAATGTTAAAAATTAACATTTGAGAAAATTTAAATATTAAAATATGCAGAATTATGTTTGAGTGATATTGTTAAAAAATAGTAATTTAAAGAAATGGTAATTTGTAAAGTTGTTGTTGTAACTGTTTGTATAATAATTGGTTTTGTGCTTTGTTTTGTTAAGAATGACGACTCTTGATGTGTTTATAAATGTTTAATTTATTTGTTTTGCGGTTGTTCTTTTTTTATCTTTGTGAAGTTCCATAAAGGAAAAGTATTTGATTATTTTTTCTTTATTAATACAAGCAATAAAATAAAGTAAAAATATGGCAGAATGTAAAAAAATAGTGATATTGATAATGGTGGCTTTTGCTTCCGTGTCTTTTGCTACATCTGTCAATGCTCAGTTGCCGGTTCAAAAACGAGGTACAATTAAAGAGCAAATTGAGAATTCGACTTTGTTTAATGGTGATGAAATAGATGAATGTATAGCTGAAATTTTGGACTATGCATCTAAGTTTCAAGGAACTCGTTATCGTTTAGGAGCAACAGGTCCAAATAGATTTGACTGCTCAGGTTTTACAAGTTATGTATTTGCTAAATTCGGTTATAAGTTGAATCGAACTTCGGGCGGTCAAGTATCAAATGGCAAAATTATAGCAAAAAACGAATTACAACCCGGTGATTTGGTGTTTTTTAACGGTAGACGTGCAGGTGGCACAAGAATAGGTCATGTGGGAATTGTTACAACTGTTGATAAAGAAAATGAAACATTTGAATTTATACATGCAAGTTGTTCGCAAGGGGTTGTTGTTAGCAAGTCTACAGAGGCTTATTACAATAAACGCTATGTAAAAGCATGTCGTGTAATTGAAGATAATGAACCTGAGGCATTTGGAGCCGATATGGTTTTTGATTATACGTTACATCAATTTACCGATTCTATCTTTTGACAAATAATCAATAATATCATAATATCTCTCAACAGTGGAAAGCTTTCTGTGACAGAAAGCTTTTTGTGCTTTTAATAGAATACATTAATTTAAAATGGTGATAATTGTGTACACGAATGGGTGTAATAAAGCATAGCCCGGCTTCAAACAGTCATGCTATGCTTAAAAAAAAAACTATAATAAGAAAGCTTTGATAAATCGTTTTAAATTGCACTTATAGAATAATTAGCTTTTTCTTTTTTTACATTGTTTTGTGATGTTTTTCGAAGTAAAATACCACCATTATTCTGTTTAAATTTTCCCCTAAGGCATTAAGATGTAATTCAGGGCTACTACTCTTAATGAAAACCTCAAAAAAACAGTTTGCCATTAATCTGAGCGAGAAGCCCATTACAAATTTAAACCATAGAAATATAATAAAGAAAAACATAATACCTTTAATTTAGTCAAATAACAAAGAATTTAGCTAACTTTATACCTTAAAAACAGTCAAAATGAAGTTTTTATGAATATTAAAATGTCATTTACAGCATTATCGGCTTTATTGAAGCGGTTGCTGGATAAAGAAACTTCGGTCATGGAAAAGCATCGCATGATTATGTTGCTTTTTTGTTATATTCCTATTTGTGTGCTTGATATTATAGCTAATTTGGTGGGAATTTCAGGGCCTCCGTCAGTTTTCTTCAATTATACACATGCGTTGTTTCTTCTGTTGTTTGCTATTTCGTTATTTTTATTTTTTACGAGCAAAATTACAGTATCAACATGCCTTTCATTGTGTACGCTTGTGTGTCAAATGATAGTGTCGGTAGAAATGATTTATTGTGCATATAATTCATCGGAATATCATCTAATGTTGATTATTGCCAATATGGTGCTATTGTCGATAAATATGATGTTTTCAATGTCGGTATTTATGAAAATAAACACGATGATACTTGGAATTATGACAATAGGGGTATATGTTGCTTGTATGCTCATTACAGGCGATACATCATTGCAAAGTTTCTTGATTGTGTTTGTTATTTCTTTTTTGTTTATTGCAGTCATAGGTTTACTTATGGCAAAGGTTTCTTATATGGTAGAAAAAGAGAATAAACAATTGAAAAAGGACGAGGCTGAAGTTCTAAGTATTCTGCGACTTAAAAAAGAAGAGGTAAAAGCTTATATATCTTTGGCTACTGAAAAGTATTCAAACGATGGGACACAAGTGTTATTGGAACGGCTTGATAAAAAGACACGATATAATTTATTGGCTAATGTTGAGGCGTATATGAAGTCACGTGAAACCGAATTAAAGAAAGTTGAAGCATCTTTTCCCGATTTTACTCCTTCCGAAAGAGATATTTGTCGCTTGATTCTTCAAAATAAAAAATTAGGGGAAATTTGTACTATTTTAGGTAAGACCGAAACAAACGTTAATAGTCAGCGTGCAAATATGCGAAAAAAATTAGGATTACAATCATCCGATAATTTGTTGGAAAAGTTGCAACAACGTCTTAATCAAAACGCATTGTAGTGAAATAGTTACAAAAAATGTATCAATAGAGTGTTTTTCTTCTCCATGTTGAAAATTTCGTGTAATTTTGTAAAAAAATAAAGTAATTATGAGACAACCAAACAACAAAAATAATGTAAGACGTGAAAATCGTCCCGATAACATAAAAACATGGACTATAAACGAAGATGGTTCTATTCTTGATATTGCAGCAATGATTTTAAAAGATCATACGCCTACAAAATTGAAGTCCATGCTTCGTCATAATCAATTTGCTATAAATAATACGCCAACAACTCGTTATGACGCTGAAGTTCATAAAGGGAATACGTTTTCTGTGAATTTTGATCAATCATTCAAGGTTTTTAAGCATCCTCGTGTGGAGTTGGTTTATGAAGATGAGCATATTCTTGTAATTAACAAAGGGTATGGTTTGCTATCAATGGGAACCGATAATAAAAAGGATGGTACAGCTTATAGTATAATGAGAGAATATGTGAAATATCATAATCCGTTGGCTAAAGTGTTTATCGTTCATAGGCTCGATAGAGATACTTCCGGATTGATGATGCTTGCAAAGACGGTACAAGCGAAGGATATTATGCAGCATAATTGGAATAATATGGTGCTTAATCGCAAGTATGTAGCCGTTGTAGAAGGACTCGTTGAACAAAAAGAGGGTGTTGTAAAAAGTTATCTTGCCGAAAATTCAAAATATGAAGTGTATTCAACCGAAGACCCTTCAAAAGGTCAACTTGCAGTAACTCGATATAAATGTCTTAAAGCAAGTAAATCATATTCTATGATGGAAGTTGAACTTGATACGGGTAGAAAGAATCAAATTCGTGTGCATATGAAAGATTTGGGGCATCCAATAGCCGGCGACCGAAAATATGGAGCTGCTCACAGTCCTATCAATCGTTTGGCTTTGCATGCACAGACACTTCGTTTCGTTCATCCTATAACACGCCGTGAGATGAACTTCAGTACCCCTATACCTATACGTTTTCGTTCGCTTGTAAAAGGATGTTGATATGGAGCAATGTGGTATAATGATAAGGATTTATGGCTTAATACTGTAAAGCCATATTGTCGACCCATAAAGTCATTCCTACCGTTCCTGTATATGCTGTTCCACATCCTGAAGAAGCCATTATAAGCATGTGTGTGGGAGTGGCATTTTCATTGTCCCAACCTTCTTCAACTACAGGAACCATTTTGCCTTTGCTGTTGCGAGCATAATAAGAACGGTCTTGAGGTATTAAACCCATATAAGATTTATAGTCGGTGCGTTGGGTTATGTTACCATACCAAACTTCAATTTTGTGTCCGTTAATCCAATCGGCTGTCGATTTATTGTAACGTTGGCGTCCTGTGCCTACACGCAAGGCGTGAATGTTTCCGTCGCTGTCTTCCCATCGGCGTTGTAAGATGATAAAGACTTCTGCATTATCGCCACCGTTTAATTTCTTTTGAGAGCCAAAACCGCTTGAATATATCATTTTATTGTCGGATGGAACGCTTACTTTATAGTCGAAAACGAGATGTGTTGGTCGCTTGGAAAAAGGTATGCCCATTTCCATTTTGCTATAAGGATTTTTTGTGCTTGATATAGGTTCTATCATTTCCCCAAGGAAAATACTGCCCGAAACAAGAACTTTCATATTAATTAAACCAAGAGCCTTAACGCTTTCCAAGATTGTGGTCATTTTAACGCAATTATTGCCGGCGGAACGAGAGTCTTTAAATACGGCATTACTACATTTTGTAATACCTACTACTTTTGCCATGACATTAGAAGTTCCCCATGGAGAGCCACCTTCATTAGTGTAAGGAATATCTCCCTTAATGGTTTTATTAGGACCTATTTCATAAAGGGTTTTGGTGTTTCCTCCTATTATTGAAGACTCTTTAATTTCTCTTATTACCCAAGAATTAAAATCTCCAAAAGCGATTTTTTCGAGATTTCCGGCATGTACGCATGTAGGTAAAGCAATAACTAAAGTAATTAAAAATATAAGGCTTTTTTGTTTCATCTTTTTGTAGTAATAAAAAAGTAAATTTGCCTGCAAAGTTAAACAAAAAAACGTTTAAGAAGTTCAAAGTAAGAGAAAGTAACCTATTAAGGTGTGAAACGAACCAAATAAACTGCTTAAGGCTGTTTTGATGCCGCTTGTGAAAGTAATCGGTGACCTATTGTACAATATAAACACTTACGAGTGTCGCAATATTCTTTTTTTGCTTGTATCAGAGCTTGTGAAGATAGTGCATCTTCGCATTTAACGCCTGCACGCACAAATGATTCTACAATCGAATTTTTTTCGGGTCTTAACGATTCGAGAAGTGATATGGCACGGTCGGAGGTGTCGTAATTTCCGGTTATAGATGAATAAGTATAATATAATGGTGCCACTGTGTTGATTAGTATAATGTCTATCGAGCTATTGCCTATTGCACGCTGTGAGCGAGATGCTCCATCACCGAATGAATAATGGTTAGCCCAATAGCCACTTAGTTCAATCAAGAATAATTCTCGCAATGCTTTTTCATCTTTTGCTTGGAGAATATTTTCCATTAATCGGAAACCGTCTACTATGTAGTGTGCAAGCATGGCTATGCGACGGTGTGGAAAATTTTGTGGTCTTATTCTAAACGATTTCCATGCTTCAACATTCATTGGCACAAGAGAAAATTTATTTGATAAAAAGGCGTATTCATTACATAATTGTTGATAGTAGGCATCGTGTGGATATAGTTTATTGTCAAGCATGCCGGCTTGTCCGAAGAGTAGAGCCTCTATTTGAAACAAGGAATCGCAATGCTTATGTAATAATCTTAGTGGGGTACGTCTTGCAAGACGTTCAAAGGCATCATTATTTATGCCGAACCCCAAGTTTCTCGATAATGTCACATAGCACACATCTTCCCAACTTCCTTGAAAGGATTCGTATAATGTGTGTATGCGTTCCGATTTTGATTGTAAGCGTTCAAACGCGAGTGTTTGTATCCATTCGGCAAAGATAATGGAGGGTGTTTCTTTTAGCTGTTTTGCACATGGTAAAGAAGATGTTGAATTTACCAATTCGGCATATTTTTGATGAAAATTACGATTGTAGTTTAAAACCATTTGGGGGATAAGTTCCCCATTACTTCTATATACCGGGGCGTCATCTTTTTCTACAACATGGAGTATCACCGAATCATAGGCTTTGTCTTTGTCGTGCTTGTGTCGTTTCCAGTCGGAAGCCCTCATGTGAATTTCTACATTGCCAACCCATAAATTTCCATCAATCTCAATTTTTGCATTGAAAAAATCTGGACCGGAATCGGTATTTATGCTGCCGGTATCAATTACACGAACTTTTCGACCATCTACCGTTGACATATCGGTTAAATTCCAAAGTCGATGTTGCCAAATGTATTGCATGAGTTTTTCCATAGAGGCTTTTCACAAATATTTTCAATACAAATAAAACCATTTGTTGTGATATTAGACTAAAATTTACAACTTTTATTTGAGGTGTGAAGTTTTTTTTCCTATCATGGATGTAATTTTGCAGCAAGAATAAGGTGAATAAAATGTAAGTTGTCAACTGACCAACTATCTTGGTTGATACCAATGAAAAACACAAGAACTGAAATTTGAATTGAGAATCCGTGATTTGCTTGATATAGGCATATTTACGGATTTTCTGTTTTTAGTTATCTTTATTCCTTGTACTTTTAGTGGAAATATGTATTTTAGAAGGCATATAATCCTCTTCATCTTCAATGTCGCTTCTACGATGTCTTTTTTTCTTGTCTTTGCTTTTGATATTGCGTTTATCGGCAATTTCCGTTCTTTTTTTGTGCTTAAATTGTTGTGATTGCATTTTTTTGATTTTTTCAGAACGGCTTGTTTTGAATTTAGAAGGAGTTTGCATTTTCATGGAGATGATAGGAGTGACCATTTTCACTTCAGCTATCACACTTGAGTCGCGTGGGGTGGGAGTAAAAAGAATATTGTTTAATGTTTTTCCTTTATTGAAACGACTTTGGTCAACGTCGGTGCGTATTCCGTTTACAGAACCACAGTCGGTGAATTGCCATAGTGTATATTTCGTGCCATCAATAAGTTCAGGTTCATTTTCAGAGTATTTGGCAATGAATAATTCATAGCCTTCATTAAATTGTGTTGATAAGTATTTGTTGTAAAAATTTGTACCTGTGTAAATTACCGGTCTCACACCGTAGTGCTGTTCAAGTAAGTCGGCGAAAAGTTTTACGCTGTCGGCAACTTGATCGGCTTGCCAATGCCCTTTTACTTCAATGTCTATAAGAGGGGCAAGATCTTGCTCGTTTTCACGACAATAATTAGTGAAATTTAAGAATTGGTCATAGATATAAGAAGTGGCACGCAAGAAATGGTAACACCCCACTTTCATTCCTGCCTTGCGTGCCTCTCGTATGTTATCTTCAAAAGAAGGAGATACATAAGTAGCTCCTTCGGTAGCTTTAATGTAAACAAATTGCACGTTCTCATCTTTTGACACTTTATTCCAATCGATGTACCCCTGATGGTTGGACACATCAATGCCATGGTAAATTTCGGGTAAATAATGTTCCGGTACATAATCTTCAATGTGGTCGGTTTGTGCCTTGAGGTTGAAGAAAATAAACAAAATAGAAAGTGCCGAAACTAAAACTCTACAATATGTCCCATGCAATGTGTTCATTATTTACCAAAAGCCTTTTTGATAGCTTCTACATAATCCAATTTTTCCCAAGTAAATAATTCCACTTCGATTTCTTTGTCTCCTTCATACTTGGAATTGAAATGTTTGGTTACAACTTGCGGAGTGCGTCCCATGTGTCCATAGGAAGCGGTTTCTTCATATATAGGAGTACGTAGTTTCAAGCGATGTTCGATGGCAGCAGGACGCATGTCGAAGATTTTGCTTAAAATTGTTGCAATTTCAGAATCTTCCATATCAACATGTTTAGTATCATATGTGTTTACATATAGGCTCACCGGTTGGGCAACGCCTATGGCATAAGCTACTTGTACAAGCATTTCATCGGCAATGCCGGCTGCAACGGCATTTTTTGCAATGTGTCGTGCTGCATATGCCGCCGAACGGTCAACTTTCGATGGGTCTTTCCCAGAGAATGCACCACCACCGTGTGCACCTTTACCTCCATAAGTGTCTACTATGATTTTACGACCTGTAAGCCCTGTGTCACCGTGAGGACCTCCGATAACGAATTTCCCGGTTGGGTTTACATGAAGAATCAAGTTGTTGTCAAAAAGAGCACGAGTTTCTTCACTCAAGTTGCTTAGAACGCGAGGCAAAAGAATGTTTTCTACATCATTTTTGATGGTGTCAAGCATTTTTTTGTCGGCATAATCTTGTGCTTCTTTGCTATTATCGTTTGGCAAAATGAATTCATCATGTTGGGTGCTTATTACTATTGTGTGGATACGTGCGGGTTTATTGGTGTCGCCGTTATATTCCACAGTAACCTGACTCTTTGCATCGGGACGTAGATATGTCATGACTTTTCCCTCTTTGCGTATTGCTGCCAATTCAATGAGCAGAGTGTGTGCAAGAGAAAGGGATATTGGCATGTATTCCGGAGTTTCATTGGATGCGTAGCCGAACATCATACCTTGGTCGCCTGCTCCTTGTTCTTCGGCATTTTCACGTTCAACACCACGATTAATATCCTGTGATTGTTCATGTAGTGCAGAGAAGACACCGCATGCGTCGGCATCAAATTTATATTCACTCTTGTTGTAACCAATTCTGTTTATGACCTTTCTTGTTACTTCCATAAGGTCTATATAAGCATTGGATTTTACTTCTCCGGCAATTACAACTTGTCCGGTTGTAACAAGGGTCTCACAAGCAACTTTTGAATTAGGGTCATACGCCAAAAAGCGGTCAAGAAGAGCGTCGCTTATTTGGTCGGCAACTTTGTCGGGGTGTCCTTCCGACACCGATTCGGATGTGAATAAATAGTTCATCTTTTCCATTTTTGTTTTAAAGTGGAAAAATGCAGGCTTCTACCTCGAAAATGTTGATTTTTGTTGTAGAACGCAGTTTTAGCATTTTTTTTTGTGGTTGCAAGCAGCCAAATTTTTCCACATGGTTAATAATTTCGATTGCAAAGATAATGCTTATGCTTTAAACGCCAATAAAAAGACAGTTAAAATTTTGGTCTTAATACAAAAATTGGTATCTTTGCGCGCTTATCTATCGCATATATATTATATGCAATATTTTTTTGTGATTGAATTAATAGAAATAAAAATAAAAAACTAAATAATTAAATGGCTGCATTAGAGAAAATTAGAAAAAGAGCAGTACTATTGACCGTAGTCATTGGTCTTGCTCTGTTGGCTTTCATCTTGGGCGACTTGATTAATTCCGGTCAAGCGTTCTTTGGTGATGGAAACACAATTGTGAAAGTCGGTGATGATAAAATCGACGCAATGGAGTTTCAAAAACGTTATGAAGAGGTAAGTGCACAAGCTCAAAACAATGGTAATCAAATTGCCGATGGAGCTCTTCTTCAAAATAACGTTATTGAAGGTATGATTTCTGAAAAACTATTGGATAAGGAATTTGAGGAAGTAGGAATTTATGTTACCGACAATGAACTTACCGAAGCAATGACAGGAAAAAATGCAAACCCATATATGTTGCAATATGCTCAACAAATGGGATTTGAATCTCCTGCTCAATTATATGATTTCCTTTTCAATCCTGCTAAATATGGTGTTGCTGAAGCTCAAGTTGCTGAAGCAAAAGCTAATTGGGTGAAAATGGAAAACGAAATGGTTCGTTTGCTTAAACAAACAAAACTTCAAACTTTGATTGCAAGCATTTTCCAAGCAAACGACTTGGATAAAAAATCTTTGTTTGAAGAAAATGCCGTTACATCACAAGTTGCTTATGTAAAAGCTGATTATTCAACATTAAAAGACGAAGATTTTGAAGTCTCTGATGCTGATTTGAAATCGAAATACAACAAGATGAAAAATATGTTCAGAATTGAAGGTGAACAACGCGTAGGTCATGTGCTTGCAGTAGATGTTGTTCCTTCGGCTGAAGATTTGGCTGCGTCAAAGGCGTTGGTTGATACTTCATTAGTTGTTCTTCGTTCAGAAGCAGGTGTTGACGGAATTCGTCATAATAGCGAATTGGTTATTGAAGAATCTGCAGTAAGATTGAGCGACATTCGTGACCCTCAAGTAAAAGAATTCATTGAAAAGGCTAAAGTGGGTGAAGTTAGCGAACCTAAATTTGTCTCAAATGAATATACTTTTGCAAAACTTACCGGAAAAAATCTTGAAGTAGACTCTGTAAATATAAATATGGTTACAGTACAAGGCGACAAGAAAGTTCAAGATTCTATAATGAATGTTTTAAATTCAGGAAAATCTTTTGCTGAAGTCGTAAACGGAAAGACTGTAAACGGAGAACAAGATGTATGGCAAGTGTTGTTGAACGTTGCTGATTCAGTTAAAACTAAAGTACTTGGTGGTGGAAATGAATATTTCGCTCTTACATCAAATGATCAAATGGCATACTTTGTGAAAGTAAATAAAAAAGTTGCTCCTAAAAACATCTATGATGTAGCATTTGTGTCTCACAAGGTAGTTCCAAGTATTAAAACTGTAAATGACTTGCGTGATAAATTGCAATCATTCATCAATGAAAATAATACAAGTGAATTGTTGGAAAACAAAGCTGTTTCAGCAGGTTATCAACCAATGCAATGTGTTGTTTATAGCACAACACCACAAATAAACGGAATAGCTAACACACGTAAAGCTGTTCAATGGTTGTTTGGTGCAACTAAGGGATCTGTTTCTCCTATCTTTGATAAGGAAAACAAAGATAAAATGGTTGTTGTTGCACTTGATGATGTTTACGAAGATGACTATTTGCCGGTAAGTGATTCTCAAGTTAAAATGATGCTTACTCAAGTGGTTCGTTCTGACAAAAAAGGTGAAGCTCTTGTAGAAAAATATAATGGAAAAGCATCCGATTTGGAAGGCTATGCAAAATTAATGGAATCGAAAGTAGATACAGCACAAGTAACATTTGGTCAACCATATGTTCCGGGTCTTGGAATGGGAGAAAATGCGTTTGTTGCAAGTGTTGTAGCTGCTAAGGAAAATGAGTTAAAAGGAGTTGTCAAGGGTAACTCTGCTGCTTATGTATTTAAGGTTGTTAAGCATGAGCACTCTCAACGAACTCCGGGCAGTGAAGTTGATCGTCAATTTGCTATGACTCGTGGTACCAATGCTGTAATGCAAAACGTAGAAAGAATTCTTCGTAAAGCATCTAAAGTAGAAAACAACATGATTAAGTTCTTCTAATTATTTGTGATAATAATTAAAAGTTTTAATATAGCGGTATGGTTTTCAGCCATATCGCTTTTTTTTATTTGTATAGTTGATATTAACTTTGCTATATATGAAAATTGAAAAAAAATGCGTATTTTTGGCATTATATTAATAAATTATCAAAGATGAGTGCAATAAATGCTGTTCAAGACGAGATAATTGAAGAATTCTCTGGCTTGAGTGATTGGATGGATAAATATTCCTATATAATAGAATTAGGTAATGCTGTTGAACCATTGGAAGAAAAATATAAAACCCCCGACAATATAATTGATGGGTGTCAAAGTCGTGTGTGGCTTGTTGCCGATGAAGATAATGGGAATATTGTCTTTAAAGCCGATAGTGATGCCATTATTGTAAAAGGTCTTATTTCTTTGCTTATAAGAGTTCTTTCGGGACACACTCCACAAGAAATACTTGATTCTGAATTGTATTTCATGAAAGAAATAGGTTTGCAAGAGCATTTATCTCCAACAAGAAGTAACGGCTTGCTTGCCATGATTAAGCAAATGCGTGTTTATGCTCTTGCTTATAAAGCAAAACTTGCTAATAATCAAGCAGAAAACTAAAAAAAACTAAATATTAACGAATAATACTATTAATTATGTTTAAGAATCATCCTAAAGGTCTTATCCCTGCGGCTCTTGCCAACATGGGAGAACGCTTTGGTTATTACATCATGAACGCCGTATTGGTGCTGTTCTTGTGTTCTAAATTTGGCGTAAGTGAAGAATCAAGTGCATTGATTTATTCATTTTTTTATGCAGGAATCTATGTCTTAAGTTTGGTAGGTGGATTAATAGCCGATAAAACGCAAAACTACAAGGGTACAATTATGTCGGGTCTTGTGGTTATGGCATTAGGTTATGTTGCATTGTCAATACCAATCTTGGCAACAGCCCAAAACTCTACATGGTTATTGGGGCTTACTTGTCTTGCTTTGTTCCTTATAGCATTTGGTAATGGTTTGTTTAAAGGAAATCTACAAGCAATCGTAGGTCAAATGTATGACGACCCTAAGTATTCTAACCAACGTGACTCAGGATTCCAAATATTCTATGTGTTCATCAATATAGGTGGTCTTGTAGCTCCTTTTGTAGCTCCTTTATTGAGAAGTTGGTGGTTAAAGACTCATGCAATGGTTTATGACGCTGGGCTTCCTGCATTGTGTCATGAATATATTGCAAAAGGTGAATCTATGATGAATCTTGACAATTTGAAAGCTCTAATGGCTCAATGTGGAGGTGATGTTGCAAATCTTCAAGCATCTTGTGCCGATTATCTTCAAATTTTCAATGAAGGTATACACTATTCATTCATGGCTTCCGTTGTGGCTATGTTGATTTCATTGGCAGTGTTTATTGCAACAAAAAATATGTTCCCAACTCCGGGTAAAAAAGAAGCTGCTGTAAGTGAAGATTATACTCCTGAAGAAAGAAGTGCGATGGCTACAGAAATAAAGCAACGTATATATGCTCTTCTTGCTGTTCTTGGTGTTGTTATTTTCTTCTGGTTCTCATTCCATCAAAATGGTACATCTTTGTCTTTGTTTGCACGCGATTTTGTTGATACATCGTCAATCGCTCCTGAAATATGGCAAGCAGTGAACCCATTCTTTGTTATAGTGCTTACACCTATTGTAATGTGGATTTTCGGTTCTCTTTCAGCAAGAGGAAAAGAAATATCAACACCAAGAAAAATTGCAATTGGTATGCTTATTGCCGGTATTGCTTATTTGTTCTTAGCTGTTTATTCATTCTCTATGGGTTATCCATCAGCTGAAGAATATCGTTCATTGCCGGTTGCTGATCAGGTTAAAGCCGGTCCTTGGGTTTTGATTACGTTATATTTCTTCTTGACTGTTGCCGAATTGTTTATTTCTCCTCTTGGTCTTTCTTTTGTTTCAAAGATTGCTCCTAAGCATTTACAAGGTTTGTGTCAAGGTTTATGGTTGGGTGCAACAGCTGTAGGAAACTTATTGCTATGGATTGGTCCTCTTATGTATAATGCAATTCCTATTTGGCAATGTTGGACTGTATTCTTAGTTGTATGTGTTGTTTCTATGGGTGTAATGCTTGGCATGGTCAATTGGTTGGAACGCGTAGCCAAATAATAAAAAACGGTTGACTTAAAATAAACAGAAGGGTTCAAATTCGATTTTGGACTCTTCTGTTTTTTATAAAACACATACCCTCTAAGAGCTATTTGTCTATGCCTGTTAAAGAGAGCTCTTTACCGAATATGTTATAAATGTTTTGTGCTATTGACTTAGATAAACATTCAATGCTTTTACCGCAAGCAAAGGCTAATACTGCGTAAATTTCTTCAATTTGGAGCAGTGATTCGTCGGTCTCGGCAAGAATTCGCTCTTCAGGAATTGCTTTAAGGGCTTCTGTATTGAATTTCTCTCCTATGGATATATAAATGTTCTGTTCCGACAAGAATTGCCGTAAAACGTTGCTATTTGAATGAAATCCATGTATTATCCATGGCTGTTTCGGCTTGTATAGGTGATGGATTTTAACAATGTTATTACTCGAACGTACGCAATGAATGATGAGGGGCTTGCGTAGAAGTTCTGAAAGCTCAATATGTTTTTCAAAGATTGTTTGTTGTATATTTAATGGTGTTTTGATGTTGGAATCAAGACCTGTTTCTCCAATTGCAATAACTTGTTGGCAGTTTGCTGCAATTGTTGCTATGCGATTAAATTGTTTTTCAATGTCAATGTTTTCAATATCCCATGGGTGAATTCCCACAGAGTATAGTAAGTTTTCAACCGGGATAAACGCGTCTGTATCGGCATTTATTACGGCATATTTTTGCGTTTTTCGATGTGTGTGTACATCTGTAATCATGTAAGTTGTTTTTGTTAAGGAACAGGGTCGTAACCGCTACCGCCAAATGGGTGGCAACGGCATATACGTTTTATTGCAAGCCATAATCCTTTTATTATTCCGTATTTGCGTATAGCCTGTATCGCGTATTCACTACAAGTGGGCGTAAAACGGCAAGAAGGAGGGAACAATGGTGAGATACAGCATTGATAAAAGCGTATAGGAAGAATGATTATGGTTGAAAATATATGTTTCATCATTCTTGTTTGTTATTCTCGTCTTTTGAGATGGTTTTATCTATTGAGTTTGTGATTTTTTTCAACAAACTTTTCATTCGTTCATCAATTGTTGCATAGTCACTTATTTCATCGCTTAAATATATAAAAGCGATTTTAATAGATATGCCTTTTTCTTCAAGGTAGGGGAGTAAAGCCTCTCTATTTAATCGATATGCTTCCCTTATTCGGCGACGCAAAAGCACGCGATTTACGGCTTTTCTTACTTTCTTTTTGGGTATGGTTATGAGAAATTGTGCAGGAGTTTTCTCTTTTTCAGTTATACTGAATGCGGCTCTTAGTGGATAGCAAATAGCCGACTTTCCACCCTGAAATATATTATTTATTGCAGTGCGGCTACATAATTTTTCGTATTTATAAAGTCGGTTTCCGGTCATTGTTTCGGTATTTATTTGCAAAAATAAGAAAAGAAAAACAGATGAAGATATCTTTCATCTGTTTTTATAGGATATTTCTTTTTTTGTTTTAAAAGTTATTTTCCTAATTCCTTTTTCAAGTACATGTCAAGAGCACTTGTCATGGAAGGACATTCCGGCGACGGAGCTTCAATGTCAAGACGGAAACCGCTGTCCTTAATGGCTTTAGCGGTAGCGTGTCCAAATGCACTTATTTTTATATCACCTTGTTCAAAGTTAGGGAAATTCTTTTTTAAAGAATCTATACCCGATGGGCTGAAGAACATAAGCATGTCGTAATCAAATGCTTCACCTTCTTCAAAATCGTTGCTCACTGTACGGTACATTACAGCCGTCGTATACGGTATGTTGTTGTCGTCAAGAACAGAAAGAGTGTCCTTGTGTACATCGGCTACAGGCAATAAGAATTTTTCTTTAATATGCTTTGTGAGCGATGGAAGCAAATCATCCATTTTACCCGATTTGCCAAAGAATATTTTACGTTTGCGATATACAATGTATTTTTGTAGATAAAGAGCAATTGCTTCGGTTGTACAAAAATATTTCATTGTATCGGGAATAGTCACGCGTGTTTCTTCGCATAGGCGAAAAAAATGGTCAATGGCTGTTCTCGCAGTAAATATAATTGCTGTAAAATCGGAAATGGAAACTTTTTGCTGACGAAATTCTTTTGAACTTAAACCTTCTACTTTTATAAAAGGACGGAACACGATCTCTACCCCATATTTATGGGCGATATCATAGTAGGGCGATTTTTCAGATGAAGGTTTCGGTTGAGAAACCAGTATTTTCTTTATACTCACGATTATTACTATATTTATACTATGTAATTTCACACAAATAAATTGCCCCTGAAAGCATAAGAAATACAGGAACAATTTCGATGGTGCAAAGATACAAAATAAAATAGACACAAGAGTCGGAATTTTTGAAAAAAATCCTAAAACCCTTACTTATAAAGATTAAACGAGAGCAAAAGTATAGTAAAATAGAGCAATTTAGCATAATTGTGCTACTTGCCGGATATAAAATGGTGATGAATACCAAAGGGAATAAAAATAGTCCTAAAATGGATTGTGAAGATTTAAATCCATCTAGCCAAAGCCTGGTGTCTTCTTTGTCGCGTGCAAATACGAACCCTAAAATGTAGTATATTAGAAGTTGCAACAAAAGGAACGTCCCGTAGAGCAATGTGAGACTTAAAACCGATTTAAAGACATTTTCCGTCAGTGTAAATTCAGGATAATATTGGTTTATTGCGAGGTAAAAAAGCAGTCCCGACATGAGACTTGTATTAGATAATAGAGCCGTCATCATTTGTGTTTCGCTCATTGTGTGGTCTTCAAATGCATTTTGACGTTTTCGCACTGAGAACATGTGTTGGGCAAAATCGGCAACATACTTACGACCTGTACGAAATGATATTGCAAGGAAAAAGAAGACAAGCATAACAAGACCCATACACCCGGTGTCATTAAGAGGGGTGTCGGTAAGAGGCAAAGCCTCCTTTCCTTGTGGAAGGGCTTTTATGGGAATTGTTTGTGTTATGGATTGCTGTGTAAACATAGTTTAATATTTCGATTCCGTTTTGTTGTCAATGTTTCGGTCGATGGTCTTTAATATTTGTATAGCTTCTTCGGGCGTTTGAGATATATGCCACAATTTTGAATGAGATTGTTTCATAAAATTCTCAGCGACACAATGTTTAAGCATGGCAATTAAATGGTTGTAGTACCCATTGGTATTTAATATTATTATAACGCCATGGAACAATCCTAATTGTTTCCATGTGATGATTTCAAGAAGTTCTTCAAGAGTACCGCATCCACCGGGAAGAGCTATTACAGCATCGGCAAGACGGCTCATTGTTTCTTTTCTCTCGTGCATATTGGCTGTTATAATTGTTTCGGTTAATCCAGTGTGACACCAACCATTGTCTACCATGAATTGAGGGATTACTCCTGTTACATTACCTCCGTTATCAAGAGTTCCATCGGCAACAGCACGCATAAGACCGCAATTCCCGGCTCCGTATACGCAAGTTATATTTTCTTTCGCCAATAATGAGCCAAGTCGATAGGCTGCATCTTTATAAACATTGTCAACCTTTTCACTTGAAGCACAAAATACAGTTATATTATCGTATTTATTTTCAATCATAATCAAAATAAATTTTCGGTGTATCGATATTGATGTTGCCATTGCAAAGGTACGCAGAAAAAGCAATTAATCCTTTTAAAAGGGAAAAATATCAATCACTTTATACGGCAAAGCTGTTAAGCTTTCTCAAAGTTGCTCATTTTATGAGTTGTAAGTGTAAGATTTCGCTGTGTTTTTTCGTTTCTTTGTAGTATATTTGTAAGAAATTTATTTTTTAACATGGAAAATTATGTAGTATCGGCAAGAAAATACCGTCCTTCCACGTTTCGCTCTGTGGTAGGGCAACAGGCTCTTACTCATACGTTGAAAACAGCCATAGATTCAGGACGATTGGCTCATGCTTATTTGTTTTGTGGACCTCGTGGTGTAGGTAAGACGTCTTGTGCACGTATTTTTGCCAAAACGATAAACTGCTTAAATCCCACTCCAGATGGTGAGGCTTGCAATGAATGTGAATCTTGCAGGGCGTTGAATGAGCAGCGTTCTTATAATATAGTGGAACTCGATGCAGCTTCCAACAATTCTGTAGATGACATACGAGTACTTACCGAACAAGTGCGTATACCGCCACAAATAGGTAAATATCGTGTGTTTATTATAGATGAGGTACACATGTTATCGTCAGCGGCATTTAATGCTTTCCTGAAAACGCTTGAAGAACCTCCGGCTCATGCTATTTTTATACTTGCAACTACTGAAAAGCATAAGGTTATCCCTACTATCTTATCTCGTTGCCAGATTTATGATTTTTCACGTATCACGGTTCGTGATATTGTGGAGCAATTGCAATATATAGCAAAACAAGAAGGTATTTCGGCTGAACCTACTGCATTGAATGTGATAGCTCAAAAGGCCGATGGTGCCATGCGTGATGCTCTTTCTATTTTTGACCAAGTGACGGCATCATCGCAAGGGAATATTACATATAAGTCTACAATCGAAAATTTGAATGTACTCGATCACGAATATTATTTTAAACTTGTGGATGCTTTTATGTCAGTTGATGTTCCACAAGTATTGCTTATATATAAGGAAATTCGTGACAAGGGGTTTGATTCTTTGTTTTTCATAAACGGACTTGCTGAACATGTGCGAAATCTTATGGTTGCTTCAACTCCGGCTACAAAGAGCTTGCTTGAAACGACCGAAGATGTTGCTAATCAATTTGTGGTTCAAGGAGGTAAACTTTCACCACAATTTTTCTATCGTGCACTTGATTTATGTAATAAGTGCGATCTTGATTATCGTACGGCAACCAATAAGCAATTGCTCGTAGAATTAACTTTAATAAAACTTTGTCAGCTTTTTGATAATGCTACCCCATTGTCTGCCGGCGGTGATGGTGGTAATGATACTTTGCGTAAAATTGAGCCTGTGAACAATGTAAACAAGGCTTCAACTGTCGAGACTGTTAAGGTACAACAAGCGGTTTCCAAACCTCAAACGGTTGTTCCCGAAACGTCTGTGACGTCGGCATCATCTGCATCTGTTAGAGCTGTATCTACGCCTTCGGCATCTCCTACGAAGTTTTCGATTGGTAATGCTCCGCGTATTTTGATAAATAGAACAGCCGAAAACGCAACTCAGGAGCAAGGAACGAAGCCGCGTTTGACTACCCAGCGACGTACTTCTCCGTTTACACAAGATGACTTAATGGTTGCTTGGCAACAATTTATAAAAGAGCATCCACGTGAACAAATCATTATAAATACCATGCGTTGTTCGCTTCCTCGTAGAATCAATGATACGCTTTATGAAATAGAGGTAGAAAATCAAGTGCAGGTAGAATCGTTTAATGCTCATAAGATGAATATTATAACTTATATGCGTAACCATGTGCAGAACGATATGCTTGCCATAGACATAAAAATGAATCCTAATATTGATAAACCTAAATTTTGGACTCCTCAGGAAATTGTGGCATCGATTAAGGAACATAATCCTTATTTCGATAAATTTATTGAAGATTTCGATTTGGTATTGGCTTGATAGAAATAAAAAACGGCAGAAATTTCTGCCGTTTTTTATTATGAGAATATCACACTTGGTTATCGTTATTTAATTTTTGCTTGAATAGCTTTACTTTCTTCTTCATATCCCGGCTTGTTTAGAAGTGCAAACATATTTCGTTTGTAGTTTTCAACTCCGGGTTGATTGAAAGGATTTACGTCAAGAATATAACCACTTATTCCACATGCAAATTCAAAGAAGTAGATGAGTTCGCCAAGATGTTTTTCATCGAGGCGTGGAAGTGTTATAATCATATTAGGAACACCGCCATCTACGTGAGCAATACGAGTGCCGAGTTCCGCCATTTTGTTTACTTCGTCAATGCGTTTTCCTGCAATATAGTTTAATCCGTCCAGATTGTCGTTGTCGGCAGGTATTACCATCTTGTGTGATTGTTCTTCTACAGTTATAACTGTTTCAAAAATGGTGCGTTCTCCATCTTGAATCCATTGTCCCATAGAGTGAAGATCGGTAGTGAAATCAACCGAAGCAGGGAAAATTCCTTTTTTATCTTTACCTTCGCTTTCTCCGTAAAGTTGTTTCCACCATTCGGCAAAATAATGAAGCTTGGGATTGTAGTTGACAAGAATTTCAATCTTTTTTCCGGCATTGTAAAGAGCGTTGCGAGTAGTGGCATATTTTATAGCGATGTTATCGTCATCTATTTTGCAAGTCGCATTTTGCATCGCTTTTGCTCCTTCTATGAGAGCTTTTATATCATATCCGGCAACAGCTATGGGAAGAAGTCCTACCGGAGTTAAAACCGAGAAACGTCCTCCTACGTTATCAGGAATAATAAAAGTCTTATAACCTTCTTCTGTGGCAAGTTTACGCAAAGCGCCTTTTTGAGCATCGGTTATTGCTACGATTAATTTTGAAGCTTCTTTTTTTCCTACTTGAGATTCAAGTAATTCTTTTAAAATGCGAAATGCAATAGCCGGTTCGGTTGTTGTTCCTGACTTGGATATGACGATGATGCCGAATTTTTTCCCTTTAAGCAGTTCTACCAGTTCATAAGTGTAATCTTCACCGATGTTTTGTCCGGCAAATAGTACGCGAGGTCCTTTTACTTGCTTAAGCTCGGCAAAAGAGTCGCTTAAAGCTGAAATAACGGCTTTGGCTCCCAAATAACTGCCTCCAATGCCGATAGCTACAACATATTCGCAATTATTGAAAGATGTAGCTACTTTATTTATTTCGTCAAGCAGACATTCGTTTGTTTCTGCGGGAAGTTTTACCCAGCCCAAAAAATCACTGCCGGCACCTGTCCCATTGTTTAGCTTTTCAATAGCTTTAATGGCTGTCGAATTGAGTGCTTTTATTGTGTTTTCATCGACCGTGCCAAGCACATTTTGATTATTAACCTGAATCTTTTTCATTGTATTTTGAGTTAATGTTTTTATAAGTTTTTATACAAGTTGTGTTGCTATTCTTTCTATTGCTGTTGCTGGAGATTCTCTGTTGTATAAAATAGAGTAAACACCATCGAGAATAGGCATGTACACATCGTATTTTTTATTTATTTCATATATGCACTTTGTGCCATAATAGCCTTCTACAACCATTTCCATTTCCATCATGGCAGATTTTACCGAATAACCTTTACCTACCATAGAACCGAAATTGTGGTTTCGGCTGAATTTTGAGTAGCAGGTAACGAGCAAATCGCCTAAGTATACCGAATCGCAAATATTTCGTTCGCATGGATTAACCTTTTGAAGGAAACGCTCTGTTTCTTTTATGGCATTGCTCACCATCATGGCTTGGAAATTGTCTCCACTCTTCATCCCATGAAGGATACCCGATGCTATGGCATATATATTTTTTAAAACGGCACCATATTCTATCCCTATTACATCTTTTGATATAACGGTTTTCATTTTAGGTCCGTTAAGATGTTCTCCGAAAATACGGCTCAATTCTTCATTGGAAGAGCCTATGGTAAGGTAGGACATTCTTTCAAGAGCTACTTCTTCGGCGTGGCATGCACCACTCACCACAAGTATATTTTCGTGTTTCACTTTGTAGAAATCACGTAGATATTCAGTGATGACAACGTTTTCATCGGGAACAATTCCTTTGATTGCAGTGACAATATACTTATCACTTATATCAACAGTTATCTTCTTGAGATGTTCCTTCATGTAAGGCGAAGGCATGGCAAGAAGTAATGTATCGGCTTCGTTGCACACTTTGTTGATGTCGCTTGAAAAGTCAATACGGCTTGTATCGAAGCGTACATCACTCAAATAAGCAGGATTATGTCCTGTTTTTAAAAATTCGGCAATGCGGTCATCTCGTCGCATATACCACATAATTTTTTCATTCCTATCGTTGGCTAATAGCAATTTAGTGAGTGCGGTAGCCCAGCTACCGCCTCCCATTACTGCTATTTTGCCGGGGAATTTATTATTCATAAGTTCCTGCCGGTTTTAAGTTGTGATCTTTCCTGTTTACAATTCGTTTTCTGAGAATTGTAAACTTATTATTTTTCGGCTGCGGTAATCCAAGCTGTAACATCATCGTTGCTTGGATTTTTCAAGCCTAATTTATGCTTTTTGTTCAAGCCACAAATGTCTTGCATTAGTTTACTCGGATTAGCTCCTTTTAGGCTGTCAATTGTCAAGAAGCCTGCTTTTTGAATTACATCAACCCATTCTTCAGGAACACCTATTTCGACATATTTTTCCACGCTGTCACGTTTGATAACTTTTTCCGGACGCATTTGTGGGAATAATAGAACTTCTTGTATAGTACTTTGACCTGTCATAAGCATAACAAGGCGGTCCATACCGATACCCATACCCGATGTTGGAGGCATACCATATTCAAGAGCTCTAACGAAATCTTGGTCGATAAACATGGCTTCATCGTCACCTTTTTCTGATAAACGAAGTTGCTCCTTAAAGCGTTCAGCTTGGTCAATAGGGTCGTTAAGTTCAGAGTAGGCATTACACAATTCTTTACCGTTAACCATAAGCTCAAAACGTTCTGTAAGGTCGGGGTTTGAGCGATGGCGTTTTGTAAGAGGTGACATTTCCACCGGATAATCGGTAATGAATGTAGGTTGTATGTAGTTGCCTTCGCAGAATTCACCGAAGATTTCATCGATGAGTTTGCCTTTACCCATTGTTTCATCGACTTCCATTTTCAATTCTTTACAGATAGCACGTATTTCATCTTCGTTTTTACCTGTAAGGTCGTAACCGGTAAATTCCTTGATGCTGTCAAGCATGGTTACACGTTTGAATGGAGCTTTGAAGCTTATCATATTGTCGCCTACTTTTACTTCGTGGGTTCCGTTTACGTCCATACATACTTTTTCAAGCATTTTTTCAGTAAAGTCCATCATCCAGTTGTAGTCTTTGTAGGATACATAAATTTCCATACAAGTAAATTCAGGATTGTGTGTGCGGTCCATACCTTCGTTACGGAAATTCTTGCCGAATTCATAAACGCCTTCAAATCCTCCCACAATAAGACGTTTCAAGTATAGCTCATCGGCAATACGTAAGTATAGAGGAATGTCAAGAGCATTGTGATGCGTGATAAATGGGCGAGCTGCTGCTCCTCCGGGGATTGATTGAAGGATAGGGGTTTCAACTTCAAGATAACCTTTACTGTTGAAATATTCACGCATAGAGCTGTAAACTTTTGTACGCTTGATGAAGATTTCTTTTACGCCTTCGTTTACCACAAGGTCTACATAGCGTTGACGATAGCGAAGTTCGGGGTCATCGAAAGCATCATAAACCACACCGTCTTTCATCTTAACGATAGGCAATGGACGTAAAGATTTGCTTAATACGGTTAATTCTTTGGCGTGAACAGTAATTTCTCCCATTTGTGTACGGAATACAAAACCTTTGATACCCACAAAGTCACCTATGTCAAGTAATTTCTTGAAAACGACATTGTACATATCTTTGTTTTCGTCGGGGCAAATATCATCGCGACTTATATAAACTTGTATTCTGCCTTTAGAGTCTTGAAGTTCCATGAAAGAAGCCTTCCCCATGATGCGTCGGCTCATTACACGACCGGCAATAGTTACGTCTTGTACAGGTTCTTCATCTTTAAAATCAGCTTTGATGTCGGTTGTATATGCCGATACGTTATATTCAGCTGCTGGATATGGTTCTATACCCATATTTCGCATTTCGGCAAGACTGTTTCGTCTCACGATTTCTTGTTCACTCAAATCTAATAAGCCCATATCTGTGATATCTTTTTTGTTATTATTATCTTATGTAAGATGGCACTATTATACCATTATCTTGCAAAAATACAAAAAAAGGCTTATAATTCGCTTATAATCGGTAAATTCTTCACTAAAATGTGATATGAAAACTTGATTTACGGATATTTAAACTAAATATGAGGAATTCTTGTAATTGTGAGAATAAAATATTGTTTATAATTTTGTGCGATTTTATGAAAAAGTGTTTACGATGCTAAAAAGGTTTATTATTTTCTTTATATTGGCGTTTATATGTGTTCAAGCGTCATTGCATGCTCAAATAGTTAAAATAGAAAATGACGAACTTATTTCCGATAGTATTCGTCGTGAATTTGACCGTGGTCCCTACTTTACTCTTTATAAAGATAATTATTTTGTAGTGGGAACGACTGTAGGTTCTCGTCCTACTCGTACCAATAGCGATGTGAAGTTTCAAGTGAGTATTGCTCAACGCTTGACAAAAAGTACGTTGCCGTTTAATTCTTATTTGTTCCTATTCTATAATCAAAAGGTTTTTTGGAATGTCTTTGAAAATTCAATGCCAGTGCGTGATTTTAATTTCAATCCCGGTTTGGGTTTGGGTAAATTGCTTATTGTTAAAGACAGGATTATTGGTAAGGCTTCGGTATTGATAGAACATGAAAGTAACGGACGCGATTCCATCAGTTCCCGCAGTTGGAACAAAATATCGTTTTGCGGTTCCATTTTTTTAAGTCCGCAGTTTATGGTACACGCAAAATATTGGATTCCAATCGTAGATGGCGAACATAACAAGGACATTCTTAAATATAGCGGAATCTATCAAACCGGTATTCAAATAACGTCAAGAGATAAGAAAATAGGAATGGCAATTACGCTCACGAAACGTAAAAGTTGGAACCTTAGTTGCAATACTATGGTTGAACTTAATTATCGCTTGTTTAAGAAGGATAATCAATATCTGTTTGTGCAATATTATAACGGATATGGCGAAGGTATGCTTGATTATAAGCAATATCATTCACGTTTGCGAGCCGGTATTGTCATCAAACCATCGTTTTTCAGCGAATATTAACGATTTTGTCCTGTTTTGATTTTTTGAGCGAAAATGCGACACGCACTTTCTACCATTTTTGCACAAGGTCTGCTTTTGTAGTACTCTTTTGTGCGTGTATTTGGTGTGGGCGATTCGATTTGTCCGGTGCGAAGTCCCAATAATTCGGCACAAGTAAGCGAACCGTTTATTTCTTTAAATTCCGCTGCAAGTTCTTGTACAAGAGCATAGTTTTCGGATCTTTTTTGTGGAGATTCTGTTGAGGAACATCCATTTTCCAGTCCTGCAAGCATAAACATACCCGATGCGGCACCGCAAGTGAGTCTCATTCTGCCTATTCCGCCACCAAAAGATGCACTTATACGCAATGCAATGTATTGCGGAACATCATAAAGGTCGGCAAACGCTCCTACAACCGATTGAGCACAGTTAAAGCCGTTTTTAAACAGTTCCACTCCGCGTGCAACACGCATTTCTATTTCTTCTTCGGTCAATATTTTATCCATTTTATTGTTTAATATTGGTTTAATGCATTGGTGAGTCGTGTTATAACCATTGCTCGTAGTTCTTGAGGTGCTATGACTTGTATATCTGCTCCATTGGACAGTATTTCGGCAACAAAGTCGTTGGTGAGAAACAAATGATAGTAAAACAGCGAAAAATGGTCGTGTATTTCTTCGTGTTGACTATGATGAAGAGGCAATGCACGTAAATATTTGGCTTTTTGAGGAGATACTCGCAAAACTATGTCTTTGGCTTTTCCTTGACTTGTCATTATGCCGAAGCAGTCGTTAAAATAAGTAGAAGCGTCAAAATCGGCAGGTAAAACAAAGGTGTCGGCATTTATTGTGACATTACTCATGCGGTCAAGAGAATAGGTTTTTATTTTCTTGTCTTTCATATTATAGCCTATTACATACCACAATTGTTTGTATAGGCGTACGCAATAAGGTTCTATTGTCACTCCGGTGCTTGCATTTACTCTGTTATAAGCACAATAAGAAAAAGTAATGCGGTTGAACGATTTCAATGCTTGCATGACAAGAGGCAGATTGGTGCGAGCCGACGGAACGTCTTCCAAAATTATTCGGTTGCTCACATTGTAAGAGTCGCGTAACATTCCGCTCATCGAAGCCGAATCAAGAAGCAGGTTCAACAATCGTGACGATTGTCCGCTTTCGTCGTTAGCGATGTAATATTCATAGGTAGAAAAGTCACTTTCTATTTCAATATTGAACGTTTCTGCTATGGCTTGTCGGTGATTATAGAACGTGCGTCTCGACAATTTTTTACCATCCGATAAAGAAGAATTCACCCACAAGTCATTCAAGTTCTCGAGGGTGATTCTTCCATAGCGTTGAATTGTATCTACAATCCAGATGTATTTATTTATGACGTTTTTTGCCATAAATGGTGTTTTTTTCTTATGCTTCTTCCACTTTTTCCTTTTTTGCGATAACAGCAAGTCCTAATACGGTTACAAATGCGTTGAGAAGTAATAATTCAAAGCTCATTACATAACCGAATGCCTTAAACAGCCAATCTTGTACAAAGTAACATATAATAGGAGATGCGATGCACACAAAAGGTACGTATTTGTCGCAAACTTTGTTTTTTACAAACATGCCGAAGACAAACAATCCCAATATAGGACCGTAAGTGTAGCTGGCGATAGAGTAAACGGCACTTATTGCATCTTGGCTGTTCAAGTAGTAGAACACAATGATTACCAAAGCCATTACTACAGCCATACCTATGTGAACAAGCTCGCGTTGTTTTTTCTCGTTCTTTTGGTCTTGAGTTTTAAGAATATCTACGGTAAACGATGTTGTGAGTGCGGTTAAAGCCGAACCTGCAGCCGAATAAGCTGCGGCACAAAGTCCTAAGATGAACAAAATACCCACAAAAATAGGCATTGTGCCTCCTGCGGCTATAAGACCGAACAAATCATCCGATTTTTCGGCTACGATATTCATCTTTCCGGCATATTGGTAAAGAAGTACACCCAAACATAGGAATAATCCTACCACAAAAACTTGTGTAACGGCACTTACAAGCATGTTCTTTTGTGATTCTTTAAAATTCTTGCATGCAAGATTTCGTTGCATCATGTCTTGGTCGAGACCGCAAGTTGCAATCACCATAAATATACCTGCAATAAATTGTTTCCAGAAATAGGTACCTTCTTTAGGATTGTCAAAATAGAACAATTTACTGTGAGGGTCGTCGGCAATAGCACCGAATATGTCACCGAAGCTATAACCCAAACCATTTGCAATAAATATGATACACAAAACCACCGAAGCCACAAGACAGAATGATTTCAAAGTGTCGGTCCAAATAACGGTTTTCACACCGCCTTGTTTGGTGTATAGCCAGATGAGTGCCACCGTAAACAATACGTTGATTTCAAAAGGAATGCCGAGAGGGGCAAACACCAACGCTTGAAGTGTTACGCACACTACATAAAAACGAACGGCTGCTCCAAGCATCTTTGAAACGAAGAAGAACCAAGCTCCGCTTTTGTGTGTGTTTGAACCGAAACGTTGAGCCAAATATCCGTAAATAGAAACAAGATTACGCTTGTAGAACATAGGAACAAGCATAAATGCTATTACGGCATATCCTATGATGAACCCGAATTGCATTTGAAGATAAGAGAATCCTTTTGTTTCCACCATGCCCGGAACCGATACAAAAGTAACTCCTGAAATTGCAGCTCCCATAGTGGCAAAAGACACTATATACCATGGAGCTTTTACGCTATCGGCATAAAAGCCGGCATCTTTGTTTTTTCGATTAGCTAAAAAAGTGATAAGAAACAGCAGGCAAAAATATCCTACTATTGTTGCTAAAACTACCCAAGGTGTCATTTCTTAATGTAATTTATTAATGTTTATTATTCTGCGTAAAGAAGATAAGGACGGCGTTGTTGCTTGAAACTTGCTACATCGTCAGCCCAAGTAGCCTTTATTTCGGCTGCTGTTTTACCTTGTTTAATCATTTTTCTTATTTCGCCGTCACCTATAAGCAATTCAAAGAAACTGCGGAAGTAGTGATCGTCGAGATTCAAGTTCTTGTAAGCATCGATGGTGTATTCAAGATTCACTCCCATTGCAATAGCCTCATCTTCGGTAATGTTAGATAAGTCCACACCGTAACATTCACGGTCGAGTTGAGGCGGGAATTTGGCTCCGTCCACACTGCGAGGAGTGAATTTGTAGTCATAACCTTTCATATTTGGGTGACCATAGCAAAGGAAAGGCTTGTCGGTACCTCTACCAAGACTTACCGGAGTCGCTTCAAAGTAGCAAGTTGACGGATATAGATATATTGCCAACATGCTTTTCAAGTTTGGAGAAGGAGCTATCGGTAGGCGATAGCGAGTTTTGTGTGTGTAATTTTTGCATTTGATTACATGCAACTTGTTTTCGGGTAATTTCAAGCCGTTTTTCAACCAGCCCTCACCGTTTGCCATCAAAGCAAGTTCGCCCATCGTCAAACCGTGAACCACAGGAATGGGAGCATAACCCACCCCCGATTTATATTTCATGTCAAGGATAGGACCATCTACATACATACCGTTCGGATTTGGACGGTCAAGGACTATGAATTCTTTTCCGTAAGTGGCAGCAGCTTCCATTAGTTTCATCATAGTCACATAATAGGTGTAATAACGTAAGCCCACGTCTTGAATATCCACGACAAAAGCATCAAATTTTGCCATTGTCTTTTTACTTGGCATTGAACTTTTACCGTCATATAAAGAAGCAATCGGAATACCTGTTTTTGAGTCTACTCCGCTTTTTACATGTTCTCCAGCATCGGCATTGCCCCTGAAACCATGTTCCGGCGAAAATATTGTTGTTACATTTATGCCGTTTTCAAGCATGATATCAAGAGTGTGCTTGTCGCCCACCATTCCGGTGTGGTTGCTGAGAATTGCTACACGTTTATTCTTGAGAAGAGGAACGTATTCATTGATTTGAGCTGCTCCTACTTCAACCGGCTTTGCTGCAAATGCACTTATGGTAAACAGTGACATTAAAGCGAATAAGAATAGTCTTTTAAATATTTTCATAAGATTTTTTTGATGTTTTATGAATGTATGTAATGTATTTATAACTAATTAGTGCAAATTTAGCTTAATTCGCTACAAAAACAAAAATTACTCAAAAAAATATTATGTTTTATACGGCTCAGTAGTTTTTTTACGGAGATAGGCATAAAAACATAAACCGAAATCTGAAGATATAGTCAGTTTGAACGCAACGCAGGGATGGGTGTTACAGATGAAATCTGAAGGTTAAAAGGTGTTGTAGATTTACTGAGCCTATAAAACGCATTTATAAGGAAAAAATGGGGTTGAACCCAAATAGATTCAACCCCACCGTTTTTTAATCACTTATTTAAGTATTATTTTGCTCCAAAGCGTGTAAGCTTTTTGTTAGTGATTTGGGCATCGTAAGAACCGTAATAGAAGAAGTGATAACTACGACCGGGACGAGTTGTCCAATAATCGTTCTTAAGCAAAATTTCTTCTTTTCCGTCAGGCCATACCGCACGAATGTCGTGACGCATATAAACATCATTATATAGGTTATATGCTTGTGCAGGATCGCAGTAATAATCGAAATAATCGGTAGCTTCACCAAATGCGAGACCGCCTTTAGGATAGCTTCCTATAATGTCGCCATTACTTTTAATTCTTACATCAAAATACAAGCGTGCTTTTGTTGGTTCTCCCGGAGCATCAAACATGTAGTTGTAGAAACGTAATGATGCCCAACGTGTGTTACCGGTTGAATCTACTTCGCTGTATGTTGGAGGAATTCCAAATTCATGTACTTTAGGAGCAGCAGAACCGTCGGCATCCCATACAACAATTTGATATAATTTACCTGCTTCAAGAGCAACTTCGGTTGTTCCTTCATAAACAGTGCGACGATTATAATATTCGATTGAATCGGCTGAGTTGTTCCAGTTACGAAGAGCTTTTCTTGTTATAGGATCAAGCACAACAGAATCGTCTTCACATTCCATTTTGATAGAACATGTACCCGGTGCTACTGTGTAAGAAGAACCTACGGTATAAGCCGGAACGAAGTTGTATGGATCCAAGATTGAGTTGTGGTCATATTGGTATTCTTGACCATTTATGGTTAAATACTCTGTCTTATTATCGGAGTTGTTTTTAACCAATCTCATATCATACACCTGAACAAATGCTTTACTCATATCGGCTGGCTCCCATCTGAAATCAACTTTCTCTTTTTCGCAAGATGTTGAGATGATGCCGGCAGTTAAGGCAAGCAATAAATATTTAATAGATTTCATATTTTCTTATGTATTTAGTTAGATTAAACTTAATCTTAATTAGCTACTTCATCATAGGTTGGAGCTCCCGGTTGTTTTCCCGGATAAGCAAACCAAGGAATAGAACATTGATAATCGTCAGCAGTACCTGAAATAGGTTTTAAAGTTTCCAAAGAAGGAACGTTCCACATATATTCAGAGTTGAAACGAGGACGAATACGGTAGCAAGGAGAACCGTTGTTCTTTTCGTTAAATTTATTGCCTCTCAATTCGGCAGCATAGATGTAATATCCTTTGTAAACCTTAGTTGGGTCGCTGTCTATTTTTTGTTTTACAGCGTTTTTATCCCAACCGTTACCAAATGAAGGTACACCTTCGTTAACGCCTTTGTCAAAATCTATATCATAGTGGTATTTACGTTGGTCAACCCAAGCTTCGTGTGCACCCCAAGGATATAGAGCTACGAATTTTTGCATCATAATGTGTGACAATGAGAATTCATCCATAGAAAGTGCTCCAACGAAAGGACCTGCAAGATATTCGGCTGCTGCAGTGTTGAATTGAGCTGCCGTAATCTTGTCGCCAATATGGAATATTACATCGCCATATTTACCTGATTGAAGTTTTTCATTTTGAACGTTTGTGCTACCTGCAACTAAATATTTTGCAGTGAATTCCATGTCAGCAGCAACGGCTTTTTTCCAAGCTTCAAATGCTTTAGTTTTTTCTCCTACAACAAAATGAGCTTCGGCAACGTTGAACATCATTTCTGCGTAAGTAGTCAAGATGTAAGGAGCATCGTTGCGATAAATCCAACGTCCTTGTCCGTTACGAGCGGTAGATGCTTCGTAGTAGTTGCTTGAACTTGCAAAGTATGCTGCATCGGCATAAGTTCCGCCATGGTAGATGAATCGTTTAATTGAATCTAGTTCAGCGAAGTTACCTACATGGTTACCGTCAATTGTTTCAAGTTTTGCAACGCGACGAGGATCCCAGTGACCTTGTTGAGATACAGCTGTATCACAAATGATTTGTTTTTCCATTAGTTTGTACTTATATACATCTTTGTGATATAAAGATATAGTATCCAAACGAGCTGCACTGTCGACTTCTACATATAAGTTATTTTCGTGGTCAACTTCTCTAACCATACCTTGCATTACGTCAACTGCATATTGATATTGGTGATAAGAAGAAGACAAGTTACCACGATATACACCCCAATAGTTATTGTAAGAGCTTGATGGTGCATCGGCTCCACCTCCGTCTACTTTTACAGTTGCATCATCATTAACCGAAGTAAATGCTTTTTCAGAAGCTGCAATAAGTTCGGGATAGTATTTTGTCTTGAAATCATTCTTTTGAGTTAAAGAAGCAAGGTTACGAACGATTACTGCATATCCTAACTTTTTCCATTTTTCAATGTCTCCGCTATAGATATAATCACTTCCTGCGATTTGACCTGCAAGAGGGGCTTTGTCTTCCATTTCAAGGTATGCGACACCTTGTTTTGCCCATTCGCGAATCTTCATGTAGATATATTCTTGATAATCGTAATCATGAGCTAATAATCCGCTTACGAAAGCATCATCAAGAGGCATTTCACCGTTCCATTTTGTTGAGTAATCCCATGAAAGAGCTTTCATGATATATCCCATACCTGCAAGATGCCAGTCTTCGTCGGCAATTGCTTGGTTAATCATGTTTTCAAGGTTCATTCCTTGTTCCCAATATGTCATACGCCACATAGCACCACCGGTATCGCTGTTTTGTGGATAATAGTGTCCATAGTAAGACGAACCGGTACCCAACATTTGTGCAAGTGAACCTGCATGAACTGCATCGGCATAAACATCGTAAAAAGATTGTTGAACGCCGGCAAGATACAAGTATGCGTCTACATAGTCGGGTGCATCGACGTTCTTGTTTACATCAAGATAATCATCGCAACTTGTGGCTCCGAAACCTAACAATGCTGCTGAGATTAAAGTTAATATTGAATGTTTTTTCATTGTTTTCTTCATTTTAAGTTAAACACATTAGAATGTTACGCTCAAACCGCATGAGTAAGTACGAGGGTTAGGAAGACCCCAACTGTCGATACCAGTACCACCGGAACCACCTGCAGCTGCAGAAGAAGAGTTACCTACAGGGTTAGTACCTGCATAGTTGCTTAGGTAGAACAAGTCGTTACCTGCTACATATACATTAGCTCTTGAGATAAGACCTTTAGTTACCTTAGAAAGGAATGCACTTGGTACATTGTAATTCAAACGTACTTCTTGAAGACGGATGTAATCAACTCCTTCGTCAACCCAAGGTTTGTAAGAAGTGTAGCTACCGTCAGAACCGATGTATGTTGAACTTGTCATTGCAGGGTTGTAAACGATTGTAGTCTTAGTAGGATTAGCAGTATTTTCTTTACCGTCTTTCAATACTCCGTGGAATATCATTTGACCGGCTTCGCGTTGTTCTACTGATTCCCAGCTTAGACCTTTATTCATTAAGTCGTATTGAGTTCTGTTCATGATAGTAGCGTCAATCATACCTGAGAACGCTGCACTTAAACGGAAATCTTTATATTGAAGTGAGGTAGTAATACCATAGCGGATTTCCGGTTCACGGTCACCAAGAACTTTCCATTCAGAAACATCTACGATAGGAAGACCTTTCAATGGGTGGATTAAGATTTCGCCTGCATTGTTGCGTTCGTAATCATAACCTGTAAGAGCAGTAAGTGGTTGACCAATCTTTGTTCCTGCACGAAGACCGTTAAGAATCCAAGAATAAGCATCATAGTATTCGCTCACGTTTTCAGGAAGAGATGTGATTTTTGAATTTGCGTGAGAAGCAGTAACTCCTACATTCCAAGTCCAATCACGGTTTTTGATTACGTCATAACCGATACGACCTTCCCAACCCCAAGTCTTGAATGAACCTACGTTCATGTTGTTCAATACGAAACCTGTTGCATAAGACAAACGCATACCTGTTACGATTTGGTCGTCACATTTTGTCCAATAGTAAGTGAAGTCTCCATCAAGACGATTGTTTACTGCACGGAATTCAAGACCGATTTCAGTAGAAGTTGTCATCTCAGGTTTTAGATTACGGTTAGGACCGGTGTATCCATATTGATAACCACCACCGGTAAGGCCTGTTGGTTCAAGTTCAGGATCGATAGCAAGAGGTTGAGCATCTTTACCTACTTGTGCCCAAGAACCACGTAGCTTCAAGTAGTTCAACCAAGGAAGGTTGTCGCGTACCGGAGCAAGTTCGCTTGCAACGAATGAAAGTTCAACTGCAGGATAGAAATAGCTGTTGTTTGCTTTAGGAAGTGTTGAAGACCAGTCGTTACGCATAGATGCTGTTAAGAATGCCATGTTGTTGTAACCTAATTCAACACGACCTGAAATAGCTTGCAAGCGACGTTTGGTATCAGCTTTCTTAGAAACGATTGTTGATGCTGTACAGTTGTTGATTGACATAAAGTCGGCAACAAGGAAGTCACTACCGTAAGAAGACAAACGAGTTGTTGCACGTTCGATTTGGTGATAACCTGCTTGTACACCGAAAGTGTATTTTTCAGCAAAAACTTTATCCCAACGAGCAATAAGGTCGACAGACATATTGCGAATGTTGTTTTTTGCCAAGTTGTAGCTACCACCTCTATCGGCTACGGTAGGGTAGTTTTGGTTAGAGCTACGATAGTATGGGTGAGTACCGTTTTCATAAGTAGAAGCACTTACGTCCCAACCAAATCGAGCATTAATCATGGCACCTTCAAAAGGCGTGATTTTAGCACCAAGAGAAGAGATAAAACGGTCAGTTTCATCATAGTTTAGATTCTTGTGCATACCGAATAATGGGTTCTTTAAGTCGGTATCTCTGTAATAATCAGGATAACGCATGTGAACACCATCGGCAGCCATGTAGTTAGACATATCGTCAACAGTAGGATAAAAATAAGTTGCATAAAGAGGACCACTTGCACCCAAACCTACTTTGTGGTTGGTAGCACGTGCATATTGCATACTTCCATCGACTGATATGTATTTGTTGATTTCGGCACGACCAGAAAGTGATATGTTATTACGCTTATAGTCGGTTGTCTTGATTACACCCGATTGGTCGGTATATCCATAAGATGCACGGAAAGATTTCTTATCATCACCGGCTTCCAAAGAAATGTTATGCTTCTGTAAGAATCCGGTTTGAAGAATAGCTTCCACGTTGTCATATACCTTGAATTGACCATTGTTAAGACCTCCGTAGTGAGAAGAATAATACCAAGAAGTAGCACCATAACCACCATTCATGTATTTATCTTGTATTTCCGGCCATCCATAAGCTTTTGACCAAGAGAATTGGTTAGAATAAGTTACGCGGGCATTACCTTTAGAACCTTTCTTTGTGGTGATGATGATAGCACCGTTTGATGCATCAGAACCATAAAGAGCAGCCGCAGCAGCACCTTTCAACACTGTCATGCTTTCAATATCATCGGGGTTGAAGTCACTACTACGAGAAGAGAAGTCCATATCTCTAACCGAAACATTATCTGCAACGGCAAAACCTGTACCGGAGTTGAAAGTTGAGTTATCCATAGGAATACCATCGATAACGTATAGCGGTTGGTTTGAACCGGTCATTGAAGTGATGGAACGTAACACAACATTGTTAGAAGAACCCGGAGCACCGGTAGTTGTTGTTACTTGCATACCTGAAACCTTTCCTTGAAGAGCACTCAAGAAGTCGGTACGACCTGATTCAGCGATGTCGCTTGCTTTAACGTTTTGAGCAGAAGAACCCATTGAACGAGCCACACGTTTCAATCCGAATTCGGCTGTTACCACCACTTCATCAAGAGCTGCGGCTGTGCTTTCCAACACGATGTTTTTAGCATTAGAAGCTTTAACTTCTTTGTTCTTGTAACCCACATAAGAAACCACAAGGGTTGCATTAGGAGCACAGTTTAGAACAAAATTACCGTCAATATCGGTTGATACACCTGTAGATGTACCTTTTACCAACACAGAGGCACCAATTAGTGGCTCTCCATTTGTGTCTTTGACGACACCACTCACTTTCCCTGTTTGTGCAACGGCACAGAATCCTGTTGATTCACTACCACTCCACAACGGATTGCCAAACGCAAGGAAAAGTGCTACAAACAATGCACATTGTTTTTTCATAAGCGTTTAATTATTGGTAATAAATTGTTAAAAATATTAGTTTTATAGTCTCTCTAATTCGTTTCACAGTAAATGTGCGTGTCGGCTTTTCTCTTTTGGAATCGACTATTGTCGTCCATAGGTATGGATTTTGATTATTCAGACACGCTCATCTCAAAGTTCTTTAATTAGTACGCAAAAATGAACATTTTTTTTAAATTGCACAAACTTTTTTCATATTTTTTTACAATATGATAGTGCTAAAGCCTCTAACAGCATGAAAAGTGGTTAGAGTGATGGATTTTTGCTGTTTTTAAAAGTCGTTTCATGTTTGCCGTCTGTTTTTTCTTTGCATTTTCGCAAAAGACGCTTCATTATAACGATTATCTGTCTTTTACCTTATTATATATGACTGATAGTTGCGTTAGGCATCTCTTGTTACATGCTGAAATTGTTCAAAGTTCTTTAATTAGAGAAATTTTATAACAAATAATTATGCTTTAAGGCTTATTTATGTAGTGAAGTATAGAATTACGGATATATGTTGTTGAACATGTTTCGCGATTTTTTGGCAATAATAATAAAACACATTTATTCAAAATATTTATCTTTGTGTTTAGGTTATTCTTTATGAAATGTGTATTAAAACAACATTTGAGAACAATCTGCTTTAATTAAAGAACTTTGAGATGCAAATGTTGATGTAATCAATTTATTGAAGCTAAAACAGAATGTCGATTATCAAGCATTTGGTCTTTAAGATAGAGAGATTGAAAAAAATTGGGTTAAACCATAAAACTATATTAATAACTAATTACCAAATAATTAAACGCTTATGAAAAAACAATGTGCATTGTTTGTAGCACTTTTCCTTGCGTTTGGCAATCCGTTGTGGAGTGGTAGTGAATCAACAGGATTCTGTGCCGTTGCACAAACAGGGAAAGTGAGTGGTGTCGTCAAAGACACAAATGGAGAGCCACTAATTGGTGCCTCTGTGTTGGTAAAAGGTACATCTACAGGTGTATCAACCGATATTGACGGTAATTTTGTTCTAAACTGTGCTCCTAATGCAACCCTTGTGGTTTCTTATGTGGGTTACAAGAACAGAGAAGTGAGTGCTTCTAATGCTAAAAATATCGTGTTAGAAAGCTCAGCCGCAGCCCTTGATGAAGTGGTGGTAACAGCTCTTGGTATCAAAAAAGACAAAAAATCTTTGGGTTATGCTATCGACGACTTGAATGCCGATGAATTGATGAAAAACAAGAGTGCAAATGCTCTTTCTTCATTGTCGGGTAAGATTGCCGGTGTAAACATCACGCAATCTTCAGGAGCTGCCGGTGCCGGTGCTCAAATCATTCTTCGTGGTGCAACATCAGTATCGGAAGGACGTGACTCTCAACCATTATTCGTGGTAGATGGCGTTATTTACGACAACTCATCTTCTGTAGGTGGTAACTCGGCTTTCGATGGTTCTACAAATACATCAACAACAACATCAAACCGTGTGATGGATATTAACCCTGAAGATATCGAAAATATGTCGGTGTTGAAGGGTCCGGCTGCTGCTGCTCTTTATGGTTCTCGTGCTGCCAATGGTGTTGTCATTATCACTACAAAGAAGGGTAAGAGTGGTGCTGTTGAAGTAAACGTAAATGCTAAAATGGTTACTTCTTGGGTAACTAATGTTCCCGAAGCTCAAACTCGTTATCGCAGAGGTTTCATGGAAGACCAATATGATGATGACGGAAAATATATAGGTACTGCTTATGACGATTTCTCTTATAATTCTTGGGGTACTCGTTATGAAGAAGGAGATAAAGTGTATGGAAACAATATCGATGACTTCTTTAAGACAGGTACAATCTGGGATACTAACGTAAGTGTTGCCGGTGGTACTGAGAATAGTAACTTCTTCTTGTCAGGTTCTCTTTATGATCAAGGTGGTGTAATTCCGGAAACAAAATATACAAAGAGTACATTCCGTTTCAATGGTGAACAAAAATGGAAAATGTTCACATTCAGTGCCAATACTTCTTATTCACAAGCTCGTACCAATAAGACTTTGACTTCAGGAGGTCTTTATGGCTCAAGTGGTGATGGTGCTTTGGGTCGTCTTTACTGCTATGGTACAACCGATGATATGACTCATTGGCAAAATGAAGACGGAACACGTTACCGTATATTCGGAGACCGTCTAGATCCATGGGAAGAAAGTGATAACCCTTATTGGATTATCAATAAGAACTCTCTAAAAGATAAAACCGAACGTTTTACCGGTAGTTTTAGCGTGAAAGCCGATATTACCGATTGGTGGTGGATTTCTTATCGCATGGGTATAGACTCTTATACTTCTGATTACATGAATCGTATTGCTCCGGGTGGAGTTGTAAAGAAAGATTGGCAAAGAGGTATGATGAGTGATAATACTCGTAAATATAACTACTTGACAACCAATTTGATGACAAACTTCAATAAGCAATTTGGAGACTTTAACGTAAACTTGATGCTTGGTACTTCAACCGATAAGACCGACGTGAATACCACCAACCGTATGGCTTACAACTTCCAAGTTGATAATGTATTGGCTTATGGAAATGCTCCTACAGCTAACAAGAAGTTTGACTATACATTCACAAAGAAACGTCTTGTAAGTGCATTTGGTGAATTACGTGCCGACTGGAAAAACACAGTGTTCTTGACAGTGACAGGACGTAATGACTGGACTTCAACGCTTCCTATCGAAAATCGTTCTTACTTCTATCCATCAGTGAGTGGAGCTGTTGTATTCTCTCAATTCTTGCAAGACAGAGGTATTCTTGACCGTGACGCATTCTTGACATTTGGTAAGATTCGTGCATCTTGGGCTAAGGTGGGTAAAGATACCGGAGCTTATGAAACCACCACATCTCTATGGCCGGTTGGTACATACTTGGATGGTATGACAGGTCTTGGAAACTCTTGGACTCGTGGTAACCCTGCTTTGAAGCCGGAAACTACAAAATCAACCGAAATAGGTGTTGAACTTCGTTTCTTGAAGAATCGTTTGAAATTAGATTATGCTTATTATACCAATGACTCTTATGACCAAATCGTTTCACCTCGTGGTGCTCAATCAACAGGTTATATATTCTGTTCAGTAAACGTGGGTAACGTGCTTAACAAGGGTATGGAATTAAGCGTAAGCGGAACTCCTATCGAAACAAAAGATTTCACTTGGGAAACCGGTGTCAATGTAGCGGGTAACCGTGGTCGTCTTGAAGGACTTCCTAAGGGAATGGATATTATGTACTTGACCGACGTTCAATATGGTAATGCTCAAGCCGCATCTTATTCTCCGGGTACATTTATGGGTATCTCAGGTAAACGTTGGGAACGTAATGAAGAAGGTAAGGTTGTGTTTGGTAAAGACGGTATGCCTAAGGTTGAAGCAAGCACAGTGTGCGTAGGTAATCGTGAAGCTAAATTCACCGGTGGATGGAACAATACATTCACTTACAAGGATTGGACCTTTAATATGCTTTGGGAATTCCGTGTAGGCGGTGATGTTTACAATAATACTGCTCGCACTATGATGAGTGCAGGTACAAGCCAATTCTCTGCCGACGTTCGCGACCAAAAACTTGTTCTTGACGGTGTTGATGAAGCTAATAATCCTTATCACGCAGAATATGAGGCTAATAAGTCTTATGTTATCAATGGCGTTGAAAAGAGTGGTTACAATATCATCAAAGATTACTATACCGGTTCTTATGCAAGTGAAACTGCAAACTATTTGACCGAAGTAAACTCTTTGCGTCTTCGCTCTTTGTCTGTTTCTTATAACGTACCTAAGAGCTTCCTTGAAAAGACTAAGGTTATCAAGCGTGCAAGTGTTCAAGCTACAGCTACCAACCTATTATTGTTTACTAACTACGACGGCGATCCTGAAGCAGCTGCATCAGGTTCAGGTGTGGGAGGTTCTTCATCTGTAGGTTTTGAAAGCTGCGGTGTTCCATCTACAGCAAGCTTTACATTTGGTGTTAACTTGACATTCTAATATAGACCTTTAAATTATAACGTATATGAAACTATTAAAATCATTAATATTAGGTGTAGCATGCGTTGGTGCATTGACATCTTGCAACGATTGGCTTGATGTGAATGAAAATCCTAATTCAGCTACCGATAATGACGTGGCTTATTTCCAACGTCTTCCTCACATAGAATTTTATGTGACTCACGCTTATAACTTCTGTGGTATGCGTACCAATATGGGCTGTGGTGACTGGACTATGAACAGCCGTACATCTACTTATGGAGCATATTCACAATGGCAAATGTCAACATCTCCTATAACAACGGCTTATCAATGGTTCTTTGTAGGTGCTGCTTCAAACTTCAATAAAATGTTTGAAAAAGCTAAAGAAGCCGGAGCTTGGCATTATGTGGGTGCAACACATGCACTTCGTGCTTACGGATTTATGCTTATGACCGATATTTACGGTGAAATGCCTTACACCGAAGCTCACTCTGATACAAATACTCCTTCTTATGACACCGGTAGAACTATCTATGCAGGTTGTCTTAATGAAATCGATGAGGCTATTGCTTGCTTTGAAAAAACACAAGAGCCTCTTGCTAAATCGCTTTCTGAAGGTGATTATATCAATCATGGTGATACCAATAAGTGGATTAAATTCTGCTATTTGCTAAAAGCTCGTTGGTTGAATAAACTTAACAAGAAGGCTTCTGGTAAGGCTTCTGAACTTGAGTATGATGCTGAAGAAATACTTAACTGCTTGGCTAAAGCTCATCAAAGCAATGCCGATAATACTATTGTTTATCATTCTGATGATACTAACCAAACTACCGACGTTTTAGGTTGGAGCGAGCCTGTAACTTGGAATGCTTTACACTCTGTTATAGGTATGAACAGCAACTATTATGTAACTGAAATGCTTGTTCAAAACTTGACTAACTTTGATGGTAAAAATGTAGAAGACCCTCGTGCCGATAGAATTCTTCCATGGGCTTATTCAGCTAAGAGTGAAAACACTCCTGCTGAAATCAAGTGGAGCGAAGATGGAAATTGGCGTCGCACATTGGGTATCGATATGAGAACTCTTATCCGTACTCAAGGGGCTCCTTACACAACATCATGGGATGCTGATAAGAAAGCTTATGTAATTAAATCAACCAACTCTGAACGTGAAGGCGATACAGTTTATGTACAGGAAAGAAGTACTTCTACAGGTTATGAAGGACATCCAAGTATTTTGTATCAATTTGACTACAGCAATCCTAAATCGGCTCTTTCAGGAACGTTCAATACTCGTGTAGATGCACCTACTTTGATGGGTTGTTATTATGAAGCATGTTTCATTAAAGCTGAAACCCTATTTAAATTGGGTAGAACAGATGAGGCTTTTGAAGCTTATAAAAACGGTATCAAAGCTCACATGGAAGTGATGAATGAACAAATCGCTAAATGGCAAGCAAGTACAACTGCAATTTCAGCAAGCCATAAAGATTGTCCTTCATTCCAAGTTATGACAGCTGAAGAAATCGATGCTTATCTAAACAGTGATGCCGTGGGTTCAGCTGCAAATCTTACACTTGCAAAGATTATGACTCAAAGACACATTGCAATGATGTTCTCTGTTGAACAATATAATGATATGCGTAGATATGACTGGAGTTCTGATGTGTTTATGAATTGGGAAATTCCGGCAGAATATGCAATCAATACAACTGCACAAAAGTATATTCCTCTTGGAAAACATTTACGTCGTTGGAGACAATGTTCACATGAATATCAATACAATGCAGATAAGTTGCAAGCAATAGGTTCACAAGTTCCAGGTGCTAATATGGAAGCCGGAAACTGGAATATGGCAGATGATGCTTGGACAATTAATGTATGGTGGGATTCTGATCAAAAATAATCGGAATGTCATAATATAAAATAAGGCTGTGTCGTAATGCAAAAAACATTGCGACACAGTTTTTTATTTTTGTTGCTTAGCGATAAATCGTGCTACAGAGTGGGCGTTGTTTGATTCGATTATTTCGTGTGCGATAGCCTTTATCTCGTCTACTGCATTTTCGGGAGCAACGGCATAATCGGCTATTTTCATCATTGGAATGTCGTTACGATTGTCTCCGAATACTACCAATCGTTCTGCTCCGGTTTCGGTGGCAAGGCGACTCACTGCAACAGCTTTTGACACTCCGACAGCATAGGTTTCCATGAGTCCGGCTGAAGGGTCAAATATGTCGTGGTAATACACCGAAGAACACTTTATGTGTGTTATTACATCATTGTAGATGGGTGTGAGGCGATTGTAATCGTTCATGGCGAAGATAAGTAGAGCTTCATTGTCGCCTGTTTTGTAGTAAGGGTTGTTGAGGTTGAAAATCTTATTGGTGCATCTGCGTTCGTCTACAAATGCTTTTTCCTGTTCTGAAAGCGGTCCGAAATGATTTACTTCTATGCGATTACCTTTCCGGCGATACACTAAGGGTCTTAATCCGTGCGATTCAAATGTGTTACACACTTGAATCGCGGTGATATTGTCGATGGGTGTGGTAGAGATGAATGATTGTGTTCCATTATCCCATGTTGCTGCTCCATTCATTACAATAAACGGCAGACGTGTATTTACTCTTTTCATAATGTCCTCTACAGTGGCAGGAGTGCGTGCTGTGGCTATGGTGAAATTCACACCATATTCACCGATAAGACGGTTAAGAAGCGTGATACTTTCATCACTGAGACGGGAATTTCGGTCGAGTAAAGTGCCATCGAGGTCGCTCACATATAATGTTTTATTCATTTCGTTGGTTTTCTTGAAAATAAAATTGATTTTATTACAAAGATAGCAAGAGGTGAACTTTTGAATGAACTTTTTTGTTGCATAAAGCAAAAAAAATAATGTTTAACCTCATTGTAAGGGCTTAAAAAGAACTAAAATTGACAGTTTTTTTGCCGAAATTCAGTTTTTTGGCTTCAAAATGTTGATTATTAAACAGAATGTTTTTACCTTTGCACCGACTTAATAAAAATATACTTTGGGAAAGTTTGCAGCGTTTAAATTGCCTTTGCGTGGCATGACACGTGGTATTCAAGACTATGAATACACTCTGGATACCGAGTTTTTCAGAAATATGGAAAGCGAGGATATCTTGAAAGGTGATGTGAAAGTAATGCTTACAGTTAATTGTAAGGGAGATTATTATGAGCTGGATTTCACAATGAAGGGACTTGTGTATATACCATGCGACCGTTGCCTTGACGAAATGGAGCATGAGGTAGATACAACTTATCATTTGTGTGTGAAATATGGCGACAGCTATAATGATGAAAATGACGAATTGCTGATAATCCCCGAGAGCGAAACCGGCTTGAATATAGCATATATGGTATATGATACGGTAGCTCTTACCATTCCTTTGAAGCATGTACATCCTGCGGGAAAGTGCAATAAAGGAATGACAAAACATTTGAAAATGTATGCTACTTCGCAGTTGGATTCCGATTCTGAAGATGAAAACTTTGATGAAGAACTTGATTGCAGTGGCAATGAGAGTGATAATAATGCTCCGATCGACCCACGTTGGGAAGCTCTGAGAAAATTAACAGAAAATAATTAAAATTAAATAGAAAGATGGCACATCCTAAAAGAAAACAATCTAAGACTAGAACAGCTAAGAGAAGAACTCACGATAAAGCTGTAACTCCAACTTTATCACTTTGTTCTAATTGTGGTGCATGGCACGTTTGCCACACAGTATGTCCTGAATGCGGCTACTATCGTGGAAGAATCGCTATCGAAAAATCGGCAGCAGTTTAATAATTAATTGTAACCAATTTTTTTGAAAGCAATGTGAGATAATTATCCTAAATAAAGATACTAATTATTTAGGATAAATTTTTCGTATTTACACTTTTAAGTTGATATTATGCTTAATGCTAAAATAACCGGAATCGCATCATTCGCACCGGACTTTAAGTTGACCAACGATGATTTGTCAAAGATGGTTGACACCAACGACGAATGGATTACGACCCGTGTTGGTATCAAAGAACGCAGCATATTGAAAGAACCGGGAGCTGGCTCTTCTTATATGGGTATAAAAGCTGTGAACAAACTACTTGCCGAAACGAGAGTTTCGGCTGAGGAAATCGATTTGGTGATATGTGCAACGTCAAATCCCGATTATCGTTTTCCGAGTACAGCTTCAATCATAGCTCATGGTTGCGGAATCGAAAAAGGATACGCCTACGATATTCAAGCTGCGTGTGCCGGCTTTATCGTGGCTATGCAAGCTGCCAATGCTTACATTAAATCGGGGCTTTATAAGAAAGTGATTGTGGTAGCTGCCGAGAAAATGTCAAGTATGACCGATTATCAAGATCGTAACACTTGTCCATTGTTTGGAGATGCGGCCGCAGCCGTTCTTGTGGAACCTACCGAAGAAAATATAGGTATTATCGATGGCGTTTATCATGTTAATGGAGAAGGCCTTTCTCACTTAGTGATGAAGGCAGGAGGCTCGGTAGAGCCGGCTTCTCACGAATCGGTGGATGCACGTCATCACTTTGTATATCAAGAAGGTCGCAATGTGTATAAGCACGCGGTAACCGATATGCTTGAGTCTTCTCAAGACGTGATGAAGAGAAATAATCTTACAATAGATGATGTGGATTGGTTTGTACCTCATCAAGCTAATTTGCGTATTATCGAAGCAGTAGGCGGACGTTTGGGTATAGATGAAAACAAGGTTCTTGTAAACATTCAGCACTATGGAAATACAAGTGCCGCTTCAATACCGTTGTGTATCGATGAATACAAGGATAAATTAAAGAAAGGCGACAAGATAATTCTCACTGCATTTGGTGCGGGTTTCACTTGGGGAGCAATGTACATAGTGTGGGGATGTTAATCTCTGCATTTCATGGATGATAATTCTTTGTAAAAGGATTATTGTCGACAAAAAAACGCATCAATTTTGATGCTTTTTTTGTATAGTTTTATTAATTTCACGGAAAATAATAATTATAAGATATGCACAGAGCCGGTTTTGTTAATATTGTGGGTAATCCCAACGTAGGAAAATCAACCTTGATGAATGACCTTGTGGGTGAACGAATTTCCATTATTACATCCAAAGCACAGACTACACGTCATCGCATAATGGGTATAGTGAACACCGATGATTATCAAATTGTGTTTTCCGATACTCCCGGAGTGTTGAAACCGAAGTATAAGTTACAGGAAAGCATGTTGGAGTTTTCTAAAGGAGCTCTTACCGATGCCGATATCATAGTGTATGTTACCGATGTAATAGAGTCGCCCGAAAAAAACAAAGAATTTATAGAATCGGTGGCTAAGACTAATGTGCCTGTTTTGCTTGTAATCAATAAAATAGATTTATTGAAGGGGCAAAATGACTTGATAAAGATAGTAGATTGTTGGAAAGAACTTATTCCGGCTGCCGAAGTGTATCCTACATCGGCAAAAGAGCATTTCAATGTGGATATGCTCATGAAACGTATTGTTGAACTTTTACCCGACTCTCCACCGTTCTTTGGCAAAGATGCTCTCACCGACAAACCTGCTCGTTTCTTTGTGACTGAAATCATCAGAGAAAAAATTCTCCTTGATTACGACCAAGAGATACCTTATGCCGTACAGGTGATTGTGGAAAAATTTGATGAAAGGGAAGACGGAATACATATAATGGCTGTTATTTACGCGGAGCGTGACAGTCAAAAGGCAATACTTATAGGCAAGGGTGGTACAAAACTGAAACGTGTAGGAATAGAGGCACGAAAGGACATTGAAGTATTCTTTCAAAAGCATGTATATCTTGAAATGTTTGTGAAAGTGGAAAAAGACTGGAGAAATAGAGAAAATGCATTGCGAACATTCGGATATATAGAATAAAAAAAGTAATAACGACAAAAATTGATATAATAATGGGAAATTTAGTTGCTATCGTGGGACGTCCCAATGTGGGTAAATCCACACTTTTCAACCGATTGACACAAACCCGCAGTGCAATTGTTGACGACACGTCAGGAACCACACGCGACCGCCAATATGGAAAATTCGATTGGTGTGGGCATGAATTCTCGGTGGTTGATACCGGAGGATGGGTTGTTAATTCCGAAGATATATTTGAAGAAGAAATCAACAAGCAGGTAAGTATTGCCATTGAAGAGGCTGATGTGATTTTGTTTATGGTTGATGTAACCAATGGAGTGACCGACCTTGACGATCATGTTGCAGCTATTTTGCGTCGTGCAAAAAAGCCTGTAATACTTGTTACCAATAAAGCCGAAAATAATGATTCGGTATATGCCGAAGCCGAATTTTATTCATTGGGACTTGGTGACCCGTTTTCAATTTCTGCCATGACAGGTAGTGGAACCGGAGACCTTCTTGATGAAATAGTTAAGCGTATGCCCGAGGATGCGAAGAGTGATGATGAACTCGAACAACTTCCTCGATTTGCTATCGTAGGACGTCCTAATGCAGGTAAATCATCAATAATAAATTCTTTTATCGGTGAAGAAAGAAACATTGTTACCAATATAGCAGGAACGACACGCGACAGTATTTACACCCGATATAATAAGTTTGGTTTTGACTTTTATTTGGTCGATACTGCCGGTATTCGTAAAAAAGGTAAAGTAAATGAGGATATAGAATATTATTCGGTAATAAGAAGTATTCGTGCCATAGAACACAGCGATGTGTGTATCCTCATGATTGATGCCACTCGAGGAATTGAAAGTCAAGACGTGAACATATTTTCACTCATCAACAAAAACCGAAAAGGTCTTGTTGTGTGCGTAAACAAGTGGGACTTGGTAGAAGATAAGAGTCAGATAGCAGTAAAACACTTTGAAGATACAATACGCAAGCGTCTTGCTCCGTTCAGCGATTTCCCTATTATTTTTAGTTCGGCACTCACAAAACAACGTATTCACAAAGTGCTTGAAGAGGCTGTGAAAGTGTATGAAAACCGACAACGCACGGTTTCAACATCTAAGTTGAATGAAGTGATGCAAGAAGCCATTGCGGCATACCCACCTCCTGCAATCAAGGGTAAATACGTTAAGATTAAATATATCACCATGTTGAAAGGAGCTGTTGTTCCTACGTTTATTTTCTTCTGTAATCTGCCTCAATGGGTAAAAGAACCTTATCGCAGATATTTGGAAAATAAAATACGTGATAATTGGAATTTTTCGGGAACACCTATCAATGTGTTCATGCGTGAAAAATAATGAAATTGTTTAATTTATAAAAAATAGAATATTTTCATTCTGATTTTTTGTATAATTGCATAAATTTATATTATCTTTGTCTTGTTAAAAAGAGAAACAAGTCAAAAATAAACAACAAACATCAAAAAATATACTTGAATTTTGGTTATGAAGGGGAGACTTATCTGTGAAGACGGGTCTCTTTTTTTATCTCTAATCATTAAAATTAAACATTGTGAAAAAAATGCATTTGCATTGATGGTAGCAGTTGCCACACTTTTCAGTTTAGGTTTCGCTTCTTGTTCAGGCGATGATGATGAACCGAGTGTTTCAAATGGCGAGATTTACGGTATGTGGGAAACTGACTATCTTGATTGTTGGGAAACATATGATGGTGTATTAGATTCTGATTCTCAAGAAATATTATGATGAATATGACGGTGATGTTGAAACATATGGATATATGATTTTACATAAAGTAAACTAAGGCGTTTATATATTATAAATATTGTATTTACGGGGGCGACAAAAAAGTTGTCCCCGTTTTGTTTGAGCCTACAAAAGAGGCAGTATCGTAAAGAAACTGCCTCTTAGATGAATTATTTGTGAAAGAATATGTTTATTCTGTGGGTTGTTCGTTATCTTCAGGAAGTGTGCTTTCGGGAACAAATTCCAGAACTCCACCTTGTCCTGAGCTAAAACGAAGAGTGTTGTCGGTTACAATATAGTAAGTCAACATATTATCGTTTAATATAAGCATGTGTGTGGCAGCCCCCATGTTATAAGATTTCCAAGAGAATTTAAAGGATTCGATTTTATCTCCTTTTGCTTCTTCGCATATACCGTTACCGTTTAGATAGAAAGTGTAAGCCAAATATTGAACAGTATCTGAAGGAGAAGCACTGGAAATACTTTTTAAGACCCATTTTTCGCCACATAATCCTGTCGCAGCGGGTAGGTCTTCGGGATAATCCATGTCGTTATCGCTATTGCATGCCGTAAAAGATACAGTTGCCAATAATATAGCTATTACCACTAATAAATTTCTAAAGTTAAATTCTTTTTTCATGATTTTTGTTATAATTGATTCTGTCTTTTTGTTTTTAAAAAGCCATATAGACTATCACAAAGATATATAAATTTTAATATAAAGTGATTAAAACGAAAATTATAT
>CAZHXA010000005.1:0-75910 GCA_964536025.1 uncultured Muribaculaceae bacterium
AGCACCTGACTGTTAATCAGGGGGTCGTTGGTTCAAGCCCATCTTGAAGCGCAAATAAATAAAACTTGCTTCAATAGCTCAGTTGGTTAGAGCACCTGACTGTTAATCAGGGGGTCGTTGGTTCAAGCCCATCTTGAAGCGCAAATAAATAAAACTTGCTTCAATAGCTCAGTTGGTTAGAGCACCTGACTGTTAATCAGGGGGTCGTTGGTTCAAGCCCATCTTGAAGCGCAAACACGAGAGTTTTTAAATTCTCGTGTTTTTTTTATTTCGCCTCAAAAAAAGAGGCTACCATGCTTTTGCTTTTTCACTTTATTCGTTAGATTTTTCCAGAGATATATAGTATCTTTGTACTAATATGAATTATCGAATAATTGCACCGAAAAGTGTTACTTGTGAGGTAAATTTGCCGGCTTCTAAAAGTATAAGCAATCGAGCATTGATTATAAAATCTTTAGCCGGAGACTCTTCAAGACTATTTAATGTTGCGAAATGTGATGATACTGACGCAATGCTTTTTGCACTGAATAGCAGAGCTTTGGCACACATCAACATAGGAGCGGCAGGTACTGCCATGCGTTTTTTAACGGCATATTTCGCCATACAAGAAGGACGAGAAGTGCTTCTTGACGGAAGTGAACGCATGCACCATCGCCCGATTAAAGTCTTAGTCGACGCTTTACGTTCTTGCGGAGCTTCTATTGAATACTCCGGTGAAGAAGGATTCCCGCCGTTAAAAATCAAGGGAACAAAACTACATGCCGAAAGCATCACCCTTGCAGGAAATGTAAGTTCGCAATACATCTCTGCCATTTTAATGATTGCCCCCCTAATAAGTGGATTAAAAAGAATCATTCTCTCAGGAGAAATAATCTCTCGCCCATATATAGACATGACTTTATCTATAATGAGTAAATTTGGAGTTTATACACATATCGACAACAATGAGATTGTATTTGATAACGCCACACAATATTCTCCACTTGATTTTCACATAGAAAATGACTGGTCGGCTTCATCTTATTGGTTTCAAATACAAGCATTGCTTTATAAATCTCACATAACATTGAAAGGATTATTCAACAACAGCACTCAAGGAGATTCTGCAGTTGCTAAATTATTTGAGAATTTTGGTGTATCAATTAACCGACACGAAAATTCCATCAATTTAAAAACAGAAACATTGGTAAGAAAGCAAAAAATCGAACTAAACCTGCTTGAAAATCCCGATTTAGCCCAAACTATAATAGTTACGGCATGTTTACTCGATTGTCCTTTTCATATAACCGGATTGCAAACATTAAGAATTAAAGAAACTGACCGCATTGAAGCTTTACGCTCTCAATTGCTAAAACTTGGTTATGTGCTTAACATCGAAAACGATTATTCCTTGCAATGGAATGGAGAAAAATGCTCCCATGAAAAAGAAATAAGAATCGACACATTCGATGACCATCGCATGGCTATGGCTTTTGCTCCTGTGGCAATAAAATTTCCCGGAATTATAATTAACGACATTGAAGTCGTAAGTAAATCTTATCCTGATTATTGGAATCACTTGAAATCGGCAGGATTTAAATTAGAAGAAGTAATATGAAAGGAGCACTAATAATATTAGCTGCAACAATTTTGATGGGATTAATTCTCTACTTGTTGCATCATTATAATTTGAAGAAAAATGGAGGAACAGAACCTCCAATTATAACCGAACGTCCTGATGGATGTTGCGGTCAACACGAAGTATGTGAAAAAGAGTCTTTACTTAGCGGAGTAAGCAAAGACATAGTTTATTATGAAGACGAAGAGCTTGATAACTTCAAAGGCATGGGTGCCGATGAGTACACCAACGAACAAATAGAGCAATTTCGTGATATATTATATACACTTCGCCCCGAAGAAGTTGCCGGATGGGCTCGTTCTATTCAATTACGCGAAATCACACTACCTTCGATTATTCAAGACGAATTATTAATGATTGTTTCTGAAATGAGAAGTAATCAATAAAACAAAGCAACTATAAATGGAAATATTTCAATATACATTTTTTCAAAACGCATTGCTCGGAGTTATGATCGTAAGCATTATGTCGGCTATGATTGGCACTTACATAATCACACGAAGGTTAATGTTTATAACAGGAGGCATAACTCATGCTTGCTTTGGCGGACTTGGCATAGGCTACTACATGGGTCTTTCCCCTATCTTTATGGCTGGAATGTTTGCCATTGCATCTTCTTTGGGAGTAGAATGGCTCACAACGAAACACCGAGTACGCGAAGATTCTGCAATTTCGGTTATGTGGGCATTAGGCATGGCAATAGGAACATTATTTATATTCCTTACTCCCGGCTATGTTCCCGAATTAAATTCATTTCTTTTTGGCAACATTCTAACCATCACCCGAAACGACCTAATAGCATTCACAATATTTACCATTGCCTTTTTAGCGTTTTTCGTATCATGTTATCGCGTAATCGTATCGTGTGCATTCGACAAAGACTTTGCACGCACAATGGGGCAACCGGTAACATTGATTAACACAGTGATGACAGTTGCCATTGCTATATGTGTTGTTCTCACAATACGTCTAATTGGTATCATGCTGTTAATGTCCTTATTATCCATGCCTCAAATGATAGCTGAGCTATTCACCAATCGCATGAAACCCATGATGACAATTTCGGTGGTATTAAGCATATTTTGTTCCATTACAGGACTGCTATGCTCATACATAATGGGAGTGCCTGCATCGGCAACAATAGTTTTATCGCTTGTAGGCGTTTATATTATTGCCCGAGTACTTATAAAATGTAATAAATGGATTATTAAGTCGTTATAATATATATTACGTTCTATATCTTGTGAAGTTAAAATATATAACAATATTAATCTCTTTGGCGATAATAGGCTGTCTTTCTTCTTGCAGTACAAAGAAAAACACAGCAGGTTCACGCTTTTGGCATGCGTTTAATACCCGATATAACGTTTACTATAATGGAGAAACCCATTACAATGAGCAAATTCGAATGCTTGAGTCTAAATATGAAGACAATTTCTCACAACTTCTGTTTATGCACCCAGCTGAAGCCTATTCTAACCCCAAAGCCACACAGCCAAGCACAAACTTCGACCGTACCATAGAAAAAATGCAAAAAGCCATACAACTTCATTCAATAAAAAAACGCCCTAAGAAAAAATCAGGTAAATTAAGCGATGAAGACAAAAAATGGTTAAAACGAGAAGAATACAACCCATTTTTGCACAATGCATGGTTTCTTATGGCAAAAGCCCAGTACATGAAAGGTGATTTCATGACTGCTGCAGCTACATTTCACTACATATCAGGACATTTCAAGTGGTTACCCGATTTGGTATTGGATTCCAAATTGTGGGAAGTACGTTCTTATTGTGCTTTAGGATGGCTTACTGAAGCTGAAAATCTATTAGCATATATAAAACCGGAAAAAATAACTAACAACAAGACCAAAGAACTATGTAATTTGGCTTTTGCCGGATATTACATAAAAAGTAAAAAATACAACGAAGCTACTCCATTCCTTGCTACCGCAGCAAAGTCGGCTAAAGGAGCTCAAAAAGTTCGTTTGCACTTTCTATTGGGACAAATATATGCCGATTTGGGCAAAAAAGAATTAGCTTACGAAGCCTTCAAAAAAGCCGGAAGTGCAACAGGAACAACATATCGCACTAAATTTAACGCAAGAATAAAACAAAGTGCCGTATTTACAGGAAAAAACGTAGAAACAGAAGTTCGCTCATTAAAGAGAATGACTCGATTTGACCGAAACAAAGAGTATCTAGACCAAATATATTACGCAATAGGCAATTTGTATCTATCTCGTAAAGACACAACACAAGCCATCAGTAATTATACACTTGCAATAGAAAAAAGCACTCGTGGAGGGATTGAAAAAGGTATTGCTCAATTGGCTTTGGGTGATTTGTATTTCCAACAAGGTAAATATGCCGAAGCTCAACCATGCTATTCTGAAGGAATAACGTTAGTTAACGACGATTATCCCGATTATAAGAATTTAAAATTGAGAAGCGACGTTCTTGACGAACTTGCCGTTTACTCTCAAAACGTAACTTTACAAGATTCTTTACTTAAACTATCGGAACTATCACCAGAAGAACAGAAAAAAGTCGCAGAACGATTAATTGAAGAATTGAAAAAACGTGAAAAAGAAGAAGCTGAAGCTGCCGCACGCGAAGAATATTTAGCAAATAAATCGGTATCAAACAATTCGCTAAACAACAGCAATTCAACTCCTACCACATTTCAAATAAACAATGATGATTCTTGGTATTTCTATAACACAGCTACCAAAAATGCAGGAAAAACAGCTTTCCAAAAGGCTTGGGGAAGTCGTAAATTAGAAGATGATTGGCGTCGTCGCAACAAAACTGTAATTGTACAAGAAATTACCGAAGATGAAATGTATGCCGACAACGATGAATCCATCGAAACCAACGATAGCACAACAACTAAGAACAAAGAAGAATTGGCTAAAGCCGATGACCCTCACAATGTAGAATACTATCTTAAACAAATACCTAAAACTGAAGAAGAAAAACAAACAAGCAACGACGTTATCCAAGAAGGTCTTTATAACATGGGGCTTATCTTAAAAGATAAATTAGAGGATTACGCAGTCGCAACACATGAATTCAATCAATTATTAGGAAAATATCCCGATAATATATATAGATTGGATGTATATTATAACATGTATCTCATGTATATGAGAACAGGAGACATAACTACAGCCGAAAAATATCGTTCATTAATAATGTCCGATTTTGCCGACTCTAAATACGGAATGGCAATGAAAGACCCGCATTATCTTGATAATTTACGCAACATGACACAAGAACAAGAACAAATGTATGCAGAGGCTTATAACAATTATTTATCAAATAATAACACAGCCGTTCACGAAGCTTATTCTGAAATGATGCGTAAATACCCCATGTCTAAAATAATGCCTAAATTCATGTTTATCGACGCATTATCTTATGTTACTGAAAATGATTTGGATAAGTTCAAAACAACATTGAAAGAAATGCTGGAACGTTACCCTGAAACCGACATGACACAAATCGCATCATCAATGTTAAAACAAGCCGAACAAGGCAGAAGAATAGAAGGAGGAGGAAGTAATGTAAGAGGAATGATATGGTCAACACGACTAACAAACGACACAACTTCTACTGCCGAAAACAAAGAAGTTACACCATTTCAGAATAAACAAGATTCTCCACATGTATTTGTTTTTGTTTATCCTACCGACAGCGTTTCAGCTAATCAATTGTTATATGATATTGCACGCCATAATTTTTCTCATTTTGTTGTGAAAGATTTTGACTTGGAACAAATGACTTTTGGGCGTCTTGGATTGTTAGTAATAAAAGGGTTTTCCAATTTTGAAGAACTTTCTCACTACAAACGTGTATTAGAAGAAAATAAAGAGCTTAATTTACCAGAACAAGTTCGTCGTGTAATGATAAGTGTAAACAACTTCAACTTATTGCTTAATGAAGGACGCTCTTTTGAGGAATATTTTGAATTCTTGGAACAAGATAACATAGAGAAAGTTGAGAAAGTGGCTGAAAGCGAATAAAAAAGATTTAGGTTATGACAAACGGATTGATTCTATGGGCTGACGATGAAATAGATTTATTGAAGCCACACATAATGTTTTTGAATGCAAAAGGTTATGAAGTTGTGACCGTTTCCAATGGTCGTGACGCTCTTGACGCTGTAGCTGAACGAAACTTCGATTTAGTTATTTTAGATGAAAACATGCCCGGTTTAAGCGGTTTGGAAACATTATCACAAATAAAAATCACTCACCCCGATGTGCCTGTAATAATGATTACTAAGAGTGAAGAAGAAAATATCATGAACCAAGCCATAGGCAATAAAATAGCCGACTATCTTATTAAACCGGTAAATCCAAACCAAATATTACTTTCTATCAAAAAAAACTTACATTCAGGCATTTTGGTGTCACAAAAAGCCACATCCGACTATCAGCAAGAATTTCGACGTATTAGTGAAATGATTAATACTGCCGAAAGTTTTGAAGATTGGTGTGATGTATATAAAAACATCGTACACTGGGAACTGACACTTGCCGGAGCCGACACCAACATGGACGAATTGCTCAAAATGCAAAAGATAGAAGCAAACTCAACTTTCTGTAAATTCATCAAAAAAAATTATGAGAAATGGGTTACATCAGATTGCCACCCTCTCATGAGCCACGAATTGTTCAAAACCAAAATTTTACCATTGCTCGATGCCGGAGAAAAAGTTTTTTTTATCGTTATAGATAATTTCCGTTTAGACCAATGGCGTGCCGTAAAACCATTATTTAGCGAATATTTCAACATCGATGAAGATGATTTATATTGCAGCATACTGCCAACGGCAACACAATATGCTCGCAATGCGATTTTTTCGGGATTGATGCCAATCGATATTTCAAAAATGTTCCCCGATTTATGGGTTGACGAAGAAGAGGAAGAAGGGAAAAATTTAAACGAATCACCTCTTATACAAACCATATTAAACCGTTACAGAAAACAATATAAATTCTCCTACAATAAGATAAACGATTCTATTGCCGGAGAAAAATTATTGCAAAACTTCCGCGATTTAGACAAATATGATTTAAACGTCATTGTACTCAACTTTGTGGATATGCTGTCACATGCACGCACTGAAAGCCGTATGATTAGAGAATTGGCTTATAGCGATGCTGCTTATCGCTCTCTTACCGAATCATGGTTTAAGCATTCAAGTGCCCTTGAAATAATCAAAAAAATTGCCGAGAAGAATTGCAAATTGGTCCTTACAACCGACCATGGAACAATCTGTGTAGACAATCCGGTGAAAGTTATAGGAGATAAAGCCGTAAACACTAATTTACGTTATAAAGTTGGAAAAAATTTAAGCTACAATGCAAAACAAGTATATGAAATAAAGAAGCCACAAACTTTCGGTTTACCTGCTCCAAACATTTCATCAACTTACATTTTTACGATGAATAGAGATTTTTTTGCCTATCCCAATAACTATAACTACTATGTGCAATACTACAACAACACTTTTCAACATGGGGGAATTTCTCTTGAAGAAATGTTGGTACCAATAGTTACAATGACAAAAAAATAACAACAATAAAGTCCTAAAGGTCTTTATTGTTTATTGGGTTTATCTTTATTTTGTGGGTTAATTGCGTTTCGACATTATTCAAAAAATAATACATTCCGTGATTGAGAGTTTTGTCTTCCATGCCAAAATTCATATCATCATCAACTCCCACAACATCTATCACATGTGAAGACTTTTTAAAGCCCAAAGATTCATACCAAACTTGCAAAGGGGGTTCTTCTGCTATTAAAACAGCATATTCAATACCCTGTTCTTTAAGCATTAGTAATGCTGATTTTAGTAAATTAGCAGCAATTCCTTGACCTCGATATTTTGGCAATGTAGTTACTCCATATATATAGCAACCTCTCATTTTGCAAAAATCATCTACAAACTCAAATGCATGCATTTGAGCTACCGGCTCTCTATGTACGTTACGATATAAAAAACGCGTGGATTCGCTATCATATCGAGAATAAAAGTAATCAATAAAAGCATCATCATCACCAAAACCCAATTTCCACATAGATTTTAATAACGACAACTCTTTTTCGTCTATTTTCTGCCCAACATTTCCAAAATCCATGTTTCTTTTGCTTTATTTACTACCTTGAAATTACTTTCATTTTTCATAAAAGCAACGGCATCGTTTTTGGATTCAAAACTACGATATATAACATAATATTGTTTCATCCTGCTCATCACAACAAAAGCCGGCTTAACACTATCATTTTCAATATTATTTATACGATTACGATATGATCTTGCATTGAATACTTGCTTAAACTCTCCTACAACTATTCCATATTTTTCAACATTATTTACAGGACCATCGATAATACTGATATACTCTGATTTTACTCGAACCGAATCTTTTCCTATCAGTTGATATTCTCGCTTTCTTTTTTCTTGAGAGATAATAGTACTTACTTCTTTACCGGCTCCAGATTCTTGTTTTTTGACAGCTATATCGTAGGCTGCTTTATAATTTTCTTCGGTAGTTTTGCATGATGCTACTGATAACAGCAACATAAATGCCACCATATTTAAAAGATAATATGCTCTATTCATAATTATATTTTTATCTATCACCTAATTCTACCACTTCACAATCCTTAATTGTACCTTCATCCAACGTAATAACAACAAGAGTTCGTACAACTTGCCATCCTTGTTTACCGGCTGCTCCGGGATTTATATGTAATAAATCCAATAACCTATCGGGAATAATTTTAAGGATGTGAGAATGACCGCTAATCATCAATTTAGGACGTTCTTGCATAAGTATGTTTTTAACTCCCGGTGCATATTTACCCGGATAACCTCCAATGTGAGTCATCCATACTTTAATACCTTCTATGGTGAAACATTCCACAGCTTTAAATCTTCTACGCATAACGCCACCATCACAATTACCATATACAGCACGCACCGAGGCTATACTTTCCAAACGATTTATCACACTTTCATCTCCAATATCACCGGCATGCCATATTTCATCGCATCCATCAAAATATTGTACATATTTATCGTCCCAAAAAGAATGTGTATCCGATAATATTCCTATTTTTTTCATATAGGCTATTTAAAATTATCAATAAATATGATTTATGCTGATGACTTGGAACTCCGTTCTACGATTTATTTGGTCGGCAACATCTTGGTTTTCTTCACTTAATTCAGTGATGAAAGATTCATTCAATATATCGCCTTCCTTAAACTGAGGATACAATCGAGCAATACGTTTTGTTACAGTTTTAGGGCGTGTTTTGCCATACCCCTTATGCTTTAATCTACTTTCGGGAATCCCTTGCGTGACCAGATAATCAACGACCGATTTGGCACGTCTATCACTCAGCTTATTATTATATTTATCACTTCCATGTCGGTCGGTATGCGAAGACATTTCGATTGCTACATGAGGATTATCTTTTAATAATTGAGCTATTTCATCAAGTGCTTGTTTTGATTCATCACGAAGCACTGCTTTATCAAAATCATAAAATATATTTTCAACCACTTGAGGCTTTTCTATCGACGCAAGAATAAAATCAACTGTGTACTCCGCATCTTCTTCTATGGTATCGCTTTCAAACTCTTGTTTCCCATTAAGATAATTTTCAGCCCCTGCAAGCATAGCATACTTTACACCTCGTTGCAACTTAAAGCGGAAAGTTCCATCAGGTTTACCCATAGCTTTTTGATTAGAGCCATCGTTTCCCACAATACGAATGATTGCATTAGGTACAGGCTCCTCATCTTTATCAAGAACCGAACCCGAAATCCAAATTTGCAAATCAGGTAATACAAAGCTGTAAATATGGTCATATCCGTTGGCATCGTTACGATTAGAGCTAAAAAATCCACTCTCTCCTTTACCAAAGGTTATTCCGAAATCGTCTCCTGAGGAATTCATAGGTATTCCCATATTAGTAATATTCCATGCTCCCGAAGGTGTTACTTGTGCTTTGAAAATATCCAAACCTCCAAGACCTGCATGTCCGTTGCTTGAAAAATACATTGTACTGTCATTTCTCCAATATGGAAAACGTTCATCTCCCGGAGTATTAATTATATCACCAAGATTTTCAAGTGTCCCTACACGTTCTTTCAGATTTATACGCCAAATATCTTTCCCACCATAACCTCCGGGCATATCGCTCACAAAATATAACCAATTACCATCGGAGCTTACAGCAGGGTCGCCAAATGCCGAAATAGTATCGCCTGTAATTTCAAGTTTCTGAGGACTGCTCCATTGTGCTTCAGTGCGTTGAGATGTATATATTTCAACCGATGTATTTGCATTCAGATCTCTTCTCGCTTTAGCCAAATACATGGTATTACCATCGGGAGTAAAAGACGTAATACCTTCATCAAATTCGCTATTCAATTCACCTTCCACAAGTTCAGGTCTCTGCCAAGCTCCTTTTTCGTCCTTTTTAGCTACAAAAATGTCACTTTTTTTTGTGCCGGTTATTTCACTTTTTTTTGTGCCGGTTGCCTTTTCGGTTGATGATGTTAAATATAATTGGTCAAAATCACCTCCGGGCAAAAACATTGGAGCAAAATCAGCTCGTTTGGAGTTGAATAACTTTGCATTTTTTACAATATATCGAGTTGGCTCGTTTTTCAATTTCAAAGCCAAATTACAGCCTCGCTTACCATCCTCAGCCTCAGATGATTGTGGATTGAAGCCAAGATAAATATCATAATTTCTCAATGCAACCGCATACTTCCCCTCTTTATGTTGTGATTGTGCCAAGTACAGGAATACTATACTATCAGGATATTGATAACGCACAGCATTTTGATAAGACGCCGATGCACGAGCCGACTTATTCATTTTGCGATAACATTCTCCCATTTTAAATGCTATCAAACCTCGTGTGGAACGGTCTTCGACTTTTTTCATCTTATTATAAACCTTGCGATAAGTACTTGCAGCATCAAAGTACTCACCACGTTCCATTTGCTCATCGGCGACGCTCAATTTAGCCCCGCCACATCCTGAAAAGATGATGCAAGCCGTAATTATTGCGAATATTATGTAAATATGCTTTTTCATCGTAATATATCAACGTGAAACAGCCCTGTTTTATTATATGTTATCTAAGTAATAAGGAACTATCTCCGTAACTTAAAAAACGATAATCATGAGTAAGTGCATAATCGTAAATTCCTTTCCAATTTCCATCTACAAAAGCCGACACCAACAACAATAATGTGGATTGTGGCTGATGAAAATTAGTAATCATACCCCTTATGACACGAAATTTAAACGATGGAGCAATCATAATCTGCGTACTGCCTATATATCTGTCAAGTCCATGTCGGTCCAAATGAGCTATTATAGCTTGCAATGCATCTTTTATGCTTATAGAGTATTCTTTCTCGTATGGAGCCCATTGTTTTACACGCAATTCATCCTCATCGGCATCGGGATTATCCAATAATGTTATTCCTATATAATAAAGACTTTCAAGAGTGCGAACCGATGTTGTACCCACAGCAATAACATTTCCTTCGGTTTTTATAAGGTCATTAAGAAGACTACGTTCCACTGAAATAAATTCGGTGTGCATTGCATGTTCACCAATACTTTCTGATTTTACCGGTTGAAATGTTCCAGCTCCTACATGCAAAGTGAGTTCACGACGAATTACGCCACGCTTATCACATTCTGCCAAAACCTCATCGGTAAAGTGTAGCCCCGCAGTAGGAGCTGCTACACTTCCTTCAATATGTGAATAAACTGTTTGATAATCTTTTGCATCCGATTCTTCTGTATTTCTATTCAAATATGGAGGTATAGGAATCTCCCCTATTGCATCAAGTAATGAAGCAAAAGTTACATTTTTATCCCAATTAAAGATTATTTCAAATGCATTACCTCGCTGTTCTCCTCTTAAAGCCGACAACGTAACAATATTACCTTTTACATTCACCTCTTGAGTCAACGCCCCTGCTTTCCAACGCTTTGAATTGCCCACAAAACACAGCCAACGACATTCCGATTCGGTTTGAAACACTTGTGCATAATCACGGGGTAAAACAGGCTCCAAGCAGAATATTTCAATGGTTGCACCACCATTAGGCTTTTGAAAACGAAGCCGGGCATTTATTACACGCGTATTATTATACACGAGCATAGAGTTTTGAGGCAACAACTCCGGAACATCATAAAAATGCAAATCTTTAATGTCTCCATTTTGATAAAAAAGCAATTTACATTTTTCACGCTCCGAAAGAGGGTGCTTTGCTATGCGTTCGTCAGGAAGCTGATAATTGAAATCTTTAATTTGAATATCTTTAATCATATAGGACTTCTATGGTAAAAAAGGTCTCTAAAGAAAAGAGACCTTTTTGTTCTATTTCTTAATTGATATGATAGCTTCTTTCAATTGGTCAAGTGCATTTATAAGCATATCTCGAGAATTGGCAACATTAAGACGCATGTGCCCTTCTCCTCCCTTACCAAACATTTCACCATCATTTAATGCAAGATGAGCCTGATTCACAAACAAATCTATAAGTTCATCGTGAGTCAATCCCAACCCTCTGCAATCGAGCCATATCAAGAATGATGCTTGAGGGCGAACCGGATGTACCTCAGGAAGATTCTTTTTACAATATTCTTCTACGGCTATAATATTATCTTCGATATATGGGATAAGTTCCTTAAACCATTCTTCTCCATGTGTATAAGCTGCTTCGGTTGCTATTGTTGCAAACCATGTAGGCACGCTGAATTCATTGACTTGCAACCATTCAAAAAACGGTTTTCGTAGCTCTGGATTCTTTACAACGCACCAAGAACTTGTAACACCCGGAATATTGAACGTTTTTGATGGAGCACCAAAACACACACTTACCAAAGCGGCATCTTCACTTACCGAAGCAAAAGGAGTGTGTTTATGTCCGAACAAGCCCAAATCACCATGAATTTCATCACTTATTACAATTACATTATATTTACGAGCAAGGCGGGCAACTTCTTTCAAAGTTTCTTTATCCCAACATATTCCTATCGGGTTGTGAGGATTGCACAACACCATCATTTTAGGATTTTCGGTAGCAAAAATATGTTCAAGTTCTACGAGATTCATAATATATGAATCTTCCTTTCTTATTAAATCATTACTTACAACGCGACGATGATTACCTACTGCCACATTTTTAAACGGATTATATACAGGTTGCTGTATCACTACCGTATCGCCTTTTTGTGTAAAAAAGTTCAAGGCATAAGCATAGCCTCTAACCACTCCATTAACATAAGTCATTTCTTCACGAGCTACATCCCAATTATGATGACGCTTTATCCAATTGATTATAGACTCCCAATAGCTGTCGGGAGCTTGAGAATATCCATAAATGTGATGAGATGCTCTTTTTTCTAAAGCTTCGCTAATTGCAGGACACACTTCAAAATCCATATCGGCAATCCAAAGAGGGCAAAGGTCGTCACGACCAAAAACCTTTGTCATGCAATCTGTCATTATAGAACCGGTTCCATGTCGGTCTATGATTTTGTTAAAATTATATTTTTCCATTTCTGTAAGTTGTAGAAGATTGTGCAAATGTAGCTATTTTTTGTGAAAGGAGTGTTTTTTTACGAGGTTTATGTGTTGTATAAAGAAAAATGCCTAAATTTACGATAACTAAATCTTATGTTGGATATGGATATACTATTACCTGATAGAATCGATGGGAAACCTGCCCGGCAACTCGATAATGTGAAACAAATCACTCTAATAGGAGCCAACGGTTCCGGTAAAACACGTTTTGCTCAATGGCTTGTTGATAAATATAAGGAAAAAGCTTATCGAATATCTGCTTTAAAAGCTCTGTTCCCATCAACCGAAAAGAATGAATTACCCGGTTCCATCGATGTGCTTTTTGACGAAGCCGTTTCTTCTTCTCCATACTACAAAAATGACTGCCCTACCGAGTTTCAGCGGCTCATCTTCTTGCTTTTGCATGATGAATTTCTTGACATGTTGAAATACAAAGCTCAAATGCGATTAGGAAATGGTTCTGAAACCATGCCCGAAACAAAATTTGACAAAGTTGCTCGAATGTGGCAAGAAGTGTTCCCTAAAAACAAAATACTAAGAGAAGGCGGGAAATTACTCTTTTCAAATGAAAAAACGGAAGAACACTTTTCTGAAATAAAATTATCCGATGGAGAAAAGGCAGTACTATATTACATAGGAATAGTATTATATGCCAAAAACGACGCCATAATATTTGTAGATGACCCGGAAATATATATTCACCACTCAATCATGCAAGCGTTATGGAATGTCATTGAGGAAATGCGTCCTGACTGTACTTTCATTTATAATACTCACGACATCGATTTTGTTTCTTCAAGAACAGAAAACGCTTGCGTATGGGTTAAAAATTATGACTTGGTACACAATGCCTGGGATTATGAAATAGTAAATACTGGAGATTCTTTATCCGATGAATTATACTACGATTTATTAGGTAGTCGCAAACCGGTTTTATTTGTTGAAGGAGATGCCTCTCATAGCATCGATTCAAAATTATATTCTCTTATTTTTACCGAATATACAGTAAAACCACTTGGCAGCTGTAATAAAGTTATAGAATCTACACGAGCATTTAACGATTTAAAAAATTTCCACCATCTTGATAGTCATGGTATCGTAGATAGAGACCGCAGAAGCGACAAAGAAGTGGAATATCTTCGAGATAAGAAAATTTTAGTCCCAAATGTAGCTGAAATTGAGAATATTCTCATGCTTGAAGGAGTAATAAAAGCCGTGGCACGATATCGCAAAAAAGATGAAGCTTATGTATTCCTTAAAGTTCGTAGTGCTGTGATGAAAATGTTTAAATCAGAATTAAAAAAACAGGCATTAGAACACGTAAGACATCGCATGAAACGAATGGCAAGCGTATGCATTGACAGACGTTTCAAAGACATAGGTTCTTTGGAAAACCATATAAACGATTTATTGAACGAGTTAAACCCTCGTGCCGTTTACGATGATTTATGCCGAGATTTCAATCATCTCGTTTCGGCAAACGATTATGATGCTGTTTTAAAAGTTTTCAATGAGAAATCAATGATTGTAAACAGTAATGTAGCAGCTTTATGTGGTTTAAGCAACAAAGATGCATATATACGTTCGATATTACACATTTTAAAAGGCGACAGTGCAGCAGCACGAAGTATACGCAAAGCAGTAAAACATTGTTTCGGAATAAATTAATAGACTTGAAATAGATTACTTGTTTATGAACAATTTTGAAATAAAATCCATCGGATTGATGTCGGGAACTTCTCTCGATGGACTTGACGTGTGCCATTGTACATTTAAAAAAACTGCAGGTAAATGGTCTTTTACATTAGATTATGCAAAAGGATACAGCTATCCTGAAGATTATAAATATAAATTGGGAATAGGTGCTCAAAATATGAGTGCGTATGAATTTGCCTCATTTCATAGCGAATATGGTTTTTTCTTGGGTGAACGTGTAAAAGAATTCATGACACAATTCAGAGTGAAACCCGATATTATTTCTTCACACGGACATACTATTTTTCATGAGCCTAACAAAAAAATCATGTATCAAATAGGCGACGGTGCAGCTATTGCAGCTGTAACACAAATACCTGTAGTAAGTGATTTTCGCCGACTTGACATAATGCTTGGAGGTCAAGGAGCTCCACTCGTACCCATTGGAGACCGTTTCCTTTTCGGAGAATATGATTTCTGTCTAAACATAGGTGGCTTTTCCAATATTTCATTTCAACACGGTGAAAAACGCGTTGCATTTGACATAAGTCCTGTAAATTATGTAATTAACCACTATTGTAGAAAAATAGGTCTTGATTTTGATTGCGATGGAAATATTGCACGCAAAGGAAACGTTGACACAAAACTTCTTAACAACCTGAATGATTTGGATTTTTATAAACAAAGCGGGCCTAAATCTCTCGGTCGAGAATGGGTGGAAAAAACAATCTATCCCCTACTTGATAATTGTGGTTTATCAATGGAAGACATGTTGCGAACATTCTATGAGCATGCAGCATCACAAATAGCAAGCACTGTACTATCTAACTGTCACAAGTACCAACCTACATTGCTTATAACCGGAGGAGGTGCATTCAATAAATTCTTGATTGAAAGGATTCAGGAATTAAGTAAAGCCAAGATTATAATACCCGATAAAAAAATCATAGAATATAAAGAAGCTATAATTTTTGCTTTACTTGGTGCTTTATATATGGCAAACGAACCCAGTTGTTTATCTTCGGTTACAGGAGCTTCTATTGACAACATAGGAGGTATGCTATTCAAGATATAACCATTCTTACACTGTAAAAAAATAGCATAAGGCTCTGAATGTAAATAAATACATAAAAAACTTATTACACCGAGCCGAGTGTTACTACCATACGCTTAGTCTTTATCAATGAAATATTTCTGACACCGGAACCGACTCATTATGGTCATTAAGGTATGTGTGAAATTTATTTGCTTCAAAATATTTATTTGATAATGCAAAATGGTCTTTTTTATAAAATGTTGTTATACCTGCCATATCAAGCAATGTGTGGAACACAGCTAAATTGGTAGATATATTTGCATTGATATTACTTAATAGAGATTCGCATTGTTGTGGATTCAGTTCAGTATATTTTTGTGAAGTCCACACAAAGAACGGCACATGTAATTGATATTCCGAAGGTATAGGTGAAGCATGTAAAAACAATTTACGCTCATCGTCATATATATCTTCGCCGTGATCGGACACATACAGAACTGCAGCCGATACATTTTGAGTTTCAACGATTTTTATTAATCGAAATAAAAAGTCGTCGGTAGCTCTTATTGTATTATCATAAGCATTGACGAGCTGTTCTTTATATTCAAAAGTCGCCGAAGGTGCTTTATCAGGCTTATAGTATGCTTTATCTACCGGATATCTTTCTGTGTAATCAAAATGAGAACCGTATGAATGAAGAACGATAAATTGCTTATTACTTGTTGTCGTTCCCAAATATTGCTTAGTGTATTCTAATAATACTTCATCGCTTACATTAGTTTCTTCAGGTAAAAATTCTTTTACAAATTTACAAGTGTCGGCTTCTTCTCCAAAAAAATCGATAAACGAGTGATTTCTTCGCTGATTGGAGAAAAATGCAGTTGAATAACCGGCTTCGTTAAAAGCCGTAATAACTCCCTTTTGAGCGTAAATATCATTGAAATTTTCAGCCGAAACAGCCGACATAATCATAGGCACGCTCTTATGTGTTGTATTTGATTGTGTAAAAGCATCTTTAAATACAATTAAATCGTTCACGCTACCAAGTAAAGGGGTTGTATTTCGCTCATAGCCGTAAATACCAAAATTGGCAGCTCTTGCCGTTTCCCCTATCACAAGAACATATAGTTCTTTTTCATTTACACTTCTCGTGCATACGGAATTGAACGAAAAATTTTGTGACGTATTGAAATAATTGGCAACACGCACTTCACGCTCAACTGCAAGTCCCACATTATACATGACATTTACAGGATATAAATCATTTTCAATTTTATAATTTTTATCCACAAAATAGCACGACAAAAGCAACACTGCACTTACCGCAAATCCATATTTAGCATATTTGCGTTGTGCTTTGAAAAAAGCATTGTCATAATCATCACTTTTCAAAGAATATATGCTCCATAACAAAAGAGGCACATATAAAACTATCACAAAGACGACTGATGGAAATATATTAGATAGTAATTCTCCTGCCTCTCCCGGGTTGGTAGTCACCAAGTTAAGGAACATATCAACTGCAATAACAGAGTTTCCAAACAGATATAATAAAACTATTTGGAATGCATTGAAAAATATAAATAAAAACAGGCATAAATAAACCTTTCCCGGTTTACGTCCAATTGCCATTAAATACCAAAACATCGATGTTGGCAAAACGATATTGCACAAACGCCCAAGCAAAGGCATTTGCTCTGTAAAAAATAACAAAAAATTAGGTAATACAAGCGAAAACAAGCACAAAACGAATAGCAATTTTTTGTTATTCAATATTCTTTTAAAAAATGTCATCATTAAAATGCTTCATTTATATTAAATGTGAATCCATTTTGTCCGGATTTACCAAATCCCATATCAAGTCGCACATTGACTCTTTTCTTAAATTCCCAACGATAACCAAAGCCATAATTAGGCAATATCTTTTTAAAAGTTTGTTTATCATGAAAAACATTTCCAAAACCTGCCCAAACAACTATTCCATTTCGTCTCCACACATGTTGGCGTAGCTCTACTTGAGCAACAATACTATGTTTGTCACGATAACGACCTTGGTAATACCCTCTCATTGAATTAGAACCACCTAATTCCGACATTAGCGACCACGGCGGATTCCCGAAATTAAATCGGCTTTCGACTTCTGCCGCCATTGTACCACCTTTCCACACATTTTTATAGCCTCTTGCGATAAATTCTGTTGTACTGAAAGATTTATCGTTACCAAGCCAACTTGGTCTGAAAGTTTGTGCAAGATACAGATACACCCCTCTGCTTGCATTATTCATAAAATCTCGTGTGTCATATTGAATAGATGCTCCAAGTCCATAATTTCGTTGAGTGAGAGCCATTCCATCAAATAAATATATTTTTTGAGCTAATACATCCTTAGCTGTGGCATAATCCCATATAATACTTGGACCTATATACAGATTATTTGATACTTTAAACAGAAATTCAGCTTTCATACGAGCTTGAAACCTGTCTATTTTTGTTTCATTATCATCATTGTCTCCGTTTTCATAACCTATCCCCCAATAATAAGATGGAAAGGAATAGAAAAACATTGTGTAATTCAATCGATAACGATCTTCGGGGAAAAGATTGTTTCCCCTTATTCCCAACATATAAAATCCTACAGTGGAAACACTTCCAAAAAGAGAAACATTGGAAGGCTGCATCTCTTTTCCACATCCGTTCATGCGATACAAACCGGCACCAACAAAACCAATACCTAATTTCATATCAGAAGAATAATATGGTCCACCTATGAAATTAATATCAAATTTCTTTTCCGGTTTTTCCTTATTTGCATCACCAAAATAATTGATAATGCGAGTAAAAAAACCCGCTTTCTTATTTAATGTATCTTGCAACACTGTATCAAGTTGCACATCCAAATTATTAGATTCTTGAGCTTTCCCTTCTTTTGAAAAAGACAATCCAATTATAAGAAAAATTAAAATATTGACAAATGCTTTCACCCTCAAAAAAATTACACCATTATAACAAATTCGCTACAAAATTAGCAATTTTAAATTATAAAATATGAATAATAAGAACTTCAGTATCGTTTATACCTAATAAAAAGATTTTTTACCTATCGCATTTTTTTACGTTATTGCGATATCTATAATATACAATATATAAGACAACCAAAACAATAAATATTGCACTCATTTCAAAGCTGTATTTATTTATTGCCTCAGCAAGTTGCTCTTTGGGTAATATCTTTGCCAAATAATAGCCGGCACCGGCGAGTAAACTATTCCAAATTGCCGAACCTATTGTTGTATAAACTATAAAAGATAAAATAGGCATTTTAGCCAGTCCAGCAGGAATTGAAATGAGCTGACGCCCAAAAGGTAACAATCTACCAAAAAAAGTAGAAACATTGCCATGTTTTAAAAATAATTGTTCTGCTTGTTCCAATTTTTTCTTATCAAGCATAAGCATATGCCCCACCTTACTTTCAGTAAATCGATAAATCAAGAAACGACCTAAAAGACGTGAGATATAATAATTAATTATAGCTCCTATGGTAGAGCCTATGGTTGTACATAGTATCAATAAAACAAGGCTCATTTCACCATGAGCTGCTCGATAAGCTGCCGGAGTAACAATTAATTCAGCCGGTAATGGCACAATGGAATTTTCCAGAATCATAAGAATCGTGAGCACCCAATAGTTAAGATGAGTAATATACCATTCAAATAAAGCAGTTAATTCCATCGTTTTTTAATTATAACTTTGTAGCACGTAAAATCTCACGCTTTCCTCCTTTAGGACCTTCCAAACGTTCAACCGAAAGACCTAAGCTTAACAACATTCTACGAATTTCACCTTTAGCACAATAAGTTGTCATTACAGCTCCCTCTCTCATTACATCAACCAATCTCTCAAACGATTTACTTGTCCACATCTCAGGTTGTTTTTCAGGAGCAAAAGCATCAAAATACACAACATCTATGTCACCGGGTAAAACATCGGCTGTATAATCCCCTCGTAACTTTTCAATTGTAAAAAACGGAGTTATTTCTACCGGCTTATTCCATTCACATGAATGAATTGCTTGAAACAATACAGGGTCAACCGTTTGATTATAATCCAACTTATTTATTATATCCTCAGGAAGAGGATATTTCTCTATCGTTATATAATGAACAAGATTATTTTCTCCGGCAACCATAGCTGTAACAACAGCATTTAATCCCGTACCAAATCCTATTTCCAACAAACGTAAAGGCTTTCCTTTAGTCTGTCTACAGCGATACACAAAAGCACAATCGCGATAAATATGATTAGATTCGGAAATTGCTCCTTTAACCGAATGATAATGCTCATTCATAGACTTAACAAAAATCGTAGACGAGCCATCTTCGGTTAATTCAATTTTTAATGCTTTATCATAATTCATAACGCAAAAATAAATAAATAAACCGTTAAAACAAAAGTGGTCCTGCGAAAAATGATACATACATCATTATAACATTAAAAGCCGGGCTTATTTCACAAGATTTTTATTGTGGTTTTTACTCTTTTATTGTGATTTTAATACCATAAAGCAATTGTTAACACAATTATTGCTATCTTTGTTTATCAATTATGACGAAAAAAAACTCAACATGAAGATACGATTTTTTTTAGCAGGGTTAGCTTTTACTTTTGCTTCCGGAATCTTAGCACAAACGACAATTTTATCAACCAAATCCAATGGTTATTTGTCTCGTGGAATACAAATGTATGAAAGTGGGAATTTCAATGGTGCAATTGACCAATTATCCCATATGAAAAGTATGAATACCACAAGTTGGGAAAAGGAATCGGCAGATTTGTATATTGCTAAATCTTATTTCAATTTGGGCAAGACCAAAACAGCAACCGATTTATTAAATGCATATCTTACAAAATATCCTGTTTCATTTAACACACCTTATGTAAAAACAATTTTAGGTGATGTATATTTTTACAATGGGGATTTTGCCAAAGCTATTACCTGTTATAAAAATGTGAATGTAAAATCATTATCTGCTTCACAACGAGAAGATGTAATTTATCGTCTTGCTTATGCCGATTTAAGAGTTAAAGAAGGTGACGTAGTACAAGGTAAAACGTTGACCGAAGAAGATATAACTGAATACAGAAAGCAAGCTGTTTCTCTTTTTGAAATATTATCCAACACAAAAAAATATAGCGAAGCTGTAAAATTTTACAAAGCCTATATAAAATATGAAAAAAGAGATTTGGATTATGCTCTTGAAGAATTCCTTAATATCCGAAAAAATAGTGAACTCGGACATTATTCTCAATATTACATTTCTCAAATTTATTTTGTTAAAGGCGATTTCAATAAAGTCATTTCCACAGGTTTATCATTGCTTAATGATGACCATAACGGTATGAATGGAGAGATAAACCGAATTGTAGGAGAATCTTATTATCGTAATGGAGATGAAAGCAATGCTGTAAAATATATAAGCACTTACTTGGAAACATCTGAGCAAGAACCTATGGTGACAGCTCGATATATCCTTGGAGTGTTGAATTATAGAAATTCCGATTATCAAAACGCAATAGAACAATTAAGTGCTGTAACAGAAGAAGAAAATGTATTAGGACAAAGTGCATATTATTATTTGGGACAAGCATATAGAAAACAAGGTAATATAACACTTGCTGCCATGGCATTAGAAAAGGCGGCAAAACAAAATTACAATAAAAAGACTCAAGAAGTCGCATTCTATAACTATGCCGTAATTCAAAATGAAGGAGGACATACACCTTTCAGTAAAGCCATCGACATGTTTGAAGATTTTTTAAATAAATTCCCAAATTCAAAATATGCCGATGAAGTAAGTGAATACATGGTTTCGCTTTATGTATCAGGTAATGATTATTCTAAAGCGTTGGCAAGTATAAACCGCATTAAAAAGCCTTCTGACAAGGTTCTCAAAGCAAAACAAGTGGTACTATATAATCTCGGAGTAAACGCTTTATCAAACGGTAACACCTCTGATACTTGGAAATATTTAACACAAGCTGAGACACTTGCAAAATATGATTATATTATAAACACACAAGTTTATTTATGGCTGGGTGAATGTGCTTATAGAAACGGAAATTATGAACAAGCTGCAAAGTATCAAAACGAGTTCTTGAAAGCTGTAAAAAATACCGATAATAATTATGGATTGGGTTATTATAATTTAGGTTACACAAGATTTCAACAGAAAAAATATGAGTCGGCTCGTAATTCATTCGTAAAAGCATTGTCAAGCAAGCAATTAAACAACAATCAAACAAATGACGCAAATAATCGTATAGGCGACACTTATTATTACGCAGGCGACATAAAAACCGCTCAAAAATATTACGAAAAATCTTCGGGCGATTATGCTCTTTATCAAAAAGGTATGATGCTTGGTCTCTCCAAAAATTATTCAGGAAAAATAGAGCAAATGAAGAATATGATAAAACAATATCCTTCTTCATCTCTTATTCCTATGGCAATGCTCGAAGAAGCCGATGCTTATGTAAGCATGAACAACAATAGAAAAGCTATTGCAGTTTATAATGAGTTGATAAAAAAATACCCAAACAATTCTTATGCTCGCAAAGGTATGCTAAACAAAGCCATAACAGAGCGAAATGCAAAGAACGAATCGGCAGCCATAGAAGCTTATAAAGAAGTAATACAAAAATATCCCACAAGTGAAGAAGCAAGCATCTCACTTGAAGATTTAAAACTTATATATGCCGAAAAAGGTGAGCTGCAAAAATTGGCAACATTTATTTCATCGGTTCAAAATGCTCCGAAACTTGATGTAAACGACATGGATAGATTGACATTTGAAGCTGCAGAGAAGGCTTATATGACCGATAATGGAGATATTTCTAAAATGAAGAAATATCTTGAAACTAATCCTGACGGAGCCTATGTTGCCAATGCTAAATATTATACAGCAAAATACAACTATAACAATGGTCTTGAAACCGATGCTCTTGAACTAATCGATGAGGTGGAAGAAAACAATGATGATGCGTCTTTCATGGAAGATGCTTTAGCTATAAAAGCTTCTATCTTGACAAATAAAGGTAAAAACACCGAAGCTCTTGAAGCATATAAAAAACTGGAAGAAAAGGCAACCAACGCTGACAATCGTATTGTTGCAGGGCTTGGAATACTTCGCACTTCAGTTCAATCGGGAGACAAAAAACAAGTTATCGAATATGCCGACAAGTTATTGAAAAACGGAGGATTGACAGCCGAAGAAGAAAAAGAAGTTATTTTTGCTCGTGCATACGTTTATTATGAACAAAAAAAGCATGATGCAGCAAAAAAAGATTTCATAAAACTTGCCGAAGATACACGAAACCTCTATGGAGCTAAATCGGCTTATTATTTAGCAGAAATTCAATATAACGACAATAATCTTAAAGAAGCTGAAGCCACCTTGAATAAGTTCATTGATGCAGGCACTCCACACGAATATTGGCTTGCTCGTGGTTTTATCTTATTGGCTGATGTATATCATAAACAAGGAAATTCGTTTGAGGCTTGTGAATATTTGGAAAGCCTTAATAGTAATTATCCGGGAAAAGAAAAGGATATATTTAAGATGATTAATGAGCGTCTTGGCAAGTGGAAAAAAGAATCAAAAAAGAATTAAAGCATGCGTGTTATTATGAAAAGTTTTAAATTATATATAAGTACTCTAATATTGTTGGGCGGATATTGCATCAGCAATGCTCAAGAACCTGATTTAACAAAAGAAATCACTATTGAGACTGAATTTGTTCCTATAGAACAAAAAGCGACAAAGTTGAATATATTGCCACAAATCGCAAAAACAACAATATCTTCTAAATCGCTCACTTATAGTGAATGGTCGGGACTTGTAGATATTCCTAACCGAATTAACACTCTGGAACCCTATGGATTTAATACAAAACACACCTTCTCTCAAGCAAAGGGATATTTTGATTTGGGAACTGGTGCAAAATTAAACATATTGGGGAATGCTGGATATAAATTTATCGACAACAAGAATATGCAACTAAATGCTTGGTTGCAACATATTTCTACATGGAAAGGAAAAAACTCATCTCCTCTTGCTTTAAGTGATTCCCGAAAACAAAAAATCAATGATAACGTATTTGCAGTGAATTTTTCCAATAAATTTACTGCCGGTTTATTGAATTTGGGAGCATATTTCCATTTGGATAAATATGATTATTATGGAGTAAATGATTATTCTGTATATGATAAAGCCGATAAACAAAGTGCATCGGAATTTCGTATCAATGCCGAATGGAAACAGCCTATTAAAGATGAAAATGACTTGCAATTTGCATCAGGATTATCTTTTAACCATTTCGGATACTCAAAAAACCTTAATAATGAAGGAAATGGTTTGACCGAGAATAACATTCATGCAAAAGTGTTTTCTGAAGCCAATTTTGATACATTTTCTTTAGGCATTAATGCCACAGCCGATTACTTAGGATATTCTAATGTAAATATTGACAGCATTACCGATGAAAATGATTGGATGGGTTTACTTAAAGTTTCTCCATATATATTGTATAAATCGGGGAAACTGCAATTTATGGGAGGTATTAATGTAGATTTATCGGCACAAGACGGCTCTAAAATTCGCTTATCTCCTAATATAAAAACATATTACAGCATTAAAAATGCAATTTCCGCATATATCATATTATTAGGAGGCAAAAGACTTAACACATTAAGCGAAATTCATTCAATATGCCGATATATTGCACCAAATCAAATAATTGGCAGCACATATCAACCTTATAATATGAGATTGGGGGTTGAAGTAGGTCCGCTTAACGGCTTATACTTTAAACCATTCTTTGAAATAGGCTCATTTAAAGACCAATTCACTCCATTTTATAACAGAGGTAGCTTTTCCGATGGTATAATAAAAGAAATGGTTTCACCTTATATATTTATGCAAAGATATGATATAAAAGGATGGAATTTATGTGCCGAAGTAGGATATCAATATAATAATTATGCCGAAGTGAACGCAAAAGTTCAATATGCACCTCAAGATAACGACGAGGGTTATGTTCTCGGACTTGATCGTCCAGAATTGGTGGTAAATGCCAATGTTCAAGTTCGACCTATTAAAGCTTTATCAATCTCTTTAGGATATGAATTACGTAATGGTCGTGCTTGTTACAACAGATATTTTGTTCCCGGACCGCCACCGGTAACCACATGGCATAAAACCGAGCTTGAAAACATTACCAATTTAAGCCTTAATGCCAATTATCAAGTAACCGATAAATTAGGCGTTTTCGTAAATGCCAACAATTTATTGAACAAGCAATGGGACGATTTCTTAGGTATGGGCGTACAAAAAATCAGTGCTATTGCCGGCATAAACTTAGTATTTTAATACTTGATTAACAGTTATTTATTACCTTTCATAGATTTAATCTATTCAAAGATAGATTAAATCTGTTGCAAAAGGATTTTTCTCGATATAATTTTGTGGAAGAAAAATAAAACAATAACTATTTAAAACAATACTACTATGGCTAAAAGCGTAAAAGGAACAAAAACCGAACAACATCTTTTGATGTCATTTGCAGGTGAATCACAAGCAAGAATGAGATATACTTATTTTGCTGAAAAAGCAAAAGAAGAAGGTTTTGAACAAATTGCTGCTATCTTCTTGGAAACTGCCGAACAGGAAAGAGAACACGCTAAACGTATGTTTAAATTCCTTGAAGGAGGTATGCTTGAAATCAATGCAACCTATCCTGCCGGAGTAATAGGCACAACTGCTGAAAACTTGAAAGCCGCTGCTGAAGGGGAACATGAAGAATGGTCACTTGATTATCCTAAATTTGCTGAAGTTGCTGCAGAAGAAGGTTTCCCTGCAATCTCTGCTATGTATAAAGCAATAGCTGTAGCCGAAAAAGCTCACGAAGAACGTTATCGTGCATTATTGAAAAATGTAGAAGACTATACAGTATTTAAAAAAGACGGAAAAGTTTATTGGCAATGCCGTAATTGTGGCTATGTGGTTGAAGCTACAGAAGCACCAAAGTCATGCCCGGCTTGCTTATATCCTCAAGCATATTTTGAAGTTCAAAAGAACAATTACTAAACTTGATTATATTAAAACGTAAATAATGCTTGCCTAAATTATCGGGCAAGCATTATTTTTATATGCATATTTTGAACTTTAAACACAGTTTAATCGTTAATAACATAAACTTTAAATCCTATATTATGCACATGAGCGACGCATTGGTAAGCCCCCAAGTTGCTATCGTAACAGGGGTGATTTCGGCAACCATGATTGCCGTATCCATTAAGAAAATCAAAGTTGACAACGATGAAAAAATGATTCCTTTAATGGGAGTGATGGGAGCTTTTATCTTTGTAGCACAAATGATAAATTTCTCAATACCCGGAACTGGTTCAAGCGGACATATCATAGGAGGTATTTTATTATCTTCTTTATTAGGTCCTTGGGCTGCTTTTCTTGTCATTACTTCGGTATTAATCATTCAATGCCTGATTTTTGCCGATGGCGGGCTTATTGCTTTAGGTTGCAATATTTTTAACATGGGAATTTTATCTTGTTTTATTGCTTATCCGTTATTTTTTCATCCCATATTAAAGCGAAAGACTTCATTAGGTAGAGTTATGACAGCCTCAATTATAAGTTGTATTTTTGCATTTGAATTAGGTGCTTGTGCAGTTACTGTTGAAACACTACTTTCAGGCATAACCGCCCTTCCATTTAAACGTTTTCTATTACTTATGTTACCTATTCATTTTATAATAGGTTTATGCGAGGGAGTAGCAACCGGAGCTGTGATTTATTTTATTCAAAAAAATCAACCACAATTATTATATAAAACCACACAATCTAAAGTAAGTTATACGAAACCTGTAATCATAATAGCCGGAATCGTCATTATACTTGGTTTTACTGCCAGGCTTATTGTTTCTTCGCTACCTGATGGATTGGAATGGTCAATTGCTAACATGGGTGGTAATATAATCGAAGAAAATGTAATATCAAATACGCTAATGCCCGATTATAATCATTCTTTATCGGGTATAATAGGAAGTATAATAACAATCGCTTTAATCTACTTTATAGGTGTTTTAGCTTTTAGTAGAAGAAAATGAAGAAATTGGAAGTTGTTTTATATAAATTAAATGAAATAGAACTTTCTTGCGACAGGAATGAATCATTACAATTCATTGGAACAAAAGCTAAACTACTGGTTACGATAATTTTCTTATTAAGCTTATTATCATTATCGATTTATAATCTTCCTTCTATAATAATGCACATGATATATCCTATCTTTTTATGTTCATTGGGAGGTCTGAATTATATCAAAATATTTAAACACTCGCTTGTCGTACTTCCTTTTGTGTTATTTATAGGCATTTTAAATCCTTTTTTTGACACAAAACCATTCATCTGTATCGGAAGCGTAACCTTATCGTATGGTTGGATAAGTTTTATATCAATCATTTTGAGAGGAGTGGTATCGGCACAAGCAATAATGATTCTTATTGAATCTTCAGGTTTTAATAAGGTAATACTTGCTATAAATAGTTTTGGAGTTCCCACTATCTTGACAATGCAACTTTTGTTTGTTTACAGATATATTTATGTGTTGTTAAATGAAGCACTAAGTATGCATAGGGCAAGGATTTCTCGCAGTTTTGGCAGAAGTAACTATTCTATAAAAACGTGGAGTATTTTAATAGGTCAACTGTTTTTGCGAGCAATCGAACATTCCAATGCAATACATCAAGCTATGTTATCTCGAGGGTTTTCCGGAAACATACCTTGTATACATAGTAATAAATGGAATATAAGAGATTCGATTTTTCTTTTTGTGTGGATTTGTGTGTTTGCGTTGATACATTTATTATCTTATTCACATATATTATGAGTCATCACTTCATACAGTTTAAAAACGTAAGCTATTCTTATCCCAATGGTTCTATTGCACTAACTGATATTTCATTCACCATAAGACATGGCGAAAAAATTGCAGTTTTGGGTAATAACGGCTCTGGAAAGACTACTTTATTGATGCACATAAATGGTTTACTATTACCAACAACCGGAGAAATAAACATGGGCGGTATAAAAATATGTAAACAAACATTGCCGTTGATAAGACAAAAAGTTGGATTAGTTTTTCAAAATGCTGACGACCAATTATTCATGCCTACCGTATGGGATGATGTTGCTTTCGGTCCACAAAACATGAAAATTCCACAAGAAGAAGTAGAAAATCGAGTGAATGTGGCTTTACAAAGCGTCAATGCAATTGAATTGAAAAATCGTACATGTCATCAACTCTCGGGAGGGCAAAAAAGAATTGTGGCAATAGCAACTGTTCTATCGATGTTCCCCGACATATTGGTTATGGATGAACCGACTGCCAACCTTGATTTTAAAGCAAAAAAAGAGTTAATTACTATACTCAAATCTTTTTCTCATGCTTACATCCTATCCACTCACGACATAAAATTTGCTCAAGAGGTATGTGATAGAGCCATTTTACTTCAAAATGGGCAAATAATTCTTGACACCACAATAAAAGACGCCATAAACACTTACTTAGCATTATAATATAATCCATTTCTTGTCGTCTATAAATCGACAATTGTGTATTATACATTAAGTTTTAGTATCTTTGCAAAGAGAATAGAGATATTATAATAGAAATTATGAAGAAAACAATCATTGATCTGTTTGAAGCGTCGGTTAAACGCTATCCCAACAACACTTTCCTTCTTGAAAAAACAGGAAATCAATTTGAACCCACTACATATAAACAAGTTAAAGAACAAGTTTATCGTTTGGGAGCCGGTCTTCAAGCTCTTGGCGTAAACAAAGGCGACAATATGGCTCTTTTAAGCGAAGGTCGCAATATGTGGGTTATCGGTGAACTTTCTATGTTTTATGCCGGTGCAGTAAATGTTCCTCTTTCTATCAAGTTGGAAGAACGCAACGACTTGATGTTTAGACTCACACATGGTGATGTTAAATACATGATGGTTTCAGGAAACCAATTGAAAAAAATACGAGCAATCAAGAATGAATTGCCTCAATTAAAATACATCATAGTTTTTGACCAACAAGATAGTTACGAAGAAAAAGAAATTGCTCTCAATGACATTTTAAAAATGGGTGATGATTTCTTAAAAAAGAATTCTCTCGAAACATTTTTAAGTGTTGCACAATCCATTCAAAACGACGATTATGCGACTATAACATACACCAGTGGAACGACAGCCGACCCTAAAGGCGTAGTTCTTACTCATCGCAATTACACTGCCAATGTTGAACAGGCTCTAACACTGGTTGATATAGACGAAACTTGGCGTACTCTAATAATATTGCCACTCGACCACTGTTTTGCTCACGTTGTAGGTTTTTACATTATGATGTCTCAAGGAGCTACTGCAGCAACAGTACAAGTGGGACGTACCCCTCTTGAAACGTTGAAAAATATCCCTAAAAACATCAAAGAAGTAAGACCTCATTTTATTTTGAGCGTTCCTGCACTTGCAAAAACATTCAAAAAGAACATTGAACAAGCAATCCGTGCAAAAGGAAAAACCACAGAAAGATTGTTTAACTTCGGATTAAAAGTAAAACAAATTTATTACGGCGACAGCAATCTTGACTCAAAAGGAATTCGCATTTTACTAAAGCCTATTGTTGCTCTCTTGGATAACATAATTTTCTCTAAGGTTAAAGAAAATTTTGGAGGAGAACTACGCTTCTTTATAGGAGGTGGAGCTCTACTTGACAAAGATTTACAAAAATTCTATGTAGGAGTGGGCATGCCCATGTATCAAGGTTACGGGCTATCAGAAGCTACTCCGGTTATTTCTTCCAATGGTCCTGAACTTTATCGTTTCGGTTCAAGTGGAAAACTTGTAAAACCAATCGACCTTAAAATATGCGACGAAAACGGGAAAGAATTACCCGTAGGTCAAATGGGTGAGATTGTTGTAAAAGGAGAGAATGTCATGGCAGGATATTGGAAAAACGCCGAATCTACTGCCGAAACAATTAAAGACGGCTATCTTTACACCGGTGATTTGGGATACATGACAAAAGAAGGCTTATTATACGTTAAAGGACGTTTCAAAAGTTTATTGATTTCAAGCGATGGCGAAAAATACAGTCCCGAAGGCATTGAAGAAGCTCTTGTTCAACTTGCTCCAAGCATCGACCAAGTCATGCTTTACAATAATCAATCAGCCTATACAACAGCAGTAATCGTACCTAATAAAGATTACATTACACGCACATTGAAAGAAAAAGGCTTATCACTTGATACAGAAGATGGACGTATTGCGGCACTTAAATTGATTGACGGTGATGTTTCAATGTTTAAAAAAGGGGGAATACATGAAACCATGTTCCCCGACCGTTGGCTTCCTACCTGTTTCGCGGTATTAGCAGAACCATTTACCGAACAAAACCAAATGATTAACAGTTCACTAAAAATGGTAAGAGGAAAAATAGAAAAAGCCTATGCCGACCGCATTGCTTACATGTACACTCCGGAAGGAAAACAACTGCAAAACCCTCAAAACATAGAAGCTTTAGCATAAAAATAAAAAACTACCAAAAATTGATTTTGGTAGTTTTTTATTACTTCAATTTTTATTTCTATTAGCTTCAAGTACCGGTAAATTAGTTTCAGTTGGTATATAAATCACAGTTTTATCATTAAGATTGGCTTGCTGACGAACCCATAAATACTGTATATATGCAGGGGTCAAACTTCCGTTTTCTATTCTTATAGCTTCAGCAGCACCTTTTGCTCGTTCGATTTCTGCTTGAGCATTAAGTTTTTCAGCCTCCAAATTAGCTTTAGCCTCCTCTATCTTGATTTTACGATTTTGTTCTGCCTTGGCAAATTCGGCACGACCACTCATCTCTTGTTGCCATACATTATAATAAGGTACTGCAATAAACAAGCCAACAACACATACAAGAATTACTGCAATCGAACCTAATGTAATTCCTAAACCTTTCTTTTCCATATATATTTTTTTTTAATGATTAATTACCTCGAATTTAGGTATAAATATTTTTATTTACAAAAAATGTCAACATTTTTAATCCTAAATCTTACATTTTTCTTAAAATATAATGATATTTGTGTACTTTTGTACAAAAAATTACCATTATGATACTTACAAATTTAAAGGATTGCCGACGTTATGAAGCAATTCATCCGCTTTTCAAACAACTTTTCGACTTTATAAGCACTCATAATCTATTGGAAATGCCCATAGGACGCATCGATATTGACGGAGACAACCTGTTTATCAACAATTCTGAGCCCGAATGTATTTCACAAGAAGAACAATTGCTTGAAGTTCACCGAAAATACACCGATGTACATATTCTGCTTGAAGGAAACGAAAGAATAGGTTGGAGTGCATTGGAAAATGTGAAAAATATCTCAAAACAATATGATGAGACAGGCGATTTCATGTTTTATAACGACCGCCCCACTTCATGGGTTGACCTTACACCAGGTCAAATTTTCATAGCATTTCCTGAAGACCCGCATGCACCAATTGTAGGCAAATGTAAAATACGCAAAGCTATTGCAAAATTGAAAATTTAGATTACTTCACACAAAAGACAAAAATTATTTTATTTTTTTGCTTTTTGTCGCAACAAAACATACTATCTTTGTAAAAGATATTGATGAAATCAAAAATACCCTATACAATGAACAAACAAGAACATTTATTAGCTGAAAAGTTATTGCGTATTAACGCAATAAAGTTGCAACCTGAAAATCCTTTTGTATGGTCTTCGGGATGGAATTCTCCAATTTATTGCGATAACCGCGAAACTCTTTCTCATCCGGAATTACGCAATTTTATAAAAATCGAACTTTGTCGCTTGGTAGCCGAAAACTTCCCTGAAGTTGAAGCCATTGCAGGTGTAGCAACCGGAGCTATCGCACAAGGAGCACTTGTTGCCGACAACTTGGGTCTTCCTTATGCTTATGTTCGTTCAAGCCCAAAAGACCACGGTCTTGAAAACCTTATTGAAGGTAACTTGAAACCGGGTCAAAAAGTTGTAGTTATTGAAGACCTAGTTTCCACAGGAGGAAGCAGCCTTAAAGCGGTTCAAGCTATACGTAATGCAGGTTGTGAAGTTATAGGTATGGCTGCAATTTTCACCTATCAGTTCCCTCTTGCTACCGAAAAATTTGAAGAAGCAAATGTTAAGCTTGTAACTATCGGTAATTATACAACAATGCTTGAAGCTGCTCTAAAAACCAATTATATTAAAGCGAGTGACATCGAAACTCTTGAACAATGGCGCAAAGATCCGGCTAATTGGGTTCCATGCTCCGACACTAACGCCGATTAATAATTATGGATGTTTTTAAAAGTAAAGTAGTTACTATAAATTGTAATATTGACACTATTTTCTCAAAACTTTCCAATCCTGAATCGTTCAACGAAATCGCAGAACGAATACCCGATGATGCAAAAAGCAAAATTGCAGGTAAGGCAAAATTTGAGAAAGATAGCATAACAATCATTGCCGAGCCAGTAGGAGAAATAAAGCTAAACATCGTTGAACGTATAAAACCTACGCGTGTAGTATTTGCGGCAGCACAATCTCCGGTACCTCTACAAGCTGTCATTAATCTTGAAAAAATCAATGACAACGAAACTCAAGCTTGTGCCGAACTTGGAGTAGAGCTAAATCCATTTATTAGACCTATGCTATCAAAGCCATTACAAGATGGGGCTGAAAAATTTGGAGAAATGCTCTCTAAGTTGCCATTTGAATTGATATGAGAAAAACATTCAAGTTTAATTCATACTACAGCGGGAAACCTGATTAAACATCAAGTTTCCCGCTGTAGTTATTCTTCTATCCAATCATGTAAAGCCGACTCCATTTCATTGATAATTCGCTCATAATAACGATATATTTTACTCCCAACAATACCCCCTATTAACACACCTATGAGACCGGGAATTATTAGAGCTTCATTAAACGAACAAGCCATTACTATATAAAGGGATATACCCAAAATCAAATCTATTACTACACCCCAATGGTAATGTTTACGAAATTGTACCACACGTCTCAATGCCTCAACTGCAGTATCTTCTCCCACATTTATTCGCTTTAAATCTATAATAAAATATATTTCACGAAGAAAAGTAAATACGATAAAAAAACAAGTAAGTACATATAACAGTATTTTTTGCCACTCAGCACATTCAAGCCCCACAAAATCATACATCCCAAAAAAGTAAGGTAACATTAACGGAACAAATATCGCCGCTATAATACAATGACGTTTCATCGTTGCAAGTGGTGATTTAACTTTATTTTCAGCAACAAGATTGATTAATTTATGTATTTTCTCATCTTGAGTTTTAACATGTTCATCAAGCTTTTTCCATTTATCCTTTAATTCTTCCAATTCCATAGCCAAAAAATTTAAGAGTTTGCCATATTTGTAAGTTTTTCCTTTATGCGACGCAACTTCGATGCCACATTATTACGCGATATTCCCATAATCAAACTAATTTCATCATAAGAAATTTCATCAAGCCACAATAAAATAAGAGCTTTTTCAAGTCGGTTTAACTTATCTATTAACTTATACATTTCTCGTAACTGTTCAATATGTTCTTGCGATGTATCATAAGTACAAATACTATCACTCAACAACTCGTGCGACGAGAATTTTCGCTCTTTGGTAACATAAGTAATACAAGTATTAAGACTCACACGATAAATCCAAGTGGAAATTTTTGCTTTATTTTCAAAATGTTCAAGTCCTTGCCACACATTTATAAGCACCTCTTGCCTTAAATCATTATAATTATCACTGTCAACAGCATACATATAGCAGATTTTATTAATCAACCTACTATATTCTACAACACATTGTTCAAATTGCGTACGCCTTTCTATATCGACCTTATTCATCAATTTTAAAAACTTTTACAACCCATTAGACTGCAATGTCATAAAAAAGTTGCACCATCAACTAAAAAAGAAACGATGTTTCTCAACAGCGTTTCCTTTTAAATCTACAATCTATAAAAACATTTATTTCTACTCTACTCTCGACGAGTCACTCGTCTTAAGTTATTTTGTACTTCAAATATAAGCACTTATATTAATTATTCCAAATTTATTATCACTTATTTTTGCACACTTTTAAAAAAATCGTGCTATTCTCTGAAAATCACTAAATTTTACATATTAGCACACTTTCAGTTAGCAAATAATACCGAAAAAATTAGTAATTTCGCAACATTATGATACACGAACAATTACCTCAAGATTCCTTTATGCTTTTCAGTTTCATAAACATGAAATTGAGAGACCAATACTCAAGCCTTGATGAGCTTTGTGATGATTTGAATATAAATCGCTTGGATTTAGAAAACAAATTAAAAGACGCCGGTTTTTCATACGATTCCAATTTAAATAAATTCTTGTAGCCATAAACGTGAATAAAACACTTATCGTCATAACAGGTCCCACCGGTATAGGGAAAACTAACGTTGCCATAAACGTTGCCAAGCAACTCGGAACCGAAATAATTTCAGCCGATTCACGACAAATTTATCGCAATATTCTTATAGGAACCGCATGCCCGTCACAAGAAGAACTTAACGAAGTAAAACATCACTTTATTAACATTCTCAATCTTGACCAATACTATAGTGCAGCACAATTTGAAAGCGATGTAATGAATTTATTGCCCGAATTATGGAATAAAAACGATTATGTGGTAATGTGCGGAGGCTCTATGATGTATGTAGACGCTGTGTGTAACGGAATAGACGACATCCCAACTATAAGCGATGACGTGAGAGCCGAAGCATATATGTTACTCGAAAAAAACGGATTGGAATATATCACCGAACGAGTAAAACAGATTGACCCACAATACTACGAAACAGTCGACAAGCAAAATGCCAAGCGTATGGTTCATGCATTGGAAATATACATGCAATCAGGGAAACCATTCTCACACTTTCGCACTGGCGAAAAGAAAAAACGCCCTTTCAATATACTGAAATTTGTTCTCAACATGCCAAGAGAAGAATTGTTTTCTCGCATCAACACCCGCGTGGATAAAATGATTGAAATGGGGTTGGAGCAAGAAGCTCGTAATGTATTTCATCTACGACACTTAAATTCATTGAACACTGTAGGATATAAAGAAATGTTTGCCTATTTTGATGAAAAAATGGACTTTATTACCGCCCGAGAAAGAATAAAAAAGAATACCCGCGTATATGCAAAAAAACAACTTACATGGTACGCAAAAGACCCTGACATAATTACATTACACCCCTCTGAGGCAACAGACGAAATTCTCAAAAGATGTAAATAACAACAATTAAGATACAATAATTTTCAACCAGCTTGTTTACAAAAGTATTCCCAAGAAAAATCAATAAAATATTGTATCTTTGCAGTGCTTTTATTACTCAAAATGGAGAAAAAACTTATTACAATAGCTATCGACGGATTTTCATCATCCGGAAAAAGCACTATGGCTAAGGTGCTTGCAAAAAACATAGGATATGCCTACATTGACACTGGTGCCATGTATCGTGCCGTTACTCTTTATTGTATTAATAACAATATGATTGACGGAGATTGTGTAAATACCGCTCAACTTGAAAAAAATATAAACGACATAAATATTTCTTTCAGCGTTAATCCCGAAACAGGAGAATCACAAACTTTACTAAACGGTATAAATGTAGAAACAGACATAAGAAGCATGCACGTATCAAGCAAAGTAAGCATTGTTGCAGCCATTCCTTTTGTACGTCGTGCTTTAGTTTTTCAACAACAAAAAATGGGGGAAAGAAAAGGTATTGTGATGGATGGTAGAGACATAGGAACAGTAGTATTTCCAAATGCCGAAATGAAAGTATATGTAGATGCTTCACCCGAAACTCGTGCTAAACGACGTTTCGATGAACTGAAAGCCAAAGGCGATACCACAACAACCTATGATGAAGTGCTTGAAAATGTAAAATATAGAGATTATCTCGACCAAACTCGTGAGGAAAGTCCGTTAAAAAAAGCCGAAGATGCAATTGTCCTTGACAATTCAAACATGACTCCCGACGAACAAAATCGCTGGTTATTAAATATGTACAACAATATAATTTCCAATCTCTAAATATTCATTCCTATGGCAGTAGTTGAAATAGATAAAGGTTCAGGCTTTTGTTTCGGTGTAGTTACAGCAATAAAAAAAGCTGAAGAAGAATTAAACAAAAGCGGACATTTATACTGCCTTGGGGATATTGTACACAATTCTAACGAAGTAGAACGTCTTGAAAGTAAAGGACTTGAGACTATTACTCATGAGCAATTACGAGAATTACACAATGTAAAAGTGCTTCTTCGTGCTCATGGTGAACCTCCTGAAACCTACGAGATAGCACGACAAAACAACATCGAAATTATCGATGCAACATGCCCTGTTGTACTACAACTTCAACGTCGCATACATTCCACTTACAATTCCAATCTTGCAAATAAGAAAAAACCTCAAATTGTCATATATGGGAAAAACGGGCATGCCGAAGTAAACGGATTAGTAGGACAAACCAATGGTGAAGCTATCGTAATACAAGATGAAAACGACATCAAAAATATCGATTTCAATAAAGACATATACTTATATTCACAAACAACAAAATCTCTACAAGGTTTTCAAAAAATCGTAGAAAAAATAGCCGAAATAAATAACGGCAAACACTCGTTTGAAAGTTTTGACACCATTTGCCGACAAGTGGCTAACAGAATCGACAAAATAAAAGAATTTGCCACTTCTCATGAAGTGATAATTTTTGTAAGTGGCAAAAAAAGCAGTAATGGCAAAATTTTATTCAATGAATGTCTTAATGCCAATCCAAATTCACACCTTATTTCGGCTGAAAACGAAATAAATCCTGAATGGCTTTATGGAAAGGAACACATTGGAATATGCGGAGCAACCTCCACTCCCATGTGGCTTATGAATAAAGTTAAAGAACATATTTCCAAACTTATAGAAATATAATCCATTTCAAACTCCTACAAGACATTTCAAGAAGCATTATTAATATAAGAAAAATACTTTTTTACATTTTGGTATAATATGGAACAATATTTATACCAAAAGTCCTACAATTATATAATTCTATAGCATTAATTTTGCAAAAAATTTAGAATACATGTTTTATAACATATTTTTTGCATCATTTCGAGGAGGTAGAATCTAAAATAATATATATATCAACAATTATTAAACAATGAAAAAGATGAGAATGTTATCCCTAACAAGTAGAATTTCAAGTATTGCAATCTGTGCCATGCTCATGGTTGCATGCGGAGGAAACAATGCACAACAGACTGCAACTCCTACGCAAGTTGAGACATTAACGATTACACTTGGCTCAGCCGACTTAAACAAAGAATACCCTGCAACAATCAAAGGAGAAAAAGACACTGAAATCCGTCCTCAAGTATCCGGTTTCATAACTAAAGTATGTGTTGATGAAGGTCAAAAAGTATCAAAAGGTCAAATTTTGTTCGTTCTTGATCAAGTTCAACTTGAAGCTGCAGTTCGCTCAGCCGAAGCTGCTGTAGAATCGGCAAAAAGCGTTGTTGCCACACAAGAACTTACTGCAGAAAACAAGAAGAAACTATTTGACAAAAACATCATAAGCGATTATGAATATCAAACAGCTCTTCTTTCTCTTGAATCGGCTAAAGCCGGATTAAATCAAGCAAATCAAGCTCTTATAAACGCTACAAAAAATCTTTCTTACGCAAACGTTACCTCTCCTATCGATGGTTTTGTAGGAAACATTCCTCTAAGAGAAGGTTCTTTGGTAGGTCCAAGCAGTCAAGCATTAACCACAGTATCAAACATTTCAAATGTTTATGCTTATTTTTCTTTCAACGAAAAAGATCTATTGGAACTTACCAATAACGGTGAAAAAAACATCGACAATGCCATCAAAGATTTACCTGAAGTTTATTTCAAACTTTCAAACGGTAGCAAATATGCTGTTCCGGGTAAAGTATCAACTGTGTCGGGTGTATTAAACCAAGCTACAGGTGCAGCAACTGTGCGTGCAGCATTCAAAAACACTAACGGAATGCTTCGCAGTGGTTCTACAGGTACCATCCTTATCCCTGAACCTACCGACAGCTTGATTATAATCCCACAAAAAGCTACATATGAAATACAAAATATTAAATTTGTTTATCTTGTAAACGACTCAAGTAAAGCAGTTTCTACTCCTATTAAAGTTATGGCAGTAAACGATGGTAAAAACTATGTCGTAACTTCAGGTCTTAAAGCAGGCGATGTAATCGTAACTGAAGGTGTGGGTACAAAAGTTAAAGATGGCGTAACTATAGCTTCTAAACAATAATAATCAACTTAAACAACATATTTAATTCATTTAGATCATGAAATTAGATAATTTCATCAAGCGTCCCGTACTTTCTACCGTAATCTCGGTGTTCATCGTGATTCTCGGTTTGGTGGGACTCGTTTCTCTTCCAGTCGAACAATATCCTGACATTGCACCTCCTACAATACAGGTTGAAACAACCTATACCGGTGCAAATGCTCAAACCGTGCTTAACTCGGTTATCGCACCATTGGAAGAGCAAATCAATGGTGCGTTGAACATGACATACATGACTTCTACCGCAACCAACAATGGTAGTGCAACAATAAACATCTACTTCAAACAGGGATATGACCCCGACATGGCAGCTATCGATGTGCAAAACCGTGTAGCTCAAGCACAAAACCTGCTACCAGCCGAAGTTACAAAAGTGGGTGTAACAACCAGCAAACGACAAACCTCAATGCTTGTCGGTATAACGTTGTCGGATGAATCAGGTAATTATAGCTCCGACTTCATTGAAAACTACATGACCATCAACGTAGCTCCGTTATTGAAACGTATCCCCGGCGTTGGTCAAGCCATGACTTTGGGTGCCGATTACTCTATGCGTATTTGGTTAAAACCTGATGTAATGGCACAATATGGTCTTCAACCTACCGATGTAATTGCAGCACTTTCAGAACAAAATATTGAAGCGGCACCGGGTGCTTTCGGTGAACAAGGTAAGCAATCTTTCCAATATATTATGAAATATAAAGGACGTCTTGCCACTCCTGAAGAATTTGAAGATATTATAATAAGTACCAACAACGAAGGGCAAACTCTATATCTTAAAGACATTGCCAACATGGAACTCGGACGTTTAACTTATGGCTTTAGCAATAAAGTAAACGGAAATCCGGGAGTAACAACCATTGTATTCCAATCACCGGGTTCTAATGCAAGTGACGTTATCGAACAAGCCCTTCAAGTTGTAAAAGATGCTGAAAAAGAACTTCCAAAAGGTCTTAAATTTAATATTCCTTTAAATACCGATGAATTCCTTCAAGCGTCTATTCACCACGTTATACAAACGCTGTTTGAAGCCTTCATTCTTGTGTTTATCGTGGTGTACATATTCCTACAAGATTTTCGCTCTACATTAGTTCCGGCTATTGCTATTCCCGTTGCATTGGTAGGTACATTCTTCTTCATCAACCTCATAGGTTTCTCTCTTAACCTTTTGACTCTTGCTGCTCTTGTGTTGGCAATTGCTATTGTGGTCGATGACGCCATTGTGGTAGTGGAGGCTGTACACGCCAAACTTGATGAAGGTTATCAATCTGCTCGTCAAGCATCAATCGATGCCATGAGCGAAATCGGTACAGCCATTATTTCCATCACTCTTGTTATGATGCTTGTATTTATTCCGGTATCATTCATGCCTGGAACCGAAGGTGTTTTCTACCGTCAATTCGGTCTTACTATGGCTATCTCAATTGCCCTATCAGCTATCAACGCATTAACTTTATCTCCGGCTCTTTGTGCATTATTCTTGAAACCTCACACCGAGTCAAAAGACAAAAAAGAATCATTCGTTGAACGTTTCCACAAAGGATTCAATGCAGGATTTGAAGTTGTTTTGAATCGTTATAAAGGTATTGTAAACTTCTTTATAAAAGCAAAGAAATTGACAGCTGCCATTGTAATTGCAACATTCGGTGTTCTTGTTTGGTTAATGAATATCACTCCTTCCGGACTTGTTCCTAATGAAGATACCGGTATAATTATGGCTGTTGTTTCAACTCCTCCGGCAACTTCTCAAGAACGTACTCAAGAAGTTCTTGACTCTCTTGATAACATTTTATCAACAATTCCGGCAATTGAAACTCGTACCGTAATTCAAGGTTATAGTTTCATCGCAGGTCAAGGTAACACATACGGTTCTGCCATCATCAAACTTAAACATTGGGACAAACGTAGCAATGATGAAAGTGTTGATGCTATACTTGGACAACTATATGCAATGACAGGACAAAAAATCAAAGATGCAACTATAATGTTCTTTGCACCTCCTATGATTTCCGGTTATGGTGTATCTAATGGTTTTGAATTCCAATTACAAGATAAAACAGGCGGTGACATCAACCGATTCTTTGAAATTCAACAACAATTCCTTGTTGCATTAAACCAACGCCCTGAAGTGCAAATGGCATACTCTACGTTCAACCCTACTTTCCCGCAATATCTCGTAAACGTAGATGTAGCTAAATCTAAAAAAGCAGGATTGAGCCCATCGGCAGTAATGACCACTTTGCAAGGTTATTACGGTGGTATGTATATATCCAACTTCAACCGTTTCGGAAAATTGTACCGTGTAATGATGCAAGCTGCACCCGAAGCACGCGTATCTCCTGAGACCCTTAATTCTATTAAGGTGCGTACAAGCGATGGAAACATGACTCCTATCACCAACTTCATATCTCTTGAACGTGTATATGGTCCCGACTTGCTTAACCGCTTCAACCTTTATACATCAATCAGCGTGAACGGTGTTCCTAATCAAGGATATTCATCAGGAGAAGCTATTAAAGCTATTGAAGAAGTTGCATCTCAAACGCTACCTCAAGGATATAGCTTTGAATACTCAGGTTTGACTCGTGAAGAAGCAAGTGGTTCATCAAACGGAACCGCAATTATCTTCGGTTTATGTTTATTGTTTGTTTACTTGATTCTAAGTGCTCAATATGAAAGTTACTTATTACCTTGGTCAGTTATTCTTTCAATACCATTTGGCTTGGCTGGTTCTTTCGTCTTTGCACAAATATTCGGAGTAGCAAATAACATTTACCTTAAGATTGCCCTTGTCATGCTTATAGGTCTTCTTGCTAAGAATGCAATTCTTATCGTGGAATTTGCTCTTGCACGACGCAAAACCGGTATGAGCATATCAGGAGCAGCAGTAGCGGCAGCCATCTCACGTCTTCGCCCTATCCTTATGACATCTTTCGCTCTTATCATCGGTTTGTTGCCTATGATGTTTGCTACAGGAGTAGGTGCAAATGGTAACCGAGCACTCGGAACCGGTGCCGTTGGTGGTATGTTAATTGGTATGATATTCCAAGTTGCTCTCGTTCCTTGCCTATTTGTTGTATTCCAAACAATTCAAGAAAAAATATCTCCTATGAAATGGAAAGATACCGATAATAGCGAAATTCAACGAGAAATCAATCAATATTCACCTAAAAATTAATCATATTATATATGTATAAGAATAAAATATCGCTAATCTTGTTCACTATAGCTCTTGCCATAGTGACAAGCAGTTGCAATCTATATAAAAAATACCAATTACCTAATGAAGGTATAATGGGTGAATATGCCGAAGCTGCAAAAGAACCGGTAGATTCAACCGCTCTCGGCAATTTGGCATGGGAAGAAATTTTCACCGACCCTATCCTACAAGACTACATACGTCAAGCATTGGAAAACAACCTTGACTTGCAAAATGCAAAACTAAATGTAGACATGGCTCACGCACAATTACTCGGTGCTAAATTGAGCTATCTGCCATCGTTGGCATTTGCACCTAACGGAAGTGGTTCATCATTAGGTGGAAGCAGTTTATCTTGGGGATATCAATTACCTCTTTCACTTAGCTGGGAAGTGGATATATTCGGAAGATTAACCAATAACAAACGTAAAGCAAAAGCCCAACTGCTTCAAAGCGAAGCTTATCAACAAGCAGTACGCTCGCAAATAATAGGAGGTGTGGCTAACACTTATTACGCTTTGGTTTCACTCAACAAGCAACTTTCAATATATCGCGAAACAGCCGAAGCTTGGAGACAATCGGTACAAGTAATGAAAGACATGAAAGAAGCCGGACGCTTCACCGAAGTTTCAGTTGTTCAAAGCACCGCTAATTATTACAGCGTACTTTCAGCAATTCCTAACATCGAAATGTCAATTCATGAACTAAACAACACTTTTTCGCTTTTGCTTAACGCTCCACGCAAAACATGGGAAGTTAATTCTGAATCAATGATAAGTTTACCTACTACTGTTCAAGATAGTGGCATACCTATGAGTTATCTTGCACAACGCCCCGATGTTAAAGCAGCTGAACAAGCATTTGCTATGGCTCACTACGCAACAAACATGGCACGTTCAAACTTCTATCCATCTATAAACCTATCGGCAACAGGTGGTTACGGTACGCTTGTAGGCAGTGCCATTATTGACCCAGCCAAATGGCTTGCCAATCTTGCAGGTCAATTAACTTTACCATTGTTTGCTCGCGGTCAAAACATAGCTAATCTTAAAGCGTCTAAAGCAGCACAACAACAATCGCTTAATAATTTCCAAGTAACTCTTATCAATGCAGGCAACGAAGTGTCAAATGCTCTTGTTACAATAACAAAGACAAGCGAAGCCGGTGTGAACATTGTAAAACAAAAAGAAAATTTGGAAAAAGCGGTAGAATTTAATAAAGATTTGCTAACTTTGGGTACTACTACCTACCTTGAAGTCTTGAGTGCACAACAACAATTGTTACAAGCTCAAATTCAAGTTGAGAACAATAAACTAAGCATAAACCAAGCCGCCATAAACCTATATCAAGCATTAGGAGGTGGAAGATAAACACTAAAAGAAAATAATTATGATTAGTCCCTTAGCACATGTTGACCCAAGTGCAAAAATTGGAAAGAATGTTACAATTCATCCTTTTGCCTTTATCAGTAAAAACGTTGAAATAGGTGATGATTGCGAAATCTATCCTTTTGTAAGTTTGTTAAACGGAACTCGTATAGGTGAACGCACTAAAATCTATAATGGAGCTATAATCGGTGCAGAGCCTCAAGATTTCAATTGGAAAGGCGAACCGTCTTTTTGCTACATAGGTTCCGATTGCAAAATTAGAGAACACGCAATAATAAGACGCGGATTAACTCCAGAAGGAGCAACACGCATAGGCAATAAAGTGTTTATTATGTCAGAATGTAACATAGGACATGATTCTGAAATTGCCGACAAGTGTGTACTCGGTAATGGCGTTTCGGTTGCAGGAAATTGCAAAATAGATTCTTGTTCAATACTTAGTTCAGGTGTTATTCTTCACAATGCAAGTGAAGTAGGAAAATGGTGTATGATTAAAGGCGGTTGTCGTATCAGCGGAAATGTCCCTCCTTATGTAATAATGGCACACAACCCTGTTACTTACTTTGGCGTAAACGCATTCATTATGCGTCATCAAAAGTTTGAAGAAGAAACAATCGACAATATAGCAAAAGCTTATCGACACATCTATCAATGCAACGTCTCAGTGTTTAATGCAATCAAACGCATTGAGCTTGACATCGAGCCTTCAAAAGAACGCGACGAAATAGTGAATTTCATTCGCAATCATAATCTTGATATTGTTGCCATTGACCGTAACAGTATGATAATAGACTAAAACAATAATATTCATCAAATCTTTTTCACGAAAGGCATTTTCATGTATTTTACACGAGAATGCCTTTTTCTTTTTAATTACCTTTTTATTGCATTTAAACTTTATATTCGCTAATTTTGTTCTTAACAAAACGCAAAAGAATTATGTCTGACTCTAATTTCTCCCAACGACAAAAGTGGCTGTTGGCAACCGGAATAGGTGCCGGTGCCGTAATTTATTACGCATCAACAAAACTAAGCTCTGCCTATGCATCAACTGCAAGTTCTTTACCGAAATTAAGTCCCGACTATCCATCTTTTAAAAATATAACTTACAAAACAATTGGCGGTGTAAAGTTGCATCTTGACATATACAAGCCAAAAAATAATTATAATAACGCCGAATTATCACCGGTTCTTGTTTTCATTCATGGAGGCTCATGGATAGAAGCAAGCAAAGACAATATAAAACGTACATTCCGACAATATGTACTAAAAGTGCTTAATAGGAATGGGGTTGCCGTAGTTAGCGTCGATTATCGCTTGGCAAACAAAAACATGAGTCACATTCAACACCAAATAGCCGATTGTAAAGATGCAATACGTTGGGTTCGCCTATACGGAAAAGATTACGGACTTGACCCTGATAACATAGGTATATGGGGAGCATCTGCCGGGGGACAACTCGCAATGATGAGTGCATACACAACCGACGAAGTTTACCCGGGAGATGATAGATTGAAACACGTTTCAGCAAAGGTTAATTACCTTATTGACACATATGGTCCCACAAACTTAAACACTCTTTTCCGCACCGACTTAAATCCTTTCATGACAACGTTTGCTAAATTGTGCGTTAGAAAAGTTATAGCTAAACGCAACCGACAACTAAAATGTGTTACCGGTTTTGACATCGAAACTCAAAAAAAACAAGTCATGCAACTTTGCAGAGAATTTTCTCCCATAAATTATGTCAATAATAATTGTTGCCCTACTCTTATCATGCACGGAGCTGCCGACACCACCGTAAAAATACAACAATCAATCGATATGTTCATAGAATTAAGAAAATGCGATGTAAAAGCTCAAATGATACGATTTAAAAGGCTAAAACACAGCTTTTGTAACGCATCTATAGAAGAAGCCTATGAAGTAGCTAATAGGATTCTCTCTTTCGTTATTTCTCAATACAAAAAATAAAATTATAGCCGGTCAGCCTTAAAAAGGCTCTAAGAAATTGGGTACAAAGTTTTTGAAGTACAACTCTCCTATTGAGCCTATTTATCTAATGATGGGATAGGACCAAGATTATTCATAATAGTCAAAATTTGCCTCTTTCGTTTCAACATGTAAGCCGTTGGATGAGCCGAATTACGCTTTAATGGATTTGGTAACGAAACCGCTATCAAAACACACTCGTCACGAGTGAGTTTGCTCGCTTTTTTGCCAAAATGTTTTTGAGCTACAGCTTCCGCACCATATATACCATTACCCATTTCTATCGAATTGAGGTAAACTTCCATTATTCGTTCTTTTCCCCACAGCCATTCTATCATTACAGTAAAATAGGCTTCAAGAGCTTTACGAAAATAGCCACCCCCATTCCAAAGAAACACATTTTTTGCAGTTTGTTGACTTATAGTACTTGCTCCACGATGCCTACGACCCTGTTTTGCTTCTTCTATTGCTTTTTGTATTTGCTCTACATCAAAACCATGATGAGAAAAGAATAAATTATCTTCACTTGCAACAACAGCACGCACCATATCCGGAGAAATGTCTTTCAACGGTACCCAGTCATGATGAAATTCCACTTTTTTATTATCAGACTTTTGTTCGGCAATGCGAATCAACATGAGTGGCGTTATATACACCGGCACATAACGATACAACACAACAGCAAGTATCGTTGTGCCAAAGAACAATATAAGTATTTTTTTTATTATACCACCCAGAATGCCCATGATTTAATCTCTACGCAACACAAACCAAGCCGAACTGTCATAACGAGGCAAAGCCATTAGCTGAAGATCCTTATTTCTATCCTCCAATGTTCCTTTTGCGTCACCAACAGTCACGCCTTTTTCTTCCAATGCGTGCTTCACTACAGCAACAGCTTTTTCAGGAGTGTTATTATCATTACTTAAATGACACAAAAATATGTTTTTTAAGTCTTTTGAATACATCTCACTCACAAATTTTGCAGTATCGACATTATCCAAATGACCGGTAGATAATTTAATCCTGTTTTTCAAATATTCAGGATAAGGTCCATTCTCAAGCATATCCAAATCATAATTAGCTTCAATTACGAGATAGTGAGCTTGAGACATATAATGACGTGCACGCTCGGTAACTTGTCCCAAATCGGTAGCTATGGCAAAATTGTTTCCACCATATTCAATAAAAAAACCGGAATTATCAAGCCCATCATGTGGTACATCAAACGCAGTAATGGTAAAATCACCAAGTTTAAAGGGGATTTCCTTAAAAATAGGTTGATGATATTCTTTTATTCGTCGAGACACATTATGACGTTTCAAAATTCCGTTAAGAGCCCTATTGGTACAATAAATCCTAATGTGATTATACTTACGAGCTATTCCATAGGCATAACGAATATGGTCACTATGGTCGTGAGTAAGACACACACCTTTTACCATATTAGGAGTTACGCCATTAGCCTTTAATGTATCAAACACATTATCCACATCCACACCGGCATCCACAAGAATACCGCCGGTTTCTGTCCCTACATAAGAACAATTACCGCTACTTCCGCTACCAAAACTGATAAATCTTAACGTTGGCACCTTTGGTGCTGTTGTAACAGTTCCAAAGTCGTCACCGCTTTCTTTATCATCTTTTTCATTTTGTGAAACCTTTTTTTCCGCAAGTTTCACTTCAAAGTCAGCAACTTGCCCATTTTCAACAACGCTATCGTCATTAAAAAGATTATATTGCGTACTTGTTTCTATATTTTTATATCCAATCATCATTTATACAACAGGAATATCGTAGGAATCTTGTCGTAATCATATTTCACGCGACTCCATTCCGCCACTCCACGAGTGATGATACTTTCCTGTACACCTGTTATGTCACTTGCCACACATAGCTTAAGATGTTTTGGCAACACTTTTGACATTTCGGCTATCAATTTATTATTTCGGTAAGGGGTTTCAATAAACACTTGGGTCTGATTATTTACCCGTATGTTATATTCCATGTCCTTAAACTTCTTTGCTCGTGCCGAAGCATCAATAGGCAAATAGCCCAAGAATGCAAAACTTTGACCATTAAATCCCGACCCCATTACCGACATTAGGATACTCGAAGGTCCTACAAGAGGAACCACTCGTAAAGATTTTCGTTGTGCTATCGCCACCACATCGGCTCCCGGATCGGCTATTGCAGGACACCCGGCTTCCGAAATCACCCCCATAGGATTACCCTGTTCAAGAGGTACTAAAAAATTAGAAATTTCTTCCGGCTTGGTGTGACGATTCAATTCATAAAACGTAAGAGTATCTATGTCTATATTGCGGTCACACTTTTTCAAGAAGCGACGTGCCGAACGCACATTTTCTACGATAAAATGCTTTATACTCTTGACGATCTCAACATTTCGAGCAGGTAACACTTCGCTGAGTTCACCTTCACTCAACGGAACCGGTATCAAATATAGAGCCTTTTCTATCATAAAATCACCTTATTATCCTAAATTATTACAAAATTACAACGTTTTCCTAAATGATGCAACTTTTTCTTATCATGATATTAAATAGCTATTGTTGATAAATAAGAATAAAAAAATCTCTATTTTTGCATATATCAATCAAAAAAGAACACAATAATGGGACTCTCTGAACTTTTTATAAAGCAAATTCACGAACTCTTACCCGACATTGATGCAAAGTCTCTTATAGACACTCTTTGCACAAGCGACCCATCGGTTTCGGTGAGGCTTAATAGCACCAAATGCAATGATATGCCAAAAGCAAAACAGGTGAATTGGTGTAAAAGAGGATACTATTTTGACGAACGCCCTCAATTTACATTTGACCCTGCTTTGCATGCCGGATACTATTATGTTCAAGATGCATCTTCAATGTTTTTAAGTTACGCCATAGAAAAACTCATAGACCATACATCTCCCATACGTTACCTCGACTTATGTGCCGCTCCGGGAGGTAAAACGACAACTGCAATAGATGCTCTTCCAAGCGGTTCTTTAATTGTTGCAAACGAAATAATGCCCGGTAGAGCTCAAATATTACGAGAAAACATTATCAAGTGGGGAAATCCTTTTTGTATCGTAAGCAACAACGATTCTTCTGCCTTTTCTAACTTGAATCATTTTTTTGATATTGTAGCAACCGATGTTCCTTGCAGTGGAGAAGGAATGATGCGTAAAGATGAAGAAGCTGTGGCTCAATGGTCGCCCGCTCTTGTAAATGAATGTGCCACCCGACAACGAGAGATTGTGGATAACGCCTGGAAATGTCTTAAACCGGGAGGTTTCTTGATTTACAGTACTTGCACATTTAACCGCATGGAAAACGAGGAAATCATAGAATATATGATAAATGTATTTGGAGCCGAAAGCATAGACCTGAAAATACCGAAAGAATGGAATATTCAATGCTCTATAAATTCACCTATTCATGGTTATCATTTTTTCCCTCATCGCACTCGAGGAGAAGGTCTGTTTCTTGCTGTTGTAAGAAAGCCCGAAGAAGTACAATATCGACCCTTAAAATCAACAACCAAAAAGAAAGGTAAAAAAGAATCTTTCTTAGCCATTCCGGAAATTGTAAAAAGTCATGTCATCAACAGTAAATCCATGACTTTTACTTCAACCGGAGACACCATAAATGCTTTCCCGACTGAATATAATAACGATATAAGCATACTTAAAGACTACTTACACATAATTTTAAGTGGCTGCGATATTGCAACGATCAAAGGAAAAGATTTTATTCCCACCCATGCTTTAGCTCTCTGTTCACAATGCAATAAAGAAACTTTTGCTTCCCATGAAGTAGACTATGCAACAGCCATATCCTATTTGAGAGGAGAAACTATTACAATTGATGCTCCTCGTGGCTATATATTGATTAAATACAATGGAATGTCACTCGGATTTGTGAAAAATCTTGGGAATAGGGCAAACAACCTTTACCCTAAAGAATGGAGAATAAAAAGTTCTCACATTCCCTCACAACCGCCACACATTCTATAAAAACAATAAAGCAGGCTTGAATACCTAAAACATCAAGTCTGCTTTACTTATATCATGTTTGCCTTTTTACTTTAAATGAAATATTTTAGCACCTTTACAAGAAAATCCATAATCATCTTTTGCCTTTATAACAATTGAATGTACTCCTGTTTGATATTCTTCAGGAAGAGATAAACTCCACACATGAGGAGAGTTACGTTTACGATTCAATCCACGTTGGGCATATTTTGTCGGGATTACCTTTTCTGCATATAATGCATTCAAGCGAGCTGCATCGGGTGCTTCCATTTTTATTTTTGTCATTTCTAATGCTGTTTTTCCATCTATTACACATTCTACTTTTGTACTATCACAAGCACCCCATATATTGGCAACAACCACGCCTTTAGGCAATTCAGCCAATTCTGGAACATAAACATCGGTAGTATCAATTCCGGCTACATATATCGACATCTGTTTTTCTGCATCCATACCCACCCCTTTAAATTTAAAATTATAACCATCCTTAGTGAAATTAAACACATAGTAATTGCGAGGAGTTCCACAATGTTGTAATGCCGAAGGTACATTATTCCAATCTCGTTCACCACGCCACCAATATCCACAAGTAGAACCGGCAACGACTTCATGCACCGTGACACCATTACCTTTCATGAATCGACGAATTGCTTGATGCCAATGTCCGGATATTGCCAAGACATCACCTCTACCCTCAAGAACCTTAAGTAAATCAGTCTTATTCTCTATTCCTGTAACCGGAGCATGTTGAAGGAGAACAATTTGCTTATCGGCTGAGACATGAGCCAAATCATTTCGCACAAAGCGTAATTGTTGTTCTCTTAATTTCTCGATGTATTTTTTCTTCTGCACCCCACATATAGTATTCAGCACTATAAAATGGACATTTCCGCGATTAAACGAATAATCACTTGCTCCAAACAAGTTATTATATGTATTGTTTTGTTCATTCAATATTTCAACATAATCACGGTCATGATTTCCTATAATAGTCCACGATTTTGACGGAAGCAAATCAATCATATCATGAAGCACCGGCAACATATTCAAATTATCAAAACATAAATCTCCAAGCCACACATTTATACTAAACGTATCAGACGACTCCGCAAGTTCTGAAAAAATAGTTCGACTTGCATACTCTATTTCTTGCAAATCTTTTGTTTGAACATCACCCACCGCATTAAGAGTAAAATTATTTTCACGACCGTTTTTATCGGCAATAATTGCAAAATCTGCCACAATCTTTTCTTCTTTACCATATATAGGGATATTTACAAAAGATTCATTCGGTATATGTGTAGGCATTTCATATCCTGCCGGCAAGATAGGGAACACACTGTTTCCTCTTCTTGTCTTCAACTTATAAGTACCATTTTTCTTACATGCAATTACGGTATCTCCGTCAGATACGAGCATATCTATAATAGATTTGTCTACTTTGGAGTCATATACGCCATTACGATTAACATCTTCGAAAACACGTCCGGAAACTTCAACTATTTCATCAGCAATAACTGCACTACATGAAAAAAATGATGCTAATGCTAAACTGAATAATTTTCTTACCATAAACATTTTAATTAAAAAGGAATCTTCATTTTTTTGCACAAATGTACCTAAAAAACAAAGATTCCCTTATCACAATTTAATAAAATTATACTATCATCAACCCTTTTTTACCACAGATTTTTTGGTCCCCGTCTTTTTGCTTAAAGTTTTCTTTTTATCAACCTTAGTTGCTGTTTTACGAGATTGCTTCAAACGTAGAATTTGAGCCGTTCGTGCAGGTAAATAAAGTTTCAACCAACTTACTCCATACTTGCTGTAAAGTTCGTCATGAATAGTAAAATGTTTAACATCATCACTTATATTACCATGACCGCCAAATTCGGGAGAATCGCTGTTCATAACACCCAAATACTCTCCTTCCGGTGCAAGAATACCATAATCTGTAAACGATTTAGTAGGATTGAAATTAAACACAAATACATAATCGCCTCGCTTGAAAGCCAGCACCTGATCGTCATCTTTTTCCCACAACTTTTCAACAGGCAAACTCTGAAAATTACGTTTACTTCCTATCAGCTTTATCATAGCATTATCAAATGCATTTAAAAAGCGATATTTTAAATCTTGACGATCCACCAAATCCCATTGACGACGTGCATATTTATAACTCCAACCATTGCCTTCGCGTGGGAAATCTATCCACTCAGGATGTCCGAACTCATTACCCATAAAGTTAAGATACCCGCCATTTATGGTGGCACAAGTAACCAACCTTATCATTTTATGAAGTGATATACCTCGGTCAACATTCATATTGTCATCACCAGCCATCATGTGCCAGTACATATCACTATCAATCAACCTGAATATAAGTGTTTTATCTCCCACAAGAGCTTGATCATGGCTCTCGGCATAACTTATAGTTTTTTCATCGGCACGACGATTGGTCAATTCCCAAAATATTGAGGTAGGATGCCAATCTTCGTCTTTTTTCTCTTTTATGGTCTTAATCCAATAATCCGGAATACCCATAGCCATGCGATAATCAAAACCCATACCACCCCACTCAATCTTAGTGGCAAGTCCGGGCATTCCACTCATTTCTTCAGCTATTGTAACAGCTGATGGATTAACTTCGTGTATAAGCTTATTTGCAAGTGTAAGGTAAGTTATAGCATTGGTGTCTTGACCTCCGTTAAAATAATCTTCATAACCACCAAAAGCCTGTCCGAGTCCATGATTATAATAAAGCATTGAAGTAACTCCATCAAAACGGAATCCATCAAAGTGATATTCTTCAAGCCAAAATTTACAATTTGAAAGCAAAAAATGTATTACTTCATTTTTACCATAGTCAAAACAAAGTGAGTCCCAAGCTGGATGTTCACGACGACCATCCCCATAAAAATATTGATTATCACTTCCATCAAAACGACCTAAGCCCTCAACTTCATTCTTAACAGCATGAGAATGTACTATATCCATTATCACACTTATACCCATGCCATGAGCTTCGTCAATCAAACGTTTCAACTCATCGGGTGTTCCAAAACGACTTGATGCAGCAAAGAAACTTGATACATGATAACCGAAAGAGCCATAATAAGGGTGTTCTTGAACCGCCATAATCTGAATGGCATTATATCCATCAGCCTTTACTCTCGGAAGTACTTTTTCACGAAATTCTTCATAAGATCCCACATCTTCTTTATTCTGTCCCATTCCTATGTGACACTCATATATGAGCAATGGAGATGTATTGGGAATAAAATTTTTATTTATAAAATCATAAGTCTTTTCTGGAGACCATACTTGAGCTGAAAAAATATAAGATTCTTCATCTTGAACAACACGCGTTGCATAAGAAGGGATTCGTTCTCCGTCGCCACCATTCCAATAGACGTGCAATTTATATATATCACCGTGCTTTATAGCACTTGACGGCATCGTGATTTCCCACACTCCGTTTTCTACTCGGTTCAGACGAAATTCTTCACACTCTTTCCAGTCATTAAATGTTCCTATAAGATATATTTCGGTTGCATTGGGAGCCCATTCTCTAAACACCCAACCCGTCTGTTCTTGATGTAACCCAAAAAAGTGATGACCATTGGCAAAATCACTCAAAGAACAAGTTCCTTCGGTCAATTCTCGTTCCTTACGCAAAGCATCTTCATGGCGACCCTCTATTGCGTCACTAAATGGCTCAAGCCAAGGGTCATTTTTCAAAATACGAAGTTTTCTTTTCATATATAAGTATCTTTACCGAACAAATTTATGTATTATTGGCAACAAAACCAACTTTTTCGGTCATCAACTTTAATTATCTTTTTTCAATTCTTTATAGAAACGAGACATAAACAATAATCCGGCAACAAACAATGCAGCAGCAAAAGATAAGTAAATACCTATAATCCCCCCCTTAAAAGTAAAAGCAAACAAATAACATGCAGGTATTCCTAATACGACATACGCCCAAAAGGCATAAGTCATTACAGGCATTACACACTTTATCCCTCGCAATGCATTAGCATAAGCCACCTGTGTAGCATCTCCAAATTGATAAACTATCCACGGAACAATCAACATAAGTGCTATAGCTGTCACATTTTCGTCGGTCGTAAACACCTCTATTACATTGCGTCCGAAAACAAGCATAAGAACAGAAGCAAACACCGCACTCGCGAGAATTATATGATATCCGGCTTGCGTACATCGTTTAACCTTGTCTATATCTCCTAAACCGGAATAATTGGCTATCATAATCGACATACTTGCTCCAAAACTGTAATATACCATGAAACCAAGTGTTCCCATAACCAATATTACTTGATAAGCTGCAAGATAATCGGCTCCAAACCAACCTACAAAGATTGTTGCCACCGTAAAAATAGCCGTTTCCATACCCATTTGCAACGAAACAGGTAACGACAATTTTCCTATATATTTCATTTCTTTCAAGGTAATAATCCCTTCCTTAAAACCTTGCACATAGTTTTTATATTGAGGTACAAACATCAACCACGCAACATAAGCAACAAGCATATATATTCTTGCCACCATAGTACTTACTCCGGCACCAAACAACCCCCATTCAGGAAAGCCCAATTTACCATATATAAGCAACCAATTACCAAATATATTCAATACATTTCCACTTAACAATATTGCCATAGCCGTTTTTGTATCAGTTATTCCATCGGTAAATTGACGCAGTGCATTGACAGCACTGACAGGAAGCATAGAAATAAGAATAACCAGATAATAAGGTCTCATCAATGGCAAAAGATGTTCAGGTTGACCCATTCTATCAAGGAAAAAATATAATACGAGCATTATTCCTCCACACAACAAGCCGAATATAACATTCAATAATAAAGCAGTTTTTACGACAGTTCCTATCTGTCTATGTTCTCCTTTTGAATAATATGCACCTACTATCGGAGTCAAACCATAAGAAAAGCCCAAGCACACAATATTCATAAGGTTAAACAGGCTATTGACAAACGAAGCCGAAGCTAATGAATCGGTGGTGTAACGACCTACCATCATAGTGTCTACAAAGCTGGTGATTATAACACCGAGTTGACCAAGCAATATAGGTAAACCTATTGTTAATACTCGTCTGTAATAGTTTCCGTATTTTTCAAAAAAAGAATTCATCATAGCACAGTCATTAAGTCTTTTTTTGCTACATTTTTCATTTCAACTAAAAAAAAGACCAATAAGCAGGAAAGAAATTCACTTTGAAAGACTTTCTTGCTCTGATAAAAAATAGAAATCTATTCCTTTCTATTTTTTTAATTATAATTTTTCGCCAAACGACAAATCTCCGGCATCACCTAATCCCGGAACGATATAAGAATGTTCGTTAAGAACCTCATCTATCACTCCCACCCATAAAGTTGCATTTACATCGGCAAATTTCTCTTTCAAGAAATCAACAGCTTGACGAGATGCTATAACTGCTACAATATGAACTTTTGAAGGTATTCCGCGTGAAAGCAAGCCACGATAAGCAATCTCCATTGAAGAACCGGTAGCAAGCATAGGGTCTACAAGCAATAAAGTTTTATCTTGTAGTGATGGTGATGCCAAATATCCCACCTTTACATCAAATTCCATGTGACTATCATCTTTATATTCTCTCCACGCCGAAACAAAAGCATTTTCAGAATGATCAAAATAAGAGATGAAACCTTCATGAAAAGGCAAACCTGCACGTAATACTGTGCTTAAAACCACTTTGTCGGCTACTTCTACACAATCGGCTTCTCCAAGTGGTGTTGTAGTTTTAACTTTTTTATAGTTTAAGGTCTTAGAAATTTCATAAGACATTATTTCGCCCAATCTTTTAAGATTGTTACGAAATCGCAAACTATCTCCCTGCACATTCACATCTCGCATTTCTTTAATATACACGCCTATTAAAGAATCTTGTTCTGCAAAATTTATTACTTTCATATATTGTTATTAAATGTATTTTTTCATCTCATACGCCCTAAGCGTCTCCTTACAAGACTCTTTATCCATTGACAAACGGTTCTTCAATTCATCGAGAGAAGCCATCTTCATTTCAGAACGCATAAATTTTACGAATTGCACTTTTAGACGTTGGTCATACAAATCCCCGTCAAAATCAAACAAATTTACTTCAAATGTACGAAGTCCGTCTTTTATGACAGTGGGACGCACCCCTATATTAGCCATTCCATCATAAATTTCACCATTTTCAAGCTCGGCTTTTACTGCATAAACACCCCTATGTGGCATTATCAAATCATCGGTCAAATCTATGTTTGCGGTAGGGTATCCTATTTTTCTTCCATTTTTAAAGCCGTGAACCACAACTCCCGATAGCTCAAAAGGACGGGTAAGATAAGACATCGCCAAATCAACTTTCCCTTCTTCGATAACTTTCCTTATTAAAGAAGAACTCACTGGGCTATAAGCTCCTTGATATTCTTTAGCTCTAAGAACTTCAACTCCTATTTCTCGCCCAAATGAAGCATAATCATCGAAGTATTCATTCTCTCCATGACCGAAACGATGATTAAATCCTACCATTAACTTATCAACACCATATTGCGTTTTAAGTAAATGCATAAAGTCTATAGAGGTCATTTTTGATAATTCAGCAGTAAAATCCATCAAAATTACTGCATCAACACCCATTTCACCAAGATATTTCAAGCGATTTTCAAGTGTCATAATCATGTGCAAACCATCATTAGGACGAAAAATCTTTTGTGGGTGTGTAATAAAAGTAACTACCGCCGATTTTAATCCCGACTTTTCGGCTTCTTCCTTAAGCCCTTTAAGCAATGATTGATGCCCCAAATGCATGCCGTCAAACATGCCTATTGTTGCTATCATTTTATTTTCTTTGTTTATGTCACTTCCTTTAAAAACGTCCATTTAATCAAGCTCGTTTATTTTTATCAACTTATTATCAACAAAATAGTCCATAAATTCAACTCCGGCATCTACCAAAGCCGTATTAAAGCCGAGTTGTGATGCCGACTCAAGATTCTTACGAGAATCATCAAAAAACATCGTTTCCTCAGGCTTAATACCCAAGCGTTTCACTGTATATTCAAAAATTTCACGTTTTGGTTTTGCTGCTTTTGCTTCATAAGACAAAACCAAATCATCAAAATAATATTCCATATTTTTCCCGTCAAGGCAAAAATATTCTTTTATTTTTTTCTCTATGTGAATAGAATTGGTATTTGATAATAAATAAATCTTATAATCTTTGTGCAAAGATTCCAATGCTTTCAACCTATTCAACGGAATACCTACAAGAAACTCACAAAAAGCATTATCTATTTCATCATCAGTAGCACCCGGTTTTAGCATTTTTTTAACTTCAGCATGAAAATCATCTTCCGACAATGCACCTTCTTCAAGTGCAAGAAACGCTCCTTGTTGTGAATATTCTCCAAAAACTGCATTTGCTTCAGCCATTCCCAATGCCTCAAAAGCCTTTATGCAATTTTCCCTTTTCAAGTTCATAATTACTCCGCCCAAGTCAAAAAGCAGATTTTTTATATCGCAATAAGCCATAACTATCTATAATTTTCGCAAAGTTAGCGATTTATTACCGAATACTTTTATTCATTTAGTCGCATTTTTTAATATTCCTATTTTTGTGTTATTTTTTACTAACTTTACTTAAATAATCTTATATTTTCATCCATTCCTATATTAAAAGAGGTTCTATATGATAAATTTTCAACAAATATATCGTATATTTGCAACGGAATGGACGCGGAGGGGGCATGCAGCTCCCTCGCTTTTTTTATAATAACAATATTATGATTGATAAATCAGAACTCATCAAAACAATAGACGAATCACTCAAGGACAGCGAATTGTTCTTAGTTGATGTCAATGTAAGTCGCGACAACAACATTGTGGTTGAAATAGACTCCATGGATAGCGTAAGCATTGATGACTGTGCCAACCTAACAAAAGCCATCGAAGCTGTTTTTGATCGCGATAAAGAAGATTATGAATTGGAAGTGGGTTCAGCCGGACTTACTTCTCCGTTCAAGGTAAAACGCCAATATGAAAAATATCTTGGAGAAGACGTGGAAGTCCTTACTACCGATGGCAAAAAGTTTAAAGGTACACTTAAAGAAGTTAACGAAGAAACGTTCACCATCGGAATAACAAAAAAAGTAAAGCCCGAAGGAGCAAAGCGTCCCGTTGAAGTCATTGAAGACGAAACAATTAATTACAACGAAACAAAATATACAAAATACTTAATTCAGTTTAAATAGGATTATGGCAAAGAAAGAGGAAGCCATTGACATGGTAGACAGATTTTCAGAATTTAAAGAACTGAAAAACATTGACAAGACAACAATGATTAGCGTCTTGGAAGAATCATTCCGTAGCGTGTTGGCAAAAATGTTCGGAAGCGATGAAAATTTCGACGTTATCATGAATCCCGACAAGGGCGACTGTGAAATTTACCAAAATCTCGAAGTCGTTCCCGATGGTGAAGTGACTGACCCGGTAAAGCAAATCAGCCTAACCGATGCCAAGAACGACCCTGACGATCCCGATCCTGATTGCGAAGTAGGTGAAGACCACACTAAAAAAATAGACTTTGTAACATTTGGACGACGTGCCATTTTAAATTTGCGTCAAACTCTTGCCAGCAAAATTCTTGACTTGCAAAAAGATGCTATTTATTCTAAATTCAAGGAAATGGAGGGCGAACTTGTAACAGGCGAAGTTTACCAACTATGGAAAAAAGAAATTTTGCTTCTTGACGATGACAAAAACGAATTGTTACTACCAAAAGACCAACAAATCCCAAGCGATTTTTACCGCAAGGGAGAAACTGTTCGTGCTGTCATTGAACGAGTTGACAACCACAACAATAATCCTAAGATTATCGTTTCTCGCACAAGCGAAAACTTCCTACGCAGATTATTCGAACTTGAAGTTCCCGAAATCCACGACGGACTTATCGTTATACGTGCCGTTGCTCGCATACCGGGAGAACGTGCCAAGATTGCAGTAGAAAGCTACGACGACCGTATTGACCCTGTTGGAGCTTGTGTAGGCGTAAAAGGAGCTCGTATTCATGGAATCGTTCGCGAATTAAAGAATGAAAACATTGACGTTATTAACTACACCAATAACCCTCAACTTTTCATACAACGTGCATTAAGTCCTGCTAAAATTTCAACAATACGTCTTGACGAAGAAAACAAGCATGCCGAAGTTTTCTTACGCCCTGAAGAAGTATCTCTTGCAATTGGTAAAGGTGGTCTTAACATTAAATTAGCATCCAAACTTACAGGATATGAAATTGATGTATATCGCGACCTTGACGCCGAAGGTGAAGAAGATATCTACCTTGATGAATTTAAGGACGAAATAGAACCATGGGTTATCGAAGCGTTGAAAGACATGGGTTGTGCAACAGCAAAAACAGTGCTTAACACTCCACGCGAAACGCTTATCGAAAAAGCCGACTTGGAAGAAGATACAGTTGATAATGTAATTGCTGTGTTGAAAGCAGAATTTGAAGACTGATTCACACAAGCACTCTTACCCAACAGTTCAAAACGATAGCCAATCTTTAAACAAAACTTATTAAATTATATATGCCAGTTAAAATAAGTAAAGCAGCAAAAGAATTGAATGTAGGGACTCAATCTATCATTGATTTCCTTAGCAAGAACAACATAACAGTTGATTCTAATCCTAACACACGCATATCAGATGAACAATATCAAATGCTCATAAGTGCGTTCAAAACCGACCGCGACCAAAAAATCAAGTCGGAAGACTTCTTCAAAGAACGTCAAAAGGAAAAGGTAAAACCGGCTAAGGAAGAACAAAAAGCAGAAGAGATTAAGACCACTACAGAACCCGTGCAAGCTCCTAAAGTATTGGGTAAAATAGATTTATCCAAAGCAGGAAAGCCTCAGCACAAGCAAGAAACGCCTAAAGCAAAAGTAGAGGTTTCAAAGGTTGAAAAAGTTCAAGAAAAGCCAAAAACAGAAACTCCAAAACAAGAACCTGTTCAAAAACCGGCTGTAGTTGAAATGAAAAAAGAAGAAAAGAAAGAGCATGCTCCTCAACAACCAAAAAAAGTTGAGCAACCTGCACTTGTAGTTACTCCTGCTATTGAAAACAATGCAGAAAAAGAAGCAGAAGCTCCTGCTAAAACCGAAACTAATGAGGTGTTCACTCTTTCTACACCTACTATTGCAAGCACTCCTAAGGTAATAGGTAAAATCGACCTTTCTGCCATTAACCAACAAACTCGTCCAAAGAAAAAATCTAAGGAAGAGAAGCGTAAAGAGCGAATCGACAAAGAAAAATCTTTACAAGCAGCACGTGCAACCGCAAGCGGTGATACTGGCGACCGCAAAAAGCGTAAACGTATAGGCAAAGAAAAGATTGATATCGAAAAGAGTGCAAAACAAATAAACAACGATTCTTCACGCAAAGAACAAAAAACAAGCAACAGCAATCCTAATCCAAATAATCAACAACAAGGAGGAGGAAAGCGAAGCAAAGAAAAGAAAGCTAAACGTCCGTTTAAGCCCGAAGTAAGTGAAGAAGACGTACAAAAACAAGTTAAAGAAACTCTTGCCCGACTCACTTCAAAACCAAACAAAAAATCGGCTAAGTGGCGTAAAGAAAAGCGTGATGCCGTAAACGAACGCGAACGCGAAGCAGCCGAACTTGAAGCAGCTGAAGGAAAAATCCTCAAATTGACAGAATTCGTTACAGCTAACGACCTTGCTGTCATGATGGACGTTCCTATCAACAAAGTAATTGGTACTTGTATGAGCATTGGAGTAATGGTTTCTATCAACCAACGTCTTGATGCCGAAACCATCAACATCGTTGCCGAAGAATTCGGTTACCAAACAGAATTTGTAAGTTCGGAAGTTGTTAATGCTATAGCAACCGAAGAAGACAACGAAGAAGACCTTGAGCCACGCCCACCAGTAGTAACCGTAATGGGTCACGTAGACCACGGTAAGACTTCTTTGCTTGACTACATTCGTAAAGCCAATGTTATTGCAGGTGAAGCCGGTGGTATCACTCAACATATCGGAGCTTATAACGTGAAACTTGCCAATGGTCGTCGCATCACATTCCTCGACACTCCGGGTCACGAAGCATTTACCGCCATGCGTGCTCGTGGTGCAAAGGTTACCGATATCGTTATTGTTATTGTTGCAGCCGATGACAACATCATGCCTCAAACAGTGGAAGCAATCAATCACGCTTCGGCCGCAGGTGTTCCTATCGTGTTTGCAATCAACAAAATAGACAAGCCTACAGCTAATCCTGAAAAGATTAAAGAAGGGCTTGCCAACATGAACTACCTTGTTGAAGATTGGGGTGGCAAATATCAATCTCAAGATATTTCTGCTAAGAAAGGTATCGGTGTTGACGAACTTATGGAAAAAGTTCTTCTTGAAGCCGACATGCTTGAATTGAAAGCTAACCCCGACCGTAAAGCAACCGGTTCAATCATCGAATCATCTCTTGACAAAGGTCGTGGTTACGTAGCAACCGTACTTGTTCAAAACGGAACATTGAAAATGGGAGACATACTGCTTGCCGGCACTCACTACGGTAAAATCAAGGCTATGTTTAACGAACGTAACCAACGCATACAACAAACCGGACCGGCAACTCCGGTACTTATACTTGGCTTAAATGGTGCTCCTACTGCCGGCGACACATTCAATGTGATGGATTCCGACCAAGAAGCTAGAGAAATAGCAAACAAACGCGAACAATTACAACGCGAACTTGGACTACGCACACAAAAACGTATCACTCTCGAAGATATTGGACGTCGTAAAGCTCTTGGAAGTTTCAACGAACTTAATATCATTGTCAAAGGTGACGTAGATGGTTCTATTGAGGCATTGACTGATTCACTTATAAAACTATCAACACCCGAAGTGCAAGTCAACGTTATTCACAAAGCTGTAGGTGCAATTACCGAGAGCGATGTTACACTTGCATCGGCTTCCGATGCTTACATCATAGGTTTCCAAGTGCGTCCTTCACAAGCCGCTCGACGTCTTGCCGAAAACGAAGGTGTAGATATTAGACTTTACTCTATCATCTACTCTGCAATAGAAGATGTAAAAAGTGCAATGGAAGGTATGCTTGAACCCGAAACAAAAGAAGAAATTCTTGGTTCGGCTGAAGTCCTACAGACTTATCGTATTTCCAAAGTGGGAACTATTGCCGGAGCTATTGTGCGTGAAGGTAAAGTCAAGAAAAATTGTAAAGTACGCGTAATTCGCGACGGTATTGTAAGATACACCGGCGACCTTGGTTCATTGAAACGCTTCAAGGATGACGTTAAAGAAGTTACAACAGGATTTGACTGCGGTCTTAGTGTTGCAGGATACAACGACATTCAAGAAGGCGATATGATTGAATCATTTGAAGAAGTACAAGTTAAGAAATCTCTATAAGGATTTTCCTTCTAATATTTTTAAAGGCAATATATCAGTTTGAATGTGATATATTGCCTTTTTCATTACATAAAAAATCATGAAATATTACTTTAATCTCGGTAGTAATCTTGGGAATAAGCCACAAAACCTTAACGAAGCTATTGCTCTTCTTGAAAAAGAACTTCATACTAAAGCCAAACGCAGCAGTATTGTGGAGAGCGAGCCTTGGGGATTTGAAAGCGAAAACTCATTTATGAATATAGGCATAATTATGGAAAGCAACATAGCTCCATTAGAAATGCTGAAAATCATTAAACGAATAGAACGAAAAATGGGAAGCGAAAAACATCGCAATCAAGATAACTCCTATTGCGACCGTTTAATCGACATTGATATAATAACCGTTGACAATATTCAAATTAACACACCAGAATTGACCATACCACACCCTCGCATGCTTATGCGTGATTTTGTTATGCTTCCTCTGAAAGAATTAAATCCCGATTGGACTCATCCTGACATCAACAAATAAAGAAACCTCTCACTGCTTAGTAGATTTTACTATCTTTCTTAGCTTTACTCAGTAAGAGTATGCCCTTCGTATGAAGAAAGACGTTGTTTCCAGTCGTCTGAAATAGGAGCAGACACACCATTTTTAACATCAAAGCCAACCATTATTACAATACATTGGCACTTTACTTCTCCTGTTTCGGCGTTAATAAGTTGTTGCAATAGTTTAACACTGCGATCATGAACATATATTGTTTGTGTTTGCACTGCCATAGGCTCATGAAAATAAACCGGTGCAAGGTAATTACAATTTACACTTGCCACTACCACATTAGCAGAACGCCAATCCACCGGACCTCCATTTGCCGATGTAAAATAATCAGCTTTTCCCAAATCAAAAAATTCCATGTAAACAGCGTTATTCACATGCCCCAAAGCGTCTATATCATTAAATCTTATTTGTACATTCAACTTATGCTTAAATGGATAAGCCGGCTCTATATAAAAAGGATTATTCTTACTCATATCATTTAAATATTATGTCATTTATCACTTCATGCCCAACAGCATCGTTTAATCTTTTCACTAAAACAGAACGTCCCAACATAAGTTCATTTCTTAATGCCGCTGAAGACAATCGCACGAACAAACATCGGTCTTTTACATAACGATTTATCGTATAACGATTAACACCGGGTCCCACGACATCTGCCCATAATTCGGATATTCTTAACTCATACATTTTTGTGTCCAATTTTTCCGACTCCAAATAATGCTGAATAATCTGACCTACAGTTTCGGCATTAGACCTTTTCATATTACATCCTCCCTTTCTGCTTGAATATCGGCAACGATACAACCATTTTCAACTGTAAAGATACGGTAATCACTGCCTGAGTGTCTTACGATTTCATCAAGATGCGTACGATTGGTATCCGTTATGAAAATTTGACCGAAATTATCACCATTACTTACCATATTCACTATATTTTCAACTCTGGAAGTGTCTAATTTATCCAAAATATCATCTAATAAAAGAATTGGTGTAATTCCACTAACTTGTTTTAAAAAATCATATTGAGCCAAACGTAACGCTATTGTATAGGTTTTACATTGACCTTGCGAACCTGTCTTACGCATGCTATATTCACCAAGCAATAATTCAATATCATCACGATGAACACCACGAGTAGTATATCCTATTATCATATCACGCTCTCGATTGCTTGACAACAAATCATGCATTGAACTATCGTTAAGATGGCTTTTATACAAAAGTCGTACCGTCTCCGCACTACCGGAAATAGCTCTGTAATATTTCAAAAAAATAGGAGAAAAATCGTCTACCCACTGCTGCCTACATTCATGAATATAACGTGCATCGGCACACATTTGAGCCTCAATCGATTCAAAAAGTATAACATCTCTATACCCTTTTCGTATCATTGCATTACGATTTTCCACAGCTTTACCATATCTTATAAGTGACATGAGGTATTCGGGATTACTTTGAGATATTATCATATCCATAAGCCTGCGTCGCTCTTCACTTGCCCCTCTTATAAGTTCCCAATCCATAGGCGAAACCATAACCACAGGCAACAAACCTATGTGCATACTCATCTTTTTATATTCTTTTCCATTGCGTTTCAACACCTTTCTTTTTCCTCGTTGTAACGACAATGTTATTTCTTCCGGTTCACCTCGTCTCTCATACATACCTTTTAACATCAAGAAATCTGAACCGTGATGTAATACAAGATTGTCGGGTTGATTAGTATAACTCTTACTGAAGCTTAAATAATACACCGCATCAAGCACATTGGTTTTCCCCATGCCATTATTACCAATAAAACAATTCACCTTCGGAGAAAAGTTCAAAGACGCTTCCTCTATATTTTTAAAATTCAGTATGGAAATGCTATTGAGTATCATATTGCAAAGATAATTCTTTTTCACTGTTTTCACCTTGCAAAAATCCATCTAATGTACATTTTACTTCATTTCCGTAGATAAATTACGCATTTTATCACAAACTCAATGGAATTTTATAAAAAAATTAAGCAATTCTTACTTTTTACTTAAAAAATATATTAATTTTGTTACCAATAACTAAAATATTCTATTCTGTACACAACAATTCTTAATCTACAATCATTAATAAACATGTGTACTAAAGAATCTATCTTAAGTTTGTAGTTGATATTTTAATATCACGATTAAAACACAGTTGAGATTCCCCCATTGGAGGAATCTCAACCTTTTTTATTGATTTTCGAATCAATCAATCACAGCAAGTCCGCCTTTTGACGTTTCTTTATACACACTTGGCAAATCATGACCGGTTTGTTTCATAACTTCAACAACTCTATCAAAACTTACACTATGTACACCATCTGAAAAAGATGAATATAAATTAGAATCCAAAGCTCTTGCGGCTGCATAAGCATTACGCTCAATACAAGGAATTTGCACAAGCCCACACACCGGATCACAAGTCAACCCCAAGTGATGTTCAAGCCCCATTTCAGCAGCATATTCAATTTGCGATGGAGAACCGCCAAAAAGTTGACTTGCAGCAGCAGCAGCCATAGCACAAGCGACTCCCACTTCTCCTTGGCAACCCACCTCAGCCCCCGAAATAGACGCATTAGTTTTCACCACATTACCAAAAATACCTGCTGTAGCCAAAGCTCTCAAAATTCGTTTTTCAGGAAAATTACGAGATAGATACAAATGATATAACACCGCAGGTAAAACTCCACAAGAGCCACAAGTAGGAGCTGTTACAATCAATCCTCCGGCTGCATTTTCTTCACTTACAGCAAGTGCATAAGAATAAACCAAACCTCGACTTTTCAAGCTATTGGAGTGTCCGCTCGCTTTCATATAGTAGCTTATAGCTTTACGTCTCACACCTAAACCTCCGGGCAAAACGCCTTCAGCTTCAAGCCCTCGTTTAACCGAATCTTTCATCACCTCCCAAACATCATGCAGATAATCCCAAATACCTTCACCTTCGCATTCATCTACATATTCCCAATAACTTTTACCAGTTTTCTCGCACCAGTCAAGTATATCGGAGATACGATGCATGGGATATATCGATTTTTTACATTCTTCGCCTAATGATATTTCATTTTCCCACACTATTTTTCCACCACCAACTGAATAAACAATTTTTTCATCAAGTATGGTACCTTTTTCGTCATAAGCTGTGAATTTCATGCCGTTGGTATGGAAATCCAGCACAGTATCTGCTTTCCAATTTATTTTCACTTCGCCAACATGCGATAGCACATCTTCTATTGCCTTATCGGTTAAGTGACCTTTACCGGTAGCAGCAAGAGATCCATATAAATCAACTTCAAATCGCACAGCACAAGGATTTGAATCGAGAAAAACTTTTGCAGCTTTACGAGGACCCATTGTGTGACTGCTCGACGGTCCTGTTCCTATTCTGAAAATTTCACTTATAGATTCCATAGTAATGATTTATTGAATGAAACATATAGGTACGACAAAAGCGACCGCACATTAATCCCTCTTGATGTGTACCGTCGCTATATATCGTTTAAAAATTTATCCTAACAGTTAGCTTATTCGGCTGTTGCAGGAGCAACAGGAGCTTCAGCTTGTGCAGGTGCAGCCTTTTCGGTTGCAAACGGAGTTGTTTGTTCTTGTTGTACCGGTTGTTGAACGATACGGCTTCCTTTAACCAAAGTATTTGGAATGAAGAAAGAAGAAACAATACTACATACAACAATGAAAATAGCTAACGACCATGTTGTTTTTTCAATAAAATCGGTAGATTTGCGAACTCCCATTACTTGATTTGCACCAGAGAAGTTTGAAGCAAGACCACCACCTTTTGATTTTTGAATAAGTACTACGCCAATCATTAATAGAGAAGCGAGTAAAATAAGAATACTTAAAAAAATGTACATGATTTATTTATTGTTTATATATTTTTCTGTTTTCACCAATTTACGCAAAAAACGAATTTGGTCTGCAAAGTAAATACTTTTTTCCGGATATTTCAAACTTATAGTTTTAATTATTTCAAGAGCCTTAGAATATTTACGCTGTTTTATATATATTTTAGCCAAACTCTCGCTCAACATCGAATCATCTGACACCGCAGGAGCTTCTATCGGTTCCGATTTCGCTTCTTGCTTTTTAACCGGTTCTTCTGTCGATTTCTCTGCCTGGAAATACCCCGGTTTCTCTTTAGATTTTAGTATAAACCTATTTATAAGTATATCATCGCTATCCGTTTGAGGAGAAGACAAATCGGATTGCGTAGGTTTGCTTCGTTCCTCTTCAGCTGCAAGAATCTGAGCATAATCGGGTACCGGATTAAAAATCATACGATTCAATAATTCCAATTCTTTTTCATCACTATTTCCATAAGTGTTAAGGAATTTATCAAGAGTTGAATCTGTATCCATTTGTTTCGGTTTAGGTTCCGATGGGTAAAAGGATGCAAATTTTTCAGCATTTTCACCTAAAATATCAAATAACGCCCTTCTATCAGGAAAAGAAATCGCCAATTTGCTTAAAACATTCTCATCAAGACCTTCTTTATTCTGATTATGATAAAGATACAACAAAGACGGTAAAGTGAAATAAGGATACTTCACCTTTGCCTCATCAAGCCATTCCTTACTTACAGAAACAGCCGAGTCGGTTATCATTCCTTGTATTTCATTTGTTATATCCATTCTCGTTTTTTTACTTTACCAATTTCCAATAGTAGCATTAAAAATCAAGTCAGAAAGTTCTTTGCTTATCTGTGTACATAGTTCATCTTGAACATCGGTAAGCAATTCATTGCTCGAAAAATCTCTATATGCAGAAAAAGTTTGGTCTATATCTTGTCCTTCTTTCTTATTATCTATATATTTTACTCTCACAGTTATAGTAAGACGCGTTTGAGAAGCATAAGCATCTTCATTAACAGCCTGAGGGCTTAATGAATATCCTGTTATTTCTCCCTCTAATCTCAAATCAGAATTATTCGAGTCAACCACTCTCAGACGCGTTTGGCGAGTAATCATATCCGTTATTTGATTTTCAAAAGTTTGTTGCAACGGAGGATAAACTAAAGCCGAACGTATAGGGAATTGAGAGATTGATATTGTTTTATAAATATCATAATCTAACGCCGCACCATTAAATTTATAACTCACAGTGCAGGCTTGAAACAGCAATATCACTAACACTAAGGAAAATATACGTTTTAGTATTATTCCTTTCTCTGTATATTTATTTTTACTCAAGTCCATATTCTTTAATCTTACGATATAAAGTGCGTTCTGAAATATTCAATTCTTCGGCTGTGCGACGACGCTTACCCCCATTTCGTTCAAGAGAGCGACGTATCGTTTCCCTTTCAGTATCTTCGAGAGTCATCGCATTTTGAACTTTTGTAGAAAGTTTCTCTATCACAACATGCTCATCACATTGTTCTTCTTGCTCATCTCCTCCTACTTCACTATATTCAACCTCATTGGTGGTTGTATCAGATTTATCATATTGTGTCGGATAATGCAAAAGCGAATGAGAATGACGAACTTCAGTAGAAGGCGTATCAATGTGATGCGTTTCCCGCATTACATGCTGCTCACCGTCTAAACGACTACGCAACTCGTCAAGTTCATTTTGCATTTTAAACAACATCTTAAACAGCAATTCTCGTTCTTGATTATAGCTGAATGAAGAAGCCGAAGAAGCCACTGTAGGTTTGTATTCCCCTCCATATTGTGGCAAATATTTTTTGATTTGTTCGGCATCCACCGAATTACCGGCTTCAAACAAAGCAATCTGCTCGATTACATTTTTCAATTGACGCACATTTCCCGGCCAACGGTAATTTAAGAGTGCATTTTTTGCATCATCAAGCAATTTTACATTAGGCATACGATATTTTTCGGCAAAATCTCCGGCAAATTTACGCGTAAGTAACAAAATATCATTTCCTCGAGCTCTCAATGGTGGAACCTGAATAATAATTGTAGATAAACGATAATATAAGTCTTCGCGGAATTTTCCTTCGCTCACTGCTTGCAACATGTCTTTATTAGTTGCAGCAACAACGCGTATATTTGTTTTTTGTACAGCCGATGACCCCACTTTAATATATTCACCACTTTCAAGCACACGAAGCAATCTTGCTTGAGTTGTAAGAGGTAATTCAGCAACTTCATCAAGAAAAATTGTTCCTCCGTCAGCTTCTTCAAAATACCCTTTTCGTGAAGATATAGCTCCGGTGAACGCTCCTTTTTCGTGTCCAAACAACTCAGAGTCTATCGTCCCTTCAGGAATAGCTCCACAATTGACTGCAATATATCTATTATGTTTGCGAGCACTGTAATCGTGTATTATATTCGGGAAAAACTCCTTTCCCGAACCGCTTTCACCTATAATAAGCACCGACAAATCTATGGGAGCAACTTGAATAGCTCTTCCTACTGCATTAACCAACGCCGATGCATTACCTATTATCGAATAACGTTGTTTCGCCTTTAATATGTCGGGAGATATTTCGTTCATTTTTATTTTTTAAGTGCAAATGTCGTATCTTTTAAGAATTTTGTTAGTTCCTCAACACTTTTATATTGAGAAAGTTCTTCCACGCTTATGGGTTTACCCACCGTCATGCGTAATGTTGTACCATGTTTACGGAACACTTCACTCGGCAACATAAGCGAACGCAATGGCCAACATATACGTCCCATTATATAACTGAACATAGAATTATACCCATGAAAATAAATCGGTATAACAGGTACTTTCAGCTGCTGTATCAATCTTATTATAGATGGTTGCCATTCACGATCATCAATCTGTAAACGTCCATTAATCTTAGCCACCGACCCTGCCGGAAAGAAGCCAAGAGGATGCCCGTTCTTAATGTGCATCATAGCTTCTCTAATACCACGCATTGTTACAGCTTTTTTAGCCGGGTCGTTACTTGCTATCGGATCGACAGCAATAAAATTTTCACGCATGGCTGTAATATAATTCAATATAAGATTCACCATAACCTTATAATCTTTGCGACGAGATGCCAATTCGCTTATAAGCGTAATTCCATCAAGAGCTCCAAACGGATGATTAGAAACGGTTATAAACGGCTCGTCAGAAAGATTATCAAGTATTTCTTTATTCTCAACAACAACAGTTATATTCAAGTCTTTCAACAATCCCTTTGTAAACGGAGCACCCGGAGTTTTATAATTATTCTCGTGCAACCAGTTGACTTTATCTATTTTCAACAGTTTAAACAAGAAATTTACAAGTTTGGGTTTACCTTTAAAAAAAGGAACCATCTTACATATATCATCGTAATCGAGAACTTTAGGCTTTATTGGTGATTCTTCCATTTGCTTTTATTATTCATTTTTAAACCTTACACAATTAAGGCAATATACAATTCATTGCAAAATTACTAAAAAAACAGCGTTTCAACAAAAAAACGCTGTCAATACACTATTTCATTTTCAATGAACGAGCTAAGCCCGAATAAGATACCGTAAATCCGAAATGATATCCTTTTGCTCCTATTTCTTTAAAATCGGCATGAGCGACAAACGGCGTTATGCGTAAAGACGAAGTGAATTGTTCTCGTTGTCCGGTAAGGAAAAACGGTGTACTTGATACATAAGTATGTAATTTTATATCAAAATCCACCCCAACAATCCAACTAAAATCTTTCAATTTTGCATTTTCAGTGCTTGTCACTTTACTCACCCACTCTTTAGTATCGGTATCTTCTTCCCATTTAAGATTTGCCATATTCCAATTATAGCCACTCCAATACATACCGACAAACGGGGTAACAGCTACTCGCTTCGTATCCACAATACTATATCCCAATGAAGTTTGCACCCCGAGATAAGTTGCACATTCATTCATAGGTCCTTGCAAATCACGGTTTTGTTTATCCTTAATTCCAAATACATTAGGCTTATTGAAATCAGATTGACCATAAGAAATATCGGCTTTCAACTTCAAACGCTTATAACCTCCGGTAAGACCTGCTGTGAATGTAAAGCAATTACCGAAATAATCTTTTATATCAGAATTAGGAAAAATTCCCCCAAGTCCTAAATATATACCATAATTCCAATCATTTGTAGTAAACTCTGGAGCAGCAGGCAGACCAATTTCTTCCAACCCTTTGCGTGTATAATATTCCCATTCTTGAAGTTTTTTATCATTATTACCATCTTCGGTTTCCATTCTTATTGTTTCAATTTGCTCTTTATACAGATTTTGATAATGAGCAAGACGCTTATCGGCTTCAAGTCCGTTCATACCTGTTCCTAAATCGTTTTGCAAGCGACGACGGAACAACTCCAATTGGTCAAACTGCAATTGATGATAACGCAAACGTCGTTCGGTACGCACCAAAGTGTCGGCATAAGAATTATTTCTATCCATCACCGCATCGGCAGTAATCCTATATTGCAATTTTTTATCGGCAAGTTCTTCATTGGATACCGACATAAGAGCAACCTTCAAATAAGAGGGTGTACCCTTTATAATTGCACTACCTTTAAAATCGTTCCAAGTCAACGGACCTTCACTCCATTTTTTCAAGTCCTTGTTTTGTGCTATAGAGGCCAAAGAGGAAATGACGGCAACCAATATGATAATCGTTTTCTTCATTGCATTCATTTTTATCACTTTATATTTTCAAGTATGCGTTTCAAAACGACTTGAGCCGAAATCTCTCTGTTAGCCGCTTCAGGAATAACTATTGATTGAGCACTTTCTATCACAGCATCACTCACTATCATATTGCGACGCACAGGCAAACAGTGCATAAAATAGGCATTATTAGTGAGTGCCATTTTTTCGGTGGTAACAGTCCATGACATATCTTTGCTAATTATTTTACCATAATTAGGGTCGGCATAAGCACTCCAATTTTTCGCATACACAAAATCGGCTCCGGCAAGAGCTTTATCTTGGTCATATTCTATTTTTGCATTTCCCGAAAACTTAGGGTCAAGTTCATAACCTTTAGGATGAGTTATAACAAAATCATAATCAGTGGCATTCATCCATTGAGCAAATGAATTAGGTACGGCTTGAGGCAGAGCCTTTGGGTGAGGAGCCCATGTAAGAACCACCTTAGGACGTTCCACTTTCTTAAATTCTTCGATTGTAATTAAGTCGGCAAATGCTTGCAACGGATGAACGGTTGCCGTTTCCATAGCAAACACCGGTTTACCTGAATATTTAATGAATTGTTGAAGAATTTTCTCTTCGTAATCATCTTTTTTATTCTCAAAACGAGCAAACGAGCGTACGCCTATCACATCGCAATAACTACCCATAACAGGAATCGCTTCAAGCAAATGCTCACTCTTATCACCATCCATTACCACACCTCTTTCAGTTTCAAGTTTCCAAGCCCCTTGATTCACATCAAGCACAATTACATTCATTCCAAGATTCATTGCTGCTTTTTGAGTGCTTAATCGTGTGCGTAACGATGAATTAAAGAAAACCATAAGCAAAGTTTTGTTTTCCCCAAGAGACTTATATCCAAATCTATTGGCTTTTACTTCTAAGGCTTCCTTTACTGCAAGTTTTAAATCTCCTATATCATTTACATTTACAAAACTTCTCATTTTTCTTATTTTTGATTAATTTTAAGATGCCAAATTACAAAAATTTCTTGTGAAAAACACCTATTCCTACCCAAAAACACGCATTTTACCTATTTTTATAACTTTTTATCCAATCACACGGCTTTAAAAACTGTTTTTTTTATAAAAATCTTCCTAAAGTCAAAGTCGAAAAGCAATTTTCCACCTGCATAGCACCCTCAATTTTTGAGGCCACAGGGATGAAACTTAATTTTTCTACGCCTAGCCTACTATCTAATTTTTCTTAATATTGCATTTGCCCTTGGACTCACGTTTTATAAAAATCTTTATCAGTTTTTTGTTTTTATTGACCGCTTTTCAATTTATTTTCATTATCTTTGCAATCAGAATAAAAATCGGCGGGGTGTAGCACAGTTGGTAGCGCGCTACGTTCGGGACGTAGAGGCCGGAAGTTCGAGTCTTCTCACCCCGACAAACAAAATTGAGAATCAGTATAGATGCAGGTTCTCTTTTTTTATTTTAAAACAAACATGTTAAAATCGGCAAGTTCTTCTTACATTTGTCAAAATTATATTAACACAAAATATTATCATGTCGAGAATAGCAAACTTCAATCTGCATCTGCGAGTAAGTATCTTATTGGCAGTAACATTATTATCCGTAGGAGCAACCGCTCAAAATGTGCAATTACACTATGATTTTGGACGTCATCTTTACTCTTCAAAGCAATCGGACAGACAGAAAGTAACTCTAACCTATGAGACCTTTAAAGCCGACAAATTGGGTACATGGTACTATTTTGTTGATTTTGATTTGCGTAATAGCGGTTCAAGTGGAGCATATACCGAAATAAGTCGCGAATTTTGTTTAGGTAAAAACTCTCCTTTTTCTGCTCATATAGAATTTGACGGAGGACTAAATTTATACGGAAGTTTTCAAAATGCAATCCTTATAGGTCCTGCATATAATGGACATTCTGCTGATTTTTCAAAAACATGGAGTGTGCAGTTAATGTATAAACAAAGCTTAAAAAGCAATGGTAAAAAAGCATTGGCAGGAGTACAACTCACAGGAGTATGGGGAGTAACCTTTGGCAATGAAAAATGGACATTTTCCGGATTTGCCGACTTATGGACAGGTTATATACCCAAATGGGAGGATAATAAACAAAAGAAAGGTGTGATATTCCTCACCGAGCCACAATTATGGTATAATTTCAATAAGCATTTTTCAGTAGGTACAGAATGGGAACTTTCAAGCAATTTCATTTATCCCACCGGAAACACCGACACACGTTTTTACGTAAATCCAACATTAGCAGTCAAATTTAATTTATAACATATAACGTTACAAGCCATGAATTTCTTAGAAGAAAAAATTCTTGAAGATGGCATCATCAAGGAAGGAAACATTCTCAAAGTTGACAATTTCCTTAATCATCAGATTGATGTAGACATAATACGCCAGATTGCATACGAAATCAAGCGTCGTTTCAAAGGTGCTGAAGTAACTAAAATTCTCACCATTGAGGCAAGTGGCATTGCAATGGCTACATTGCTTGGCGACCTTTACGATGTGCCGGTTGTATTTGCAAAAAAGGGCGAAACAGCCAATTGCACAGACGATAAGTATGTTGCACAAGCTTATTCCTTTACACACAAGCGACTTAACAACGTATTTGTGTCACGTCCTTATCTCACTGCCAACGATAAAGTGCTTATTGTTGACGACTTCCTTGCCGACGGACAAGCATCAAAAGCACTTATCGACATCGTACATCAAGCCGGCGGACAAGTGGTAGGTCTTGGTATCGCCATTGAAAAAGGACAACAACAAGGCGGACGCATGCTTCGTGAAGAAGGTTATCATCTTGAATCAATTGCCATTATCGATTCAATGGATTATGAAAAACAAGAAATTATTTTCAGACATGAGTAAAAACAATACAACAAGCAACGATAACATTTATCAACTTGATGGGCGTATGCCTGTGCTGAAAGCTCTTCCTTTCGGACTTCAACACATATTGGCAATGTTTGTTGCTAATATTACACCTATCATCATTTTAGCCAATGTGGTGGGATTGCCTCGCGAACTTAGTTCGGCATTGGTACAAAACTGTATGATTATAGCCGGTATAGGTACATTGGTACAACTCTATCCGGTGTGGAGAATAGGTTCACGCTTGCCTATTGTAATGGGTATTAGTTTCACATTCCTTTCACTCGCCATTGCCATCGCCACAACTCAAGGCATGGGTGTGCTTATGGGTGCCGTTATTTTAGGAGGTATTGTAGAAGGTCTATTAGGATTATTCCCTAAATATTGGACACGATTGATTTCTCCCGAAGTAGCAGCCACTGTGGTTACTGCCATAGGCTTTTCATTGCTACCTATTGGTGCTAATAGTTTTGCCGGAGGCCAGGGTGCTGAAGATTTCGGAAGCCTTAACAATTGGATTGTAGGCTCGGTTACATTGTTTACTTGCTTGATTGTTATGATTTTCGGCAAAGGTCTTTTACGAGCATTATCTGTATTGGTAGGGTTAATTGTAGGGTATATTCTTTCTCTATGCATGGGTATGGTTGATTTCTCTGCATTGAGTAACGTGAGTGCGTTTGCTCTTCCTACATTACTTCCGTTCACTCCGGAGTTCCGTCTCGATGCAATTTTGGCGGTTGTGTGCATTTATATGGTATCTGCCACCGAAACCATCGGAGACACATCGGTTTTGTGTTCCAGTACTCTTGGACGAAACGCCAAAAAAGAAGAACTCGGACGAGCTGTGGCTTGCGATGGTTTTGTAAGCTCTATCGCCGGCTTGTTTGGTTGTACTCCCATCACATCATTCTCTCAAAATGTAGGATTGATTAGTATATCAAAAGTTGTAAATAGATTTGCCATAGGAATGGGAGCCATACTTATGCTTTTGAGCGGTTTTATTCCAGCTATTGGTGTGATTCTCACATCCATTCCTCAAGCAGTGCTTGGTGGTTGCACCATCATGATGTTCGGTTCAATTTTATTTGCAGGTTTCGGGATGGTAGCAAAATGCGGATTCTCCAATCGAAATATGATTTTGGTGAGCATGTCGCTAAGTGTTGGTCTTGGCTTTACCCAAGCTACAGGAATGTTTAAAGTATTCCCTCAAATGGTTCAAACCGTATTTGGCGACAACTGCGTGGCTGTTGTATTCCTATTAGCCATCATCTTAAATCTCATCTTGCCTAAAGATAAAGAATAATAACACCAAGCAACAATGGCAGACAATTTTTTAGAAAACAGGTATGAAGAATACCTCAAACAAAAAGCGGCAAAAGAAGCCGCAAAACGACTTGCTTGGCGTAAACGTCTGCAGGCATATAAAGAAAAGCTATCTAAAGAAAAACAAAAATAATATTTATATTTACACTATATAAAAACAGTGGCGGTTCATAACAAACCGCCACTGTTTTTTCCTTTATCCTATAGCAACTTTTATTATAGCACAACTTTGCTTGCACGAGAGCCTTGACGCTTGATGAAAATACCATTTTTAGGATTAGCAACCTTTACACCTTGCAAATTGAAGTATTCAACAGGAGCATTTTCGTCTACCAATGTTTCTTCAACGCCTGTACTTGCATCACTTTTATAGTCACTTACCTCCTTTACGCCCGGTCTTGACCAATAATTTTCAAGTGAGCCATACAACTTCACGGTTGTACCAATAAGCGAACTATTATCCTTGATATTTAACGCAGTGCGAACATCTCCTGAAGGCAATTGAACCGGAAGATTTTCAGGAGTAGCTTCGGTTATTTTACATAAAACAATACTTAAATTAGTAATAGTAGGGGTAATTCCTTTATAGAGCCTCCATCCTTAGGCAATGTATTAGTACTCAATGTAAACAATTCCGCATCAGCCCCTTCTACCGACACTGTTATGTCTGTTGTTAAATATGCACTCAACACTTCCTCCTCTTGCTCATGTGTACCACCTTTTACTGAAGCAAAAGCCATTGAAGACACTGCTAAAATCATAAAAAACTAAGTAAAAATTTTTTCATAATGTTTAATTTTAATGCTTTGAGAAAAAATTGTTGAAAATTTTACAGAAAAAATTTCCTTTTTTTATATATGTTATATATTTTTG
>CAZHXA010000006.1:0-72878 GCA_964536025.1 uncultured Muribaculaceae bacterium
TTTGTTTTTACTATTTTATTCAAACAATATGAGAAAATATATTTAAATCCCCAATACTTCGTAGACTAAATTAGCTACAAAAATAAAAATTATTAGAATAACTAACAATAAAATTCTATTTTTTTTCAAAAAAAATTAACAAAATATGAAACAAGAACTTAAATCATCTCAGTAAACATTTAGTGGTGATAGAATTTTCATATAAAAAAAAGAAATGCAAAGGCTTAAAAACAGCACAGTGAATAATTACCGGAGATTAAAACATTTTCGGCTTTCGGTTTATGCAGAAGGCATTACATATCAAGAGAAAAAAAACGGGCATATAAAAAACAGGTGTACCGAATATCTCGATACACCTGTGTGAAATCACCTTATTAATAATTTATCTTATTCTGCAACAGTGATAGTTACCGCACGGTCAAGAGAAGCACTCTTTTCTCCATATTCAGTCAAATTGTTATCATTGGTTGTAGTCTCAAGACGATCACCTTTCACTCCGTTTCTAACAATCATTTTCTTTACATTAGCAGCACGGTTTTTACGAAGTTTCTTATTTACTGCAGCCGAGCCTGTATAATTATCAGCCCAACCGGTCAACACATACTTCTCGTCGGTATTCTTCATTGCATTGGCAATTGCATTAACCACTTTTCTTTGAACATTGTTTACGCTTGCCGAACCTATAGGGAAATAGATTGTTGCAAGAGGAGCAGTTTGAACTTCTTCAGCAGCAGTCATAGGCTTATTCAAGCAATCACGCAACTGTTGTTCAAGAGAAGCAATTTTTGCATCAGCTTGTTGCAAACGTGCAACCAAAGCATCACCTTCAGCATCGGTATATTTGTATGTAGGACATACCGGCACGATTGGAGCATTCCAAGAAGATTTACCAAACTTATAAGCAGCACCAATCAAAAGGTCGGTTTTACAAGTATATGATTTACCTTCCCAAGCTGTTTGGTTTACACCTAAACGCAAATCAACAAGCAAATCAACCTTCTTTGAAACTGCAAAAGAGTTCAAAAGACCCAATCTCACACCAAAATGATTGTATGCAGAGCCTTGGAAATCAAATTCAAACTTAGCATCCTTTGAAGCAAGCATATTAAATGTTGTTCCGGCATAAAGAGAAGCGTTATATAAACGATCAGCCTTATATCCACACCACCAATTAGTCAAGTTCAACATAACATCGGCTGAAAAGCCAAAATGGTAAGCCAATTGGTGCAAATATCCTTCATCTCCACAATATGCACCTAAGCCCAAACCTTCATCCAAAGTAGCACCCTTAGTACGAGCACCAAATACACCTGCTCTTAACCCCAAAACAGGAGAAAACCATTTACCTACATGTATTTCTACTTGTGGTTGAATTCTCTTCATGAAATCTTCTTTGGTATCATTTGGAGTAAGCAATAAGTTACCTCCGGCTTGAAGAGAAACAAACCAATTTGATTTAAAATCATTCAAAAGATAACCTTGACTTGGGTCTTCTTTGGTTGTAACTTCTTGAGCCTTTACAGAAGGAACCACAAATAATGCACATAAAAGTGCAAGAATTGTAATTTTTTTCATAGACTTTTGTTTTATTTTTAAAAAATTAGACTAAAATATCTCTCATCCTATATATGCCTTTATATCATCGGCTATTTGAGCCGGAGTAAAGCCGAATTTTTCATCCAAAACCTTATAAGGTGCTGAAGCACCAAAGCGTTCAAGACCTTTCACATATCCGTTACATCCCACAACTCTATATAAAGTACATGGCAAGCCGGCAGTCAAACCAAACACCGGAACATCAGGCAAAATTACTTCTTGACGATATTCAATCGGTTGATTCATGAACAAACCTACAGAAGGAACCGAAACAACGTTACATTCTATACCTTGTTCTTTCAACATCAATGCTGCATCGGTCAACGCTGATACTTCGGAACCATTACCCACTAAAGTAACGGCAGGATTTTCGGACTTCATTACCAAATATCCACCTTTTTCCATTGCCAAAGCATCTTTATAACGATTTCCACTGACGCTTGGCAAATCCTTAACGTCTTGACGGGTAAGGATAAGAGCTGTAGGAGATAATTTGTTTTCCATAGCCATTTTCCATGCCACAACAGTTTCGGCACTATCGGCAGGTCTAAGCACAAGAATACTGTTTACTCCCTTAGAGTTTTTAATGTCTTCCAACAAGCGAATTTGTGCTTCTTGCTCAATTGGCTCATGAGTAGGACCATCTTCGCCTACTCTGAAAGCATCGTGTGTCCATATATATTTTACAGGAAGTTCTTGTAAAGCCGCCATTCTGATAGCAGGTTTCATGTAATCAGAGAATACAAAGAATGTTGCACACGCAGCCCACATTCCACCATGCAAAGCAATACCATTCATTATTGCAGTCATGGTTAATTCGGCTACACCTGCATGCAAGAAACCTCCACTGAAATCGTGATGTTTCAATGCTCCTACTTTCTTCAAGAAAGCCTCCGATTTATCACTATTTGCAAGATCGGCTGACGAAACAATCATATTTTTCACTTTTTCGCCAAGAACCGACAACACAGCAGCCGATGCTGTGCGAGTAGCAACATTAGGCTTATAAGCGATAGATTCATAGTCGATTTCTGGCAATTTTCCTGCAATAAAATCTTCAAGATGTTGTGCAGCTTCAGGATTAGCTTCTGCCCATGCTTTTTCAGCGGCATGACGAGCTGCAACAATTGTTTCAAGTTCGGATTTTCTTGCGTTATATAATTCGACAACATCTTCGGCAACAGCCCATGGATTCTCCATGCTTCCACCAAGGTTTTCAACAGTTTTCTCATAAGATGCACCCGACTTACTCAACGGCTGTCCGTGAGTACTGCATTGACCTTCAAAATTGGCATTTTCAGGAGTTACACATCCAAGTCCCATTATAGTATTACCAATAATCAATGTAGGACGTTCTTTTTCTTCGATAGCGACATCGAGAGCATTAGCAATAGCCAAAGCGTCGTTACCGTCAATTTCAATAACGTTCCAATTCCACGCACGGTATTTTGCCGCAACATCTTCGTCGGTAACCTCATTTACATCGGTTGACAACTGTACACGATTACTATCATAGAACATTATCAAGTTGCTCAAGCCCAAATAACCGGCAACACGCCCGGCTCCGGCAGAGATTTCTTCTTGAACGCCACCATCAGAGATAAAAGCGTATATTTTATGAGCAAAAGTTTCTCCGAAACGAGCAACCATAAAGCGTTCTGCTATTGCTGCACCCACAGCCATAACATGACCTTGCCCCAACGGTCCGGAAGTATTTTCCACACCTCTTTCAGGACACACTTCAGGGTGACCCGGTGTAACACTGCCCCACTGACGGAATTGTTGAAGTTCTTCAATGGTATATTTACCGGTTAATGCCAACACGCTATAAAGCATTGGTGACATGTGTCCGGGATCCAAAAAGAAACGGTCTCTCGCAATCCATAACGGATTTTCAGGATCATAGACCATATATTTTGAATATAACACATTAACAAAATCGGCTCCTCCCATTGCACCTCCAGGGTGTCCTGATTTTGCTTTTTCTACCATGGTAGCAGCCAAAACACGTATGTTATCAGCCGCTTTTTTCATCAATTTTACGTCCATAATATATATTAAAATATACGTTTTTTACTTTTATTCAGCGAAGATACAAAAAATGTTTCTTATTATCAATATTTCTATAAAAACACCTGCCATAAATCTTTGATTTAATCAAAAATTCACGGCAGGTTATGCTGTTTTTATTATTTTCAATATTTAATCGACAGGTATATTCTTGTTTACATTCTTACTTCCTATCAATGCATAGAATACAAGATAAACTGCACATACAACAACCACCCAATAACTCATATTAAATGAATGAGTAAAATCGGCAACCCAACCTTGGAACGGAATCAAGATTCCGCCTCCGCACACCATTGTCATGAATGCACCGGATGCTATAGATGTGTATTTTCCCAAGCCTTCAACAGCCATATTGAAGATTCCTCCCCACATTACCGAGGTGCACAAACCTACAAGTATTAAAGCAAACACACCAACAGGAACTTCGGCTGCTACAAAACTACCTTCGGCTCCATTAAACCCATAAGCTGTCATTGTTGTATTTACCGGAGCAAACATACCTACTAACACAAGTAAAATAGATACTGTAGCAACAATGGTTACCAAAACTCGACTTGAAACTTTTCCTGCAACGATTCCACCCAAGAAACGTCCCACCATCATAAGCAACCAATACATTGCAGCCATAGTAGCAGCAATACCGGCATCCATTCCTACACCCGGAGTGGCAGCATCGGGGGATGAAGTCAAATATTGCAACATATAAGTAGGCGTTCCTACTTCAATTCCAAGATATAAGAATATTGCCAACATTCCCAATTTAAAGTGACGGAACGAAAATGCACTATACTTATCATTTCCATTTTTCTTTGCATTTTCTTTATTGCTTGCCGATTCTGGCTCAGGTATATTGGAGAAAATAAGTACAATAAAAGCAAATGCAAAAATGCCTAATGCGATAAACAAAGCAGGAGTTGCTTGTGATATTTGAGCTTTGGCAGCATCACCTATCAAAGAACCCATCAAGATAGTAACAAATACAGCCGACATTGAATTGAGCACACCACCGAATTGTATCAACTGATTACCTTTGTTACCTCCGCCACCAAGGATATTAAGCATAGGATTAACAACGGTATTAAGCATACACATACAAAAACCTGCAATAAATGCACCTATAAGATATACCCAGAAACTTTGTACTGTTTCCCATCCGCTCATATATTGAACAAATACACCTACAAAGCCTATAAAGATAGCAAGCAATGCTGTTTTTTTATAACCTATTTTCTTTAACAATAGTCCGGAAGGGATACCCATTACCGCATAAGCAATAAAATTGGCAGCATTACCAAGTTGTGATGCAAAATTGGATGCACCGAATTGAGTTTTTACTATAACTGCCATAGGTGAACATAAATTGGTTACAAAGGCAATCATTGCAAACAAGAAGAACATCGCCACAATAGCAACGACATTTCCATTTGAATTAGTTTTAGTTTTCATTTTTAGTTATTTTATAGTTTTATGTATATTCTTATAACACGCAAGAAACAATTTTGTCAATAGGCAAATACTACCAATGTCAATATTGTCTTGCTCCAAAAATTGCCGTGCCGATTCTTACAAGAGTGCTACCCTCTTCTATTGCGACACGATAATCTTCACTCATTCCCATACTTATTTCTTTAAAGTAAGGTTTATCGGCAAAATATCCATCGTGCAGTGTTTCAAAAACCGTTTTTATAGCTTTAAATTCATTTTGCACTTCAGTCATATCATCGGTATTGGTAGCCATCCCCATGACACCGCACACGCGTACATTATTCATATTGTCAAGCACTCCGTCTTCTATCAAATGCAAACAGTCATCAATAGAAAAGCCGAATTTATGTTCTTCTTTAGCCACATGCAATTGTAGCAACACATTTATGACACGGTCAATGCGTTTTGCTTCGGAATTGATACATTCAAGCAAACGTAACGAATCAACACTATGTACTAATGAAACATAAGGGACAAGTTGTCTCACCTTATTAGTCTGCAAATGGCCTATAAAATGCCATTGTACATCATCAGGCATAAATTTATGCTTTTCGGCAATTTCCTGAACCCGACTTTCGCCAAAAATACGTTGCCCTACATCGTAAGCCTCCTGCAAAGATTCAATCGGGTGAAACTTTGACACAGCAACAAGTTTCACCCCTTGAGGTAATTCATCATTGAACCTTTTTATCTGTTGGGCTATATTGGACATATTTAACCTACTTGAGTAGCGGGATTTGTGCTATTCTCACCTAATTTAACGGGATAAACATCCATGATAGGAGTTTCAACAACCGATGCTATTTCAAAATCGGCCATAGTACCTTTCATATTTTCCATGAAAGTATCAATTGCTTTTTGAAATTCAGAAGCTTGTACCAAAGTGAGAACCGAAGTTTTCTTTTCAACTGCAGTCTTTTCGTCAATAGTAATAATGTTGTATTTTACATTATACCAGCGATCTCCAGTTTCGTCAAAAAATATTTCTGCTATTTTTGTTCTTTTTACGGCAGAAACAGAAAATTCTCCCGATATAAATGGTTTAATTTCTTCTATTATACGAGCTTCGGCTTCAGTGAAAGATAATGCATCGACCAAATAAGGTTCGTTCACCTTTTTTTGTTGTCCTGTTTCAAGCATTTTATCATATCTCACTTTACATTCAAACCAATTTGCCATAGTCTTTATTCTTTTTTTTAACTTTATTCTTTTTACAAAATTACACTTTTTTTACAATCCGACACACTCCTCAATTAAATTTCACAGTGAAATATTGTTATATCACTATAAAATACCTTGCTTTTCCTGAAATAAAGATAGCAAAAGCTATAAAAAACGTATTAATCGGATTAAATAAGTATCTTTGCAATGTGTTTCAATAAATACATTCTAAATCCAACATCCAAACAATCTCATTTATTTAAATATGGCTGATTTCTTTAGAACAATAAAAGACACTTCGGAAGGTTTATATAAAGAAAAAATGAGTAAATTCATCTCATTTGCAATTCCCGTTTCAAGTGCAGAAGAAGCTAAAGAAACTGTAAAATCATACCAAAAAAAATATTATGATGCACGACACGTGTGCTGGGCTTATATGATAGGAACCGAACGCAACGAATTTTACAGTAACGACAACGGCGAGCCATCGGGAACGGCAGGCAAACCCATATTAGGACAAATAAATTCCTATAATCTCACAAATATCTTAATAGTGGTAATTCGCTATTTCGGAGGCATAAAATTAGGAACATCAGGGCTTATTGTCGCATATAAAGCAGCCGCAGCCGATGCTATAGAAAATGGAGAAATCATTGAATGTCACGAGCAAGCACAATTATCTTTTACGTTCCCGTATCTATCGATGAATGGTGTAATGAAGCTCGTTAAAGATACCGGAGTAAACATCACAAGCCAGATTTTTGACAATGATTGCTACATGACAATCGAAACAAATGCCGATGATATTGCTCCTTTCAGAAACAAACTGGTTGACATAAATGGCGTAAAAATCGATGAACAATAAAAACGCCTATAGAATAATCACATATTACTTTTATTCTTGATTATTCAAATGTTTTTTGTAACTTAGCAACATAAACATATAAACAATATTTATTATGGCTAATAAAAGAGATTTAAAGAAGTATATTAAATATACTTGTGGCGACATCGCCGGTGAATGTTTGTTTGGTATTGATTTTTTTGAAAATGCTGATGCTGAAAAGTTGGAAAACGTTATTGTTAAAGCAGCTTGCCTACAAACAGAAACAATTGATAAAGTAAGCGTTTCTTTTGATAAGACATTAAAATCATTCAATGGGAATGCAAAAGAATACAAAAAAGCACGCAGAGCATATTACAAAGAATGCTATAAAGCATTACTCCAAGAATTATCTGATTCAGTAAACGCTCTTGTAGCAGAAATGAATTCCACTCTATCACAAGAGCAAAAAGATGCAAATAAAGCCGCTCTTTCAAAATAAGACTATCTAAATAAAACATATTTTGAATTTAGCGGAATTTATATTTAAAAAATTAGGATGGTCGATGGAAGTAACAATTCCCGACTATCCTAAGTGTGTTATATGCGTTGCCCCACACACAAGCAATTGGGATTTCTTTTATGCACAATTGGTATGCAAAGCTCTAAAATGGAAAGCAAGTTTTCTAATGAAAAAAAGTTGGTTCTTCTTTCCATTAAATTACATTTTTAAAGCAATGGGCGGAATTCCTGTGTCACGCAAAAAAAGTACCGACTTAACCGAAACTATTATCAATTTATATAACAATTCAGAAAAATTGATTTTAGCAATCACTCCCGAAGGTACCCGAAAACGCGTAAGCAAATGGAGAAGTGGCATTATCTACATTGCAAAAGGTGCCAATATTCCTATTGCTTTGGCTGTTATTGATTATAAAAACAAGCACATTAAGTTGACTGACACATATACTCCGACTGGTGATGCTGAAAAAGATATGCAATTCATCAAGCAATATTATAAAGGAGCTAACGCAAAATATCCCGAAAACTTTTGTACCGATTGATTTTTCTCTATGCTTAATAAAGATTTAAATATCACTGCCATCGAAGACGATATAATTTGGGCAGACAAATCGGCAAATCTTTCTAAACTTTCACAAAGATTGCAAGAAATTCCCCAAAATACCGATTTAGTCATATTACCTGAATTATTTTCAACAGGTTTTCTTGTTGACGATGCAAAGCAAATGAAAAGTTTATCGGAAAAAAACACCGAAAATACAATCACTACATTAAAACAATTGGCTAAACAGCATAATATCGCAATAGCCGGCAGTTTTATGGCTCGCACAGCCGATAAAATATACAATCGTGCCTTTTTTATAGAGAATTCGGGAGAAGAAACTTATTACGACAAGCGTCATATATTCAGTATCGGAGGGGAACAAACTGTATTTTCAGCAGGTACTACCATGCCAAAAGTTATACGCTACCGAGGATGGAATATTTTGCTTGTTGTTTGCTATGATTTAAGGTTTCCGGCATGGTTGAGAAATGTCAATAACAAATATGACCTTTTGCTTGTCGTTGCCAATTGGCCTAAAGCAAGAGCTTACGCATGGAAACATCTGTTGATTGCCAGAGCTATCGAAAATGAATGTTATGTGTGTGGCGTAAATCGCACGGGAGAAAGTCCGTCAGGAATAATCTATTCAGGAGATTCAATGATTATAGACATGAAAGGACACGTAATTGCAGAAAAGATTCAAGATTCACCTATTATATCGGCTAAGTTAAATGCAGAGAAATTATCCTCTTTTAGAGAAAAATTCCCTACATGGAAAGATATTGATAATTTTGAATTGAAATAAAAGATGTTTTTTTAAATCACATCACAAAACTAAAAAGCAATCGTTACGCTTTCTTTATATACATTTCACAGTTAGCACAATTCGTTTCTACAATTAAGCGTGTACGCTCATTTTCAAGATATAGCTTTTGAGGCAATTTCTTAGATTTTTTATCTTTTCTACAAAATCCTAGCTCACGCAACAAGCAATATCTTGTGTGCATCAATATTTTATCATTAAAATCATTTAATTGCTGAATTTCTAAAGCACTTTCTATTTTTTTTACTCCATGTTCACCATAAAAACGCACACTAAGCTCATTCGCGACATTATCGACATAGTCCAATTCATTTTTAAAATATTTGGAATCGATATTTTCAGGTTTTCTATAGTCAAATTTATAATTAATGCGTTGCACCGAATCAAGTTTTTCGACTGCAAGCCTTCTTAATTCAGAAAGGACAGAATTTGGAATGAAATACTCACCGGCTACATGCACATTTTGTGCAACATATATCGTATTTCCGAGTTTTTTAAGAATTTCTTCTTGTTTAGTTGCTTGATTGCTTCTGGATTTTTCAAATTCATGTTCAACTTCTGCTGTTACAACAGCAAGATTCCCCCTCTCATCAGTAATTTCCAAAGACAAAAGATTTTTCTTCACTTTTAATAAAAAGTCAACACTTATAACACGTTTTGACGATTCTGAAGAAATCAAATCATTGAATTTTTTGTCGAATGTGCGATATAATTTAGTGCCGATTTCTATTTTTAACGGTTGCGACACATTCACCATTTTACCTTGAACCTTATTTATTCTAAATCCTGAATAATCGCCATTTTTATCAAAGAAGCTTATTCCATCACCATTAGCAAGTTCTTTTTTAGTTTCAATCAATAATTGAGTACCGCTTTTAATAGATTTAAGCACTCCGACAAACTCACCTTGCGATTTAGGCGTGTGAATTGACGCTATTTTTGTCCCATTAAGCAAATTTCTATTTTTGAGGAAATATTGAGAGAACGACCTATTAAAAACTTTATCAAGCTGTGGAGTAAAAAGCACTTTATTCTCACCAAATGAGCTTCGTTCATATTTTTGAGGATTTTCTTTGATTATTTTATCTAACTCATTCCGATAAAAAGCCACTGTATTTTTTACATAATCCACGTCTTTTAATCTTCCCTCAATTTTAAACGAAGAAACTCCTGCTTCTATTAAGTCTCGCAAATTACAGCTCTGATTCATATCTTTTAACGACAACAAATGCTTATCGGATACAATAACAGAGCCATCTTCATCAACTAAATTATAAGGCAAGCGACACATTTGAGCACATTCTCCCCTATTTGCACTACGACCTGTGCATGCATAACTTAAACCACATCGCCCACTATAACTTACGCATAAAGCTCCATGAATAAACGCTTCAAGTGGAACTTTTACGCTTTCTCTTATAGTCTTAATTTCTTGCAATGTCAATTCTCTCGCCATAACCAATTGAGAAAATCCCACTTTTTCCAAAAAACGAGCCTTTTCCGGAGTCCTTAAATCGCATTGCGTACTTGCATGCAAAGCTATAGGTGGTATCGTCATTCGTAATATACCCATATCTTGAACAATAAGAGCATCTACACCGATATTATATAATTGATGTATTAAATTTTCAACTTCTTTTAATTCATCATTATATATTATAGTGTTTACTGTAATATAGACACGCACATTATATTTGTGTGCAAAATCCACAACAGTCTTTATGTCAGCTATTGAATTTCCTGCAGACGACCTTGCTCCATATCTTGAAGCACCCATGTAAACGGCATCGGCACCATGTTTTATGGCTTCTATTGCAATAGTTGCATTTTTTGCAGGAGCAAGTAACTCCAATTTTATTTTAGCTTGTTTCTTCAATTGGTCTGTTATTTTATGTTTCTAATATCATACGGCGTTTCTTGATATACGAAATAATTCAGCCAATTTGAATACAACAAATTAGCATGAGAACGCCATCTTACTACAACACCCTTTTCAGGATTGTCATCAATATAATAATTATCGGGAACATGAGGATTTAGTCCTAAGTTTAAATCTCTATGATATTCAAAATCCAAAGTACCTGGTGAATATTCAGGATGTCCTAATATATAAAACTCACGACCTTTACGTCCCATTACCATATACACCCCACAATCATCACCTTCTGAAATAATTTCGAGTTCTTTATGTTTTATTATATCTCCTTTTAAAACAGAACTATGACGGCTATGCGGAGCATAAAACACATCATCAAAGCCTCTGAATATAGGGTTTGTATGATTATATACTTTATGTTCAAAGACTCCCGATAACTTAGACAACAACAATACTTTTTTCACTCCATATTCATAATACAACCCTGCCAAAGCAGCCCAGCATATATAGAGTGTAGAAGTAACATGTGTTCTTGCCCAAGTAAAAATTTCTTCAAGTTGTCCCCAATAATCGACATCTTCAAATTCAAGTTTTTCAACAGGTGCACCTGTTATTATAAATCCATCATACTTGCTATTTTTTACATCTTCAAACTTTTTATAAAAAGCATCGAGATGTTCACGAGGCGTATTTTTACTTTCATGACCATCAACCTCTATTAAATCCAATTCTATTTGTAACGGTGTATTTGACAATAAACGCAATATGTCGGTTTCAGTCATAATCTTTAAGGGCATAAGATTCAAGACTGCAATCTTCAACGGTCTTATGTCTTGGCTTGAAGCTCTTTGTTCATCTATTACAAATATATTTTCGTTTTTAAGCGATTCTACCGCCGGCAATGATGTAGGAACTCTTACTGGCATTATTTCAATACTTTTCTTTAAGTTAGTAATTAATAATTATTCAATAAATTCATGGCTTCAAATCGTCCGGAATTTATAAGATTAGGAAAATGCACATCAGAATTTACAACAATCGGTGCATTATATTTTTTCAACATGGAAAAATATCGTTGATTTGGGAAAAAACGATTATAGTCTTTGAAAGCCTTAGTATTAATTTCAATCATGTATCCATTATCCATTATGGCTTCAACAACTCTATTTATCCACGTTTGATACCATTTCTCATTTTCAATACCTTCTTGATATTCACTTGCATTAAATGATATTTTATCAAAATGTCCTATTATATCAAAGCCTCCGGATTCTATCATATTTAACGTTTGATTATAAAAGCTGTCAACTACACTTTTTATATCTCCATTAAAATAACATGACATTTTTTTATTGAAATTATCAAATGCTCCATCAATATCAATAAATTCATCAGAATTAACAAAAGACCTGATAAAATGTATTGAACCTATTTTATAATCTAAAGGTATTTCTTTAAAAAAAGTATTTGCAGGTCCCCAATCATCAAGATAATCTATCTCCATTGATGCATATATCTTAATTTTGTCAGCATATAACATCTTCAACCTTTGTATTTCTTGCATATAAGAAGGTACGTCTTCTTCTTTCATATTACAAGGCGAAAAGAAAGGTATAGGAGAATGAGGAGAAAAGCCTATATCAGAAAAGCCTAATCTAATAGCTTCTTTCACAAAAGCTTCCATTTCATCTCTTCCATCACAAAATTGTGTATGTGAATGGAAATTATATAATGAGGTTCTATTCGTTATTTCTCTAAAATCAATCATCTACGACCAAACTATTGATGCTTTAGAACTTTTTTATAAAAAACCTGATAAAACGAAATACACACAAAAACTGAAATACTTAAACATATCGAATAATTAAGCGTTTCAATAGTCACAGTTGAAAATTTATTTGCTATATATGTTGACAATAAATTGTCAAATGTAAAGCCTTCGGGTGCATATAAAATATACATTGTGCATACCATTGTCATAAACAACGCTGGTATCAATGTGATAATATACAATTTCTTTTTGCGAGCTAAATAAACAGTTACTGCCCACAATGTAAAGACTGACAATGCTTGATTACACCAACCAAAATATCTCCATAACACTTGAAAATTAATTTGCATTATTAAATAAGACGTTAAAAATATAGGAATCGAGACCAACAAACGTCTTAAAATTGTATTTTGCTTAAATTTTAAGAAATCGGCAGTAATTAATCGAGCAGTTCTCAATGCTGTATCACCTGAAGTTATTGGAGCTGCTATTACACCTAATATTGCTAACAAACCACCAAATTTACCTAACCATGTTATTGAAATTTCATTAACAAGAGGAGCCGTGCTTTTTTCGCCCAAATAAGTAGCTAAATCGGCAAAACTTCCTTTAAAGAATGATATTGTAGCCGCAGCCCATATCAATGCTACTATACCTTCTACAACCATCGCTCCATAAAACACTCTACGACCAAGACGCTCATTCTTTATGCATCTCGCCATTAATGGTGATTGAGTTGCATGAAAACCTGATATTGCTCCACATGCTATTGAAACAAACATCATTGGGAAAATTGGGTGATTCTCTGCATCGGGATACCTATTTTGAAGACCTTCGGTAAATTCCGGCAAATATTCCAAATGTCCCAATAATACTACAAATATGCCTACTGCCATAAAAAGTAAAGCAAATCCAAATACAGGATATATATTTCCAATCAATTTATCAATCGGCAATAAAGTAGCCAATATGTAATAGATAAAAACAACAATTATCCAAAATTGCGTATCAAGATAATCAGGTGTCATTCCTGCAATCAATTCTGCCGGATTTATCACAAATACAGCACCTACTAAAATCATTAAAACAAGTGCAAAAACACGCATAACTTGTTTTATTCCGTTGCCTAATTGTTCTCCCACAATCTCAGGCAATGAAGCTCCATCCTTTTTAAGGGATAACATTCCAGAGGTATAATCATGCACAGCACCTCCGAAAATCGTCCCTATAGCAATCCAAATAAAAGCAGCCGGTCCATACATAACTCCCATTATAGCTCCAAATATAGGACCAAGACCTGCTATATTCAAGAACTGTATAAGAAAAACTTTCCATGTGGACATAGGAACATAATCCACACCATCCTGCATTGTATAAGCTGGAGTTTTCTTATTTTCATCTATATCTAAAATCTTTTCAACAAATGCACCATATAAAAAATAGCCACCTATTAAAATCGACAACGCTATTAAAAAAGAAAACATTTTTTGCTTAAAGTTTTATTTAACCACAGGCTTGGCAATAGATTCTCTCATTGACGTATCAGCCTCAATATTTTTCATTTTATAATAATCCATAATACCCAAATTGCCATTACGGAATGCTTCAGCCATTGCCTTCGGGACATCAGCCTCAGCTTCTATAACCTTAGCTTTTGCCTCCTGTGCTTTTGCTTTCATTTCTTGTTCTAAAGCAATTGCCATAGCCCTACGTTCTTCAGCCTTTGCTTGTGCAATGTTTTTATCAGCTTGAGCTTGGTCGATTTGTAATGTTGCACCAATATTTTTACCTATATCTATATCGGCAATATCTATTGAAAGTATTTCAAATGCAGTTCCGGAATCAAGACCTTTTCTCAAAACAACTTTTGAAATAGAATCGGGATTTTCAAGCACTTCTTTATGGCTCTCAGAAGAACCTATTGACGATACAATACCTTCTCCCACACGAGCCAATACAGTATCTTCACCGGCACCACCAACAAGTTGTCGTATATTTGCCCTTACGGTCACACGAGCCTTTGCTATCAACTGAATACCATCTTTAGCAACAGCAGTTACAGGAGGTGTATCAATAACTTTAGGATTAACCGACATTTGAACAGCTTGAAAGACATCTCTACCCGCCAAATCTATTGCTGTTGCCATTTTGAAACCTAAATCAATATTAGCTTTGGCAGCCGATACGAGAGCATGAACAACTTTAACAACATTTCCGCCTGCTAAATAGTGAGCTTCAAGATCATCTCTTGTGATTTCACTTAATCCGGCTTTATGTGCTTCAATAAGTGCTTGAGTTATGACATTTGCCGGAACTTTTCTTATACGCATCAAGAAAAGTTGAATTAGCGAAATATTTACCCCCGACACTCGTGCCGATACCCATAAGAAGAAAGGCACATAATAGAAAAACACACTTAATGCAATTATTGCGATTGCTATTAAAAGAAACAAAGTAAATTCCATACTCTCTTAATTTTAATTATAGTTGATTAATTATTAAGTTCTAACTTTCTTACAGAATTTTCTGCTTTGAATATATCTTTTCGTAATTGCTCTATCTCTTGTTCTAAAGACAAAATTTCATTTTTTAATTCATCTTCTTCACCTTCGGCTATTTTACTATATTGCTCTCTTTTTTGTTTCAAGATTTTCCTGTTTTCGTTTAAGTCAGAATATAAAGTAAGCAAATCTTGCATTTTTCCCATAGCCTCATCAGAATTAAAATCAGCCAATGAAGTATAAACTAATCCTTTTTTTACATAAAACATAAAATCTTCATTTTCTCCTGTTTCATTGGTTTCAAGTCGTCGGTATTTTGAAATCAAAGAAGAATAATCTTCTCCATGCCATGTAGAATGATAGTTTAATATTTTTGCATAAGAAACAAGATTTTTCTCATTTTTATCATAATTTTCTCTTATGTCATTACGCACAAATACATATATTGTAACTTTATCGGGAATATTGTTTCTATCGGTTGCCCACCAGCCTAATCCTGTCATATCGTCAAGGACAAGCATATAATCATCGGCAAAAGAATTATAAGGCATACCCATATTTTGTGGAGTCAAAAACTCTCCCGTTTCGGTGTCTTTCACTGTTTTAAATATATCATATCCTCCTATTGAGCCCTCTCCATTAGAAGCAAAATAAAGAGTAAGACCGTCTTGCATCATATATGGATAATTGGCATCGCCTCCATTACCTAATCCTTCTCCGATAAATTGCGATTTATCCCAATTACCATCAATCAATTTTACACTCTCACACAAGTGCATTTTATTGTCATCTTTAGGCATAGCCCAAAGCATCTTATCGCCGTTTTGGTCACAATGTACAACAGTGTTTTGACTCACACTTACAGGTAACATTGATTTTGAATTTAAGGTTCCCGATTCACTTGAAATATTATAATATTTAAAGAAATTATCTTTATCAACAACAATACTATCAATGATTGCAATTTTTTCAACATGTTCAAACATTGATTTAGCCGTTTTGATAAGTTTTAATTCCTCATCGGCTCCCGAAACTCTTTTTCTATTTGATTGTTCCAATATTTCATCATAGGCAGCAAACATATCCAAAGCTCCTTGAAAATCATAATTAAAGAAGCATAATTTTGCCAAATAATGAGGAGCTTCTATCACCTTACGCGAATGAGCATATAATAAATGTTTTTCTGACTCTTTGATTTTTCCGGTTTCAAAAAGACACACACCATACCAATGATTTATCACTGCATCTTTAGGTTTCTTTTTATATTCTTTTTCAAATAAAGGTAAAGCTTTAGCAAAGTTTCCTTTTAAATATAATTCTTTTGCCTTAGACAAATTGTCTGCATAAATAGGGTTTATAGCAACAACTATCATAAATAGTATTATCAAAGCCTTTTTCATAATCTTACTATATTACGATTTTATTACCAAAGATAATAAATAAATCTTTATTATTGATAACTTTGTCCTAATTTGTAATAAATTAAACATTTATAATACTCAATTACATGACAAAATAAATAACAAAAAGCCAACATAATTACAATTAATCATGTTGGCTTTATATTTGACATATAATCAATGCAACTATTATATATTAAAACATTTTTTTCAATTGGTCAAGATTCATAATTGCTATTATTTTCTTTCCATCAGGAGTATAATTAGGTTCAGGCAAAGCTAATAAATCTTCCAATAATTTTTCCGATTCTGCATTTGATAGTTGTTTACCATAAGGTATTGCCCCACTTTTTGCAACAGTAAATGCTATTTTTTCATATAATTTTGAAGACAAATTATTACCACCATCATTTACTTCATCCAACACTTGAAACACAGCATCTTTTATATTTTCCTGTTCCAATCCTGTAGGCACTCCGTTTACCGACCAATCGTTTCCACTTAATTGAGACAAATTAAAGCCTACAGCATTCATACTATCTGAAATTTCTTCCATCAAAGCACTTTGAGATGGTGTTAAATTCAATACTATGGGAAACATAACACTTTGCGAAACAATTTCAATACACCCAAATTGTTTCAAATACTTATCATATAATATTTTTACATGAGCACGATGTTGATCAACAATCATCATTCCCGAACTTATAGCAGACAAAATGTAACGCCCTTTAATCTGTATTGTATTTACACTACTATATGTTTTTACTTTTGTTTGTTCATCCTCAGCATCAAATATCGAAGATGAAATATAACTTTCTGCCTTACTATCTACATCTATTAAAAAATCATCATCAGTTTGATTAAATTCACTATTTTCAATTTTACTCTTAGTAAAATTATCATAGAGAATATCCCAATTTTTAATTGCCGGAGAATCAGATGGCTTATACGCTGATTTTGATGATGCATTCCCTGTTGAAAAAGGATTATATGTTGGGTCAAACTCTATTTTAGGCTTTTCTACATCAGTACTATTTGAAAAAACAGGAATTTCGGGTGCATCTTCAGTATCAAAGTCAATAGAAGGTACAACGCTAAATTTACCTAACGCCTCTTTTACTGCAGCCGAAATAATCTGCCAAATAGGTGCCTCATTTTCAAATTTAATTTCTGTTTTTGTAGGATGTATATTTACGTCTATTGTTTCAGGTTCCACAATAAAATTCAAGAAATAATTCGGCTGAGATTCTGCCGGAATCAATTCTTCGTAGCTCGACATAATCGCCTTATGAAAATAAGGATGACGCATATACCTGCCATTCACAAAAAAGAATTGCAAATAATTACGCTTACGTGCATTCTCGGGCTTTGAAATAAAGCCCTCTATTTTTATTAAAGAAGTGTCAAGATTCAGCGGAATTAATTGCATATCTAAAGAACGACCAAATAAATCAATAATTCTCTGTTTTAAAGAGCCTCCCAATAATTGATACAAAACCGTATCATTATGATTAAGAGAAAAATCAATACGATGATTTACTAACGCAAGTTTTTCAAACTCTTTTAAAATATTACTTAATTCAACTTGATTACTCTTTAGAAATTTACGACGTGCAGGCACATTAAAAAATAAATTTTTAATAGAAAAGCAACTTCCCACTTGACACATATCCGGCTCTTGACTCTCACATTTTGAAGCCGAAATAATAATTTTTGAACCAATTTGGTCTTCTTTTCTTGCCGTACGCAATTCTACTTGTGCTATTGCAGCAATAGATGCCAACGCTTCACCACGGAACCCCATTGTGTGCAGAGCAAATAAATCATCAGCCTTTCTAATTTTTGAAGTAGAGTGTCGTTCAAAAGCCAATCGTGCATCGGTAGCACTCATTCCTTTCCCATTATCAACCACTTGTATAAGTGTTCTACCAGCATCTTTCAAAATAATGCTCACTTCAGTTGCTTCGGCATCAATAGCATTTTCTACAAGTTCTTTTATTACAGAAGCCGGTCTTTGTATAACCTCTCCGGCAGCTATTTGATTTGCAACAGAATCGGGCAATAATTTTATTACATCACTCATAATCTACTCCCTTCTCCATTCTCTTTTTATAGATTCATCTTGTTGATTCAATAATTCAAGCATTTCTTTTGGTATGACATAAATGTCTTCAGGGCTCTTAGGTCTAACAGCATCATACCATTGAAAACCAGGTAAATATAATTGTTTTTTCTTTGCCAAGTATAACGGTACAGCCCTACCTGTTGGCTGTGGCCACATATTTATTTTTTCTACTTCTTGCTTAGGCTTAAGCCACATGGTTAAAAAGCTACCTTCAACTGTTACATATTTATTATAAGTTGAATCATTTTCCATAGGCAACATCAATACCATTGCATTTCCATCAACATCAAGTTTTCTCATTTCTCCGTCAATGAAATATGCTTTCATTTTTTTACCGGCTAACTGATTATAATAAATTTCACCTAAATGCTCAGCTACAAAAGCTGAATTTGGTAGCTCGGCGTAATCCACAGTACTATCATTGAAATGAACATCAATTCTATTTCCAAAAATTTGTCTTGCTTCCGACCATATAATAGGATGCTTAAACATTCTCAAAACAGAATCACGCTCTTCCATTACCATAGAATCACACACTCCTTGCAAATCAACTCTATAAAAACGCACTTTTGGTGAAGCGATCATAATTCTCATTGAATCACTATCAAGATAAGTCTTTATAGTATCACTATGCAAATATAAAGTATCTGAATTAGAAAATTCTCTGGCTCTCGCTCGTTTTGTTGCAAAAGAATAATTTTCTTTCTCATTGTGGTAGCCATAATCGCCATCCAAAATTGTGCTATGCACAGAATCGGTCAACTCCATTCTACCAAAAGCTTCACCATAACCTAAATTTCTATCATAGAACACAGTATCGCCGGTAAGTTTTTCATTATTTTTTCCCACAATCAACGAACGATTGTATAATGAGGCTTTTTCTTCGGCTGTATTATACCATCCTTTACTTGTATATATAATATTACTATCAGAAACAATGGTTGTGTATCCTACGATATCGGCAATTTTTGAATTGGTATTATAATGTAAAGTATCAGTATGCATAACATACTTTTCATTAACCAAATCCACATCATATAAGAATTCTGCGTTTTTTGTGCCAGGTTCATACTGACCATATACTGAAGATAATTCATTTTGCTCATCAACAATTTTACCACCTTCAAAATAATAGCCAAGATTGTCGACCATATCATAATCAAGACTATCGGTAAATAATGTAACATTACGATTTTCGAGTTTTACATTATTTCTCAATTTTGCAAATTCCTCAATTCCATTATAATATAATTCATCAGCATATACAAACAAAGTATCACCTTGTTCCATTTTCACATTACCGAAAGCATCAAACGAATCAGTATTTCCATAAAAATAGGCACTGTCACAATACATCAGCATACCTTCTTTCCTAAATTTTACATTACCACGCAAGACTTGAAAATCAGGCGTAAGATTCTCATCAGCAACTAATTCATCGGCATATTCCAAAAATACTTTATTTTTTTGATTTCTGTCGGCTTTGGGAACTTGCGGTTTAATTTCATTCTTTACTTTTACTCGCAATTGCTTTTTATTATCCGGAACTTTTGCCCAAGCACTCTCAACAAACACACCTTTTATAAATAAAATAGCCAAAAGGCACAAGATTCCACTAAAAACCTTATGCCCTTCTATTTTATTTATGTTTTTATACTTTTTTATCACTTGTTTTATCAGTTTTTCAACCATCCATCATATTTGAATTCACAATTTTTCCAGCCTTCCTCAATTCTTACGAATGTTTCTTTCTGTTTTTTTGCAATCCACTCAGCGATGATATCATTTTTAGTTTTTGTTTCATAAAGAGTTTTTATAGTTTGATAATCATCTTTAAGATTAGCCTTATGACCTTCTATACGATTTGTTAATTTTACTATAACAACCACTTCACGTTGAGTTTTCGGGTCAATCATGATAAATGGTTCCGATATTTGGCTCACTTTTAATGTATCAACTACTTTAGCTATTTCTTGAGGCAAATCTCCCATTTCAAATTTTGTTGAAGATATTCCGTTTTTTGAGTTCACCATTATACCCTTATTATTTCGAGAATCCTTGTCTTGAGAAACATATTGAGTAGCATCTTCAAAAGTGAATTTTTCGGCTTCAATATCACTTTTTAATGAATCCAATCGAGTTATCGCTTCAGTTAAATCTTTCTCTGAGACCTTAGGTTTCAAGATGATGTGACGAGTATTTACTCTATCTCCTCGTTTTTCTATCAACTGAATAATATGAAAACCATATTCGGTTTCAACTATTTTTGATACTTTTTTAGTATCATTCAAGTTAAACGCCACACTTGCATATTCAGGCACAAGTTCACCTTTACCCATAAAACCAAGTTCTCCACCATGCACTGCTGAAGCATCTTCGGAATACAAAATTGCCAATGTTGAGAAATCACTTTCTCCTGTATTCACTTGATTAGCATAATTACGCAAACGAGATTTTACTTCATCTATTTCTTGTTGTGGTATAACAGGATTCAATTTTATCATTTGAACCTCAACTTGCATAGGAACAAAAGGAATACTATCTTCCGACAATGAAGAATAATACTTTCTCACATCGGCAGGAGTAGGTTTAACATTTTTAGTCAATTCTTCCTTTACTTGTTGTATTGTGTAGTTATTACGAGTTACTTCTATTAATTGCTCTCTTAAATCGGGAATTGGTTTACGGAAATACTCCTCAACTTTTTCTTTTGACCCCAAATTGGCAATAAAGAAGTTAATTCTATATTCAACTTGCTGCATCACCGTTGCATCACTCACTTCAATTGTATCAATTTTAGCTTGATGTAAGAATAATTTATCAACGGCTAAACGTTCAGGTATTACACAATAAGGATTTCCTTCAATAGGAGTCCTTTCATATTGCATTTGCATGTATTGTTCTTCAATTTCCGATTTAAATATCGGTTCATCTCCAACGACCCATGCAACTTCTTCTACTACATTATTCTGTGCATTCAAAATAGATAAGCCGCCAAATAACAAACTTGCCAATAAGAACTTTATTTTCACTTTACGTAAGTTTTGATGTTTCTAATTTATTACACGAATTGATTGCCATTAATGGCAATCAATGTCGCATACACTATTAATAACTTTTTCTAAGCACAAAATTAATAGTATTTCTCGTATTTTCGGTAAAAAAAATCTTAAATCATATTTCCACACTCTTTTTTACGTTAAAAAAAGTCTTTTCGGTAGAATTGATTTATTCTTTAACTAATTTCAATACTTTCTTATCTATCTTTACTTTATATTTAGATTTCAAATCCTTTATCCAATTTTTTTCTAACTGATTTTGATAATCGGTTGTAACCTGACCTCTAACGTCGGCAACTTCTTCAGGTTGTTCAATAACTTTACCTTCAAGCACAAAATAAGTTGTGTACTTCTTATCTTGTTCTGCTTTAGCACCTCCAAATATCAATTCATCGACAAACTTATTTTCACCTTTTGCAGTTAAATGTCTTTCGATTCGAATATCACGACGGAATTTTTTGTGTAACGCAGTAGCAACGGTATCACCTCCAAGAGTTTTCAAGTAATCTTTTACGGCATTTTCTACAGAGTCATTTACAGAATAAACTATTAACCCTTTAAATTTAGGTGATTTCCAATTTGTATATTTGGATTTATTTTTTTCAAAATATTTTTCCAAACCTTCTTTATCGTTACTTGCTTTTTCCCAAACGTTCTTATTGCTGATATCAAATAAAAGTATACCTTCACGGTATTCATTCAACAAATTGGCATATTCAGGATATTTATTTACCAAATCTTCTTTTTCATAATTCAAGAGTGTTTCTCTCACTGCTTTTTCTTTTTCAGAATTTATATAATTCAAAGCACGAGAAACTTCCATTTTTCTTTTATTGCTCCAATTCTTAGACAAGTCGGAAATCGTATATATTCCTCCTTTATAAGTAAACAAGACAACACCCGAATTGTGAGCTTTAGCAACAAAAGTGCTATCATATCCTGTAGTTCCCAACAAAGCTTTTAACTCTGATTCGAACTGAGGATTTTCACTATAATTATATTCAATTTTTAAATCATTTAAACGCTTGTTTCTTATGATTTCGCCTCTCTCATCTCTATTTACTGTAGAATAAAGTTGCTCCTTTAATTCTTCATAACTTTCCAATGGTTTATGTTCCAACACTGTTAAAATATGAATACCATGTTCCATTTTAGCAGGCTTTGAGAAAGAACCTACCGGAGTGTTAAACATAAGAGTTTCCAACGGTTTTATAAGTTGGTCTATACCATACCATCCTAATTCTCCTCCTTTTTTGGCAGATCCGCTATCTTCAGATTCAACTTCAGCTACTTTTGCAAAATCAGCACCATTTTTTAAAACAGTATAGACTGAATCCATTGCTTTTGAGATTTGTTCTTTTTCTACCTCTGTTGCATTTTGCGGATACAATTTCACAATGTGAGCCACTCTATATTTTCCTACTGTTGGATACTCTTTGTTTACTTTAATAATGTGATAGCCAAATGGCGTTTCAACAACGTCGGAGAACTGCCCTATAGGAGTATTATAAGCCGCATTTTCAAAAGAATAAGGATAACGGCCAACCCACAAGCTACCTATTTCACCACCTTTTTCGGCAGAATACATATCACATGAATATTTTTGAGCTAAAGCAGTAAAATCTTCACCATTCAATAAGCATTTTCTTATGCTATCCATCTTAGACTTTGATTGTGGCTCCAAAGGAAGCATAATATGACTTACATCAAGATTTTTTTTCATTCTTTCATAAGCCTCTTTTGCATAAGGTTCGGTGTGCTTATTATTATCTAAATATGGTCGCATAAGTTCATTCTTATGCCCGCTTAATTCATTTATAAAAGTGCGAGTTGTATCCAGACCGGCTTCTTCAGCTGCAGCAACCTTCATTTTGTAAACAACAAAACGTTCAACATAATCATTCAATGATTCTTTTTCAATTTGTTGTTTATTATTCTTATGATACATATACTCAAATTCTGACAACTTCACATTTTTCCCATTTACAGTCATCAAAATTTTATCTTCAGTGGCATTTGCACATAAAGTTGTAGCAACCAATGCTCCTATAAGGAATTTATTTTTCATCATCATAAAATGTTTTTCTTATATAAGTATATAACGGCAGATATAAAATATTATTATATCTGCCGTTATATTTTATTTTTTATTTTTAGCCTCTACTATAATTAGGAGCTTCGCTTGTAATTGAAACATCATGTGGGTGACTTTCTGCAACACCGGCATTAGTAATTCTTGTAAATTTAGCTTTATGCAAAGCTTCTATATCTTTTGCTCCGCAATAGCCCATTCCGGCACGAAGACCGCCAAGCATTTGGTATGCAACTTCATACAAAGTTCCCTTATACGGAACTCTTGCTGCAATTCCTTCAGGAACCAATTTTTTAGCATCACTCACATTACCTTGGAAATATCTGTCTTTTGAGCCTTTTTCCATAGCTTCAAGAGAACCCATACCACGATAAGATTTATATTTTCTACCATTAAAAATAATGGTTTCGCCGGGAGATTCTTCAACTCCTGCAAACATTCCTCCAAGCATAACACAACTACCACCGGCTGCCAATGCTTTAACAATATCACCGGAATAACGAATACCACCGTCGGCAATCAATGGTACACCCGTTCCTTCCAACGCTTTAGCAACATCATAAACTGCCGACAATTGAGGAACTCCGATACCGGCAATTACACGTGTAGTACAAATAGAACCAGGACCGATACCTACTTTCACACCATCAGCACCATTTTCAACCAAATATTTTGCAGCATCACCGGTTGCAATATTACCTACAACAACATCAATTTCAGGAAATGCAGATTTTATGTCACGCAAAACACCTACAACACCTTTACTATGACCATGTGCAGTATCAATTACAATTGCATCAACCCCTGCTTTAACAAGAGCTTCGGCACGCAACATGCTATCAGCGGTTACACCGATTCCTGCTGCTACACGCAATCTACCAAACGAATCTTTACATGCATTTGGCTTATCTTTTGCTTTAGTTATGTCTTTATAAGTAACAAGCCCTATCAACTTGCCGTCTTTATCAACAACAGGCAATTTTTCAATCTTATGTCTTTGAAGAATTTCAGCAGCTTCTTCCAAATTGGCCGATTGAGTAGTTGTAACCAAATTATCTTTAGTCATTACTTCATCAATCATTCTATCAAGATTTCTTTCAAATCGTAAATCTCGATTGGTAACAATACCCACCAAATTCATTTCTTTATCAACAACAGGAATACCTCCGATTTTATATTCCTTCATCATATTCAATGCATCACTGACTTTTGAACCGGTTTTTATTGTTACCGGGTCATAAATCATTCCATTTTCAGCACGTTTTACCATATGAACTTGACGAGCTTGCTCTTCAATACTCATATTTTTATGGATTACACCTATACCCCCCTCACGAGCAATTGCAATTGCTAACTGCGATTCGGTAACAGTATCCATGGCAGCTGAGACCAATGGTACATTCAAATTTATGTTTCTTGAAAACTTTGTTGATAAATCAACACTATTAGGCAACACCTCTGAATAGGCTGGAATAAGGAGAACATCATCGAATGTGAGTCCGTCCATTTTTACTCTATCGGCAATAAATGACATAAACAATTAGTTTAAATTTTATTGCATGCAAATTTAATAACTTTCCTCAAATTACACAACTAAAATTTGCCGCAATTATATTTTTTAAAATATTTCAATAATGTAATGGGACTCATTTTATCATGTATCCCATTACATTTATTCTAAATTCCCATTTCTGACAAGAATTTAATTCTTACCATTCGTATTTCATCCTCTGAATAAACATCACCAAGTTCATCCATAGCAGAATTCAAATCATCACTTTCACTATCTTTGAAATAATCGAAGATTTCTTCTATATCTTCTTCGTCCATTATATTTTCAAGATAGTAATCTATATCAATCTTCGTACCCGAATTAACGATAGTTTCTATTTCATCCAAAATTTCAGAAAATTCAATACCTCTTGAACGAGCCAATTCATTTAATGGAGTTTTTCTATCTATTCCTTGAATAATAGCCAGTCTCGGCTTACTTTTATTCGGAACAGTTCTAACCCATAAATCATCGGGACGTTCAATTTCATTTTCTTCAACATGGCGTCTTATCAAATCAAGAAATTCTTCTCCGTATCTCTTGGCTTTTCCTCCGGCACCTACTCCTGGAATTTTTTGAAGTTCATCAAGACTTATAGGATAAGTTGTTGCCATTGCCTCCAATGAAGGGTCCTGAAATATAACATAAGGAGGTAAATCATTCTTTTTAGCAATATGCTTTCTTAAATCCTTTAGCATAGAAAAAAGAACTGGGTCAACTGCACTTGTCGTACCACTCTTGACATTTATTTCATTATCGTCTTCACTAAAATCTCGGTCTTCTACGATCTTAAACGATGTGGGATTTTTCAAAAATGATTTTCCTAATTCGGTTACTCTTAGTAAACCATAATTTTCTATATCTCTCACTATATATCCTGCAATATTAGCTTGTCTTAATACAGCATTCAATATTTTTTCGTCAACATCATCTTTACAACCAAAGACCTCAAGTTCATCATGTTTATAGAGCTTCACATCATTAGTTAATCGTCCCCTCATAACATCTATAACATGCCCTACTTTGAATTTTTCTTTCAATGCTATAATCACTTCAAGAGCTGCACACAATTCGTCCTTTGCTTCTATAAGTTTTTTAGGATTCAAGCAATTATCACAATTACCACAATTATCCACATTATAGTCTTCGCCAAAATAATGTAACAATGTTTTTCTTCGACAAAAAGACGATTCAGCGTAAGATGCTGTTTCAAGCAACAATTGTCGACCTATTTCTTGTTCTGCGATAGGCTTTCCTTGCATAAACTTCTCAAGTTTTTGCAAGTCTTTATGGGTATAGAATGTTATGCACTGACCTTCACCTCCATCTCGACCAGCTCTTCCTGTTTCTTGATAGTATCCCTCCAAACTTTTAGGTATATCATAGTGTATAACATACCTCACATCCGGTTTATCGATTCCCATACCAAATGCAATGGTAGCAACTATCACGTCAACGTCTTCATGCAGAAAAGCATCTTGATTCTCACTTCTTACCGCACTATCAAGACCTGCATGATAAGGCAACGCCTTTATATTATTTACAATCAATTTTTCTGCCAATTCCTCTACGGTTTTTCGACTCAAGCAATATATGATACCCGATTTCCCTTCTTGTGATTTGATATATTTAATTATATCAATATCCACATTAGAGGTTTTAGGCCTTACTTCATAATATAAGTTTTCTCTATTAAAAGAAGACTTAAAAACTTTGGCTTCGGTCATCCCCAAATTTTTCTGTATATCATGTTGCACCTTTTGAGTAGCAGTAGCAGTCAACGCTATTACAGGTCGCTGTCCTATTTCATTTATCAACGGCCTTATTTTGCGATATTCCGGACGAAAATCATGTCCCCATTCCGATATACAATGAGCTTCATCAACTGCATAAAACGATATTTTTATCGTTTTCAAGAATTCTACATTTTCTTCTTTTGTGAGAGACTCCGGAGCTACATACAATAATTTAGTTATTCCTGAAGCGACATCTTCTTTCACTTGGTCAACTGCCTGTTTATTCAACGAAGAGTTCAAGAAATGTGCAACGCCATCTTTTTCGCTGAAATTACGCATTGCATCAACTTGATTCTTCATTAAAGCAATCAACGGAGAAATAACAATAGCCGTTCCCTCCATTATCAATGACGGCAACTGATAGCAAAGTGATTTACCACCACCTGTAGGCATCAATACAAAGGTATCTTTTTCGTTTAAAAGATTTTCCATTATAGCCTCTTGATTTCCTTTAAAAGAATCAAAACCAAAATTCTTTTTTAGTTCTATTGCTAATAACTCCTTTATATTTGTCATGATAATGAGGTTTAAGTTATTTTGACAGATATTAATCCCTAACAAATTTAGGAATCAGTCATTGATTTTACAAATTATTTAATTAAATTCTTTAGACAATTCAAAATTAGCTTTCACTAATTGTTCTTTAGCATATTCTTTGGTTACAATAAATGTTTTTTCGTCTTTTCCAGGCAAATCAAACATTGCATCAATCATTATCGACTCAACTATCGAACGTAAACCTCTTGCTCCAAGTTTATATTCTATAGCCTTATCAACAACATACTCTAATGCCTCTTTTTCAAATGACAATTGAACTCCATCCATTTCAAATAGTTTTTTATACTGTTTCACAATGGCATTTTTAGGTTCAGTCAATATTCTAAACAAAGCATCACGAGACAAAGGCTCTAAATTTGTCAAAATAGGTAAACGACCTATAATTTCAGGTATCAAGCCATAAGACTTCAAATCTTGAGGAGCCACATAATGTAATAATTTTTCTCTATCAACCTTTTGTTGTTCGCTACTTCTTCCATAGCCCACAACATGCTGATTTAATCTTAATGCAATTTTACGCTCTATACCTTCAAAAGCTCCACCACAAATAAATAAAATATTTTTTGTATCAACAGGTATCATCTTTTGATCAGGATGTTTACGACCTCCTTGTGGCGGGACATTTACAACAGAGCCTTCCAATAGTTTCAATAGTCCTTGTTGCACACCTTCTCCACTTACATCACGCGTAATAGATGGATTATCACCTTTTCGAGCTATTTTATCTATTTCGTCAATAAAAACGATTCCTCTTTCGGCTGCTTTTACATCATAATCACATGCCTGTAATAATCGAGTCAACAAGCTCTCAATATCTTCTCCCACATATCCGGCTTCGGTCAATACTGTAGCGTCAACTATTGTAAATGGCACTTTCAATAACTTCGCAATAGATTTTGCCAACAAAGTTTTCCCTGTACCGGTAGGTCCTACAATTATTATATTGGATTTTTCTATTTCCACATCATCTTTCATCTGTTGAGCCAATCTTTTGTAATGATTATAAACTGCAACCGAAAGATAACGCTTGGCATTTTCCTGACCTATTACATATTGATTAAGATATGCCATTATTTCTGTTGGCTTTGGCACATCTTTCAATTCAATATCATCAACTTTGCTTGTAGCTTTCTTTTTTAAATATTCTATTGCGATTTCATTTGCATGCTCAGCACACTCGTTGCATATACAGCCTTCAGCTCCCGGCATCAACAATTCCACCTCAGAGCCGGAGCGTCCACAAAAGCTACAATGCAAATCGTTATTCTTTTTTGCCATCTTAAAACTCTTATTATTTTACACGTTCAAGGACTTTATCAATCATACCGTATTCAACAGCCTCAGCCGAAGTCATCCAATAATCACGATCGGAATTTGCTTCAACTTTTTCAAAAGGTTGACCTGAATGTGTTGAAATAATATCATATAATTCCTTTTTCAATTTCATTATTTCACGAGCCGTAATTTCAATATCAGAAGCTTGTCCTTGTGCACCGCCAAGAGGCTGATGAATCATTACGCGTGAATGTTTCAAGGCAAAACGTTTTTCTTTTTCGCCTGCCACCAATAATACTGCTGCCATTGATGCCGCCATACCAGTACAGATAGTAGACACATCACTGGAAACATATTGCATGGTATCGTATATTCCCAATCCGGCATAAACCATACCTCCGGGAGAATTGATATAAATAGAAATATCTTTGCCTGGATCGGCTGAATCAAGATATAACAATTGTGCTTGTATTACATTAGCTATATAATCATCTATCTGAGAACCCAAAAAGATGATTCTATCCATCATTAATCGTGAGAATACATCCATTTGAGCTACATTCAATTTACGTTCTTCTATAATTGTGGGTGAAATATAACTGCTATCAAAAATTTGGCTATTCATGCTGGTATATTGGTCCAACGCAAGTCCATTCATACCCAAATGCTTTACAGCATAATCTCTAAAATCATTTTTCATATATTTATCTTACTTTTTTTCATCTGACAATTTATTTCAAAGTTAATAATAATTCTTTTAATTATGAAATTATATTACACATTATTCATTTCATCTTAAATTAAAAACACTTAAAAAATAAATAGGTGGATACAACTTTGCATCCACCTATCAAAACAGTATTATATAATATTATTAATAATAACCTCTTATGATACCACGTTTTGAATTACGCACAAACATAATTATTTCATCACGTTCTTTACTTGCAGGCAATTCTGCTTCTATTCTATCTATTGCATCAGAGTTATTCAAACCCGACAAATACAAATAACGATATATTTCTTGTATTTCACTTATTTGTTCATTAGTAAAGCCACGGCGACGCAAACCTATGGAATTAATTCCGGCATAAGAAACGGGAAGACGTCCAGCTTTAATATACGGTGGAATATCTTTATTCACCAAAGAACCTCCTTGCAACATAACATGAGCTCCGATATGTGTGAATTGGTGTATCAATGCACCTCCACCTATCACAGCATTATCATCTATAACTACTTCTCCGGCAGCTTGCACTGAATTGGACATAATAACATTATCTCCTATTGTACAATCGTGTGCCACATGACAATAAGCCATAATCAAGCAATTACTACCAACTACGGTTTTACCTTTTGATGCAGTACCTCTGTTAATTGTCACACACTCTCTGATAGTTGTATTATCTCCGATAATTGCTACCGTATCCTCTCCAACAAATTTTAAATCTTGAGGAACTCCTGAAATCACTGCACCCGAATGAATTACGCAATTCTTACCGATGCGTGCACCTTCTAAAATTGTAACATTGCTACCAATACGTGTACCTTCACCAATTTCTACGTTTTGGTCAATTGTTACGAATGGGTCTATAACAACATTAGATGCTATCTTTGCAGCAGGATGCACATAAGCTAATGGTTGTCTCATATCTATATATTTTTATTATTTATTTTTTACAATTTGTGCCATAAATTCTGCTTCAGAAACGATTTTTTCGCCTACAAAAGCATATCCTTTCATTACCGCACAACCTCGTCTTATTTCAGTCATCAAAGATAAATGGAATATTAACGTATCGCCTGGCACCACCTTTTGACGGAATTTAACATTATCTATCTTCATGAAATAAGTAGAATACTTTTCAGGGTCATCAACAGTACTTAAAACCAACAAGCCACCCACTTGTGCCATTGCTTCAACCTGAAGCACACCAGGCATAACAGGTTCTTGTGGGAAGTGACCTTGGAAGAACGGCTCATTTCCTGAAACGTTCTTTACACCCACTATGTGAGTTTCATCTTTTTCAATAATTTTATCTACAAGCAAGAACGGATAACGATGTGGCAACAGTTCACGTATTTTGTTCACATCCATTAAAGGGGCAACATTCGGATTATATATAGGTGCTTGTATTTCTTGACGTTTGATTTCACGTCTCACTTTCTTAGCGAAAGTAGTATTCAATGAATGTCCCGGACGCACTGCAATAATACGGCCTTTCAACGGGCGACCAATCAACGCTATATCTCCCAATACATCCAACAATTTGTGACGTGCAGGCTCATTGTCATATACCAATGGTTTATTATTAATATAACCTAATTCACTTACATTTTTATGAGGTACACCCATTAAATCAGCCAACTTATCAACAGTGTCTTGTGACATAGGCGAGTCATAGATAACAATAGCATTATCCAAATCACCTCCCTTTATTAAATTATTCTTAACAAGAGGTTCTACTTCACGCACAAATACAAATGTACGGCTTGCAGCTATTTCTTCCTTGAATTTTTCAATATTTCTTAGCATTGCAAACTGATTGGACAAAACCGGCGAATCAAATTCAATCATTGTTTCAACTGAAAAATCATCATCGGGCAAAGCTATCAAAGATGCACCTGTTTTCTCATCTACAACTTCGATTTTTTGCTTCACAATGTAATAATCCTTTTCTTCAGTTTGTTCTTCAATGCCTACTTCTTCTATTTTTTCGGCATACATAATTGCACTACCATCTAAGATAGGCAATTCCGGAGCATCCACTTCTATCAAGCAGTTGTCTATTCCGGCAGCATACAAAGCAGCCAAAGCATGTTCTATTGTACTTACTTTTGCATCACCTTTAGCAATCACAGTTCCACGTTGTGTTTCCACTACGTTTTCTGCCACAGCATCAATAATGGTTTCTTCTTCCAAATCCACTCTTTTGATTTTATAGCCGTGACCTGTTGGTGCCGGATTAAATTTTGCATTTATCTGCAAACCCGTATGCAATCCTTTTCCGCTTATACAAAAAGATGCTTTTAACGTACGTTGTTTCATAAATATCTCTCTATTAATTATTTTTTTCTAATATACTTTTCAACTCTGCAATTTGTTTTTTCAATGCAGAAATTTCAGTATTCACCTTTGCATGATTCTTCAAGAACGCAGCCTGGCGAGCAAAATCGGTATGTTTAACTGCCGGATATCCCATTAGGATATTATCACTGCCCAAACTCTTAGGTATTCCCGACTGAGCTCCAAATTGATTATTATCGCCAACAGTTATGTGACCGGCAAAGCCACATTGACCTCCAATCATGTTATGATTACCAATTTTAGCAGAACCGGCAATTCCAGCTTGTGCCGCAATTACGGTATGTTCACCAATTTCAACATTATGAGCAATTTGAATAAGATTATCCAATTTTGCTCCTTTTTTCACCACTGTGCTACCCATTGTTGCACGGTCAATTGTTGTATTTGCTCCTATTTCAACATCATCTTCTATTACGACATTACCTATTTGAGCAATCTTCTTATAAGCTCCGTTTTCGGGTGCAAATCCGAAACCATCGCCTCCGACCACAACTCCTGAATGTAAAATACAGTTATTTCCTATCACACAACCATGATAGATTTTCACTCCCGGATATAGAATCACATTATCTCCTATAGTTACATTATCGCCAACGTAACACTGAGGATATATTTTTACATTTTTTCCAATAGTTACGCCTTTTGCAACATAAGAAAATGCCCCTATGTACACATCTTCGGGAACATTTACTCCTTCGGCTACATATATCGGGGTTTCTAACCCATTTTTTTGCTGTTGCATTGAACCTACCATATTCAACAACTGTGCAATTGTTGCATACGGATTTTCAACTCTGATTAATGTAGTTTTTAATTCTTTCTCTGCTACAAAATCCTTACGCACTAATACGACAGATGCTTGAGTTTCGTATATATATTGTTCATATTTTGGATTTGCCAAAAAAGTAAGACATCCGGGACGGCCTTCTTCTATTTTAGAATAATTATTTATTTTTATGTTAGAGTCACCTTCTACGACTCCATTCACAAGAGCAGCAATTTGCCCAACTGTTATTTCCATATAATTCAGTTAAATTTACTATACCTTGCAAATTTGCAAAAAATCAACGAGATAAGCAACTATATCATTGTTTTTTTGTTTAAGCAAAAGCCATAAAAGCTAAATTCACTTTATAAATTTAGCCTTTATTTAAATAGCATCAATATAATTATCGAAATCACGCCTATAAAGCAAAAAATAACCGAACACATCTTCAACAGCATATATGCACTTGATTTTCTTTTTACAAATTGTGCATAAACATAACAAAAAGCCGACATAAAAATAAAAAAATCATCTATCACGCCCGCAATCAAATCACTCTTATCAAATGATAGAATGACGTATACGACCGACAAAATCAGCAAAAAAATTGCAAATGCTTTTGAACCGATATTGCCTTCTATGTCTTTATCCAAAGCATCTTTCACTAATGACTTAGGATTTTTTATTTTCTCATTTTTATTGATTGCCATTTTTATTTTTTAGCAGGTAATATTTCTATCCAATATCCATCCGGGTCTTCTATAAAATACAATCCCATATCAACATTTTCAAAACAAATTACGCCCATTTCTCTGTGATATTGTCTTACCTTATCATAATCCTCATCCACTCTCAAGCACAAATGAAATTCACATTCGCCTAAATCATATTTTTGAGGATGATCTTTTAACCATGTCAATTCAAGCAAAAAATCAGATTTTTTATCTTTCAAATACACTAAAACGAAAGAACCGTCTTTTGCTTCTTTTTTATGAGATATTTCAAGACCTAACGCCTTGTTATAAAATTCAATGCTACGTTCCAAATCGGAAACATTGAAATTAAAATGATCAAATTTTGCTGTTATTTCCATTGTAGTAATTTTATTACAAAAATAAACATTCACCGTCTTTCAAACAAATATATTTATCACATTTATCACCTATACAAGAACTGAAACCACAAACCATTTCCCACATTCCCCAAGTGTGCATAGGAATAAAGCAACCCACTTTAATTGTATTCACAAATTGTCTTGCACCTAAAGCAAAATCGCCTTTCATTCTCGGGTCTACAGGAAACATAGCACAGTCTATTCCATTCGTTGCGACCGTTTTTATCTTTCTAAGTATTCCTTTAAAAGCCTTATCGGCTTTTACCATTTCATCTTCGGTAGATTCATCTTCCCATCGCCAATTATTCAAATCTCCGGCATGAAAAAAATCTTTTTCGCCAAAACTAAACAAGAACGAAACACCCACATCAGTTGAATCAAATGTATTAAGTTTTATAAGCTCATCTTCATACAAAGAATTTTTATTCAGAAAGATGGTTTTAACAGGCAATTCTTCTTGTTTTGTACCCTTATATTTTTTCCTTACATCATAGGACAACAAATAGGTTACTTCTTCACAACAATTAACCCATTTAAATATCTCCGGATTAAAATGGTCATTATGAGCATGCGACACCATGACATATAACCGTTTTACCGATTTAAGCAAATGAGGCAATACGCCTTCCGGATCTTTATAAAAATCAATAATTATTGCCACTTCATCATGTAACAACAAAAATCCACTGTGATTTATATGTACGATTTTCATATCATTCACTTTTAGTCAATTCTTCCCACCCTATTTGAAAATATGATTGTTCAAAGTCTCTAATTTTCATGATTTTATCATTCCAAATCACAATATCTATATCTATAGGTATTACTCCATTTTTTTTGCTTTCGGCAGTTCTTCCACAATCCTTTTCATACTGTTTAAAGCACTGATTAAGTTCCTCGTAATCGACACCCGACATTCCGGTCACAACGGCATTCATATAATTATCATCAATACCATTCAACGCAGGAGTTTCATAGGCTTGTGACATTTTTACATTCGACAATCTACCACAAAGCCATTCCATGCATTTATGCATTTCATTTACACGTTCTTGGCTATTACTTCCTAATGACAAAACTACCGTATTCATATCAAAAGCCTTTCATCGTCAACGATATTCTTTTTTTATCAATATCCACACTTTTTACCATCACTTTTACATGCTGATTCATAGAAACCACATCCAACGGTGAAGATATGAAGTTATCACTCAACTCCGAAATATGAACAAGTCCGTTTTCGTGAATACCTATATCAACAAAAGCTCCAAATTGTGTTACATTGGTCACAACTCCGTTTAACTCCATACCCGGCTTTAAATCTTCAATAACTTTCACATTGTCATCAAATTGCAATTCTTGCACACCTTCTCTGGGGTCGCGTCCCGGCTTTTCAAGCTCTTTCATAATATCAAGCAAAGTAGGCTCACCCACATCTTCGTTGATATATCGTTTCACATCAATTTTATTACGCATTTCGGAGTTTTTAATCAGCTCTTGAATGGAACAACCTGCATCATTAGCCATTTGTTGCACCAATCCATAACGTTCGGGGTGCACAGCCGAATTATCCAAAGGATTTTCACTTTCCGGAATTCTCAAGAAAGCCGATGCTTGTTGAAACGCCTTAGTCCCAAAACGAGGAACGTTTAAAATGTCATTTCTTGTCAAAAACGAACCATTTTCATTTCTATAATCTACAATATTTTGAGCCAACTGAGTTCCAACACCTGCCACATAGGACAACAACTCCTTAGAAGCCGTATTTACATTTACGCCTACACTATTTACACAACTTTCTACGACAAAAGCTAACGAATCACGCAGTTTCACTTGGTCAACATCATGCTGATATTGCCCCACCCCTATTGATTTTGGTTCTATCTTAACCAATTCAGCCAATGGATCCAATAAACGACGTCCTATTGACACAGCCCCTCTCACCGTTACATCTTTATCAGGAAATTCTTCGCGAGCCGCCTTTGATGCTGAATATATGGATGCTCCACTTTCGTTTACCACATATATGTTTATATCTTTTTTATATTTCAACGACGACAAAAATTTTTCGGTCTCACGACTCGCAGTTCCATTTCCCACAGCAATAGCATCTATCTTATAAGCTTCTACCAAATAGCTTATCTTACTTGCTGAGCCTTTGAAATCATTCTTTGGCGGTGTAGGATATATCACATCATTGTGCAACAAGTCTCCATGTTCATTTAAACACACGACTTTACAACCCGTTCTAAATCCGGGATCTATAGCAAGCACACGTTTATGTCCCAAAGGTGGAGCAAAAAGCAATTGACGCAGATTCTCAGCAAACGTATTGATAGCCACCTTATCCGCTTTTACCTTAGCCTCATTCATCATTTCAGTTTCAATAGAGGGCTTTATTAATCGCTTGAATGAATCAGCTACTGCTTCGGCTACCATTTGCGACGATTCCGAATTTCCTTTCACAACCACAGATGATATTATATCAATGGCTTGCTCATTATCAACTTTTAATTGCAATTTTAAAATTCCTTCATTCTCACCTCGCAACATTGCCAAAAGACGATGTGAAGCACATCTTTTCAAAGATTCAGTAACCGAAAAATAATTAGCATATTTTTCCCCTTCCTGCTCTTTGTTTTTAACTACTTTACAATCTAAAACAGCAGTACGAGCATATAATTGACGTATTTTATTTCTTACAGATATATTTTCTGAAATCCATTCCGAAATAATGTCCTCAGCACCTTGTATTGCATCATCTACCGAAGTTATTTCCTTAGACAGGAATTTATGAGCTTTCACGTTTATGTTATCACCATGTTGCGACATTATTATTTTAGCAAGAGGTTCCAAACCTTTCTGTCGAGCGGCTTCGGCTCGCGTTTTTCTTTTGGGCTTATATGGCAAATAAATGTCGTCCAAGCCCACAAGATTCCAGCAATCGGTTATTTTAGCAGTTAGTTCAGGAGTAAGTTTTCCTTGTTCTTCCACAACCTTCAAGATATATTCTTTTCGCTTGACAACATCTTTTAGATGAGCATAAGTTTCTTGTATTTTTTGAACTTCAACATCATTTAAACCTCCTGTTTCCTCTTTTCTATAACGACTTATAAAAGGAATCGTGCAACCCTCATCAAGCAAACGCACGGTTTTCAAGACTTGTCGCTCGGGAATACCGCATTGTAACGACAATTCTTTTATCATAACTTCATTATTATCATTAACCATATATCTATTTTTACAAGCCTTTTTATAAGACAATAAAAGGACATAAAAAATGTCCTTTTATTACTCTTTCCTCAAAACACTAAAATAATTGTATCTTGTTACACCAAACTCAATTTATTTTTTAACGGATTTGAATACATTGTATATATCATGTTACGCATAAAGTCTTTTTCATCGTCAGTAGTTTCTACTTCAACCTTACTTAATTGACTTTCAACATAGGCGATAAATTTAGCTTTTTCATCTTCACTGTATCCATTTCCTAAAAATCCGTTTGTTTCATGCACCATATCATAAGCAATATAATTGCATGGATAAATTCTGTATCCTTTATAGATTGATTTATCTATTTCGGTTCTCACGAAATTCAGCAATTCAGTTTTATCCATATCGGGAGACATCTTGTCGAGTTTCAAGCTCACGCAAGGCATTATTTCAAAATGCACGCGTCCTTTGTAACCCATTATACCGGTACTCATACTCAACAAATCATCTTCCTGAGATTTTTTAAACGAAGAGTCTCTTTTCTTCATCAAAAACTCTTTTGCTTTCAAATAATCATTCGGATCATATTCATAACTGATTGACAACGGCATTAAATTCAATTCTTTGATTCTTGAAAAGAATGTTTTGCCGTCACCACCCATACCGAGCATTTTAAGCAAACTTTCTTGTGTGCGATCATCGCTATCCTTTGCACGACCTTCACGTTGAGCAATCCACACCGAATGTTTCTTTTCTTTCAATGCAAAATGCACATAATTTGACAATTGCATTGCACCTTCAAGTCGTTGATGGCTTATCAAATCACGCTTTACGATAAAACTTTTGTTTAATCTCACAAGTATTGATATCCAATCATATATCAACAGATTATTTCCTATTGCAACTTCGGTAGTAGGTCGGTCCACCCCTATTAAATTCAAATTCAAAAACGAAGCATCAAGCACTATATCGCGATGGTTTGATATAAATGTGTATGATTTTCCTTTTTCATAATTATCTTCACCGCTTATCGTCAAGCCATCAGTTGTATTTTTTACAAGCTGTTCCAAAAACGGCTTCATGACTTGCACTTGAAAATCGTCTTTTCCTTTTAATGATAATAGTTTTTCTACAAATAAATCATAATCTACACCCGGCAATGCATAATTCACAACGCCTTTAAACATTGGTTCTTTTACCAATTGAACCATTTTTTCATGAAATTCGCTGTCGCTAAATGGACAAACGTCAGCAAATTCTTCCGGAATTCTAACTTCGTCGGTAATCATATATCTCTTTCTCAACAATTACTTCATATTATCAAAGATAATACTTTTTCTTTAAAAATCGCTGTATTTAACAGATATTAGAATTTATCTGCCATAAGTCTCTGCATAATCACGCCATTTTTGCATCAAATTCACCATATCAGCCGGGATTTCACTGTCAAAATCCATTTGTTTGCCTGTTGTAGGATGAACGAAACCTAACGTTTTGGCATGCAACGCTTGACGAGGACACAAAGCAAAGCAATTTTGCACAAATTGTTGATATTTTGAAGACGTTGTCCCTCTCAATATCTTATCTCCGCCATATCTTGCATCGTTAAACAACGGATGACCTATATATTTCATGTGAACCCTGATTTGATGAGTACGACCGGTTTCCAATTGGCATCTCACCACCGCAACATGACATAAGTTTTCAAGTGTCGTATAATGTGTTACCGCATGTTTTCCTTGCTCTCCATCGGGATAAACAGTCATTTGCAATCGGTCTTTCAAACTGCGTCCTATGTTTCCTTCTATCCTTCCGGTTTCCGAATCCATCTCGCCCCATACTACAGCTACATATTGACGCTTGGTGGTTTTATCAAAAAATTGCTTGCCCAAATGCGTTTTGGCGTGAGGCGTTTTGGCTATAACAAGCAAACCCGACGTATCTTTATCAATACGATGAACAAGTCCCATTCTGGGATCACTAACGTCATAATCGGGGTTATCTTTAAAGTGATATGCCAACGCATTTACCAAAGTTCCCGAATAGTTTCCATGCCCCGGATGCACCACCAAGCCGGCAGGCTTATTTACAACAAGCAATTGGTCATCTTCATATACAATATCAAGCGGAATATCTTCAGGAATAATCTCGTTATCATATCTCGGGCGATCCATAACGATACTTATCTCATCCAATGGCTTAACTCGATAGTTGGATTTCACCACCTTGCCATTCACAAGAATACATTGAGCCTCGGCTGCTTGCTGAATTCGATTTCGTGATATATTTGCAATCTTTGTCGTTAAAAACTTATCTATTCTCAACAAAGACTGACTTTTTTCAGCTATTATATGATAATGCTCCCATAAATCCTTACCATCAATCGTTATATCTGGTCCGAAATCTTCGCATTCTTCATTAACATCATCTATTACTTCGTCTACAAGATTCACCTTATAATCATATTTTTTATGTGGCAGAGAACCACACCGCATTAACACTGTTTTCTCTAAAATCACTACATGATAATATCTATCCCATCTTCGGCTACATCGTCAATTGCCATTGTATCGGGAAGCACTTCTTCCATTCCATTGCCTATAAAAATGGTTATATCCACATTCAATGGCAATTTTGTCCCCGATTTCACCGATTTGCCTCCCGATTGTACATCAAGAATCAAATCTTTATACGGAGAATATACCGTTTCTATTTTAACATTCTTAAAGCCAAGCCCTTCAAGCATTGATTTTCCTTGTCTACACGACATATCCACAATCATAGGCATAGTTACCATTCTCGGATTTGTAGCATTTACCGACAGATATATCGTTCTTAACGGCTTCACTTTAGAATTAGATTTAGGCTCTTGTTCCATCACTGCACCCGGTTTATATACATCACTATAAGCCGAGTCGGTAACTTCCCATTTAAAACCATACTTTTGCAATTCAGCTATCGCCTCGTTCAATGATTTTCCTTTCACATTGGGAACAGTTTCATATATACCATGTCCGGTAAATGAATCGATTGCAAACAATGTAGCATATAATATCACAAGAAATGCCACAATAATAAGCAACAGATTAAATATGATAGGATGCTTGCGAGGAAAGGCTTTCACTCTTTCTTTATTTATATTAAATTCTTTTTTCGTTTCTGCCATTTTCAACACCTTATTAAGAAGTTTACTCAATAAAACAATTCACCATTGGGATTACATTGTACCAACTTCCCCAATATGCCACAAAGTAACGAAATTTATCTCACAACTCAAAATTTTATCTCACTGCATCACTATAATAGCGTTCATGAAAAATAATAAAAAAGAGAAAGAGCCACGTTTTGCGACTCTTTCTTCCCTAATACCCAAAATTTACGATTATTTAATTATTACTTTTTGAGTTTTTCTTCCTTGTTTCTTGATGAAAAATGTTATCGCAGGAGCTATTTGTGCAAAATTAATTATCACTAAATTGAACAACGATATACCATTCAAATAATTCACTTAATAAAAAAGCTCTTGAAGTTGATTACCCCAAGAGCATATAAAGCTATAAAATATTTTTTTGATGTTTAAATCTTCTTTAGCCTCATAAATAGCAATGAGTCTTTAATATCATTTAAGTTTTCTCAAAATTTTTCTATGTTTTTCGGCAATATCGTCAAAGCCAAGTTCATCGTATATTTCAATCAATTTTTCATGGCATTTTATACTGTTTTTATCGGCTTTCAACGCTCGTTTAAGCGATTTTAAAGCCAAATCCAACTGATCTTTCTCAAAACAAATACAACCTATGTAATAATTGGCATCATGATTGTTTTTATCAAGCGTCAACGCTTTAAAAAACAATTCTTCTGCAATATCCACCTCATTATATTTGTAATATAAGCACGCTTTCCCGAGAATTGCATCAATGCACTCATCCCACAAAGTCAAAGCTTTATTAAAATTGGCAATAGCCGACTTTACGCGTACCGAATTTAACCTATCAACAGTTTTTTCACCATATTTTATATCGTTCTCCTCATCAAAAGTATCTTCAAGCGATAAATTACCAAGTTGCACATATTCTTCAGCCAAATTGTGTAAAGTTCGAGTTTGAACATCCAGTTTTCTCTTTAAGTCCTCAACTTCTTGATATAATTCATCTTTTTGAGTAAGTTTTCGGCTGATATATCGGCGAATCAACGGATTATCCAATATGTTTTTATTTTCCACACCTTCGGCAAAACATTCTACAGCTGCTTTATAATCGTGTTTATCAAAAGCCCTTACTGCTTCGACATAACATTTATCGGCTCTCGAACCTACCAAAGATGCTTCTATTTTAGATTGATTGTTGAAATTTCGACTAAAATCTACTACAGCAGTATTAACTATTATATCGCGTTCACTCAACTGCTGACACAAAGTAATCCCTTCAAGCGACGTGCAACGCGACAATGCCACATAAGTTTGACCGCTCGAGAATGCTCCACCCGAAAAATCGACAATTATTTTATTAAACGTAAGCCCCTGACTCTTATGAACAGTCAAAGCCCAAGCCAATTTTAACGGGAACTGCACAAAAGTCCCCAAAACCACCTCTTTGATACGCTTTTCCTTTTCATCATAAGTATATTGCATATTTTCCCATTCGGCAGGCTCAACGGTATAAGATTCACCGTTTTCAAGTTCAACGGTAATATCATCCACGCCACAACGCTCCACTTTGCCGATTGTTCCGTTTATCCAACGTCCGTCTTTATCGTTTTTCACAAAAATCACTTGAGCACCCACTTTCAACTCCAAATTTTGAGATGTAGGAAGGTTCTGTAAAGGGAAAGAGCCGTTGATTTTGCCTTCATAGAGATATTCATCGCTGCTAAGTTCGGCAAGGTGTTGCTCGTTAATAACATCAACAGTATCACGTCGAGTGGCAAGGGTTATAACAAAATCATTACCATCGTCTTTAAAATCTTTCACATACCGCGAATTTATAAGTGCAATATCATCTCGAGAAGCCTTATTTATCCTAATACGGTCAAGAACAGAGATAAAACGGCTATCGGTTTGTCGGTATATTTTTCTCAGTTCTATCGACACTATATCTATAACTTTAAAGGCATTGGCATTGAAAAAAAAGAATTGACTATAAGCATGTTGCAACAATTGACGCATATCGACTGTAACAACGGGTTCAAGCTGAAATACATCACCTACAAGAAGCAACTGTTTACCTCCGAAAGGTTCTCTCATATTCCCCGAATAGATGCGTAACACTTTATCAATAAAGTCAATCATATCGGCTCGCACCATAGAAATCTCATCGATTATAATCAATTCGAGTTCTTTTATGATTTTCACTTTATCCTTAGGATATTTAAGCGTTTTTCTTATGTTTTTGGGAGTAAAATCGGCATCATAGGGTAATAACGGTTTCAACGGCATTTTAAAAAACGAATGTATCGTCATTCCGCCTACGTTTACCGCAGCTATACCGGTAGGAGCAAGGACAACGAATTTTTTCTTAGTCGTTTCACAGATGTAACGCAGAAACGTACTTTTACCGGTTCCGGCTTTTCCTGTAAGAAATACCGATTGTTGAGTGTTGGTTATAAGATTCCATGCATTCATGAAATCGGGATTATTGAAATCGGGCGTTATATCGTTGTCTTGTTTCATGTACCTAAAGGGTGTTTACTTCATTTTATTTTTCAAAAATAGCAAAAACTATTATCCTATAAAAGAAATGAGACGAAGAAAAAAACTCCGTCCCATTTACGATGCTCTCAACTTATGTTTAAAATCTATATCCTATAGACCACACAACTTGATTATTATTGTCTTTTAAAGAAGCTCCGGGTGATGAAATCATATCTTTTGAAGCTGTCATCTCGGGAGAAAACGCTTTATATTCGCTTTCACGCGATTTATGCACATAGGCAAAATCGGTATAAAAGCCTTTATAACGATAACCGAAACCACCGGTTATATATTTTGTGGTTCTATCTAATGTATATGCAGGCATGGTGCCGGCTGTATTCACCGAAACATTTCCATTTAACACATCATCATTCACCGGCGAAGAGTAATAAGCATACCCCAATCTCAAGCTAAATTGCGGAGAAACTCTGTATTCGGCCCCCACACGGTAAATATTCATGGCTTTATAATAAGAACCTATGTCATTTTTCACGGCATTATCTTCGTAATAAGTATTAAAATCGTAATCGTAATACTCTACCTTCATATCGTTATAAGCCACTCGCTCGTAATCGAAACTTATTATACCCTTAGTTCCAAGTATTGTTGCAACACTTAAATTACACTTCCATGGAGTTCTTATTTTATAAGAATTTTCATAGATATATCCGGCATTTGCGTCTTCTGTTCCTTCGTACAAAGAACCGCCGTCAGAAGTTTCTACGGCATAATTCATAGACGAAAACAGATTATCGGTCAACGACCAATATGTAGGAGTGTGAATAGAAGCACCTATACGCAATTCATTTATAGGCTTTAAAATCACACCAAACTTAAAGTTCCATCCGTTTCCGCTTGTATTCAAGCTATTTTCCAAGCCAAAAGATGCAGTACCATCATTTTCCAAAGCGGTTTCATCCTGATTAGGTACTGTAGCACCGGTCAAAGCCTCTCCATAATAAGTATATCGGTTTTGATCCATATTGCTTACACCAACGCCAATACCCCAATACAATATATCGGCAAGATTTCCACCAAGATTTATATTAAATTCATCTATTCCGCCCTCTTCAATAACTTCATATTCGCTATAGCCACGCGTATTTGCATTCATCAATCCCATAAAATCGGAACCTATTCCATTGGCATCAAACGTTTTAGGGCTAATCAAAAATGAATTATAAGCCATTATACTAAGCCACTGCGGATAAGGACTATCGATATAAGGATCATATAACACTTTTCCATCTTCTTCGTAAAATGACAATATATCGGAATTATATCCCTGAGCATTGGAGATATTTGCCACATAATTGGATAAAGAGCGATTCAAGTCGCTTATTTTTCCGGAATATCGACGATTATAGGAAACAGGACGATTATAGGAAATTCCAAAATTTACAAACGGCATAATTTCCGAATCCATTCGGAAAGCTCCCACATAACCAAAGTTATTCACTGTGAATTTAGTTTGTTCAATATTTGAAGTTACTCCTTTGGATGTTGATTCAACCGATTGCAAGTCAAGATTAAAAGTAATACCTAAATCGGAACTACGATACACACCTATACCTCCTGGATTATTGTTTATAGCCGATAAATCACCGCCCAATGCACCAAAAGCACCTGCCATAGACATATATCGTGCCGTACCCTTAAGGTCGGGTTGTGATACCGAATAAGCATCTATTGCACCTTGTGCCGAAAGCATTAATGGTGCAGCCAATAATATAGAACTTAATATTTTCTTCATAACGATCTTACTTTTTTTCACATTAAACTTATATTATCTGCGTCCGCCACGACCACCGCCACGGCTTCCTCCACCTGAAAATGAGCCTCTACGACTTCCACCCGAATAAGAGCCGGAATTAAAATTGGAGTTGCTTCTTTTATTATCATTTTCGCGTGAAACGCTTGGACGTCGACCGCTATTGCTGCTTTTTTCGGTTCGTGTCACATCCGGTCGACGAGCATTATTCACTGTATTTGAACTATTGGTTTTATTATTTCTTACGGTTCCTACATTAGGACGACGTCCAGCACTGCCTGAATTGCTTGTAGAACCTTGTCCGAACACTCTACGTCCCGGATTTACTCTTCCCGGCACCCTATTATTCACATTTCCTGGCATAGGCTTAACATAACCCGGACCTCCCGGATGATGTACAGGTCCGCCCCAAACAGGATGATGATAATGATGATGCCAAGACCAACCGAAAGACCAACCGAAATCATAAGACCACGGAGAACAGAATACCGAGTGCCAACGATAAGAAGGATAAACACCCCATGTCCAAGAATCATAAAATCCCCAATTCCAATATGGGTCCCAATAAGACGGTGTTCCTACTATCAAATTCACGGTAGGAGTTGTGTTATAATACAATTCCACCACATCGGGGTCATTGGTTTCCACTATAACTGTCGGATTATGAAAACGACGAATACGATCGGTATAAGTAAAATCGGAATAATTACCGACAACGGTATCACTGCCGAGCGTATCACGATATACATATCGACGATTATATTCATCTACATCGCGATTATTATCATATCCTATAAATCCATTTTCACCGTTTGCCACATCATAAACATATTGATAGGATGATGATTCTTTCTTTTTATCAGTTTTTTTCTTAGTTTCTTTTTTCTTAGAGCTTGAGCTGTTGTAATATATATCGTCATAGTCTTGTGCAATTGTCACAAAACTTACAGCAAACAGCAAACTCATCAATATAGACAATCTGATTTTCATAGTCATTTCTCCTTTTATGTCTTAGACTTTCTTTACATGAGAAAGTTTAATTTTATAAAGCGTTTTAAACTTTTTCAAGAAAATTTCAATAACAGAAAGCCTTGTTATCACAGAATTTTGTAAAATTAGCTTTAAAAAAGCAAAGAACAACAAGCCGACATTTATATAACAAGCAATTTATATAACATTAACATAAATATGATATTCTTTTACTTGTTACATCTTTAAATAAAAATCACGAGTCAAGGCTACATATTCATCGGTATACACATGACGACTTTTTTCTATTGAAAACGTTTCAACCAAACAGCTATCGCCTTTTTCAGATATTTGCCATAAGATTCTTTTATCTACACCATCAACAACCGATTTCACATATACCTTTTTATTCACCTTAAGTTCTATGAGTTTGATTATATCACATATATCCTGTTCGGCTTCCACCGGAGTTATCAAACAAATATGTCCGTTTTCCGAGAGCAAATGTTTTGCCCCTGTCAATAATTGTTCATAAGTAAGTTTACAAGTGTGACGTGCCTGCATTCTTTTTTTATCAGGACATTCAAGACTGTTTACAAAATAAGGAGGATTTGACACAATTGTGTCAAATTTCTCATTGCAAGTATCCACAAAGCCATTAAAATCGATTTCTTTAACAGAAAGACGTTCACGCCATGGTGATACCGAAAAATTATATTCAGCCTCACAAGTTGCATCATGATCTATTTCAATACCTATAATTTCGGCATCACTGCGTTGAGCCACCATTAAGGCAATAAGCCCGGTACCCGTTCCTACATCCAGCACAGTCTTTGAACAAGAAACATCACACCAAGCACCAAGCAAAACGCCATCGGTACCTACTTTCATTGCACTTTTATCATTCAACACACTGAATTGTTTAAATCTAAACGTTTTTTCTCTTGCCATTTGATTTAATATTCATCCACGACTTTATCGCTACACTATTAATATTAACGACCATATCCATTTCTTTATTGTGCATAGGCTACAAGTCTTTACAACAAGACTCCTACCTCACAACGAGATGATAATGTATCAAAATTTCGTCACACTCAACTATGATATGTTTTTTCTTGCAAAAAAAAGTCAAATTCTGTATTTTTGCAAAAAATATATACAGCTATGTTTAACGAATTTAATTTACAGGAATTTTTAAGTACATTTATCGTACTTTTTGCAATTATCGACATTATCGGTTCAGTTCCCATCATCATCAACTTGAAACAACGCGACCGACCAGTAAATTCGCTAAAAGCAACTGTTATATCTTTTACTCTTATGTTGCTATTCTTCCTCGCCGGAGATTTATTGCTTAAATTATTTAACGTAAGCATTGCAGCATTTGCAGCAGCAGGAGGTCTCATTATCTTCTTCGTTTCACTTGAAATGATTCTAGACATTGAAATATTCAAGAATAACGGACCTATTAAAGAAGCTACATTGGTTCCTCTCGTGTTTCCTCTTGTAGCAGGACCGGGAGCTTTCACTACCTTGCTTTCATTGAAAGCCGAATTTTCTTCCATAAACATCATCTTGGGACTTACTGCCAATATGCTTTGGGTATATATAGTGCTAAGATTAACCGACCGTGTTCAAAAAATACTTGGTGCAGGAGGTATCTTAATAGTGAGAAAATTCTTTGGTGTAATCCTTTTGGCTATATCGGTAAAACTTATTACCACCAATTTCTCTGAATTATTAGGATAACGTTATAAAGACCTAAACTAAAAACAATAAAAAACGACCGAAGCTTATAACTTCGGTCGTTTGTCTATTTAATCACATCAAAACCTTGAGTTTTAATATAATCAAGCATATTATATTTCATTGCGTCCTTATAATAATCCACTATGTGAACACACCAGTCGTTATCGGTTTTCGTTCCACTTCGAGTCGCATTATATGTTTGAACACGATTGTCATAATCTATTAATCTATCAAGCATACCTTCAGTTGAATATTTATTTTGATGTATAACCACTTCAAGCGGTTCTTTGGGCTTAACATCGGGGTGTTCACGAGGCACACCTATCGCCAAGCCACACACCACAAAAACGCCCTTAGGTAAAGATAGGATTTCAGCCATTTTTTTGGGGTCGGCAGTCCGCGTGTAACCTATACAACAGCACCCCAAGCCACAAGCACCGGCAGCAGTATAGGCACTGCTCATGGCAAGAGTAGCATCGATAACACCCACAAACACACCATCTACCGTGTGAGTAAAATCGGGCATCTCCACACCTTTCTTTTCGGCAAGTATATCTATCTTATTGAAATCGGCACAAAACACCATGAAACGATTGCATGTCTTTACCTGCTTTTGTCCGATAATCTCATAAAGTTGTTCCTTCAATTCTTGACTTGAAATATCTATCACCGAAAATTGCTGACCGTTATAACTCGTAGGCGTATTCATTATTGCCGAATAAATGGTTGACAAAGCCTCTTCGGAGATAGGCTCACGTTCATAGCGACGTACACTCGTTCGCTGCTCAAAAAAAACTTTTATTTTATCCATATTCACTAATATTTTAATCCCAAAATAATAACTATGTCACAAACATTAATTTCACATTCAAGCTCAAAGTTTATTTTTTTACTTTTTTTATAAATTCAGCAATATGCAACACTCATTTTTATAACATTCTTTGTATTTTTTTAAAAAATAAACATATCTTTGTACATAACTATTGTATTACAATATCAAATAAAAAGAAAACTTGTATTAAACCATACTGTTTGTCTAACTAAATTCAAAATTTAACGAACACCTCAAAAAGCGTTTATACTAATAATCTCTAATAACTAATCGATTATGAAACACTTATTATTACAAAGATTGCTTCTCGTTGCAATGCTCTTTACGAGTTTAAATGCATTTTCTTACGATTTTATTGTCGATAATATTTACTATGAAATTTTGTCGGAAACCGACAAAACAGTTCAAGTTACCTATAAAAATTTTGTTTGGGCAACAAACACATATACTTCCGATTATTCTGGAGATATTGTAATACCAAGCACTGTTACTTATAATGATATAAATTATACCGTTACCAATATCTACGATCATGCATTCATTAAATGCACCGAATTGACTTCAGTTTCTATACCTAACACTGTTACAAATATTGGCGAATGTGCTTTCTATTCTTGTTCTAAATTAAAATCTATAACCATTCCAAATTCGGTAACAAAAATAGGTGATAGTGCATTCGCAGAATGTATAGAATTGGCAACAATATCCGTTCCAGAAAGTGTAATTGATATAAATCATTCCTTTGGTAATACAGCATGGTATAAAAATCAACCCGATGGTGTAATTTTTATTAATAATTTGTTATATGACTATAAAGGAACCATGCCTGAAAATACCGATTTTACTGTAAAAGAAGGTACAACAGTTATATGCCATAATGCTTTATCTTGTAAAGGAGGGTTAAAATCAGTAACCATTCCAAAATCGGTAAAACATATTGGAATGGGTGCTTTTAACGGTTGTTTTAATCTTGAAACAGTAACAATAGAAGATGGGTGTACTGCATTCATTAATGATATGGCTTTTGAAGGATGTCCCAAATTAGCCACAATCACAATTCCTAATTCCATAATAGAAATAAGCTCTTATGCTTTTAGCGAAACTGCATGGTATGATGCTCAACCCTCGGGTTCGGTTTATATTGGTAAAGTTCTTTACGACTATAAAGGGACCATGCCAGAAAACACCAATTTTATTGTTAAAGATGGAACTGTCTGCATTACCAATCAAACATTTAATTGGAGTGAAGGATTAGTCTCTATCAGCATACCAAACACAGTTAAAAGCATAATATGTGGAGCTATAGGTTATTGTAAGGGATTAACATCCATAGCCATTCCTAACTCTGTAGAACACATAGGAGAATGGGTATTCAGTGGATGCTCTAACTTGAAAACAATCTACATAGGAGACTCGGTAAAAAGAATAGACGAATATGCTTTCAATGACTTAGGAGAAAATTTAACTGAAATAATTAGTGCAAGCATTGTTCCACCGACAGCCCATGAATCGGTTTTTAATTATAACAATCTTGACAACGTCACACTTTATGTTCCTGTGGGTACTAAAACAGCCTATGCTAATGCAGTAGCTTGGAATAGATTCAAAAACATCGTAGAAGATGATACTAAGACTGCTATATCAGAAACATTGATAGACCAATCGTCATACCCTGTGGAATATTACAATTTACAAGGCGTGAAAATAACAAATCCGACAAACGGTATCTTCATCAAAAAACAAGGTAACAAAACTCAAAAAGTGATAATAAAATAATTTATCAATCGTAATATTTAAGGCTGAATTACAACAAAATGTGCAATTCAGCCTTTCTTTTGCCTTCATTATAAACCATTAAACCGCTATAACCTATTTAAGAATGAAGGATTTTATAAATAAGCTCTCGCAAAAGTGAATATTCGTTTTGACGTGATTTTATACCTTTGGACTTCGTGTCAAATTCACGCAAATATCCTATTACATTAACACACCCTGCAGTAGAATAATATTTCATTGCTTCAATAAATAATTTTGCTCTATAGGAAGATTTTGTACCTATCGCATCCATTATACCTTGCTCGGTCTTGACTTTTGCCGTGCGTGCAAGCAATAAATTGGAAAAAAACGAGAATAACAGTCCCACAGTTACCACAGTGGGGTTATTCTTAGGATTTTTCTCAAAATAATTGATTATCTGATAGGCTTTAAGAGCATTTTTACTTCTTATAGCCTCTTCCAATTCAAAATTATTAAAATCTTTACTGATGCCTATATTACGCTCTATTATTTCGGGGGTAATTTGCTTATTGTTTCCCAATAGCACAAAAAGTTTGTCTACTTCGCTGAAAATACGAGCCAAATCGGTTCCCACAAAATCTTTCAACATAGAGACGGCTTTGGTATCTATTATTCCTCCTTTAGAAACAACATAATCGGTAATAATTCGCCCTACATTATTTTCATTTATTTTTTTTGATTCAAAAACTATTCCGGTAGACTTTGCTTTAAGCATCTTTAGAAATTCAGTAGCCTTATCGGTAGTTTTTATATTGCCGTGTTTATAACAAACAATAAGAATAGTAGATTCAAGAGGATTCTCGGCATAAAACTTAAACTTATCAAGTTCTTTATTGTTTTGAGCTTCACGCAAAATCACCACTTGCCGTTCAGCCATAACAGGATAACGCTTACACTCGTTCATAACGACTCTTACATCGGCATCAAGTCCGTAAGCAATCGTTAGGTTAAACTCTTTTTCATCGGGAGTGAGTGCATGCGACACAATCAAGCTTTCAAGCTCATCGATATAGTAAGACTCTTCACCCATCAACACATAAATGGGTTGAAACTTACCTTTTTCAATGTCATTGCGTATTTCAATATATGATAAAGTTTCTTTTTTTACAGCCATAATATCTGCAATCTTCAATATTTTCAGTAAATTTACACAATTCTTTTAAAATCACAAAATGACCAAGTACAAGCTCAACTTGCCGAAAGCCGATTTACGCATTATCACCGAAAATGGGAAAAATATGATATTTGACTCTTTAAGGCGTAAATACGTTGCACTCACCAAGGAAGAATGGGTGCGACAAAATTTTGTGTCGTTTCTTATACAAAATAAAGGTTACCTTGCCGGGTTGATGAACAATGAAGTTTCGTTGGTCCAGAACGGAATAAAACGACGTTGCGACACACTTGTGTGCGATAAGTTCGGACAACCGTTGGTTATAATAGAATATAAAGCCCCCGAAGTTGAAATAACACAAAAGGTATTTGACCAGATTGTGAGATATAACTACGTTCTAAAAGCCAAATACCTTATTGTATCCAATGGATTAAACCATTATTGCTGTAAAATCAATTATGACTTGGAGGGGTATTCTTTTCTACAAGAGATTCCTTGTTATGTCGACCTGTGAATTTTTCTTGCAATCGTTGCATCACATCCCAGAAATTAGGAACAAACAAAGTACCTAAAATGGCATTAAGAGCCATTCCGAAAACGACAGCCGTTCCAAGACTTATCCTACTCTCTGCACCTGCACCTGTGGCAAACATAAGCGGTAAAATACCTACAACAAATGCAAGTGACGTCATTATAATGGGGCGAAATCTAACATTACCGGCATCAAGAGCCGAATTGTAAATACTCTCGCCTTTTCGTCGATAATCAGACGCATATTCTACTATCAAAATTGCATTTTTTGCCGACAATCCAAGTAATAATATTATACCTATCTGTGTATAAATACTTATACTCTGTCCCATAATCATACACCCCAAGATTGTGCCAAGTATGGCTATAGGCATGCTTAACACAACAGCAACAGGATCGGTAAAGCTCTCATATTGAGCAGCAAGAACAAGAATGGTAACAATCACCGCAAAAATCAACACAAGGGTAATTGTAGCACCGGCTTGAGTCTCTTGATAAGCCTGCCCTGTCCATGAATAAGCATAAGTATTGCCAAGAGTGTTTTTCACTATCGCTTCGGCAGCTTTTATACCATCATTGGAACTTACATGCTTGGCAGGATTGAACGTGAGTGCCGCTGCCCTATACATATTATATCGGGAAACACTTGACTGACCAAGCGTGGGTTCGATTTCAGTAAATGACGAGAACGGAACCATTTTTCCTTCATTATTTTTAACGCTCAATTTTAAAATATCATCTATTCTACTGCGATACTGCGAATTGGCTCCTATCTTAACTTGGAAAATGCGTCCAAATTCAACAAAATCGTTTACAAATGCCTGACCAAGATAATAGCTCAACGTACTATAAACCGAAGACAGATTGATTCCCTCTATTTCGAGTTTATTACGGTCAATTTTTAAGTTATATTGCGGAGTATTGCCTTGATATAACGACGTAACCGATGCTATTTGCTTGTTAGTAACCGATTGTGCAGTAATATCCAATATTGCTTTTTGCATCTCACCCGGACCTTCATTGTTTATGTCAAGCAATTCCATTTCAAGACCTCCTGAAAGCCCAAGACCGGGTATTGCCGGCGGATTAATGGAAAAGACTATTGCCGATTGCACTTGCGATGTTATAGCATTCACTTTATCAACTACCGCAAAAACACTTTCATTCTTATGGGGGCGTTCACTCCAAGGTTTTAGTATCACAAAAAGAGAACCGCCATTGGAAGCTGCACCTCCACCCATAAATGAAAAGCCCGATATTGCTATCACCTCATCTACTTCGGGCAACTGTATTATTTCCTTTTCTACATCGGCAACCACTTTTTCGGTACGTTCAAGCGATGCTCCGCTCGGCAATTGAATAGATGTCAAGAAATATCCCATATCTTCACTTGGTATATAAGAAGAAGGCCAACGAGAAAGTCCCCAAAAACCAAGAAATGCAAAAACCAAGAACACGCCAAGAGCGGCAACCGGATGTTTCAACATTTTACCTATTGATTTACAATATTTTTCTCGTAGTCCCTCAAAGGCTTTATTAAACCATTTAAACACGAAAAAATCAGACTTTGATTTTTTCAACCATAATGCACAAAGTGCCGGCGACAAAGTGAGTGCATTAAAGCCACTGAAAGCCGTTGAAATAGCTATCGTAAGAGCAAACTGCTTGTATAATTGTCCTGTTATTCCTCCTATAAATGCAGTAGGAATAAAAACCGCCAATAACACAAGAACAACACCTATTACCGGTCCTTGCAACTCTTCCATAGCGTTGAGTGCCGCTTCTTTTCTTGTATATTTTCCGGTATCAAGAAGCCGCATACAATCTTCAACCACTACAATGGCATCATCTACTACAATGGCTATAGCAAGCACCAAGCCGAACAACGTAAGCGTATTGATTGTGAAACCTAATATTTTCATGACCGCAAACGTGGCTATCAATGAAACCGGAATGGTTATCATAGGTATGAGCACTGCTCTCCAATTTTGAAGGAACAATAACATGACAAGCATCACGATAACCGACGTTTCAAGTAATGTTTTCAAAACTTCATCTATCGAAGCATGCACAAATTTTGTTGTATCAAGAATTACTTTATAAGTAACCCCTTGCGGAAAATATTGTTGCAAGTTGTCAAGTTCTTTTCTCACATTATCAGCTACATCGAGAGCATTGGCTCCAGGTAACTGATAAATTGCAATCAAAGCTGTTTCTCGTCCAGAAACATTGGAAACGGTATTGTAATCCACACTTCCCAAATCGATTTTTGCAATATCTTTCAGTCTTAAAATATTGCCTTTACTGTTTGCCTTAATGATAATATTACCAAATTGCTCCGGTGTTACAAGTCGTCCTTGTGATGTTACCGTAAACTGAAATGCTTCTTTGGATGTTGATGGTGGAGCACCGACACTTCCAGCCGACACTTCCATATTCTGTGCTTGAATAGCTTGATATACATCATCAGGAGTTACACCACGTATTCGCATGGTTTCGGGATTCATCCATACTCGCATACTGTAATTACCTGCACCAAACACATTCACGCCACCCACACCATTAATGCGGGAAAGAGCATCAACAATGTTCAAATTGGCATAATTACTCAAATACAAAGAGTTATATCGATTTGTCTTATCGCCTTCCAAAGACAAAAACAACACAATATTGGTAGATTGTTTTTGTGTGGTTATACCTTGCTGTATCACAGCTTCGGGAAGATTTCCTTGTGCTACTGCAACACGATTTTGCACCATTACAGTAGCCATATCTATATTGGTTCCTACCTCAAACGTAACTGTAAGTTTATATGAACCATCAGATGATGAAGTAGAACTCATATACATCATACCCTCAACACCATTTACTTGTGCTTCTATGGGAACACCCACAGTTTTTGCTACCGTTTCGGCACTTGCTCCCGGATAAACAGCCGATACTTGTACCGTAGGTGGTGTAATATCAGGATATTGTGCCACAGGAAGATTAAATATCGTCAAACCTCCTATTATAATCATTAAAACAGCTATAACTGTGGCAAATATAGGTCGTTTTATAAAAAATTCAGAAATCATAATTATAATGCTTTATTTTTCCATAACCGGGTTTATTATCATGCCATCTCGCACTTTCTGGATAGCTTGAGTAACATATCTTTGATTAGGCAACAATCCTTCGATAACGACACGCAATGTATCATCAACCAAATCCCCTATTTTCACAGGTGTATAAACCACTTTACCTGAATCGTTTACAGTGTAAATATATTTACCCAGCTGATCGGTACTTATTGCAGAATCTTTAATGAGCATAGCATTAGGTAACTCCTTATAAGGAAGACTTACGACACAATACATACCGCTTTTCAATTCACCATAAGGATTGTCCACTTTGGCTTGCAAAGTGATAGTACCGGTAGATAAATCCACCATAGGCGACAAATAGCTTAATTTACCTGCATAGGAATGGGGCAAACTTTCATTAAACGACAATGTAACCGATTGATATTTGCTCACATCATTGGATTTTTCTTGTTCTGACACCATTCTCATGTATTGACTGTCTTCGATTGTAAACGTTGCTGTCATCGTTTCATCGTCATAAATAGTAGCAAGAACTTGAGGAGAGGAACTACCATTAAGAAAATTCCCTATATCAACGCTTTTGCTCGTTATTCGCCCCGAAAAAGGAGCTTTTATATAGCAATAACCAAGATTGATTTTAGCATTTTCCAATGCTGCTTTTGCCGATTTCACTGCCGCAACCGATTGATTCCAATTGGATTCGGCTTGAACAAAATCGATTTGAGAAACAGCATTGGTTGCTGCAGCTTCTTTCATGCTTTCATAATTGATTTTAGCATATTCATTTTGACTTTTTGCACTTGCCAATTGTGCCTCAGCTTGCAACAAAGCTTCTTTATATGGTTCCGGCTCTATAACAAAGAGTAATTTACCTTTTTCCACATGCTCTCCGGCTTTATAATTGGCTGCTTGTAAAAAGCCATTAACACGAGCCACCAATTTAACTTCAGTTTTAGCCGATAACGAAGCCGGATAGGTTTTATGTAAAAGTACCGAATCAATTTTCGGGAATGATACATTTACGCTCATCACATAATCAGCTTTTGATTCTTTTTGCATTTTACTACATGAAGTAAACGCAAACACCGCCATCGCTATATATAAAAACAGTTTTTTTCTCATCGCTATATATTTTTTTCAATTAATTATTCCAGCCACCGCCAAGAGCTTGATAAATCGATATTATCGCAAGAAGGACTTTACCTTGAGATGTTACCAATGAATTATTGTAATCAAGATAAGACTGTTGAGCCGTAAGAACATCAGAATAAGCATTCAATCCTTTTTTATATAATTCAATGGCATATTCAAGCGACTTATAGGCTTCATTCTTGACCTTTTCCATCTCTTGGACTTCTATGAACATGTATTTGTAAGTAATCATTGAGTTTTGAACTTCTTTAACCGCATTCATTACCGTATTGTTATAGTTATCAATACCTATTTGATATTGTTCTTTGGCTTCTATCAATTGATATTTCCTACTAAGCCCGTTAAAAAGAGTCCAAGTCAACTTGGGTGAAATAGTATAGGTGAATGAATTATCTTTAAACATATCTCCTATTTCACTTGATTTAAACCCTATGCCTCCATCAAGCGACAACATGGGAAGAAAATCCTTTTTTGCTATACCTACATTTGCCGCATAAGAAGCCAATGTGTATTCAGCCTCTTTTATATCAGGTCTACGACGCAACAAATCCATAGGAACACCTACCGGAACCAAAGCTACAGCTTGCGGTAAATCAACGGCTTGATTAAGACTTTTGGGCAACTTATCGTTGTAAACTCCAAGCAAAATTGCAATTGAATTGATTTGAGCCTCAATATTTGCCATAAGAGGAGCAATAGATGCTTGCGTACTCAAAAAAATAGTCTTTGATTGAGAAACGTCAAACATTGACGCAAGTCCACTGTTAAAACGCGTTTTCACAAGGTTCAAAATTTCTTTTTGAGAATGTAAATGTCGCATTGCAACCATATATTGAGTTTGCCACGTTCTTAAATTTATATACGCCGTAGCTACATTGGCACAAAGCGTTACCATGGCTCCATCATATTGGCTCTTGCTTGCCTGCCATAGAGCTTTTTTCGATTTGGCTTGCGAGCCGATTTGTCCAAACAAATCAATTTGCCAACTATAATTCAGTCCCAAATTGAAATAATCATCGGTAGTACCCGATGCTCTTTCCTTTGTCCACCCCACATTCATTGACAAACTTGGGAAATAACCACTTTGCACAATTTTCACGGCACTCTTAGCCATTGCAATCCTTTTTTGTGCAATTTGCAAATCATAATTATTATCTATTGCCATACTGATGAGCGAATCGAGACATTTATCTTCAAAATTAGCCCACCATTTATCACTATTTGGAAGAGTTTGCGAAAATTCAGATACATATTTCCAACTTTTGGGCAAGCTGTCTCGTAAAAGATTGTTTTCTTGAGATAATACATATATGCCCGAAAAAAGGAAGGTCATAATAAAGACTAACCTTAAATGTGCGTGTGTTATCATACTATTATTCTTTAAAGTTTTAAAATTATATTATTATAACTTTCATTTGACTTATTGGTTCATTTTTTGTGGTATTTTTTATAATGTAATTGACGATAAAATTGCTAATTTTGTAATTCACATTAATAAGAATCAAAATTTTGGAGGAATATTTAAATAAACTAAATGAACAACAACGAGTTGCCGTAGAATATCTCGCAGGTCCTTCGTTGGTAATAGCAGGAGCAGGTTCGGGAAAAACCCGAGTACTCACATGCAAAATCGTATATTTATTGGAGAAAGGATACGCTCCCGAATATATACTTGCCCTAACGTTTACCAATAAGGCGGCAAGAGAAATGAAAGAACGAATTGCCGGACTCATAGGTGACAATTTGGCTTCACGCTTATGGATGGGTACATTCCACTCCATTTTTTCCAAAATATTAAGATTCAATGCCGAAAGAATAGGCTTTAAACACGATTTCACTATATACGACACCAATGATTCACGCTCTTTGATAAAAGCTATTATCAAAGACATGCAACTTGATGATAAAGTATATAATCCGAATCAAATACAAAGCCATATATCCAATATAAAAAATGCTCTTATATCACCTTATGATTATGAGAACAATAATGATTTGAGACAAGCCGACAATAGAGCAAAACGACCTCTTACTTACACTATTTACAAGGCTTATTGGAATCGCTGTAAAGTGGCGTGTGCCATGGACTTTGACGACCTTTTGTTTTACACCAATATATTGTTTCGTGACAATCCGGACATATTGGAAAAATATCAAAATTATTTTGAATATGTACTTGTAGATGAGTATCAAGACACCAATTTTGCTCAACACCTGATAGTTTCTCAATTATGCAAGAAACACAATCATTTGTGCGTTGTAGGTGATGATGCTCAATCGATTTATTCATTTCGAGGTGCAAACATAAGTAACATTTTAAATCTATCACGAGCATATCCCGATTTAAAGACTTTTAAACTGGAACAAAATTATCGCTCCACACAGACAATCATAGGTGCTGCAAATACACTAATAGAAAAGAACAAATACAGAATACATAAAAATGTATTTTCTAAAAGCGAAACAGGCAATAAGATTTCAGTTATACAATCTTATTCCGATTACGAAGAAAGCTATGTGGTTGCCAACCAAATAATAGCAATTAAAGCTATTCAAGGAGGTTCTTATGAAGATTTTGCCATTCTTTATCGCACCAATGCTCAATCGCGTATTCTTGAAGAAGCTTTGAGAAAAAGAAATATACCTTACCGCATTTACGGAGGTTTGTCGTTTTACCAACGCAAAGAAATAAAAGATGCTATTTCTTATTTCAGATTGACTATTAACCCTAACGATGATGAGGCTTTACGCCGCATTATTAACTACCCTGCTCGTGGCATAGGGGATACTACCGTCGGGAAAATTCAACAAACCGCAATACAAAAGAATGTGAGTATGTGGGATGTATTAAACAATCCTGTGGCTTATGAATTATCGGTAAATTCGGGAACGCTAAAAAAATTGCAAAATTTTGCTTCTCTAATTCAATCATTCATCAATGATAATACAAAAGGTATAAATGCATTGGATTTAGCTAAAACGATTCTTCGAGATTCTACTATATTGGCTACTGTGCATAGCGATAATACACCCGAAAACATCAGTAAACAAGAAAACTTATCGGAATTGTTAAACGGAATAAAAGACTTCATTACCACAAAACAAGAAGCCGGAGATGAAGAAGCCGTTGCTCTGACCGATTTTCTTGCCGAAGTTTCGCTTGCTACCGACCAAGACAAAAACGATGATGAAAATTCCGGAGAATGTGTTACCTTGATGACGGTTCACGCTGCAAAAGGTCTTGAATTTCGCAATGTAATAATCGTGGGTGTGGAAGAAGAATTATTTCCCTCATCTATGAGCAGCGACACGATAGAAGGGATAGAAGAAGAACGAAGATTATTATATGTAGCTATTACTCGTGCTAAAACCAATTGTACGCTCACGTTTGCTTCATCACGTTACCGAAACGGACAATCAAAACAATGTCAGATGAGCCGTTTTATAAGAGATATCGACCAATCTTATCTATCGTTATCTCAAACGTCGGCGACAATGGGAGAAAACAGTTATTCATCTTACAAAAGAAATAACAATTGGGATTTTGATGATTATAGTTCAAGACCATCGTTCTATAAAGAAAACAAAACAACTTCTACATTTCAACAATTTTCATCAAAACCAAAGGTTGTCGCTTCGGTAACAAATGTTTCATCACATTCTAATGCTGGTGACTTTGCTTATCATTCAGTAACCGAATTGAAACAAGGAATGAAAATACAACATTCTCGTTTTGGCATTGGTATTATTGACGAAATTATTGTAGATGAAGAAAAGATAAGGGTAAGTTTTAGTGAAATGGGCGAAACTAAATTGCTTTTACTAAAATTTGCCAAATTCAAAATAATCTAATTTTATAGAAAAATATTGTCATGAAAAAGATTATAATAATGGGAGCTTCATCGGGAATAGGACGTGAAGTAGCTTTACATTTTATTTCCGACGGTTGGAAAGTGGGTATTGCAGCACGAAGAGAACAAGCTCTTAAAGAGCTCAAAGGATTATATCCGTCACAAGTAGAATATGAAGTAATAGACATCACAACCGAAGATGCTCCAAAAAAACTACATAATCTTATTTCTCGATTGAGTGGAATGGATGTGTATTTTCATTGTTCTGGAATTGGTCATCAAAACACTCTAATCGATATAAAAACCGAACTTGATACCATTCGCACAAATGTATTGGGATTCACTCAATTAGTAGATACGGCATATAATTACTTCAAGCAAAACCATCTTAAAGGACAAATTGCAATAGTATCTTCAATTGCCGGGACAAAAGGTATAGGTGTATCACCATCTTATAGTGCAACAAAACGCTATAACAACATCTACTTAGATAGTCTTGAACAATTGTCAAATATTCAGAACGTTGATATTACATTCACCGATATTAGACCGGGATTTGTTACTACTGCCCTACTTGACGATGGACAACATTACCCGGCTCAAATGTCAGTAAAATATGCAGGAGAACAAATTTTCAAAGCCGTTAAAAAACGTAAACGAGTAGCCATCATAGATTGGAAATATGCAATACTTGTATTCTTTTGGCGTCTTGTACCTCGTTGTATATGGGTAAAACTGCCCATACACACATAATTAAGATTCAAGCATGGCATTTTTTAATCACACTCCGTTTTAACATAGTGTTTATGTGCATGGCAATCTTCAATACCGGCATCTACTATTATATGACGATTTGCCATTTGCATAATGCGTGTCATTTCATGTGAAACAAGTATTATAGTAGTTTTTTGGGCCATATCTTTTACTATTTTATAGAATTGACCTTCAAATGTCTTATCTACATAAGACAAAGGCTCATCAAGTACAAGGACATCAGGATTTGCTATAATTGAACGGCCAAAAAGCACTCGTTGCAACTGTCCACCCGACAAATTTCCAATTGAAGAATTTCTATAATCCGCCAGTCCTAAAATAGCTAAAATTTCATCTACTTTGCTATTCTCTTCCTCAGTCAATTTATTATTGAAAATTATTTTTTTCTTTAATAAACCAGAGCCTAATACTTCTTCAACTGTTATAGGGAAACGATGGTCTATGGTATTTTTTTGAGGTAAATATCCAATATTCAATTTATTCACTTCTTGACCATTTTCAAAAAATTTCACATCACCACACTTAGGCTTTAACAATCCTAAAATCACACGTAACAAAGAAGTCTTACCTCCTCCGTTAGGTCCTGTTATAGCAATAAAATCCCTTTTATTTATTTTTAAGTTTACTCCGGGCAGTACAATGTGTTGGTCATAACCTATGACCACATCCTTCAATTCTATTATTTTATTTTCTTCGTGTAAGTGCATCGGCTATTTTCCTCATTTCAGAAGTCCATTCATAATTCATAGGATTTATCTCAATCATTTCTGTTCCAAGCTGTTCATTAATAGTTTGAATCTGTCGGCTGTCAAATTCTTTTTGATAAAACAACACTTTCACTCCATGCTCACGAACCATATCTATTTCATGTTTCAGAACCGAAGCCGGGACCTCTTTTCCATCATATTCCATAGAAATTTGCTCCAAGCCATAATCCCTTGCAAAATAACTTAAAGACGGATGCCACACTGCAAACGCACGACATTCTACCGAATCAAGTTTTTGAGCCATTTCTAATTCTAATTCGGATAGTTCAGCCAATAAAGTCTCATAGTTGCGTGTGAAATATTTTTTATTGCGAGAATCTATTTCTATCAAGGCATTATACATGTTTTCCACTATTATTTTAGCATTTGGCACCGAGGTCCACACATGTGGATCTACTTCATGGCTGTGTCCATGCGAATGATTATGTGAATGAGCTCCGCCATGAGTGCCTTTCAACAATTCTATATTCTTGGAAGTATCCACAATTATTAAATCGGGATTATTATTCTTGATTTTATCTAAAATAGCAAGTTCAAAACCTATATTACCCATCCTGAAATAGGCCTTGCTTCGTTCAAGATTAATCAAGTGATTAAATCCAGGTTCATACGACTCAGGATTACTTCCTTGTGTCAACAAGCACAATACATCATATTTATTACCCACTATTCTTTCCAAAAAATAACGTTGTGGCTGTATTGACACCGTCAATACAGGTTTTGTCGATTCGGGATTGCATGAAGATATACCGCACATTACCACTAACGCTGTAATAGCAGCTATCAACATATATTTTATATCTTTTTCAATCATCTTTTATACGGCTTTAATCTACGGCTATAAAATTACTTATTTTAACAATACTTTTTTATATTTTGTTTGCTCTTTAACTATCTTATATAACGCTTTTAACATCACAGCCCTATCTGTATTGGCTATATGTTTTAAAATTCATATATCGGTTTATATACTTCTTTTCGTATTATATCGCCCATCTGCTTAACCTTATTTACGTCATTCACACGAAGTGTCATAAGTTTCAATTCAAGAGATTCTCCTCCAAGTTCATAAGGTGGCTGAATATACTCCAACCTTTTCCAAATGATAAAGCTGTGACGCATGTAAAAATCAACTCTGCGTCTTGCATCATAAGATTCAGGCAATTCAACTTCAAGCACTATTGGCTTTTTCTCACTTTGCTCAATAAAATAAGAAAGAAATGACGAACCTATTCCATTACCACGCTTATTTACATCTACAGCAAAATGTTCGATATATCTAAATGTTCCAAAATCCCAATAAGAAATGAATCCTAACAACTCATCATTTTCTGTTGCCGCCATAATTTTAAATGGAACATTATCCTTTTCCAATAACGCCTCAACATAGGCAAATTGTCTACGCTCGGCTGGAGGAAAAGAACCCACATATAACAATTCTATGGACTTTAACAGCTCGGAATGTGGTAAAACATTTAAATAAACTATCATTGTATCTTTTTTTTTAGTACATTTGCTATTAATTTCATTTACCTTTTAAAAAAGGCTTACAAAATTAAGATAAAATATAGAATAAATACAAACAAAATATATTTTTATGGCAAATTCACAATTGGATTCTCTTGACCTCAAGATATTGGAAACGCTATCTAAAAACGCTCGAAAACCTTATCTTGAAATTGCTCGTGAATGTGGAGTTTCGGGTGCAGCCATACATCAACGAATTCAGAAACTTAACACTCTCGGCATCATTAAAGGAGCTGAAGCTCTTATTGAGCCTACAACTATAGGATATGACACTTGTGCTTACATAGGTTTTTTCCTTAACGACACATCAAAATTTGATGAAATTGTAAACAAATTAAAAGATATTCCTGAAGTTGTAGAATGTCACCTTACAACAGGGAAATATGATTTATTAATTAAATTGTTTGCAAAAAACAACAATCATTTGCTAAGAATCATACAAAGCAAAATTCAAACTCTCGGTTTGGCTAGAACTGAAACACTTATATCTTTCAAAGAAGTGTTCCGTCGCCAAATTCCAATAACTGAAGAAACCGAGATTGAATAATTTTTTTTGTAACGAAACATAATTGATTATTTTTATATGAAAGAAATCGTACTAAGCGGAATACGTGCCACAGGACAATTACACTTGGGAAACTATTATGGTGCGTTAAGTAAATTTGTAAGAATGCAAGAAGAAGGCATATATGACAGCAACTTTTTTATTGCCGACCTTCATGCTCTCACTACACATCCAGACCCTAAAATTTTACATAATAACGTTAAAAGCATTCTTTCTGAATATCTTGCAGCTGGACTCGACCCTGAGAAATCAACCATATTTGTTCAAAGCGATGTTCCTGAAATATCTGAATTATATCTTCTTTTAAACATGCACGTTGGCATAGGCGAACTTATGCGTACTGCATCTTTTAAAGACAAAGCTCGTAAACAATTGGGGATAAAAACCGACAATGACAACGATGATAATATAGAAAAGGAAATCATAGGAACCGACTCCAACAAACGTGTAAACGCAGGACTTCTTACATATCCTACTCTTATGGCTGTTGACATTCTTATTCAACATGCCGATTATGTTCCTGTGGGTAAAGACCAAGAGCAACACCTTGAATTGACTCGTCGCTTTGCTCGTCGTTTTAACTCTGTTTACGGTGTTGAATATTTTAAGGAACCTACAAATTTCAATTTCGGAGGTGCTCCAGTTAAAGTTCCCGGACTTGACGGCTCAGGAAAAATGGGTAAATCAGAAGGTAATTGCATTTATCTTCTTGATGATGAAAAAGTTCTTCGTAAAAAGGTTATGCGTGCAGTAACCGATGAAGGACCTCAAACCCCTAATTCTCCTATGAGCGAACCTATAAAGAACTTATTCACATTATTGGAACTTGTGTCTACTCCCGATAAAGTAAAATTCTTCACCGATGCTTACAACGATTGTTCTATACGTTATGGCGATTTGAAAAAAGAATTAGCTCAAGACATTATAAATGTAACGGCTCCTATTCGCGAACGAATAATCGATATTCAAAACAATGACGAATATCTTGCCAAAGCAGTTAAAATGGGGGCAGAAAAAGCACGAGCAAGAGCTTCTAAAACTCTTGAAGACGTAAGACAAATTATGGGTATTAAACGTTTTTGGTAAAAAAACGTTTATAATAAAAAGTTAAAAGCGACTTGATTAAATTTAATCAAGTCGCTTGTTTATTGTTAAAATCCACTCTGTTAATCATTAAAGAATATGAAATTCAGTATCCATGAAACTACCGCAAGAGCTACACTATAATATAATGCAGGCAAAAAGCCTGAGACGATTATACTTTCCGGAACAAACATTTCACACAAAAGAACCATTGTGGCATTTATTACAATTGAAAACAATCCCAATGTAAGCATTGTTACCGGAAATGCCAATAATTTAACCACAGGTTTTACAAATGTGTTCAAAAAACCCATTACAACCGAAGCTATCAACGCTCCTTTTATACCTACTACATTTATACCCGGAACAAAATAGGCAGCTACATATACGGCTACGACAAAAAGAATAAATTTAAAAATAAACTTTATCATAACCTACACCATACTAAAAATTATACCCGAAAGAAAAATCTACACTCTTATTTCTTATACTCGGTTTCTTTTTGAATTCGCTATGTCCTTTAGCCACATTACGAAATCCTGCATTATAATGAATACCTATATAATATTTACCAAGCACTTTAATACCGGTACCAAATCGTAAACCCCAATCAAATTTATTACAACCTGCAATCAAACCGTCGCTATCGTCATAAAAGCCTATACCATACTTGTAAGATGTTGTATAAACGCCATTACCACTAACATCTATTGTAGTGGATTCCAATTTATTATCACCACCCACACCAAATGCAACATAAGGACCGGCTTCAACTTGCCACTCAAGCACCGACAAACCTATTTTATATTGAGCCATTATAGGAATTTGATACATAGAATAGGATGCATCTCCATTGGCAAGACGCATCATTTTTCCATCATTGTCTATAATTGCCATAAAATAGTCGTAAGAAGACTTTTTATAGAAAAAACCGGGTTGTAACGTAATTTTATTACTCATATTCAAATCTACTACCACTCCGGCTTGCCAACCACCTTTCCACCTGATATTACTTTCACATACATTGGCAAACATTTCATCTAAATTAACTCCTTGAGCTGACATATTTGCACCAAATCGCACTCCTATAGACAACGGGCTACCTTGAGCCGAAATATATTGAGCCATAAAAGCCATTATCACTACACAAACGATTTTAAATATTCCACTATTCTTCATATCCTTTATTTCTTTTACATATTAAATATGCAAAGTAACATAATTTTTCTTTATCGGCAACAACAAAATATAATATCCACCATTTTTTTCAACTTTTATCCAAATCACGTTTTTTTATCATTACATTTTATTAAATTTGTCAATCATTTTGCAAAACATAAAAAAATAACAGATATGCCAACAAAAAGAAATTTGTGGAATACTATACGAGACTATGTTTTCATTGTATTAGGACTCGCAAGCTACGCATTTGGATTCTCTGCGTTCATATTACCTGAAAAAATCGTTATCGGTGGCGTTGCCGGTATGGCTTCTCTTTTATACTATAAATGGGGACTTCCTGTTGAAATAGGTAACTATGCTATTAACATTATGTTATTGTTGATGGCTGCAAAAGTTGTAGGTATGACTTTTGTTAAACGCACTATTTTCGGCACAACGGTATTAAGTTTTCTTATAGGATTATTTCAACCCATATTATCAAACATAACCATCGTTTCAGGTCAACCATTCATGAGTGTGGTTCTTGGAGCTTTATTATGTGGTTTCGGTATAGGTCTTACGTTTGTTCATAATGGTAGTTCCGGAGGTACAGATATTATAGCTGCTATGGTGTCAAAACGTAGCAATGTAACAATAGGACGCATGATTCTATATATCGACTTCTTGATTATATCATCATCTTATTTATTATTCCATAGTATCGAAAAAATTGTTTACGGAATTGTTTTCGTTTTAATTCTTTCATATATCACAGACCTTGTTATCAACACCAACCGACAAGCTGTTCAATTTACAATTTTTTCCAATAAATGGAAAGAAATAGCCGATGCCATAATTCGTGATGCACATCGCGGTTGCACTGTTCTTGATGGTCAGGGATGGTACACCAAGAATAACGTAAAAATGCTTATCGTTATGTGCCGTAAAATTGAAACCATTACGATTTTCCGTATCATCAAATCGGTAGATAACGAAGCTTTCATAACACAATCTAAAGTAAACGGTGTATATGGACGTGGATTTGACAACATGAAGGTAAAAATGAAAAAAAATATTTCTGATGACGACCGACATGTTCACCCCCAAACATATTACGGCGACGAAGAATGTAAAAATCAAAAGTCTTAAAATAAGACACACATTGCAATATTTAATACTATCATGAACAGAAGAGGTAAACTATACTTCCGCTATGGCACTATGGGCTCTGCCAAAACGGCTTTATTACTAACAACTGCTTATAATTTTGAAGAACGCGGAATGGAATACTTGTGTATGAAACCCATTATAGACACAAGAGATAAAGAAAATGTCATTAAATCACGTATCGGGATAAAAAGAGAATGTCTATGGATTTATCAAGATACCGACCTTTATGAATTGGCAAAAAACATTTATGAAGAAACTTTAGTTGTTAAAGATTGGATTCTCATTGATGAAGCTCAATTTTTAACACGTGAACAAGTTGACCAATTAGCACGTATTGTAGACGATTATGGTAGCAATGTGGTGTGTTATGGACTCCGTACCGACTTCCAATCAAATATGTTTGAAGGTTCTAAACGACTTTTTGAAATAGCCGATACTATCGACGAAATTAAATCTACTTGCTCATGTGGACGCAAGACCATTATTAACGCTCGTATCGACAAAGATGGTACTGTGCTTACCGATGGCAACCAAGTTGAAATAGGAGGAGATGATAAATATATCGCTATGTGCCGACGTTGTTGGCGTAATCGTAGACTTGAATCTTTTGAAAAAAATTCACTCTTCAAAGAGGATATTTAAACAATAAATACTGTCTATTTGACAATAATAAAGCCGAGTATAGGATTTAATCCTACTCGGCTTTATTATTTTTATACTAATTTTCTCGTTTCTTAATCAGTTACACCGGCAAGTTCAGGATCAATCATGATGCGACCACAATATTCACAAACAATGATTTTCTTGTGTGTCTTGATTTCGGCTTGACGTTGTGCAGGGATACGGTTAAAGCAACCACCACAAGCATTACGTTGTATGTAAACAACAGCCAAACCATTACGAGCATTTCTACGTATACGCTTAAATGCATCAAGCAATTTTTGGTCTATCTTACCTTCAATTTTCTTAGCTTGTTCTCGAAGTTTTTCTTCATCTTGCTTTGTTTCTGATACGATTTGCTCAAGCTCGCTTTTCTTTTCAGAATGAATATGTTTACGGTCAGCAAGATGTTCTTCTGCCACATTTACATCATTTTTCTTAGCTTCAATCTGTTGATTGAATTCATTTATACGCTTATTGGCCAATTCGATATTCAAATTTTGATATTCAATTTCTTTTGACAAGAAATCATATTCGCGATTATTACGAACGTTGTCTTGTTGCGATGTATATCTTTCGATTAACGCGTTGGCTTCGGCAATATCACGATTTTGCTTATTGATATTATCAGCTAAAGCTGCTATATCATTTTTGAAGTTCTGAATACGGGTTTCAAGACCGGCAATTTCATCCTCCAAGTCTTGCACTTCCAAAGGCAACTCACCTCTAAGTGTCTTTATTCTATCTACATTAGACAATATTGTCTGAAGTGAATAAAGTGCCTTTAGACGTTCTTCTACAGTCAATTCTTTTTCTTGTTTTGTCTTATCGGTAGCCATAGCTTACAAATAATTTATCGGATTTTTATCTAATTCTGCATAATGAATTGCAAAGTTAGGAATTTTTTTTGTAATTATCTCATTAAAAATTTCTTTTGTGAAATGTTCACTTTCATAATGTCCTATATCTGCAATCAAAATTTTATCGTTTTCACTCATAAACTCATGATATTTCACATCGCCTGTTATTAATATGTCGGCACCACAAGATATGGCATCACTTACAAATTCAGCACCGGCACCGCCACATATTGCAACTCGTTTTATTGATTTGGATATATTTCCGCAATAACGAACAGCTCCTACTTTGAATTCTTTTTTTACTCTGTGTAAAAAAGAAACCACTTCTTCTTCACTTGGTAGATTTCCTACAATACCAAGACCTACTCTTTTATTTTCATTTTCAAGTGCTATTAAATCGTAGGCAGGTTCTTCATAGGGATGTGCCTTGAGCATTGAGACTATAACTCTACTACAATATGCTTGTGGTACAATTGCCTCAAGACGTATTTCAGGTTCATGATGTACCTCTCCTATTTCTCCTACAAAAGGGTCAGCTCCCGCTAATGCTCTGAATGTTCCTTCACCTTGAAGTTGATAGGTACAATTATCATAATCACCTATTTTACCGGCTCCGGCTTCTGTTATGGCTCGTCTTACCTTTTCAACATAGTCGATTGGGACAAAAACGACCAACTTATATGCATTACAACTTTGTTTTCGCAATACTTCTACATCAATCAAACCTATTTTTTCGGCTATTTTATGGGAAACACCTCCCCATGCACTATCCATATTGGTGTGAGCCGAATATATTGCTATATCATGTTTAATGGCTTTCATCACAATACGTTCTATCGACGAACGCCCTGTTATTGATTTCAAACCCTTAAACAATAACGGATGATGCGATATTATGAGATTAAGTCCTCTTTCAACAGCTTCATCAAAAACAGCTTCGGTTACATCAAGGCATAATAATGCTCCGGTTGCTTCCATTTGTGGATTTCCCACTTGCAAACCGGCATTGTCCCAACTTTCTTGTGTACACAATGGGGCAAAATCTTCTATCAGCCGTGTAACCTCTGCTATCTTCATGAATCTTTTCTTTTACTTTTTATTTGCAATTTTTTCTTTATCAAGCATTATATAAAGCTCATCAAGTTGTTCTTGCTCGATTTCGGCAGGAGAATCGTTCATCATATCACGACCTGAATTATTCTTCGGGAATGCTATTGTATCGCGTATGCTATCCAATCCGGCAATCATCGACACAAATCTATCAAGTCCAAAAGCAAGACCTGCATGAGGTGGAGCACCATACTTGAAGGCATTCATTAAGAATCCGAATTTTTCGTGAGCACGTTCAGGTGTAAAGCCCAACAATTCAAACATCAAATCTTGCAACTCAGGTTCATGAATACGAATACTTCCGCCACCAAGCTCAACTCCATTCATTACCATATCATAAGCATAAGCTCTTACAGCTCCTGTATCTGTTTTCAACAATGGAATATCTTCTTTGTTTGGCATAGTAAACGGATGGTGCATTGCATAATAGCGTTGTGTTTCTTCATCCCATTCAAACATTGGAAAGTCTATCACCCACAACGGAGCAAATGTATCCTTATCACGCAAGCCCAATTGATTTCCCATTTCAAGACGCAACTCATTTAACTGTTTGCGTGTTGCCGATGTTTTTCCTGCAAGTATCAATACCAAATCTCCTGGTTTTGCTCCACAACGGTCGGTCATCTTCTTCAAGTCTTCATCGCTGTAGAATTTACCGATACTGCTCTTTATTGAACCATCGTTTTCTACTTTAATCCACACAAGACCTTTTGCTCCTATTTGAGGACGCTTCACAAAATCGGTTAAAGCATCTATTTGTTTACGAGTGTAAGAAGCACAACCTTCGGCACAAATAGCACCTACATATTCGGCACTGTCAAACACCACAAAATCATGTCCTTCAGTCAAATCTTTCAATTCTACGAATTTCATGCCAAAACGAATATCAGGCTTGTCACTACCATAATATTTCATTGCATCAGCCCATGTCATTCGAGTGAAAGGCTCGTTAAATTCAAGCCCACGAGTTGCCTTAAATACATGCTTTACAAGACCTTCAAATAGTTGAAGTACATCTTCCTGTTCAACAAATGACATTTCACAGTCAATTTGTGTAAACTCAGGTTGACGATCGGCACGCAAATCCTCGTCACGGAAACATTTTGCGATTTGGAAATAGCGGTCAAAACCACCCACCATAAGCAATTGCTTATATAATTGAGGAGATTGAGGCAACGCATAAAATTGACCCGGATTCATTCGAGAAGGCACAACGAAATCTCGAGCTCCCTCAGGAGTGGATTTTGTAAGTATTGGAGTTTCAACTTCAAGAAAGTTATGCTCATTTAAGTAACGACGCAATTCAAAACATATCTTTGAACGCAATTCAAGATTTTTACGCACCGCATTTCTACGCAAGTCAAGATAACGATACTGCATACGTAAATCATCTCCCCCATCACTATTATCCTCAATTGTAAACGGAGGCACATCACTTTTATTTAACACTGTTAATTCCTCGGCAATGATTTCAATCTCACCGGTAGGCAAATTAGCGTTCTTGCTTGAACGTTCAGCCACAGTTCCGGTCAACTGAATTACATATTCTCTACCAAGCTCATTTGCAGCATTGCAAAGTTCCTCATTAACTTCATTATTAAACACAATCTGAGTAATACCATAACGGTCACGCAAATCCACAAATGTCATTGCACCCATTTTTCTCAAGCGTTGCACCCAGCCAGCAAGCGTTACCTTTTCGCCTGCATTAGCAAGTCGCAATTCACCACACGTTTTTGTTCTATACATACAGCAGTATTTATATCGTTTTTTATATTTATCTTTAACAAGAATGCCTATTTAGCACTAAATCATGCAAAAATACAACAATCTGCCGATATATTCCCATATAATCAACTAAAATTTATCACTCATAACATGAAATACCTTAAATTAAAAACAAACAAGCTTAAAAAAATTATAAAAAAGCATTTCATTAATTATATCATTAAAAAATGAAACTACAAAACATGACTATTTCAATAAATTTCACTAAAAACCACATTTAATACAAAAAATAATAAGTTTTACTTCATAGAATTTGCATATTTCAAAAAAGATTTCTAACTTTGCACTCGCAAAACGGAAATGGCGGGATAGCTCAGTTGGTTAGAGCGTCGGATTCATAACCCGGAGGTCACGAGTTCAATTCTCGTTCCCGCTACCATGCAGAACAGCAAACGCAACAAGCCTAGAATCAGCTCGTTGCGTTTCGTTTTTTAATTCAACCGGGACAAATACGGGACAATTTCAGACTCAGTAGATAATTATGGGTATTATAGACAATACATACCTATCAGATTTTAACTGTAATCCCATCTCTGCTTTGCATTCAAACTAACTATATCTTCGGCTTTCGGTTTATGTTTTATGCTGGAGACATTAGCTTTTCCGTTTTTAACTTCTTTTGCCTTCGACATTAGCTTGTTATGCTGTACAAGAATTAAGAATAAAGCTCTCGTTGGAACGCAATACAACAATGTAATGATGAAATGGAAGAAGCCAAACTTTCGGGTAAACCTTATATCACTTTTCGTTATTCCAATGGCGACACTCGCAAAAGAACTGCTTATACGTTCTCGTTACTTGCTCTTCAAGTCGGCAAATAACTGAACTAAACGGCAAAAAGAAAGAGATGCAATACTGTTTGAAGAATATCCTGATATTAAAGATGCATATGGGTTGAGTCATTCTTTACGAATGATCTTCTCTAAGAATACGATTAAAGACGCTGCGAGGATTTCGATGGCCCGATGGTACAACAAGGTGGAAGAGGCTGGTCTTCACTCATTCAATGTAATTGCCACTACCTTCTACGAACACTATGACGAGATTCTGAACTTTTACAGCAATCGTTCTTCAAACGCATTGGAGGAATCATTCAATGCTAAAATCAAACTTTTCAGAGCCAATCTCAGAGGTGTCGTAGATAAAAATTTCTTCCTATTCAGAATATCTAAACTCTTTGCATACCAACACTCAATAACTACTGAACCAAAAAATCTGTCCGGAACAACAATTAGAATTATTTTAAAAACAATGAAATAAAAAAACTCGCAGAGAAAGCGAGTTTTTTTATTCTAATACAGCTGTATTTTTATTTCTAATTTTAATTGTATATATTTGATTAACATCTACTTACTAGACATGTGCTGTATAATCAAATACAAAGATACAATTTTGAAAGCAATTCACAACAGTGTAATTAATAACAACAACACAATAATAAGCTGTATAATCAAATACAAAGATACAATTTTGAAAGCAATTCACAACACTTTTCGGTAATATCTTTTGCAAAGAAGGGCTGTATAATCAAATACAAAGATACAATTTTGAAAGCAATTCACAACGTTTTTCTCGTTAATTAGATTCATTTCCGCGCTGTATAATCAAATACAAAGATACAATTTTGAAAGCAATTCCAGACTATTTTTT
>CAZHXA010000007.1:0-72171 GCA_964536025.1 uncultured Muribaculaceae bacterium
CCTGTAACCTTCTGATCCGTAGTCAGATGCTCTATTCAGTTGAGCTAGCGAACCTTTTTTGTTTTGAGGTTCCTGGCGGATTCGAACCGCCGTACACGGTTTTGCAGACCGCTGACTAAGCCACTCATCCAAGGAACCTTGTTTGGTTTTGCGATTGCAAAGGTACGACTAATTTTTTGAATTTGCAACATGTTGACCTCTTTTTTTTGCTTTTCTGCAAATAGATTTTGAAGAACAACATTGGCAAACGTCGTTTTTATCATTACAACTACGTATTTTTTGAATGTGTTTAAATATGATAATCATTATTGTAATGGCAATTATTGCTATAATAAAGTATTGTAATATGTGGCTGTAGTTCATATAACGTTTTATTGTTTTAGTAAATGCCGTATCTTTATATATTCTTGTTCAAAGTTAGGTGTAAAGATTCCCTTGCCCAAGTTTTCATTAATTTCATCAAACGTCCAAAATTTGCCTTCTGAAATTTCTTTTTCATCAATAACAAAAATATTTGTGTCCGGGTTCACAGACGTATAAAATGTATTTACCAACTCACGTTCTATTTCACTTTCAAAAATGTAAGAGATAAGAAAGTGTGGTGTGAATTGAGAAAGTCCAAGTTCTTCGGATGCTTCTCTTCTGAGAGCCATGTGAATGTTTTCACCTAAATCAACGTGTCCGCCTGCTGCAGTATCCCATTTGCCCGGTTGAATGTCTTTTGTAATAGCACGTTTTTGAAGGAATAAAGAATCTTTATCTGTGTTTGTAATGTGTAAATGAATGACAGGGTGTAATAATTTGCTTCCTGAATGGCATTCCTTGCGGGTCGCAGAGCCTGTTACATTTCCATTTTCATCTACAATAGGAAAAATTTCTTCCATAAAAAATTATTTTTTTGTTTTATTGTCTTCGATTGTGATGCTGTTGTGGCTATTGTCGCGAAGAACATCTATGACAATTTTTTCAACTAAGTCTTTAAGCTCTTTTATGAAAGATGCTGCATCATAATCTTTTTTCTCTATTTTACGTAATTTATTTTCCCATAAACCGGTAAGTTTAGCCGATTTTAATAATTCTTCATTAATTGTGTCAATGAGAGTTATTCCGGCTTGTGTGGCTTGCAAATTTTTCTTTACTTTTTTTATGTATTTTCGTTTAAATAGAGTTTCTATGATGGCAGCACGAGTTGAAGGTCGTCCAATTCCGTTTTCTTTCATGGCTTCACGCAATTCTTCGTCTTCAACTAATTTACCAGCTGTTTCCATTGCACGGAGTAGAGTACCTTCGGTGAAGTATTTTGGGGGTTGTGTCTGCTTTTTCAATAAAGAAGGTTCATGTGTGCCACTTTCTCCTTCGGAAAACAATGGCATTGATGAATTTCCGTCTTCTTCATTCTTTTCATCGGAATTTTTGTCTTTTAGATATAATTCTCTCCATCCGTTTTTCAAAATTTGTCGCCCTGTGGCTTTAAATTCGGCTTTATTTATTTCCGCCAAGACAGTTGTTGATGAAAATTCACAATCTGGATAAAAAACCGAAATAAAACGTCGTGCAACGAGGTCGTAAACGAGTTTTTCCTCATGTGTGAGTGGAACACGTTGAGGTTCTACATTAGTAGGTATAATTGCGTGGTGATCGGTAACTTTAGAATTATCGAAAACTTTTTTACTCTTAACAATTTTGTTACTGTTAAGAATAGGTTGAACAAAATTATTATATGGTGTTAGTTTTTCTAAAATTCCCGGTATTTTAGGATATATATCATCACTTAAATAAGTTGTATCAACGCGGGGGTAGGTTGTTACCTTTTTTTCATAAAGTGATTGAATATATCGTAATGTTTCTTCGGCTGAAAACGAATATTTCTTATTACATTCAACTTGAAGAGATGTAAGGTCAAATAATCGTGGAGGAGCTTCTTTCCCTTTTTTGGTAGAAATTGATTTTATATAAAGTAAATCGTCTTTTATTTGTTCTATAACAGCATTAGCTTCTTCCTCACTTTTGTATTTACCTTTAGTTGAATTAAAAGTCGTATTACGATAGTTTGTCTTTATTTCCCAATAATCTTCGGGTATGAAATTTTCTATTTCACGTTGTCGGTTGACAATAAGAGCCAAGGTGGGAGTTTGTACACGTCCTATAGATAGTACATTTCTGCTTTGAGCATATTTGAGAGTGTATAGGCGTGTTGCATTCATTCCGAGAATCCAATCGCCAATCGCTCTGGAAAGACCTGCAAAATAGAGAGAGTCAAATTCGCTTTGAGATTTAAGTGATTTAAAGCCTTCACGAATACTTTCATCGGTAAGAGAAGAAATCCAAAGGCGTTTAACAGGTTTATTGCATTTTGCTTTTTGCATAACCCATCGCTGAATAAGTTCTCCTTCTTGCCCGGCATCACCGCAGTTAATTACTTCGTCGGCAGTTTTTATAAGTGTTTCTATCACATTAAATTGACGCTTAATACCTTCGTCATCAATTAATTTTATTCCGAAGCGTTGTGGAATCATAGGTAATGCACCAAGACTCCATCTACGCCATTGGTCGGTGTAGTCGTGTGGCTCTTTCAGGGTACAAAGATGCCCAAAAGTCCATGTCACTTGGTAGCCGTTGCCTTCAAAATATCCTTGTTGACGCTTGTCGGCACCTAAGATTAGTGCAATATCCTTAGCTACGCTTGGTTTCTCCGTGATACAAACTATCATTCAGTGGTCTTTTCTATTTGTTTAGCTTCACCCCAAAGGATATCCATTTCATTTAGAGTCATATCTTTTAAACGTTTTCCTTCTTCTTTGGATTTAGCTTCGATGTAATTAAAACGATTTATAAATTTTTGGTTGGTCTTTTCGAGAGCATTTTCAGCATTTATTCCATATTTGCGTGCTACGTTTACAATGCTGAACAATAAATCACCGAATTCTTTTTCAAGATTAATGTCATTACCATTGGTAATCTCGGTTTCTACTTCGTTTATTTCTTCTTTAACTTTGTCCCAAACTTCTTGTGGAGTGTTCCAATCAAAACCTACGTTAGCTGTTTTTTCTTGAATACGGAAAGCTTTAATTAAAGAAGGTAAAGTGCTTGGTACACCGGAAAGAACCGTTTTGTTTCCATCTTTCTCTTTTAGTTTTAATTCTTCCCAGTTTTTTAAAACATCATCGGTGCCTTCGATATGTGTCGTTCCATATACATGAGGATGACGGAATATAAGTTTTTTACGCAAAGCATCGCATACATCAGCAATGTCGAAACGTTGTTGCTCATCGGCTATCTTTGAGTAGAATAAGACATGTAAAAGAACGTCACCAAGTTCTTTCTTTATGTCTTGAACATCGTCGCGAATGAGTGCATCGGCAAGTTCGAGCATTTCTTCAATAGAATTGGGACGCAGGCTTTCGTTGGTTTGTTTTGCATCCCATGGACATTTTACGCGTAAAGTATCGAGAACGTCCAGTATTACACTGAACGCCTCGAGCTTTTGTTCTTTACTATGTGACATTGTTGTTTTGCTTTAGTCGTTATTTCCCCGCATTAAGGAAGTCAATGAATTTATCAACGTTCTCATCGTAGAAATAAGGCCCGGATAACAAATCTCCATTACCATCTATTACTGCGTAGTATGGTTGAGAGTTGGCATTGAATTTGTGTCTTTGTAAGTAGCTCCAACGGTCTCCGTAGGTTTCGAGTTTTACTTGACGACCGTTTTCAACAACGTAAATAGGTTCAGGAAGAGGACGTTTGTCATCAACCATAAGAGAGATGAAAACAAAATCTTTTTCAAGTATGCCTTTAACAGTGCTATTGTTTAGAACTGCGGCTTCCATTTTGCGACAATTAACACAACCATATCCTGAAAAATCGATAAAGACCGGTTTGCCTTGAGCTTGTGCTGCACGCATACCTTCTTCATAGTCTTCGTAGTGAGTCATTCCTTTATCATATAAATTGAAATCTTGTGTGTACAATGGAGGTACGAATGCACTTACGCTTTTTAATGGAGCTCCCCACAATCCTGGAACAAGATACATTGCAAATGATAAAGATATCAAGGCAAGGAAGAAGCGGAATACACCGATGCCTTCATTTTCGTCATCGTGAGCAAAACGAATTTTTCCGAGCAAATATAGACCAAGTAAAGCAAATGTTACAATCCAAAGGGAAACAAATACTTCACGATCTAAGATGTGCCAGCCATAAGCAAGGTCGGCTACCGATAAAAATTTCAACGATAAAGCAAGTTCAATAAAACCTAATGTTACTTTCACAGTGTTCATCCAACCACCTGATTTAGGAACACTCTTTAGCCATGATGGGAATATTGCAAAAAGTGAAAAAGGAATAGCCAATGCAAGAGCGAAACCAAACATACCCACGGCAGGACCTGTATAGTTGCCAAGATTTGCTGCTTCTACAAGCAGTGTGCCGATAATAGGACCTGTACAAGAAAACGATACAAGAGAAAGAGTAAATGCCATGAAGAATATACTCAATAATCCGGAAGTTTTTTCAGCGTTGCTGTCCATTTTGTTTGCCCATGAATCAGGTAGCTTTATGTCAAATGCTCCAAAGAATGAAATGGCAAAAACAACAAGCATTAAGAAGAATATGATGTTGAATATGGCATTTGTTGATAATGCATTTAATGCACTTGCTCCGAATAAGATGGTAACAGCAAGTCCAAGTATTAGGTATATTAGGATAATTGCAACACCATAAAGAATAGCATTAGTAATTGCTTTTTTACGAGAACCGCTTTTCTTTAAGAAGAAACTTACTGTTAATGGAATCATTGGCCAAACACAAGGAGTCAAAAGTGCTAATAATCCACCTGCAAAACCTCCTATAAAAATGAACCATGAAGATAATCCTTGTATAGATGCTTCATTGTTTTGAGTATCGTTAGATTTAAATTCAACAGGTTCCCAAAGGCGATTGCTATCAACGTTTGTTGACGAGGTTGTAACACTTTTTGTTTTTTCTTTGCTTTCTACGGACGGTTCGTGTGTTTCTCCTTTAGAAAAATCGAAAGATTCTTTAGTTGGTGCTTGACAAGTTTTGTCGTTGCAGACCATATATTTAATTTCGCCTGTGATATTGTAAGCACCGCTTTCTGTTAATTCAAACTTTTGTGTAAGAGTTACATTTTTTTCCCACCAGGATAGTTTCATATCCATTACAGCGTCAAATGCTTCATGTGCAGGACGACTGGGAGTGAGTTCTCCTACTAAATTAACACCGTCTAAATTGTTCCATGTAACAGATGTTGCTTGAATACCACTTTCAGCAGGCAAATCAAGTCCGTACATGTGCCATCCGTTTTCAATTGTGGCAGTGAAAATGATTTCTCCCGAAGTTTTGTCGGTCATTTTTATTGATTTATCCCAACTTACTGGAGTTATAATTTGTGCTGTTGAAACAAGAGTGCTCAATAGCGTAAAGTAAAGAAGAAATAGTAATTTCTTGGTCATAATATTATTATAATTTAACGTTTTTACAATTTGGTTGCAAAATTACAGCCTATTATTAACAGATTCACTAAAATTAAGCACAAAAATACTTAAAAAGTGGCAATTTGACTTATCTTTGTGAAATAATATTTTAATAAAAGTATCTTTGTTAAGATTATTGTTTGTATATAAATGTAAATAATATTTTTTAACCTATTATGTTTCCCCTCGATAACGTATTGTGAAACGTATTGCGATTTAGTGTAAAATTATTTAAATTTCCATTAATTTGCTCTATATTTACATAGATATTAATTTGTCGACTTCAAAATAAGAATTTTATTTTTTATCTTTGCATAATGATAAAGAATCAAATGTTACGAAGAATAATTACGGATGCTCAAGTGCGTGAATTAAAGCAACTGCTTATTGATGCACAAAAAATAGTGATTACTTGTCATGTGTCTCCTGATGGAGATGCTGTGGGCTCGTCGTTGTGTCTTTTACATTTGTTGCACAAAATGGGGAAGGAAGCTCATGTAGTAACTCCTGATATGATACCCCCATCTCTAACTTTTCTTCCTGGATTAAAAGATGTAGTGGTATATACTCGTCAAGAATTGATGGCAAAGCATTTTATGAATGAAGCCGATTTGATAGTATGTCTTGACTTTAATGCACCTTATCGAGTAGATAGACTTTCTCCTGTTTTATTGTCGGCGAAAGGTCGCAAGGCTCTTATTGACCATCATTTGGAACCTGAAGATTTTACTGATTTGGTGATTTCTTATCCTAAAATGTCTTCTACGTGTGAGTTGCTTTTTAGGCTGATATATGCAATGGGGTTGATGAAGTATATGAGTAAATGGAGTGCAACATGCTTGTATACAGGCATGATGACCGATACAGGGAATTTTACATATAATTCCAATGATCCTGATTTATACATTATTATAGCAGAACTTTTGCGATTTGGTATAGATAAGGATAATATATATAATATGGCAATGAATACATTCTCGGCTGATCGCTTACGTCTTATGGGGTATGCTTTGAGTGAGAAAATGATTCTTTTCCCTGAAGTAGGAGGTGCTTTGATTGAACTTACACACGATGAATTGGTGAAATATCATTACCAGAGAGGTGATACCGAAAGTTTGGTGAATCGACCGTTAGCCATTCCTGGAATTTATTGGTCAATCTTTTTGAGAGATGATGTGGAATATATAAAGGTGTCGGCTCGTTCTACTGGAGACTTTGCTGTAAATGTATACTGTGAGCAGTATTTTAGTGGGGGTGGTCATAAAAATGCTGCCGGAGGCGAGTTTAGAGGTACTATGGAAGATGCTAAAAAACTTGTTTATGATATAGTTGAGAACTTGAAACAAAATAGTAATTGAAAATATTATTGAAATGAAATTTAAATTAATAGCGATATTATCAGGTTTAATGGCGTTAATGTCTTTTTCTTCTTGTGGAGATGATAAGAGTTATGCCGATTTATTGAAAGATGAAAGATTTGCATCCAATTCATTTTTGTCAAATTATGAAATTATAGATGAGATTCCTTCAGATACCTTGTTTGAAGTAGGAGAGAATGCTCCATACTATAAAATAGATCCCGATGGAAATGTATATATGCAAGTACTTATAGCAGATAGTAAAGAAAATCGTCCTAAGACTAATCAACCGGTATATTTTCGTTTTATGAGATTGGATTTGTTGTATTTATATACTTCCGGAGTGTATTTTTGGGAAGGTAATGCAGAAAATATGATGGCTGACCCCACTTTTTTCTTATATGATAATTATACGCTTGACTCTTCGTCATATTATGGGTATGGACTACAAATGCCATTGAAATATCTTGGGGTGAATTCCAAAGTTAATTTGTTGGTTAAGTCTCAATATGGTTTTTCTAATGAAATTTCAAATGTTATACCATATCTATATAATATAACCTATTATCCAAGTATGATAGGTGGAGGTGATGAAGAATAATAAAAAATACAAATACAAAAAAATAAAAAATAATGTCACTAATTAAATCTATTTCGGGTATTCGCGGTACAATAGGTGGAGCTGTAAGTGATGGCTTGACCCCTCTTGATATCGTAAAATTTACTTCAGCTTATGCTACTTTTATCCGTAAAACTACTACTAAAACATCTAATGTAATCGTTGTAGGACGTGATGCTCGTATTTCGGGCGAAATGGTAAACGACATCGTTGTGGGTACTTTGGTTGGATGTGGATTTGATGTTGTTAATATCGGTATGGCTTCAACTCCTACTACAGAAATTGCTGTAGTTGAAGAAGATGCTTGTGGTGGTATTATCATAACAGCATCACATAATCCAAAGCAGTGGAATGCTTTGAAATTGCTCAATGAAAATGGCGAATTTTTGAATGATGCTCAAGGTAAAGAAGTTTTACGCTTGGCTGAGAATGATGAGTATGAGTATGCTAACATAGATAATTTAGGCAAAGCTTATGTAAATACAACTTACGCTCGTCATCACATCAATAAAATTTTGTCACTTGACCTTGTTGATGTTGAGGCTATTAAAAAGGCAAACTTTACAGTGGCAGTAGATGCAGTAAACTCTATAGGTGGTGTTATTATACCTGAATTACTACATCGATTGGGCGTAGAAAACGTTATAGAACTTTATTGTGCTCCAACCGGAAATTTCGGTCACACACCGGAACCTGTGCCTGAAAACTTAACAGATATTTCAACTTTAATGAAAGAGGGTAAGGCTGATGTTGGTTTTGTTGTTGACCCTGATGTTGACCGCCTTGCAATAGTAATGGAAAATGGTGAGTTCTTTGTTGAGGAATATACATTGGTGTCTGTTGCCGATTATGTTCTATCTCGTACTCCTGGACCTACCGTTTCCAATTTATCTTCATCTCGAGCTCTTGCCGATGTTACTAAACAATATAATTGTAGTTATTCGGCTTCGGCTGTAGGTGAAGTGAATGTAACTACAGAAATGAAGCGAACAAATGCTGTAATAGGTGGTGAAGGTAATGGAGGTATTATATATCCTCCTTGTCACTATGGTCGTGATGCTTTGGTAGGTGTCGCATTGTTCTTGACACATCTTGCAAAGAGTGGTAAAAAAGTGAGTGAATTGAAGGCAGGCTATCCTAAATACTGTATTTCAAAGAATAAAATTGAATTAACTCCTGATATTGACGTTGATGCAATTCTTGAAGCAGTCAAAGTGAAATATGAAGCAGAAAAGATAACCGATATAGATGGTGTAAAGATTGATTTTAAAGAAAGTTGGGTGCATTTACGTAAGAGTAACACTGAACCAATAATTCGTGTTGTTGCCGAAGCTCATACTATGGAAGAAGCTGAAGAACTTGTAAATCAAATAAAGAGTGTTATAAAGTCTTTGGCTTAAAGAGAATAATAGAAATAAAAAATGAGAGCTTTTGCTCTCATTTTTTATTTCTTATGGTTTGTAGCCTTTGAATATCGCAGTTACGCTATCTTGTTTTGTGGTAGCTATATATTTTATTGTTACACTATCACCTATGAGACAATGAGCAAATAAATGATTTGGTTTTGTCTCAGGTAATTCAAATGTAACAGTGTCGCCACTTTGTGACAATACTGTTATGCTGTTCATTGCTCGGTCTATAGTTATGCCGTATAAATTAATTTCTTCTATTTGAGTCCCTTTTTTAGTGTCGCTTATGCTAACTTGTTTATTGTATGAGTTGTTATTATCTTTTCCTGTTGGCTTTTTGTCGGAACAAGCAGTAACAGCAGATATAACTGATAAACTGAATAAAAGTTTTAAAAATCTTTGCTTCATATTATTTGTATTTATTATAGATATTCGCAAATATAAATATTTTGTCGTTAATATTATAAGATAATGACAGAAAGCTGAAAAATATTTGTTTTTTATGTCTTGTATTGTTAAGATATTGATTATCTTTACATATTAAATTGCCTTGAGAGTGAAAGATAAACAATGAAACATGAACATTTATGATTTGAGGCAATGTAATGAGTTGATTATTAATATATATTTTGCAATAAAATGATTAAAAAGTTCTTTTCAAATGTGTTAGGCTCTTTTGTAGGGGCGTGGTTGGCTTTGATTGTATTTAGCTTTATGGCAATAATGTCTGGGTTTGCTTTGATAGGTTCTATTTCAGGTGAAGGCTCCGGGCAGAGTAATACAATTTCCGATAAATCTGTGTTACATTTGACTTTGTCAGGAGGATTTAATGAACGTACTGATGTGAAAGAGCAATTTAAAAGTACTTTTTTGGGTGATTCAAAAGATGTTTTAACAAGTTTGGAAAACGTTTTAAAATCCTTGAAAATTGCAAAAGATAATGATAATATAAAAGGTGTTTTTATAGAATGTAAAGGAAATACGTCTGGCTTGGCAACGTCATTTGAAATAAGAAATGCGTTACAGGATTTTAAGAAGAGTGGAAAATTTGTTATTGCTTATGGAAACGAAGCAATAACGCAAGGCGATTACTATATTGCATCTGTTGCCGATTCTGTCTTTTTGAATCCTGTTGGAGTTGTAGATATTCATGGTTTAAGTTCTACAATTCCGTTCTTTAAGAATCTGCTTGATAAAATTGGTGTTGAAATGCAAATTATACGAGTTGGTACATTTAAAAGTGCTGTTGAACCGTATGTTGAAACTCAAGCAAGTCCTGCGAATCGTATGGCTACAGAAGCATATTTAAGTTCAATATGGAATAATTTGTGTGATAGTATTTCAGCTTCTCGAGGTATATCAACAAGTAAACTTAATAAGCTTGCCGATGATATGATGTTGACACAAGATGGTAATTATATTATTGCAAATAAAGTTGTTGATGGGTTAAAATATCGCTTTGAAGTCATTAATTTGTTGAAAGATATAACTGAAACCGATTATAAAAATGATTTACGTTTTGTAAGTCCTGAGCAAGTTACAACTTTAGATGTTCCTAAATTGTATTCCGATAAGATTGCTGTAATATATGCGGTAGGTGAGATTGATGGCAGTTCTTATGAAGGGGTTGTTTCTTCTAAGTTGGTTAAAGATATAATTGAAATAGCTAATGATGATGCTGTCAAAGGTGTAGTATTACGAGTAAATTCACCGGGAGGAAGTGCTTTTGGCTCTGAACAAATATGGGCAGCTCTTGAAGAAGTGAAGAAGAACGGAAAACCTTTTGCTGTGTCAATGGGAGATCTTGCTGCTTCCGGTGGATATTACATTTCATGTGGTGCTGATAAAATCTTTGCAGAGCCTGTAACCATTACCGGTTCAATCGGTATATTTGGTATGATACCTTGTTTTAAAGAATTAATGAATGATAAATTAGGTATTACACAAACAGTTATAAATACAAATGAAAATGGAAATTTCATAAGTGTTACCGAACCTATGACACCAGTACAGCGTGCTGCAATGCAGAGAAAGATTAATGAAGGTTATGAATTGTTCACCTCTCGTTGTGCGACCGGTAGAGACATGGAATTGGATTCTCTAAAGTTGATTGCTGAAGGTCGAGTATGGGATGGTATTACTGCTAAAAAAATAGGTCTTGTAGACGAGTTTGGTAATTTGAGTAATGCTATTGATTGGGTAGTAGAGAAAGCTAAGGTAGGTGAATATTCTATTTCAGTATATCCTAAAGATGACACATCATTAATGGGTTATTTAAAAGGTTATGTAAGAATGGCTATTGACAAAGTTCTGGAAGCTCAAACAGGTGAATTATATAAATATCATAATGTAGTGAACGATGTCTTGAATCGCGACCAAGTTCAGTGCTTAATGGAACCTGTTGAAATAAAATAAGTGTATTAACTTTACGATGATAATTGCAGATGGCTTCGGAATTTAAGAAAATATTGGCTAAAATAATTCTTACACCATGTTCTTATCTTTATGGTGGGGGCGTGTGGGTGCGAAATTTTATGTTCAATGTTGGAATTCTGAAACAACGTGAATTTGAAGTGCCTGTAGTAGTAGTGGGTAATCTCGCTGTAGGAGGAACCGGAAAAACTCCGCACACCGAATATATAGTTAGTAGGTTGTGTATGCACTATAAAATGGCAGTGCTGAGTCGGGGTTATAAGCGAAAAACTCATGGATTTGTACATGCTTCAAGGAATTTGTCATCTTATGATTTAGGCGATGAGCCATATCAAATATATCGTAAGTATGGCTCATGTATAGATGTTGCTGTATGTGAGAGCAGAGTGAAAGGTATTGAAAAAATGTTGGATATTAATCCGGAGATTAATATGTTTGTTCTTGATGATGCCTTTCAACATAGATATGTCAAGCCGAAAGTTGCAATTTTGCTTACAGATTATAGAAAATTACCTTGTGATGATAAAATGTTGCCTCTTGGACAACTTAGGGAACCTAAAGAGGCTTTGTCGCGTGCCGATATTGTTGTGGTAACAAAATGTCCAAACGACATGAAACCTATTGATGTGAATGTCGTTAAGAAAAAATTAAATTTGGCAAAATGGCAAAAAGTCCTCTTTTCTACATATAAATACAAAGAACTTTTACCGGTATTTAGTGGCGAAAATGCCTATCAACCAGATTTAAACTTTTTAAATGCCAATGATACCATATTGGTTGTTACAGGAATAGCAAATCCTGTACCTATGGTCAGGTATCTTAAACAATATAAAGCTAAAGTTAAGGTTATACATTTTAGTGATCATCATGATTTTTCTCGGGAAGACTTGACTTTTATTTCTAAAACGTATAATCGTTTGCAAGGAGACCGAAAATTTATTGTAACGACAGAAAAAGATGCTGTTCGGTTAATAAATAATGCCTATTTCCCTCATGTCTTGCGTAAACAAATGTTTTATTTACCCGTGGAGGTTGAATTTATGTCAGAAGATGAAGATTTTATTAATCTTATAGTTTCAAAAATTTCAAACGATAAAATACTATCATAATAAAATAACTAATTGTAAATAATTAAAAATTACAAATATTTATGGAAAAAGAAATGTTGGATTTAATTAAGCAAACCGCCACTTTTATTTCCGGGAAGGTGAAAGATATGCCTAAAACGGCAATTATACTTGGAACCGGTCTTGGTGAACTTGTAAATCATATTGAAATAACCGATGAACTACCTTATGAAGAGATTCCTAATTTTCCGGTATCTACAGTGGAAGGTCATAGTGGAAAATTGATTTTCGGGCAGTTGGGAAATAAGCGTATTATGGCAATGAAAGGACGTTTCCATTTCTATGAAGGTTATAATATGCAACTTGTTACATTCCCTGTAAGAGTAATGAAAGAATTGGGTATAACAACTCTATTTGTTTCAAATGCTGCAGGAGGTATGAATCCTGAGTTTAAAATAGGTGATTTAATGATTATTACCGATCATATCAATTTGTTTCCTGAACATCCGCTTAGAGGTAAAAACTTCGATGAATTGGGACCTCGCTTCCCTGATATGAGTGAAGCATATTCTCGTGAGTTGATAGCAGACGCAAAAAAGGTCGCAACTGAAAATGATATTAGATTGGTAGAAGGTGTTTATGTTGGAACTCAAGGTCCTACTTTTGAAACTCCAGCAGAATATCGCTATTTCCATCGTATAGGTGGTGATGCTGTAGGAATGAGTACCGTACCTGAAGTGATTGTTGCACGTCATAGTGGAATACGCTGTTTTGGAATGTCTGTTATTACCGATTTGGGAGTAGAAGGCATTGTTGAAAATGTATCGCACGAAGAAGTACAAAAAGCTGCTGCTGCAGCAGAGCCAAAGATGACTTTCATAATGAAGGAACTTATAAATAAGTTTGAAGAATAAAAAACAATGATAAATCAGCAAGAAACAGAAATATCCACACTTGGTGAGTTTGGTCTTATTGACCGATTAACCAAAGATATTAAATTGAAAAATCCATCTTCGATAAAAGGTGTTGGTGATGATTGTGCCGTACTATGTTATGGAGAGAAGGAAACGCTTGTTACTACCGACCTTTTATTGGAGGGAATTCATTTTGATTTAACTTATGTTCCATTGAAACATTTGGGATATAAGGTAGCTGTGGTTAATTTTTCCGATGTGTATGCCATGAATGGCATACCAAAGCAACTTACCGTTTCCATTGGTGTGTCAAAGCGTTTTACGGTAGAACACATAGAGCAACTTTATAGTGGTATACGTCTTGCTTGTGAAATTTATGGGGTTGATTTGGTTGGAGGCGATACATCTGCTTCGGTAACCGGTCTTATCATAAGTGCAACTTGTATAGGAGAAGGCGAAAAAGATAAAATTGTGTATCGTAATGGAGCAAAAGATACCGACCTTATTTGCGTAAGTGGAGATCTTGGTGCAGCATACATGGGATTACAATTATTAGAACGTGAACGTAGTGTTTCAAAAAATGTTCAAGACGATTTTCATCCTGCATTTGAAGGTAGGGAGTATTTACTTGAACGACAACTTAAACCGGAGGCACGACGTGATGTAATAGAAGAATTAGCACAGGTAGGCGTGAAACCAACAGCTATGATGGACGTAAGTGATGGCTTATCATCTGAACTTATGCATATATGTAGGCAAAGTAATGTAGGATGTCGTATTTATGAAGAACGTATTCCAATTGATTACCAAACAGCCGTAATGTCGGAAGAATTTAATATGAATTTGGTAACTGCTGCTCTAAATGGAGGTGAAGATTATGAGTTGCTTTTCACTGTACCTTTGACTGATCATGAAAAAGTGGCTGCTATGAAGAGTGTGAAAATCATTGGTCGTATTACTAAACCTGAACTTGGTTATTGTTTAGAAACAAGAGATGGGGCAGAACTCGAACTTAAAGCACAAGGTTGGCAAGCGTTTAATTCTAATGATGAGTAATTAATAATATATCCGGCAAAAGTTCTTAAAATGTTTATGCCTTTTGCCGATTTTTTGCGATAGTAGCTCAGTGGTAGAGCATCAGCTTCCCAAGCTGAGGGTCGCGGGTTCGATCCCCGTCTATCGCTCAATAGAATAAGTAAAGATTTTTGCTTCTCAAAAGTTTAGAATTTTGAAATTTTTACGAGCAAACTTTATGTCATAATAGTCGAAATGCCACCATTCGCGTCTGTAGGTATTAAATCCGACTTGTTTCATGATTGAGCGTAGTAATTTACGATTTTCGTATGCTTTTTGTGATAACGTACCGTTTTTCAAATTCAAATCTTCATTGTCAATATGTGATAATGTGCTGAAACTGTCAAATTCAGTGCCCATGTCAATAGCTTTACCTTTATAGGTTATTGAGATATCTACTGCACAACCGAAATTGTGATGTCCACCTCCATTGTATGGATTAGCTACATATCGGCGAAATTTTGTTCCTTTTACTTTATTATACATTGTTTTTTGTACGTTGAAAGGGCGTGCTGCGTCGTAAATAATCAATGAATAATCGGAATTTTTTGCTTTGAGTAATTTTTGTGCTTTAACGACCATGCGAGCTATTTCAGGACGTAAAAATGCTTTATTAAGTTTTCCATACAGATTAATACCCATAAAATTATCTGTGGTGGAATATTTAATGTTTACTAATATTGTACTATCCATTTTTTTGATGTCAACATACCCATGACGTGCAAATTCGAGGTCATAATCAACTGCCCAAAATTGTTGGTATCCTAAAATAAGGAATAGTATGATTGTGATAAAGTGTTTCATATAGGCAAAGTTAATATAAATAAGTAAATGAAAAAGCTCGATTGCTTAGAAATAATAGCAGTCGAGCTTTTGAGTGTTAATATTTAGATATTGTTATCTTATTGTTGATACAATTGAAGATAATGTAAATGTATTTGATAATGTACCAGCTGAGTAGGATCCTTTATATACTAAGTCTTCAAATGTGTTACCCGATGTTACAGAACCTTCTGTGTAAATAGAATAAGAATTTCCGGTAGTCAAATCAGGAGTGGAAATTAATACAGATGTACCTCCTCCATTTCCGCCAGGGCCACCGGGACCACCTCCGCCAGGACCACCTCCCGGTCTACCCATCATACCTCCAGGCATACCTCCGCCGATTGATTCTTGAGGGTTTGTAAATGTAAGGATGTGATTGCCGTTAGCATCGGTAAGTGTAATAGTTGTAATTGTTCCGGAATATTCGATGACACCTTGTTTTGCATTAGCTGTATTAGGTTTGTTGTTTCCTCCGCCTATACCTACAATAATACCACCTGTAATAGTGAAATTAGCATTATTGTCGCAATCGAAACCACATTCAGGAGTTTGTGCTCCTGATGCTATAACCCAACCTCCGTTTATAACGAGTGTTCCGTTAGAGTCAATAGCGTCGTTTCCTGTAGATACGCAACGTATTTTACCATCGTTAATAATAATGGAATTTTTAGCATTAATACAATCGTCAACAGTATTAATTATTATAGTTCCGCCATTTATTGTCATTATATTTTTGCTTTCAAGTCCTTCTCCTCCATTTTGAGTAGAAGTAATATTGAATGTACCATTATAAACGGTTAGGTTATTGTCGGCTTTGATTACTTTAGGGTTTGCGTAATCTGTGTTTTCTTCGTTTGTTCCTTGTATTTCAACAAATCGTGCCCCTGTTGTTTTAGCTGTGATTGTTGGGCCTTGTAATGAATCTCCAAAAATTGCGTCATTATCGGTGCTAATACATTTTCCACCAATTCCGGTTGATAGTAGTTCAAAAGTTCCATTGATAATTTCAAGGTTACCATCAACTTTAATACAAGTTGCAGAATAAGAATCAATGTTACCATCAACATCTGTATATGTAGCACCTCCTCCTGAAACAGTTATTTTTACGTTACCTCCAGAGAATTTAGCGTTCCCATCAATTGAAAATCCTTTTCCAGCTTCTCCTGAAGATGTGATTTCAATAGAACCATTGGTCATTGTAAAATCTCCATCTGTTTTAATTACAGTACAATAAGATGGGTCATTGTCGGCAACAACAACATTACCTGAAGCTGTTGTTACTATAGTTCCTCCACTTATTGTCATATTAGATTTGGTTTTGAAAGCTTTACCTTGGTCGGCTGTCATGTTAATTTGTATGTCACCACCATTTATAACTATGTCGCCATCCGATTTAATTCCTTTGGTATCAGCAACGTTGATATCAATGTCGATTATACCATTATTGATTTCTATAAAACCTTCTCCTCCATCAATACCATCTCCATTGGTAGTGCGAGTTTTTATGCAACCTCCATTTATAGCTAAACTGCTATTAGAATGAATACCGTCGGATGCTGCCGATAAGATATTTATGTTACCGGATTCTATTGTAATAGCTTTTTTACTTGCAATTGCATGTTTGGTGTTTCCTTTTACATTTAAAGTTCCGTTTCCTTTAAAAGTAAAAGCTCCTTTACTAAACAAGCATCCGTTTTCTCCATTGTTTCCATCACAAATTGATGAAACCGAATTTTCAGGGAGCTCAATTATTGCGTCAACAGCAGATGCAATGTTAATTGCACTTCCTTCGGTGTTAGTAATGTTTACATTGTTTAGTACTAATGTTATTTGCGAGTCAGAGACTATTGTTAATGACCCGTTTTGAGTTGTTCCAGAAAGTTCATATACAATATTTTCGGTTGATGTAGATGTAACTGTTATATTTCCTTCGTTTTTTTCAATTGAAACTCCTTGGAACGCAAAAGGATTGCTTATTTCTGTATCATTTTCATTAAATACAATGTTCACGATTTTTTGAGAGTTGCCGAAAGTAACATTCTTAATGTCATTATAAGCGTAAGAGTAACTGCCTGCATTGTTTTTTAGATTAAGATTTACAGTTGCTCCATCTTCTGATAACGTTATATTTTCAGCCATATTAATAGGCAATCCAAGAGATATTTTATTACTCTTGTGAATCCACAATGTCTCAGCTGTCATAGTTATAACCGCAATGGAGACAAGTATAATTGATAATAATGCTGTCTTTTTCATGGCTTGAGAATTTTTGAAATTGAATTACCTGCTTTAATGATATAAGCACCATTGGGTAAATTGGAAATATCCAAACTTGAGCCTTTTTTATGTGCTAATAATGTCCCGGAAAAAGAATAAACGTAAATATCAGTGTCTTTTGTTGTGTTTATGATATTTCCATTTAGAGAAATTCCGTTTTGTCCTTCATTTAAATCGTTTAACCCAGAAGAGGGTATTACATTGAATTTTAACATGTTCAATGTTTCGTTAGAATAATAAACGGAAGTTTCGTCATTAAACGTGATTTTTACGCCTTTCCCATCAAATGATAGCTCTTTGATTGATGTTATTGCCCATTTCGTTTCATTTGATGTTTCGCATACAATCAACTCATCGGTGGCGACAGCCGATAAGGATAGTGATAGTAATAATGTTAAGATTGAATAACGCATATTATTAGAAATTAGGTTTATTAGGGCAAAGTTAATAAAATTGTAAAATAATTAAGCTTTATATTTTAAATAATAGACAAAATGCTGTTATTTGCCGACGACGAGTGAAACTTTTACTTTGTTCATTGGCATGGTGTTATTGTAGCTTACTCCCCACATAAGTTCTGTCCCTTCGTTGAATGAATGCATAACACAACTTAATTTCTCCATGTCAACCATGCTTAACCCATAGGAACGAGAACAAGATATTGTTAAAATTACGTTTTTTGAATTACTGCAATCAATTTCTTTGATATCTTTAAGAACTGACACAGCAAGATTTGCCATATCTTCAGCTTCAGCTTCAATTAATGCCAATTCATTACACAATAAAAGTGGCTCAATATCTTTTTCTTCTATATTGACAATGCGTTCATTGTTTTCGGACGTAATTCCTTTTATTCTATTTTCAATTTCTGTTCGATCTTTTAAAATCATGATTAATAAAAATTATTTAGAGTAAACTTTATTGGGTAAAGCACGCAGGTTGTAACGAGATGCCATTATTTCGCCATAAGCTCCTGCTGTGCGAAGAGCAAGTAAATCTCCACGTTTGGTAATAGGCAAAATTTCATTTTCTCCGAAACAATCACTTGACTCACAAATAGGCCCTACAACATCATAAACGTCTGTTTGTGTTTCTTGTGTTGTTATATTTTCTATCTTGTGGTGAGCTTGATAAAGAGCGGGACGAATAAGATCAGTCATGCCGGCATCTGTTATTATAAATTGTTTGGATGTACCTTTTTTAACATAGGTAACTCGTGTGATTAAAGAGCCACATTGTGCTACAATTGCACGGCCAAGCTCGAAATGCACTTCTTGACCTTCTTCTATGTTCAAATTGTGCTTAAACACATTGAAGTATGCATTAAAATCGGGAATACTATTTGTATCAGGATTGTCGTAGTCAACGCCGAAACCTCCTCCTACGTTGATGATTTTGAACTTAAATCCTAATTCTTTTAAATTATTTTGCAATTCGTTTATTTTATTGCATAGGGTTTCAAAAGGTTCTAATTCAGTTATTTGAGAACCTATATGGAAATGTAGACCTATTATATTGATGTTTTTTAAAGTGTTGGAATATTTAAGTATTTCCGGTAGTTGAGTCAAGTTAATTCCGAATTTATTTTCGTTTAAACCTGTTGTAATATATTTATGAGTGTGTGCATCAACATTAGGATTTACACGAAAAGCAATATCGGCTACTTTCCCTTTTTTACATGCTAATTCATTTATTATTTCTAATTCAGGAATAGATTCAACATTGAAACACAATATATCGGTATCAAGAGCAAGGTTTATTTCTTTATCCGTTTTCCCAACGCCGGCAAAAACAATTTTTTTGTTGTCAAAACCTGCATCAATTGAAGCAACTACTTCTCCTCCACTAACGCAATCAACTCCAATGCCAGACTGTTGAATTATACTTAAAATTCGGTCATTAGCATTAGCTTTTACGGCATAATGTACTTTATATGGCATGTTTTTACAACACGATTGTATTTCGTTTAATGTTTGTTCAAGTAATTCTAAATTATAATAATAAAACGGAGTTTGTTCTTCGCAAAATCTGTTTATAGGAAATTGAGTAGTCATTTTTCTTATTAGTTATTAAATAAGTGTTCGCTTAGTAAGTTAAGTGCTGTGATTTTATCATCTTTATGAATTAATACTGAGATGTTGTGATTACTTCCACCATAGGAAATCATTCTCACAGGTATAGTGCGTAACGCATTAAGGACATTTGCTTCAAATCCACAGTTTTGCCATTTTAGGTCGCCAACTACGCAAATGATAACCATATCGTTTTCGACAGTAACTTCTCCCAATTTGTTTAATTCAGAAACGATTGATTCAATATTTTTTATACTATCTATTGTAACAGAAACACCAACTTCGGATGTGGTAATCATATCAATAGCAGTTTTGTTATCTTCAAAAATTTCAAATACTTTTCTCAAGAAACCATGAGCAAGTAGCATTCTGCTTGATTTAATTTTTATTGATGTGATATTATCTTTTGCGGCTACGGCTTTTATCTTGTTAGTTTCTGAACAATTATGAATTAGTGTACCAAAAGCTTCTGGACACATGGTATTCAGTAATCTTACAGGAATATTGTGCTCTTGAGCTGGTCTTACGCATGTAGGGTGCAAAATTTTTGCTCCGAAATAAGCTAATTCTGCGGCCTCTTCAAAAGCTAGTTCTTGAACTGGTGCAGTCTTTTCAACATAACGAGGGTCATTGTTGTGCATACCATCAATGTCGGTCCATATTTGCACTTCTTCAGCGTCAATCATAGCACCAATTATAGATGCAGAATAATCGCTTCCACCTCGTTGCAAATTGTCTATTGCACCTTCTTGGTTGCGACAAATAAAACCTTGTGTTATATATATATCTGCATCGGCGTTAGCTCGTAATTGAACTGATAGTTGTGCTTTAATATATCCATAATCAGGCTCTGCATTTTCATCTATACGCATATAATCCAATGCAGGTATTAAAACAGATTTCACTCCTTGCGAAAGCAGGTAAGCGTGCATAATGTTTGTTGACATTAATTCGCCTTGAGCTAAAATTTCTTTTTCGTATCGTTCAGAGAAATTACTCATAGTATGTAGGCGTATAAAATCAAAACATTCTTGAACTTTTGTCTTTGCAAGATTTAAATATTCTTCTTTCTCAAAAATTTCTTCAAGAGTGCGAACATATTTTTGTTTTAGCCCCTCAATAATACCTTGAGCTCCGTCAATATCTTCGTTATATAGTCGTTCTGAAATCTGAACTAAAGAGTTGGTCGTTCCTGACATAGCAGAAAGCACTATGATGTTTTTTCCACGTTTTGTTATAAGTTCGGCTACGTTTTTAATTCTTTGTGCTGAACCTACCGAAGTTCCTCCAAATTTCAATACTTTCATAGATGTTATATATAATATATTGAATAAATGTATTCTATTAATAATAAATCAACTTATTATTATGTGCTTATCTTCACAGCGTAATACTTTACCTGGATATTCATTAACTAATTGCAAATTGTGGGTTGCCATAATAATAGCTGTTCCATTTTTAGCAATTTCGTGAAGTAAAGATACAATTTGATGACCTGTATCAGGATCTAAATTCCCTGTAGGTTCATCGGCAAGAATTAGTTCCGGCTTGTTTAGTAAAGCACGTGCTATAACGATACGCTGTTGTTCTCCGCCTGATAATTCATGTGGCATTTTATAGGATTTATTGTACATTCCCACTTGTTTTAATGTACTTTCTATGCGTTCGTTTATATCATTTTTGTTTTTCCATCCTGTTGCTTCCAAAACGAATCTCAAGTTGTCATAAACAGAACGGTCGGTTAATAGTTGAAAATCTTGAAACACTATACCTATTTTACGTCTTAGATAGGGTATCTCTTTCTTTTTTATTGTAGTTAAATCATAATCGAGTACCATAGCATCACCTTCAGTAATGGGAATCTCGCTATACATTGATTTCATAAGGCTACTTTTCCCGCTACCAACTCGTCCTATTAAGTAAGCAAATTCTCCACTATATAGTTCAAATGTGACGTTCTTAAGTATGATAAGTTCTTTGCGATGAATTTCTACATTCTTAAAATCTGCAATTTTTCTCATAATGTTTTCTTAGTGAGATGTTTTCTATTGCTGTTATTATCTTAAATTAAGACGTTTTAGAGTTGCTAATTGTTTCCCATCACCATCGAGGAGAGATATTTCGTCGTTAGTATTTTTTTTGCAAAATTGGGTTTCTTCAAGAGCAACCAAGAGTGCTGTTTCGATATGCATATCGGGGCACATCATACGTGTTGAAATTAATTCTTGAAATTCAACCCCCATATCTTTTAACGGGTCTATATATAATGTTCCATTTATAATATTACATCCACTGTTTCCATGAATTTTCATTTCTTGAATATCAATGACAATGCGAACATTCTTGGCAGATACACTTTTGTTATTTATAGAGCTTACGGTCCATGCTCCGTTCAAGAAATTTATATCATGATTTTTGAGATACATTATATTATGTCCTCTTGTATTCATGAAAGTTAGGTAACGTATATCGTTTTCAATACTTATTTTGTAAGATGCAACATCATTAAGAGCTTTCATAACAGTGCGTTCTGATGTCGCATTATGGCACATCATCATAGTTGAAATAATGTTATCAAGAATAATTTTATTACCTTCTTGTATATGAACTTTACCATTAATGGTATTACAGCCGTTGTTGCCATAGAAAGCACTATCTTTTAAATTGAAAAACAAATAAGCTCTGTCGCGAGTATTGATTTCTTTGTTTTTAATAGAAAGAATAGTCCATTCTCCATCAAGATTTTTATTGATGCTTGAAGTTTTTTGTCCTATAGTAGTGTTATTATTCGCGTATATACAAAAAACGTGGCATATAAATATGAACGTAAGTAAAGCAAATATTTTTTTCATCCTGAATAATCTTTTAATTAGTAAAACACGGTAAAGTTACTAAAAAATCCCGAATGCATAATGTAATGTAGGAAACTATCATTCAGAAAGTATAATAATTTCAAATTATTTGAGATTAAACAGACGTTTTTATGAAGAAATATTCCAATACATTGAGTGTGGTAAAATCATTAGCTTTATAAGTTCAAATGAATATATTATTTATTGATAATATATTTTTTTGTACTTTTGTATTGTATAATATTAAAAAAGAAAAAAATGAAGAAATTAGCAACTTTTTTAGGCACATTATTGATATTTATATGTAATCTTTCCGCTAAAGATGTTATTTATCATGATGCAAAAAAATTTCCGCTTTATGGTACAGCTGTAAAACATGATAGCGTGTTTTTTACTCGACTTCCTGACTCTTTGAAAAATATTGTTCGTAAGGAATTATATAATTTAGGGCAAAATACTGCCGGAATGTTTATTCGATTCTCGTCGAATGCAAAAAAAATGAAGGTTAAGTGGAATTCTACGTTTAATTTGGAAATGAACCACATGGCACCATCAGGAATAAGAGGCTTTGATATATATACTCTTACCGATGGAGATAAATGGGAATTTGTTTCTCCTGCTCGTCCTGTTGTTAATAAAAAAAACAGTACGGCAACAGTGTTTAGTAACAATAAACCCGGTATGCGAGAATATATTATGTTTTTTCCGTTATATGATGGTGTAGACTCCTTGTATATAGGTGTTGATTCTTCTGCTGTTATTGAAGGTCCTAAAGTTGATTTGCCTAAGCGTGAAAAACCGGTTGTTGTATATGGAACAAGTATAACTCAGGGTGCTTGTGCATCTCGTCCGGGAATGTGTCACACAAATATGCTTGTACGAGATTTGAATCGTGAAGTATATAATTTAGGTTTTAGCGGAAATGGTCGCCTTGATTTGGAAGTAGCTGAGGTAATGTCTTCGGTTGATGCCGGATTGTATGTGATTGATTGTTTACCCAATAATAAAGTTGATGCGTTAAAGCAGAATATCGATCCGTTTTTTCAATATTTACGTGAACGTCGTCCTTCAGTACCTGTTTTGTTTGTGGAATCTCCTATGTTCCCGGGCTATATGTTTGATATGAATGAGGAAGAAACGCTTAAAGAAAAAAATGCAGCATTAAGAGAATATTATGAAAAATTGAAAAAACAAGGAGTAAAAGATATTTACTATTTTGAATCAAAGAATATTCTTACAGAAGACCGTCAAGGAACAGTTGACGGATATCATTTTACTGATCTTGGCTTTTATAGATTTGAAAAGAATTTGCTTCCTGTTATAAAAACAATCTTAAACCATTAATTTATAAATGGTTTAAGATTGGAATGTATGACTTGACGTCGCCTTTTTAGTAAGATTAAAATTTGATAATAGGTGTTTAACGCAAAATTAACTGAAATAATTATTCTATTTCATAACTTTGCGTTTAATTGCGTGTTTATATGAAATTGAACGAAATGTTATATCGTTGTTTGTATGTATTTGTGTTGATATTTGCTTTAAATGTAACTAAACCAGTTAATGCTCAAATCAATACGGACCAAGTTATGAATATAGGGCGAAATGCAATGTATTTTGAAGATTATGTGTTGTCAATTCAATATTTCAATCAAGTTATAAGCATGAAACCTTATCTTGCCGATCCTTATTATTATAGGGCTGTGGCAAAATATAGTTTGGGCGATTATAGAGGGGCAGAGGAAGATTGTACATTGGCTATAGAACGAAATCCCTTTATTATAGATGCTTATCAGGTGCGTGGAGTTGCACGTCAAAACATGCATAAGTATAAAGATGCAATAAACGATTATGATAAAGGATTGAAGTATTTACCAGAACACAAATATTTTTTGATAAACAAAGCTGTGTGTGAAGTTTCTGTAAAGCAATATGAAAGTGCAATAAAAACTTATGAAAAATTAATTCGGTTGTATCCTAAGTTTGAGAATGCTTATATTGGTAGAGCCGAACTTTATATGGCACAAAAAGACACCATTAAAGCACTAGAAAACATAAATAAAAGTATAGAATTGAATAAAAATGAGCCGAATGCTTATGTTATGCGTTCCGAAATTAAAATGCGTTCGTTCAATGATGTTAAAGGAGCATTGGCTGATATGAATGAAGCTATTAAACTCGAACCACATTATTCCGGTTTTTTTATCAATCGTGCTTTTATGAAATATAAATTGGACGATTATTTTGGCTCAATGTCCGATTATGATTATGCTTTAAGCCTTGACCCTACAAATGTAACGGCTTATTATAACCGTGGCTTGTTAAAAATGGAGGTTAATGAAAATAATAAGGCAATAGAAGATTTTACATATGTGTTGAAGAGTGACCCGGGACATGTAATGGCTCGTTATAATAGAGCATCGTTATATTATAAAACCGGTCAGTATAAAAAGGCAGTATATGATTATGATGAATTGTTGAAAATATATCCGAATTTTCAGATGGCATTATATTCTCGAAGCGAATGTAAACGATTATCAGGTGATATGGTAGGAGCTGAGCGTGATTATAATCGTTCTCGCGAATTATATAAGAAAAATAAGAGTTCGGGAGACTCGGATATGTTTGCTGAGAATAAAAATGAAGTTAGCGACGAACATACATCAGATGGAACAGAATTTGAATCGGAAGATGCTGTAAAAAATAAATTTAACACGCTTCTTACTGTAGAGAATGATAATGTTGTAAAACCGGAATATGATAATAAAACACGCGGACGTGTGCAAAATCGAAATATAAAGATTGATAATGAACCGATGTTTGTATTGTCGTTTTATACCGGAGGTGGTGATGTAAAAGAGTCTTCATATTATATGAAAGAGGTTGATGAAGCAAATTCTTCAAAATTACTACAATTTGTATTACAATTGACCAATCGTATGCCACGTTTATATGAGGACCAAATACAAAAGCATTTTAATTCTATAGAATATTATAATGGAATGCTTGTAACATCAAAACCTCGTGCTATTGATTATTTAGGGAGAGCATTGGATTTTATGATGGTGAAAAATCCCGATTCTGCTATTGAGGATTGTAATAGGGCTATTGCAATGCGTGAGAACTTTACACTTGCCTATTTTGTGCGTGCAAGTGCAAGATATTTGCAAATAGAACTTGGAGAAATGTCTGCATCTGAAACAGTGGAATCTCAAACAAATAAAATAAATGCAGAGCAAGAAGCAATGTTGAAACAACGTAAAAATGCTAAAGCTTATGCTGAAGTAATCAATGATTTTGATAAAGTTTTGGAATATTCTCCTAAAAATGTGTATGCTCAATATAACAAAGGCTGTGTATATGCAAAAAATAATAATTTAACTTCGGCAATAAGTTGTTTTACTATGGCAATTAAAGAAAAAGCCGATTTTGGTGAAGCTTATTATAATAGAGGTTTGATGTATCTTCAACTTGGTAATAAGGAAAAGGGGATAAGTGATTTGAGTAAAGCCGGGGAATTGGGAATTTTACCATCTTACAGTGTACTTAAACGTATGAATTAAAATAAATTCAATGATTTGGTTTCGTGTTGTGTGTATATGTGTGGAACCAAAGTGTTTGCTGTTTTGTTCTTTTGAAAAATGATATATGAAAAAAGAAAATGAAATTATGGTAACTCGTGTGTATCCGGTAATTGGACTGAAATGTGCCGCGTGTGCTACACGTATAGATAAAGTATTGAATAAGCAACAGGGAGTAGGGGAATGTACCGTAAATCTTGCAGCAAATAATGTTACGTTAAAATATAATCCTGAAATTATATCACCGGAACAGTTGTCGGAATTAGTACATAATATGGGGTTCCAATTGATTGTCGCCGAAGGAGAAACTGCAAGGCAAACAATTGAAGAACAAGAAGAAAAAGACTATAATATTTTAAAGCGTAATACAATATGCTCCATTATATTATCTTTACCCATAGTAATAGTATCCATGTTGTTTATGGATATTCCTTATGCCAATGAAATAATGGCTGTTTTATCAACTCCTGTTGTTGTATATTTTGGTCGTAGTTTCTTTGTTAATGCATGGAAACAATTTAAGCAGAAAACTGCCAATATGGATACTCTTGTGGCTTTAAGTATCGGAGTTGCTTATACTTTTAGTTTGTTTAATATGTTTTTCCCCGAGTTCTGGATAAAAAGGGAGGTTGAGCCACATGTGTATTTTGAAGCATCGAGTGTTATTGTTTCGTTCATTATGTTAGGGCGAATGCTTGAAGAAAAAGCAAAAGGAAAGACAACAATTGCGATAAAAAAACTTATGGGACTTACTCCAAAGATTGCTATGCTTGTTGATGAGTCTGGTGTAATGAAAGAAGTGCCGATAGAAACTATTAAAGTAGGTGATACTATTGCTGTGCGTCCTGGAGAACAGATACCAGTTGATGGTTTCGTGATAAATGGTAGTTCTTATGTTGATGAAAGTATGTTGAATGGAGAGCCGGTTGCAGTGTTGAAAGAAAAAGATAGTAACGTATATGCTGGAACAATAAATAAAAACGGCTCTTTTGAGTTTCATGCTACAAAGGTAGGTGCTGAAACAATGCTTTCTATGATAATAAAGATGGTACAAGAAGCACAAGGTAGTAAAGCTCCTATACAGCGAGTTGCTGATAAAATAGCCGGAATATTTGTGCCTGTAATAGTTTCAATTGCTTTGATTTCTATGATAATGTGGATTATATTAGGTGGCGGTAATGGAATAGTTCATGGAATATTGGCTTTTGTGACGGTAGTTATTATTGCATGTCCTTGTGCTTTAGGACTTGCTACACCAACCGCTGTAATGGTAGGAATAGGAAAAGGAGCAGAACGAGGTATCTTAATTAAAGATGCAAAGTGCTTGGAAATAGCTCGAAATATTGATGTAGTTGTGCTTGATAAGACGGGAACGATAACCGAAGGACGACCTGAAGTTGCAGAAGTAGTAATGAGTGAAAATGAGGATGTAGAACTTGTCGCTAATGTACTGTATAGTCTTGAAGCAAAATCGGAACATCCGTTAGCCGAAGCTATTGTAAAACATTTTAAAAACTTAGATGCAAAGAATATTAATGTTGATAGTTTTGAAAGTATAACGAGCGAGGGTATAATCGGTGTAGTTAATGGAAAACAATATTTAATTGGAAATACACGTTTGTTACATCGGTATAATATAAAGACGGAAGAATATTTAGCAGAGAGAGCCAATGAATTAGAACAATCGGCAATGACTGTAATATGGATAGCCGATGAAAATCGAGTTTTGGGAATTGTTTCGATAGCCGATAAGGTAAAAACTACATCTGTTGAAGCAATTAATACATTGCATGAAATGGGTATTACGGTATATATGTTGACTGGTGATAATCGTGCTACAGCTGAAGCTGTAGCTACTAAGGTAGGAATTAAATTTTATGAGTCATCGGTATTACCGCAAGATAAAGCAACGTTTGTGAAGCGAATGCAAAGTGAAGGGCATTGTGTTGCAATGGTTGGCGATGGTATAAACGATAGTGCTGCACTTGCACAAGCTGACATAGGAATGGCTATGGGGTGTGGAAGTGATATCGCTCTTGATATAGCAAAAATAACCATTGTAAAGAATGATTTGGTTAAAGTCGCAGAATCAATAAGATTGTCAAAGCAGATAGTTCGCACTATTCACATGAATTTATTTTGGGCTTTTATTTACAATTTAATAGGAGTACCTATTGCAGCAGGAGTATTATATCCGATTAACGGCTTTTTACTTAATCCAATGATAGCCGGTGCAGCAATGGCATTTAGTAGTGTGAGTGTTGTAACAAATAGTTTATTGTCAATAAAAAGGTTAAACTAATGCTTGTTATAACCGGCTTATGTATATTTTATTTGTGTAAATCCGTGTTTTTTAGTTAATTTTGTGAGTGTTGATAAGAAATTACAAAAATGAGTGACGTGTCAATTGATATTTTGAATAATAAATATGAAAATGTAGAGAAAGATTTAAGGTATTTACAACTTCTTTCTCGCAGTTTTCCTACAATAGCAGCAGCGAGTACTGAAATAATTAACCTTGAAGCAATTTTAAATTTGCCCAAAGGAACAGAACATTTCTTGGCCGATTTACACGGAGAATATGAAGCTTTTCAACATGTGCTTCGCAATACTTCTGGTACTATAAAACGAAAAGTACGTGAAATTTTCGGTGAAGTACTAAGTCAACAAGAACAAAAAGAAATTTGCACGTTAATTTATTATCCGGAGCAGAAATTGGAATTGGTTAAGTCTTGTTATAAAAAAGAAATACCGGAAGATTGGTATTTTATAATGATAAACAGGCTTGTATCTGTGTGCCGTACAGTTTCGTCAAAATATACTCGTTCAAAAGTGCGAAAAGCTTTACCGGAGGATTTTTCATATATAATACAAGAACTTCTTCATGAAAATGCCTTTGAGCCGAATAAACAAGCTTATGTTGATGTAATTGTACGCACAATAATTTCTACAGGAAGAGCAGATAACTTTATTATTGCGATAAGTATGCTCATTCAGCGTTTGGTAATCGATCATTTACATATTTTGGGAGATGTGTTTGATCGTGGACCAAGTCCTGATAAAATTATGGATATTTTGTGTAAATATCATAATTTTGATATTCAATGGGGAAATCATGATATATTATGGATGGGTGCTGCATCGGGAAACGATTGCTGTATGGCAAATGTAATACGTCTTGCTTTAAGATATACTAATTTAAGTGTACTTGAAGATGGATATGGTATTAATTTGTTACCATTGGCAACTTTTGCTATGGAAACTTATTCCAATGATGAATGTAATCAATTTATGCCCATAAATAATGAGGGCAATCCATATAGTGAAAAGAAAATTAAAATGATTGCTCAAATGCATAAAGCAATCAGTATAATTCAATTCAAACTTGAAGCTCAAATCATTGAACGCCGTCCGGAATTTGAGATGAACAATAGAATGCTTTTGCATCGTATAAATTACGAGAAAGGTGTTATTGATATAGATGGAATTGAATATGAATTGAATGATACAAATTTTCCAACAATAGATCCGAATAATCCATATACTCTTACTCCGGAAGAGGAATATATAATTTCAAAACTTCATAACTCATTTGTGAGTAGTGAAAAATTAAAGCGTCACATGATTTGCTTATTCCGTAACGGATGTGTGTATACTGTGATGAATTCAAATTTACTTTTCCATGCTTCAATTCCGTTAAATGAAGATGGTTCTTTGAAAGAAGTTTTAGTGGATGGTAAATTATATAAAGGTGAAGAGTTGTTTAAAAAAGTAGGTGCTTTAATACGAGAAGCTTATTTTAGCGATTGTCGTGATGAGCATTATTACTATGCTCTTGATTATACATGGTATTTATGGTGTGGTAAGAATTCTCCTGTCTTTGATAAAGATAAAATGGCAACATTTGAGTGTTATTTTATTAACGATAAAGAAGCTCAAAAGGAAACTAAAGGTTATTATTATCAACTTCGTGACAGAGAAGATATTTGTGACATGATTTTAGATGAATTTGGAGTAACGGGTACGCACAGACACATAATTAATGGTCATGTGCCTGTTAGAACATTGGAAGGAGAACAACCTATTAGGGCAAATGGTAAAATGATGGTTATAGATGGAGGTTTTTCAAAGGCGTACCAACCTAAAACCGGTATTGCAGGTTATACTCTTGTTTATCATTCAAAAGGTTTCCAATTAGTGCAACATGAGCCATATACATCTATTGAGCAAGCGGTACGAGAAGGTTATGATATAAAATCAACAACTCAAATAGTTGAATTGAGTGAGCATCGTATGATGGTAAAAAATACAGATATAGGGCGTGAAATAATGTCACAAATAACAGATTTGAAGAATTTATTATTTGCATATCATAGTGGGCTTATAAGTAATAAATGAAACTTTTATAAGCACTCAGTGTCTTCTGCTTTTAAGATAAAGACACATTGGCTACTGTGATAACGAATATCAAGAGTCTTCATTATACATAGCTTTATTAGTGTATCTTCTGCAACCGATTTAGAAACATGTGCCAATATCATATATTCATTTAACGTTATTTCTTGATTGATCTTTAGGTAATCAATAAGAATTAGTTCTTTTTCAGTAAATGAAATAAGAGATGGGGCCTTTTTTTGTTTAGCTTTCCATATTTTTACTTGAATAGGTGCAGCTAAAATATTTTCGTCGGCTACACGATAATATGCGACCCATTTTTTGTTGTCATCTTGAGCTTTAACAGGTAAAATAGATGATGGTGCTACATCTACTTTTAATACACTTTTACCCTCAACCCTATAAGATTGATAAGTTATATTTTGTTCGGGGCGACAGTACATGGTTGCAGCTTGTTCTATCATATAAATTTGCTCATCGCTCTCAATGCCTACAATTTTCCCATTGTCTTTAACTCCGATAAGCAAACTGCCTCCGCTATGATTAGCGAAAGCAGATATGCTACGGGCTATTTTTCTTGCATCAGAGATTTTAAACTTAAAATCTTGACGTTCGTGTTCTCCGTCTTCTATAAGATTTTGTATATAGTGTTTACTTTTTATCTCAGTATTGATTTTCATTATTTTACAATATCTTTCAATACGGTTATCAATTTATTGGCATAGGCACGGAAACCTAAATCGGTAAAATGTATACCATCAACAGTACCTTCATTATCGTCACCACTTAAACCTTCACAAGTCACATAGTAAAGATTGTTTGGATTATCTTTTTTTAATTTTTCATAGTTCCTACGGAATGCAGCATTCTTTTTAGGTAAGTAATTAGCAAAAAAAGAATCATGTTTAGCATAGCTATACATAGGTCCTTCAACCATAATAATAGGAACTTCGGGACGGAGGGTTCTTAATATATTTACAAATCCGTAGGTTAAAGTGTCGCACATCAATTCAGTACAATTTGGTATTGGGTCTATGACATAAGCAGTAACATTTGGTATCGTTGCCATAGCACGAGCCATACAATCATCCATTTTACCTTCTCCACTTATGCCTATATTCATACATTCAATATTCAAATCTCGTTGTATCATATTTGTAGCGACCATACCTGTTCGGGTAGAGCATCCACCTTGCATTATACTTGTTCCGTAGAATACAACTCTTTTGTCTTTGCGTGGATTATCTAATAGAGGCTTTATTATTGTGGCGGTGCTGTCAACTCCAACTTCCAGCCAATTTATACCATCATAAAGAGGCAGATAAATCATGAATTCGTGTATGCCGTCAGGAAGATTTTCAACATAAACTTTAGATTGAATTGAGTCTTTTTTATTTGGTCGGTTGGTATTGACATATTCCCATTTACCTTTATCGTTCATTATGTATAAATCTGTACCTTTTAATCCGGTATCTGCCATGTGTGCCATATGTGTGTTCCATAACAAATTGTATCTTACACCGACACTCTTGGAATTGGTTGCAAATCTTACAGCCATACCACTTGAGCATTGGGCTCTTTCCCACAATGTAGGACGTACACTATCTTTAAGATATGCCGGAATACGAGTATAAGGAGTGAGTGAGTTTTCAAAAGGCTTGTTTATCATTCTTAAATCCAATGCATTCACATACTTAAGTTCTTTTTTATCTTCGGCGTTCATAGTGAAAGCCATGCAAGACATACACAAAATAAAGAGTATAGTCTTAATAGTTTTAAAATTATTCATATTATGTTAGTTTTAAGTTATTTTACTTTACCGCTCATCAATAAAGAAAGCGGTTTGCTTTGCTCTATTATGTAATTAGCACCTAATACAACAGTTATTATTATTATAGAAAAAAATGCAGCTACTATAAGAGTTGGAATAAAATTTAAATGCATTCCAATCAATGGTTCTCTGAATGCCGGCATAGGAAACAGAAAAAAATAGTGTAATACATAGATTGATAAACTTTTGCTACCTATATATTCCCACATGTGAGTTATATAAGTGCCGTTCGGATTAGTCTCACTATATGAGATTTTACACCAAGATTTAACTACTGATATTGCGATTATGACAACGCATAGGTATAGAACGGTTTTTGCAATGTCAAGGCATTCAGATGGGAAAGAAAATTCCCAAGACCAACATACATAATACATTAAAAAAGCTCCGATAATCATCGAAATGGTTATATATGTTGAATTTGCTGTAATGTTATCAAAATGTTCTTTCTCGGAATGAGCTAATACGCCAAACATAAATATGGGATAAAATTCAAAAACCAAAGGTAAACCAATAACATTATTTACAATATCAGGTATAATGCCGTATTTTGAAAAACATCCTAATAACATCCATGATATGATTATAGTAATTAATTTTGTTATAAATGTTTTACATTTAGATATTATTGGAATTATTGCACAATACAAAAGTATGATTTCAAATAGGCATAATGTGAACCAATAGCCATTTTTCCCAACATTAGTATACAGACCTTCCCAAGTTGAGACAAATGGGCTTTGAATTCCGCTATGAGGGAAATAGTAAATCCATAAAGAACTCATAACAAAAAATGGTATGAGTAATTGCTTAACACGTATTCCTAAGTGAGGAATTATTAATTTGTCGTTGTTTAATTTATAACTGAAATAGCCACTTATAAAAAAGAAAATAGGCATGTGAATTCTCTCAACAAATTTAAATAGTACAGCACTATCGATATCTCGAATACACATTGTAAGCACATGTCCCATGATAACCATAAAAATGGCTAATCCTTTTAGTATGTCAAAATGATGTAATCGTACTTTTGTCATAAAAGTCTATAAATTATAAATATGATATTATTATTGCAAAAATAACTTTTTTGCGATTAAAGTACAACAATAATAATTATTATTTCATTGGAAAATTTAAGGAATAAAGTAGGTGATTGAGGTAATTTATTATGAATAATGTAAGTTAATAAAAAATAACCGAAAGAGATTGATTCCGCTTTCGGTTATTTTTATTGGTTTGGGTTAAATTTTATTGAAGTGTACCAGCGTTAGCTTGGTTTACCATGTCTTGGTTGGCTGTGATGTAAATTTCCACACGGCGATTTTGAGCACGTCCTGCTTCAGTGTCGTTACTTGCAACAGGATTATCCCATGCAAGGCCATGAGCTGTCATACGGTTAGAGGGGACACCGGCTTCGTTTAGGTATTGTTGTACGGTAAGAGCACGTTGAGTAGAAACTTTTTTGTTTGCTTCAAGTGAACCAACATTATCGGTGAAACCGTAAATTGAAATATCGGTAGATGGATTATTTTTCAATGAAGCTGCAAATTCATTTAGACTTTGTTTTGCATTTGAACTTAGATTACTTTTATTAAAGCCGAATAAAATACCGCTATCAAAAGTAACTTTGATTGCTTGAAGATTATTAGCATCGGTAACTGTTTCTACTTGAGCTCCTTCAATTCTTGCAAGTTCTTCTTTTTGTTTATCCATTTTCTTCCCGATTAACACTCCGGCAGTTGCACCGGCAGCAGTTCCAAGAACACCACCTATTAACGCTCCTTTCCCACCACCTATTAACGCTCCAAGACCAGCTCCAACTGCAGCACCTCCGGCAGTTCCTACTACAGCTCCTTTTTGAGTGTTTGACGCATTTTGAATAGTACTACATCCTGTAGTGCCGAAAAGTAGAGCTAAACTTAATGTAAAACTTAGAATTTTTTTCATAATTGTAAATAGTTTTATTTGTTGTTTAAATTTTAGATTTAGCATTGTATAAATATAACCTTATTATGTTGTGACAAAAATACAAAAATAATTTTAGAAAGTTATTTGTTAATTCCTGTATAGTTAAAACAACTAACATTTTTTTATCCATTTATAGTGCGATAGTAGAACCGATTAAATTAAATTTCAAAAGGTAATATTGAAAAAATAATCATTTAAGTGCTACGTGAAGTTCTGTTCTCAAATTTTTATGCAATTTTTTTGATGAAATATGATGTTTTTCTGTCGATATTAATGAAATACTAAGTAGTTTAATGTTAAAATCGCACTATTTTTATTATTTTTGCAAAAAAACAATAATTTAAATAATTTAAAATATGAAAAATTATGCATTTTTAAGTGCCTTGGCTCTTATGGCTTCATCTTTTTCGGCAAATGCCCAAGAAGTAGTAGTTCCTGATAGCACAGGATTTAAGTTTACCGATGTTAAAGTGGCAAAAACTACTCCAGTAACCAATCAGAATAAATCGGGAACTTGTTGGTGCTTTTCTGGAAATACTTATTTTGAAAATGAAATAATTAAGAAAACAGGAAAGACTGTTAATTTGTCTGAAATGTTTGTTGTTTATTTATGCTATCATGAAAAAGCTGACAGATACGTTAGAACAGATGGACAAATACATTTTGAACAAGGTGGAAGTCTTCTTGATATTCCCTATATTTGGAAAAAATACGGAATGGTTCCAGAGGATGTTTATGCTGGTCTTGAATATGGCGAGAAAAAACATGACCATTATGAAATGGCAGCCGGATTGATAGGTTATCTTGATGCTGTCGCAAATCGTAGAAAAAGTAAATATACTACAGCTTGGTTAAAAGGACTTGATGGTATTCTTGATGCGTATTTAGGTGAATTGCCTGAAAAATTTACACATGAAGGAAAAGAATATACGCCAAAGACTTATGCGGCTTCTCTTGGTCTTGATATGAATGATTATGTGGCAATAACTTCATATACTCATCATCCATTCTATGAAGCTTTTGCTATGGAAGTTGCTGACAACTGGCTTTGGGGTAATTCTTATAATGTGAAATTGGAAGAAATGAAGGCTATTGTTGATAATGCCATCAATAATGGTTATACAATAGCTTGGGCAGCCGATGTAAGTGAAAAAGGTTGGCAATGGAAAAATGGAGTCGCTTTAATGCCAGTCGAAAAAACTGCTGATACATTAGAGGGTACAGAGCTTGCTCGATGGACTAAATTGTCGGAAAAAGATCGTGAGAAAGAACGTTATCAGTTCCACGGTTATACTCCTGAAGTTAAAGTTACGCAAGAATTACGTCAACAATGGTTTGATAGCCACGAAACAACTGATGACCATGGAATGGTGATTGTTGGTTCTGCAGTAGACCAAGATGGCAATAAATATTATAAAGTGCAAAATTCGTGGGATACCAATCAAGTATATAAAGGGTTTATATATGTATCGGAGGCCTATTTTATGGCGAAAACGCTTAATATTTTAGTAAATAAAAATGCTATACCAAAGAATATTGCAGGAAAATTAAAACTATAATGAATAAATAAAAAACGGCTTTATATAATATGACCGTTTGAGAGAAAAATTATAGAGAATAAAAAACAGAGTCATAATTGCAAATTTTGTATTATGGCTCTGTTTTTTTTATTGTTTTAGTCTCTAATCAATTAGAGATTCACATTCTTTTAACCATAAATCAACTGAAGCATCACTTGGCATTCGCCAATCTCCTCTAGGTGACAAACTAACACTACCTACTTTTGGTCCATCAGGAAGGCAAGAACGTTTGAATTGCTGGCGGAAGAAACGCATGCAGAAAATCTGTAACCATTTCTTTATGGTTTGGTTGTTATATTCATTGGAAAAAGCTTGTTTTGCCAAATAATATATTTTGGAGGGAGAAAAACCATATCGTAACATGTTATATAAGAAGAAATCATGTAATTCATATGGACCTACTAAATCTTCTGTTTTTTGTTTGATATTGCCATTTTCATCTGCGGGGACAAGTTCCGGACTTATTGGAGTATCTACTATATCCAATAATATTTCTTTAATCTTATTGTCATGATTTATAGCAAACCAACGAACCAAAAAACGAACTAATGTTTTAGGCACTCCGGTGTTAACTCCGTACATTGACATGTGGTCTCCATTATAAGTAGCCCATCCGAGTGCTAATTCCGATAAATCTCCAGTTCCTATGACCAAACCATTGCAACGATTGGCATAATCCATTAAGATTTGAGTTCGTTCTCGTGCTTGTCCATTTTCATAAGTAACATCATGAATATTTACGTCATGTCCAATGTCTTCAAAGTGTTGTAGCACAGATTTTTTTATAGATATTTCGAGTTGTGTAATGCTCAACTCTTTCATTAAATTCAAAGCATTGGTGTATGTCCTATCTGTCGTTCCAAATCCGGGCATTGTGATACCTACAATGTTTTTGAAATCATATCCCAATATAGAAAAAGCTTTATGGCACACAAGCAAGGCTAATGTCGAATCCAAACCACCGGATACACCTATAACAACGTGCTTGATTTTTGTGAATTGTAGTCTTCTAATTAATCCTTGTACTTGTATGTTTACAATTTCTTCGCATCTTTCATTGAGAATATTGTTATTAGCAGGAACAAAAGGATGTTTCTGTAATGGTCTTAATAGTGTTTCCGGCTTGTAGTTATTAATTTCAAGTCCGCATATAGGAATATTTAGAAAGCTTTTTGTATTGTTTTTTGCACAGTCTATAAAACTGTTTGTCATCCTTCGTTCATTATCAAGTCGCTCTAAATCAATATCTGCCAATGATATTTTTTCATCCAAAACAAAACGTTTGGATTCGCAAAGAATTGACCCGTTTTCTGCGATAATGGCATTTCCTGCAAAAACTAAATCGGTAGTGGATTCTCCATATCCAGCCGATGCATATAGATAAGCAGCAAAACATCTTGCAGATTGAGCTTTGATTAAATCTTTAAGATAGTTGTTTTTTCCTAATGATTCATTGGATGCCGATAAATTTACGATTATATTAGCACCGCTTAGAGCTGCATAAGAGCTTGGTGGTATTGTAGTCCATAAATCTTCGCATAATTCGATGCCAATTTTGATGTTGTTAATTGTAAATAAAAGATTTGTTCCAAAAGGAATGTATTCTCCACATATTGAAATGGTCGTTTCTGAATTGGTATCCCCTGATGCAAACCATCGTTTTTCATAAAATTCCTTATAATTAGGGAGATAAGTTTTAGGAACTACGCCATGAAATTTGCCCTTAGCAATAACAACTGCACAATTATATGTTGCAATGCTTGAACGTATAGGAGCTCCGACTATAATTATTGAATCTAGGTCTTTTGATGCTTCTCGAATTTCTAAAAGACTTTTTTCTGCATTATTCAGTAATATAGATTGCTCGAATAAATCACCACATGTATAAGCTGTTACACATAATTCAGGGAAAGATATAATTTTTGCTCCTTTACGATTAGCTTCTTTACAGCATTTTATAATATTCTTTGTGTTTTGCTCACAATCGGCTACATTCACATTTGGGACAGTAGTCGCAACACGTAAAAATCCAAAATCCATAATAAAATTTCGTTTAGTTTTCCAAAATTAGCAAATGGTTATGAATTTCGCAATATTTATCTTTAAATAAAGAAAAAATATGTTATTACTTGTTTTTTAAACTTGAAATTATTAAGTTTGTATGCTTAATATAGATATATTGTGTTTAAACATATACTTATACTGATTTCGATAACCTTAATAAATTTAAGTTGCTATGCAGGAAAACATATACACCTGCGTATAAATGACTCTTATGGTCCTTTTGAATATTTAAATAAAGATGGAGTCCCTATTGGTTTTACAGTAGAAGTGTTTAATGCGATAGATCATGTGAATCATTTGGATTATTCTATAAAAACAGATAATGAAATTTTTAATTTCTATACTTCTGAAATAGATAGTTCTGATGTAGTAACATCAATGGATGTCCTTCCGGCTAATGGTAAATATATATCATCAGAACCGTTTTTATATGTAGATAATCATATAATTACGCGTATTTATTCCGATATTCATGATTGGGAAAGTATGAATGGTAAGAATGTGATGATTTTAAAGGATTCATCTCTTATAAAGCAATTTGAAAAACTCAACATAAAAGCAAATTTTACATTTATAGAAAATATACCACAAAGTTTTAAATTATTGTCATCCGGAGACTTAGATGCAATAGTAATAAGTAATGCAGTTGCACATTATTATATAAAAAAGCTTCAAATTAGAGATTTATCAATAAAACCATTACTTAGTAAACCTTTGCCAGTAAGGTTTTATATGTTAGATTCTCCTCAAAATAGGAGAGTGATAAATAAAATAGATAATGCACTACAAACTATAAAGGTAAATGGTAGATATGATTTGATTTATTCAGGTCGTTTTTATAATAATGAAAGCGAATCAATAGATTTATTTGAATTGCTTCTTATTATAGTTAGTGCATCAATAATGATGTCTTTAATATTCGGTATTCTATATATAAATTGGTTATATCAATGTGAAAAGAAAAAAAGAATAATTAAGAAGCAAGATGAAATGCCTTTGTTGGCAAGTTTAGGTAAATTTATAAATTCAAGCCCTATACCGATTTTGTATTTTGATATATTTGGGCATATAAAGTATATCAATAGAGCCGGTTATAAATTTTCGCATAAGGTTTCATCGGATACATATCCTTATACGATTTTTAATCATACAGTACTTAATGATAAATTGATAGATGAGCTAAAGAGTGGAAAACCAATTAATTTTACATATAATTTATTAAGTAAAGAAGATATATTTAATCATTTAGGAGGCTATGTATTGCCTAAAAATAAAATGTATAATATATTTATGGTGCCGGTAAAAAGCAATAATTTGGTAATTAATGGATATGTAACATATATTTTCGATATTACGTCTCAGCATAATTCTGAGTACGATAATATTAAATATACCACATCTCTTTCACAAATATCGGATAATATGTTTTTGGATATTTGTTACTATGATGTTGAAAATAATTCTTTTTTTAAGTTTCATAAAAATAAAGCTTATGATACCGGCGTTTCTTACGAAGAAAGTTTAACTTATATTCATCCGCTTTCGCGTTCTTTATATATAGATGAATTTTTATCAATTTTAGGAGGAATAAAAGGTTCAGCTATATTAACGATAAAAAAACGAAATAAAAAAACTAATAAATACAATACTTGTGTATTATACTTTAATGCAATCCGTGCAGATGCAAATACGACATTAGGTATTGCTTTTATAACATTGTCGTCTAAAAATAATCGAGTGCTTTATAATAAACATCAAGAATTGCAAAATGATTTGGACTTTTTATTAAGCTCTACAGGATATCAATTTTTAGAGTTTAATTTAATTAATGGTACATTTATTGTAAATACAGCTGATAAAATTCGTAAAGAATTTAGCTCAGAACGATTATTTGCATTAATACATCCTGATGATTGTGGTAAAGTAAATGAGTTGATTGAGAATTTGAAATTATATAAACAAACCAATTCATATATTGTTTTTAGGTTTTTTAATGTTGATAAAAATAAATACTGTTTTTATAGTGTCAATCTTCATTCATGTCATTTGGATAATAATCCAAGAGATAAAGTGATTGGAGTGTACCAAGATATAAGTAATCGTGTTGAGCAATTTAGAGATTTGGAAGAATTTAAAGAGTGTACTACTCTATTATGCGAAAAAAATAATATTGGTATATTTGAATATTGCTTGACCGACTATGAGCATATTTATATTCCATATGTGTTTACAGAAAAATATGGAATTGATGATGATAATTTCAAGGATTTTATGGATGATACGTCAAGAAATATATTTAAATCTCTTATTGAGAAGTTTAATGATAAAATAGATGAAATAAATTGTGAATCAATAAAAATATTATCACCTGCTTTAAATAAATGGGTTTACTTTAGATTAAATATTGTACCTGTAAGAGATGATATGAATCAAGAAATATATAAATATGTAGGATTTATGATTGAAATCCAAAACTCTTAAATAAAACATGGAAAGAATGTCGTTGAATAAACCTAAAGTAAGTATAATAGTTCCTATATATAATGTTGAAAAGTTTATAGAAAAATGTGCATGCTCACTTTTAGAACAATCGTATGAAAATATAGAGTATATTTTTGTAAATGATGCATCAACAGATGACAGTTGGTCTATTTTGAATAACCTTATAAAAAAATATGAAGATAGAGACATTAAACTTTTGTGTAATAGAGAAAATAAAGGTTCGTCTTTTACAAGAATTTTGGGTTTACAGAACTCTGTAGGTGAATATACTGCATTTTGTGATAGTGATGATTGGATTGAGCGTGATGCAATAGAAATTATGGTGGGGAAAGCCTTAGAATCAGGTTGTGATGTTGTTGTTACGCCGTTTTATGTAAATACATTTGGGAAAGAAACTATACTTAATTTCAAAGAAAGAGATGTTTATAATTTAAATAAAATAGCTATTGATTATTTGCATTTTTCATTGTGTAATAAACTAATTAGGAGCTCTTGGCTAAAAAATAATCAATTGTTTTCCATACTAGGAGTTGATTATTGGGAAGATTTGTCTGTTATAGCTCGTTTATATGCTTTGGAACCTAAGGTCGAACTTTTAGATAAGCCTTTTTATCATTATAGAAAATATGAATATCATTCGTTGACTTCCGATTCTCATGAGCGTCAATTAAAAGATAGAATGTTCTATGCCGATTTTTTAACTAAGTGGTTTGAGGAACGGAAGATAGATCAAAAAAATTCAATATTTCTTAATCATTTGCAGTTTATGGCAAAAATAAAAATGTTACGCACAAAGCCTCGTCAATTTAGACGTTGGAAAAGTACATATCCTGAATCAAATAATCATATACTTCAATATAGTGATATTCCTATTTATTATAGAGTCTTATTTTATGTTGTAAATAAATTGATTAAGAGCTAAATACAACGCCTCAATTTAAAAAAATTGAGGCGTTGTATGTAAAAAAAGGAAGATGTGCGTTTGGCTCATCTTCCTTACAAGCTGAGAGTCTCAATTATATACTATTTACCACCTTTTTCGTAGTAAAGAGTGCGTGATGGTTGATCGCAAACTTCAGTAGGACCAAAGTATTGAATTGGACCTGGGTAAGTGTAGCAAGTGTTTTCTGCCCACTCAGCACGATGGCTTGCGAAATATTTAAATGGTTTTCCGTTCAAGTCAACAAGGGCTTTTTGTATAACCGGTTTCATTTCTCCATGACGACGTTCCATATTCATCATCATTGTGATAGGTATACCACCTGCAATCCATTGAACAGAAGGACAAGTCAAGTTGCGAACAGAAGACATATATCCTGTTGCACCACACTTGATGAGTTGTGCAGCATTGTAACCTAATGCGTAGCAATAGTCTGCATCGAAGTTAGATGGATCGGCACAACGGCCTTCATATCCGAAGAAGTGGTGTTGTGCAGCGAATTTGCCAACAAATTCACCTGCAGTTGCCATTTCTTTCAATCGTTTGCCAACCATTTCACTAAGCAATTTTTCTGTTTCGATAAGTGATACTTGTACGTTACCATGAGGGTCGCGATCAAGGGTTAACTGACGAGCAACACCTTCAGGTAGGCTTGCGTATGTTTCTGCGTTTTCATTGCTTAGATTAGCTAAAATGAATTCGCGTTGTGTAGCAGGAGTTTTTTCTGCAAAATCAGCAGTTTTAGCTAATAGGTCATTCAATTCTGCAATAAGAGATTTCATTGCTGGAATGAATTCAACAAGACCTTCAGGAATAAGAACAATACCGAAGTTATTTCCGTTTTCTGCACGTTTTGCTACAACTTTAGCAATATCATCAACGATTTCTTTCAAAGTCATCTTTTTAGCTTCAACTTCTTCTGAAATTACGCAATAGTTTGGTTGAGTTTGTAAAGCACATTCCAATGCAATGTGAGATGCAGAACGTCCCATCAACTTGATGAAGTGCCAATATTTTTTAGCAGAGTTACAGTCACGTTCAATATTTCCAATAACTTCAGAATATACTTTAGTTGCAGTGTCAAAACCGAAAGAAGTTTCAATCATGTCGTTTTTCAAGTCTCCATCAATTGTTTTAGGACAACCGATAACCTGAACACCTGCATTTTTTGCTTTATAATATTCAGCAAGAACACAAGCATTGGTATTTGAGTCATCGCCACCGATAATAACCAAAGCTGAAATGTTAAGTTCTTTTAATATTTCAAGACCTTTTTCAAATTGTTCTGGTTTTTCTAATTTAGTACGACCTGAACCGATGATGTCAAAACCTCCAGTGTTGCGATATTCGTCTATGATATTAGCTGTTAGTTCAACATAATTATGATCAACAAGACCACCGGGACCCATTAAGAATCCATATAAACGACTATCTTTATTAATGGCTTTAATTCCATCAAATAGTCCACTTATTACATTGTGACCACCAGGTGCTTGACCACCAGATAGAATTACACCCACGTTGATAGGTGCATAAGATTTTGCACTTTTTGAAGATTTTTCGAATGTTAATACAGGAAGACCGTAAGTGTTAGGAAATAATTCCTTGATAGCTTCTTGATCTGCTACTGATTGTGTAGGTTCACCTTCTACTGCAGAAACACCTCCCCATAATGCAGAGGGTAATTTTGGTTGGTAAGCAGCACGGGCTGTTTGTAAAGCACTTTTTTTAGCCATTTGTTTTTATTCTTTAATATAATTATTTTCAAAAATAATATTTGGTGCAAATTTCGCAAAAAAAACTGACTATCGCAAGATTATTTGCGGTATAAATTCAATTGTTTTTCATCTCCTGCTATTGCAATGTAAAAATTATTTACATTCAAATATTTATTTGCAATGTTGCATAATGTTTTCGGTGTAATATTTGATATTTCAGAAAATTGTTGATTGAAATAATTTTCTCCGGTGGAATATAATATATTTGAACTTACGCAAGATGCCATTGAAAATGGAGAATCAAGAACTTTGGCAAGGTCGCTTAACATATAATTTTTGACAATCATAAGTTCTTCTTCATCCATAGGAGAGGCTTGCAATCGTTTAATTTCGTTTTTAACTTCTTCTATTAATAGATAGGTGTAGGCGGTGTCACATTCGCTTGTTATTACTATTTTTGCACCACTTCGACGCCCCACAAGCATAGCGTTGATACCATAAGTATATCCTTTATCTTCTCTAATATTTTGCATAAGTCTACTGCCGAAATATCCGCCAAGAGCTGTGATTAATATTCGTAATTTTATATAATCTGGATGATTGCGAGGGATTGATTCGTGTATCATATATACAGATGACTGCAAAGCTCCTTCTTTGTTGAATAATATTTCTTTTTTTGTAGAAGGGGTACGCACACATTCTTTTAAAATATTAGGTTTCCCCTGTGTTATTTCTTTACCGAAATAATTTTCAATTAGTCTTATCTCATTGTCATCAACTTTTCCTGATAAGATAAGAATGGAGTTCTCAGGATTGTAGTATTTGTTGTGAAATGATTTTATATCTTGTATGGTCAATGATGAAACATCTTCATCGCAAATCATGTGGGAAAATGGGTGGTTTTCTCCGAAATATATTTTTCGTCCTGATATTTGTGATAGATATTTTACCCTTTGACGAGCTGTTTGATATGCACTTTTTATTTGAGAACAAAACACTTCATATTCTCTTTCGGGTATTGAAGGGGTAGTTAATACCGATTTAAGAATCGGTAATACTTTATTGAAATTTTTGTTTAAAGAATCTAAACAAATGTGTGTGAAGTTGTCGTGGTTTGTTGCATTTAATTGTGAGCCATTAAAATCTAATATTTCGGCAACTTCTTGTGAAGAATATTCATCACTGCCATGAATCAACATAGATGCCAATGCGAACGATTGCAGCGGTTTTAACTCTTCAAATAAACCACCTCTATAGATTATTTCAAACCTATTTACATCTTGGTCGCTATTATTTAGTATGTATAATTTTACGCCATTTGGTAATAATATATGGTTTGGGTAATCAAATTTCAAATCCTTAAAAGAACTTTGTCTTGGCGGTATACTTCGGTCAAGCATATTATAAGTTTTTGTTTTCTATTAAAAGTTTTTCCGCTTTAATCAAATCTTCCGGAGTGTCTATTCCAATAGTAGGACATTTTGTTATCCCGACTTTGATTTGATATCCGTTTTGTATCCAACGTAGTTGTTCCAATGATTCTGCGATTTCGAGTGAAGATTGAGGCAATTGTGTAATTTTGTTTAATACATCAGCTCGATATGCATACATTCCTACATGCGTGTAAAATTGGTGTAATTTAACCCATTCAGTTTTTTGTTTACCTCTTATAAATGGAATTACTGAACGTGAAAAATATAAAGCTCTCATATTTTCATCAATTACAACCTTAGGTGTTGTCCAATCTTCTAATTCTTCAAACGAATTATCAGAAGAAAAAGGTCTTACAAGTGTAGCTATTTGTATATTGGTATCATTAAAACATTCCATGATGCTTTTTATTTGTTCCGGCATTATGAAAGGTTCATCTCCTTGTATGTTAATAATAACATCTTCGTTATGTCCTGCAATTTTATAAGCTTCATTGCATCGATCGGTTCCGCTACGATGTTTTTTACTGGTCATAACAGCTATCCCTCCAAATGATTCTACTGCATTTTTTATTCGTTCATCATCGGTTGCTATAAGGACATTGTCAAGAACACTGCTTACGCGTTCCCATACGCGTTGAATCATCATTTTACCACCGATTAAGGCAAGTGGCTTACCTGGAAAACGTGAAGAATCATATCTTGCCGGAATAATTCCGATAAAGCTCAATTTGTTCATAATAGAAATATTAGTGTTAATACACTTCAAAGTTAGCTATAAATTTTGATTCCAATATAAAAATGACAATAAATTAAAAAAGAGGCTCTTTGTTTGAAAGAACCTCTTGATTTGGTGCGCATGAAGGGACTCGAACCCCCACGTCTCACGACACTAGATCCTAAGTCTAGCGCGGCTACCAATTACGCCACATGCGCAATTCCGAGTACAAAAGTACGCAATATTTTGAAAAGAACAAAACTTTTAAGTATTTTCTTTTTAAGTTTATTTTTTGATGGTGTAAAAAAAGTGAAATTTGGTGAATTTTTTTTTGTGATTTGGAAAGTTTCTGCTGTTACATTAACTTTGCATGATATACATTAACAGATAAAGAAATTTATTTATATATGATAGAAGAAAAAGAATTGATAAAAACTATTATAGAAGGAGTTCAGGAGAGAAAGGGTAAAACGATAACTCATGTTGATATGTCGAGTATTGAAGGGGCAACAACACGTGGTTTTATAATATGTACGGGTTCTTCCACAATGCAAGTGGGTGCAATTGCCGATAGTGTACGTGAGTATGTATATGAAAAAATAAAAGTTAAACCATACAATTATGATGGATATAAAAACTGCCAATGGATTGTATTGGATTATGGTACGATTTATGTACATATATTTTTGCCTGAGTATCGAGAAATGTATAATTTGGAGGAATTATGGAACGATGCGGTAATCGATGAGATTCCTGATTTGGATTGAACCGATTGAAATTAGCAAGTGTTTTTATAAACAAGGATTAACTTAGATAAAACGAGTGTGAAACAGATGAAATTTAATATTTATTGGCTGTATTTGTTGATAGGCATTGCATTAGTAAGCCTTTTCTTTATGCAAGATGACAGTGTGTCCAAAAATGTGAGTTGGACGGAATTTGAATCCTATGTGCAAAAAGATGGCGTTAAAAATATTGTCGTTTATAGTGATAAGCGTGTAGCTGAAGGTTTTTTGACCGATTCAATGACTAATGTTGTATTTGGTAAAAATAATAAACCATTAAGTGAACGTGCATCATTAAAGGGAAAAATTGTGACAAATATTCCTTCAAATGACAAACTTGATGAAAAAGTTGTAGAATGGCAAAAAGAAGGAGTGTTTACCGGTGATGTGAAGTATGAAAAAAGTAGCGATTACTCACATATTATATGGGGAATAGGACCGGTAATACTGATTATATTATTTTGGTTTATAATGGCTAATCGTATGAGTGGCGGAGCCGGTGGCGGAGTGTTTAATGTCGCAAAATCAAAAGCTAAACTATATGAAAAAGATGGTGATTTGAAGATTACATTCAATGATGTAGCCGGTTTGTCGGAAGCAAAGACAGAAGTGGCAGAAATTGTTGAATTTTTGAAAAATCCGCAGAAATATACTGAATTAGGAGGGAAAATTCCTAAGGGAGCTTTACTTGTAGGACCTCCGGGAACAGGAAAAACTCTTTTAGCTAAGGCCGTTGCAGGAGAAGCTAATGTTCCTTTCTTTTCTTTGTCAGGAAGTGATTTTGTTGAAATGTTTGTAGGAGTTGGAGCTTCTCGTGTAAGAGATTTGTTCCGACAAGCAAAGGAAAAATCACCTTGTATTGTATTTATTGATGAAATAGATGCAGTTGGTCGTGCAAGAGGTAATCGTTTGAATACAGGTTCTAATGATGAACGAGAAAACACCCTAAACCAATTGCTTACTGAAATGGATGGATTTGGAACCAATAGTGGTGTAATAATTTTGGCTGCAACCAACCGTGCCGATATTTTGGATAAAGCGTTGTTGCGTGCAGGTCGTTTTGACCGACAAATATATGTAGAATTACCCGATATAAATGATCGTAAAGCAATTTTCAATGTTCATTTGCGTGGTATAAAGAAGGATGATAGTGTAGATGTTGATTTGCTTGCTCGTCAAACGCCGGGATTTTCTGGTGCTGATATAGCAAATGTATGTAATGAGGCGGCTTTAATTGCCGCTCGTAAGCAAAAAGATGTTGTGCAACGTCAAGATTTCATGGACGCTGTAGATAGAATTATTGGTGGTCTTGAGAAAAAAACTAAGATAACTACTGCTGAAGAACGACGTTCAATTGCAATACATGAATCGGGACATGCTGTTGTAAGTTGGCATTTACAATATGGAAATCCTTTGGTTAAGGTGACAATTGTACCTCGAGGTAAAGCATTGGGGGCCGCTCATTATTTACCGGAAGAACGACAAATTGTACCTACTCAAGCTTTGTTGGATGAATTATGTTCTCTGTTAGGGGGTAGAGCAGCTGAAGAATTATTCTTAGGCAGAATCTCAACAGGTGCAGCAAATGATATAGAACGTGCTACAAAATTGGCTTATGCTATGGTAATATATTATGGTATGAGTGATAAAATGCCTAATTTATCTTATTATGACTCAACTGGTCAAGATTATGGTTTCTCTAAACCTTATAGTGATGAACGTGCAAAACTAATTGATGATGAAGTATCGCGTATAATTGCGGAACAATATGAAAGAGCTAAGAATATGTTGACTGAGTATGCTGAAGGTCATGCAAAACTTACTGACGTATTGTTATCGCGTGAAGTAATATTTACTGAAGATGTAGAAGCTATTTTTGGTAAACGTAAATGGGTATCACGTACTGAGGAAATTTTGGAAGAATCAAAAAATGAAGATAATAATTCTGCAAGAGCAGAAGAACCGATTCCGCTTGAATTTAAAAACTAACTATAATTGATATATTTAGAGAAAAAGAGTGCAAGGATTATATATAATTTTGTCCTTGCACTTTTTGTATGTGTAATTATGGCTATTTTATTTGTCTTAAAGCAAAAATGTTTTGCTTTTTGTAGATTTATATAAACAACTTAATTTATAAATTGTTGTTTTAGTATGCAAACTAATAAATTAAGTTGTTATGAAATCATTTAATGAATTAATAAGAGAGTCAAAACCTGTGCTTGTTGATTTTTTTGCCTCTTGGTGTGGTCCTTGTCGTGTTATGTCTACTGTTGTAGATAAATTAAGGAAGGAATTGGGCGATAAAGTTACTATTGTGAAAGTAGATGTTGATGAGGAAGAAGAACTTTCTTTAAAATATAATGTACAATCAGTTCCTACACTTATAATATTCAAAAAAGGTGAATTGCTATGGCGTGAAACCGGAATACACCAATACCAAGAACTAAAGCATATTTTGGAAAAATATTGTTAGAATTATGTTTGCTGTAATGATTAAGATTTAATAAACATTACAAATTCGATTATATTGGGATGCTGTATTCCTATTGATAATGATATTTTGGGATAAATTGCGTAATTTTGTATTTTCAATTAAGTATAAATATAAAATTATATGGTATCAGTAGATGGATTAGCAGTAGAATTTGGTGGCAGCGTGCTTTTTAGTGATGTGTCTTTTGTTATTAATGATAAGGATCGTATTGCTCTAATGGGTAAAAATGGAGCGGGTAAATCGACGTTGTTAAAAATTTTAGCAGGAGTTCGTAAGCCAACAAGGGGAAATGTTTCGGCTCCGAAAGATACTGTTATTGCATATCTTCCACAACATTTAATGACTGAAGATGGAAGAACTGTATTTGAAGAAACATCGCGAGCGTTTTCACACTTACATCAAATGGAGCAAGAAATAGAAGCCTTGAATAAACAACTTGCTGAAAGAACTGATTATGAGAGCGATGAATATATGGCTCTTATAGAGGAAGTGGCAACAAAAAGTGAGAAGTTTTATTCAATAGATATGACTCATTTTGAGGAAGACGTTGAAAAAACTTTGTTAGGACTTGGTTTTGAACGTAGTGATTTTAATCGTCAGACAAGTGAATTTTCCGGTGGTTGGCGAATGAGAATAGAATTAGCTAAAATGCTTCTTAGAAATCCAGATGTGTTGCTTTTGGATGAGCCGACAAACCATTTGGATATAGAATCAATAGGATGGCTTGAGGAATTTTTGATTAACAATGGTAAGGCTGTTGTTGTAATAAGTCACGATAGAAAATTTGTTGATAATATAACAACTCGTACTATTGAAGTGACAATGGGACGTATTTATGATTATAAAGTTAATTATTCTCAATATTTACAACTACGAGCTGAGCGTCGTCAACAGCAACTTAAACAGTGGGAAGAACAGCAGAAAATGATACAAGAAACGAAAGATTTTATAGAACGTTTCAAAGGTACATATTCTAAAACATTGCAAGTGCAAAGTCGTGTAAAAATGCTAGAAAAGCTTGAATTAATCGAAGTTGACGAAGAAGATACTTCGGCATTACGTCTTAAATTTCCCTCATCTCCTCGTTCAGGACAATATCCAGTAATGATGAGTAGTGTAGCTAAAGCATTTGATGAAAAACTTATCTTTTCTGATGTTAATATAACAATTAACAGAGGTGATAAGGTTGCTTTTGTTGGGCGTAATGGAGAAGGTAAATCTACACTTGTGAAATGTATTATGAAAGAACTTGAACATGACGGTTCATTGCAACTTGGGCATAATGTTCAAATTGGATATTTTGCACAAAATCAAGCTTCTTTACTTGATGAAAATCTAACGGTCTTTCAAACAATAGATGATGTTGCCAAAGGTGATATAAGAAATAAGATTAGAGATTTACTTGGTGCTTTTATGTTTGGAGGAGAAGCAAGTTCAAAAAAGGTTAAAGTTTTATCAGGTGGAGAGCGAACTCGTTTGGCTCTTATGAAATTGTTATTGGAGCCGGTTAATTTACTTATCTTAGATGAGCCTACAAATCATTTGGATTTAAAGACCAAAGATATATTGAAACAAGCTTTATTGGATTTTGATGGCACGCTTATATGTGTTAGTCATGATCGTGATTTTCTTGCCGGATTGGTATCAAAAGTTTATGAGTTTGGAGGAGGACGAGTTAGAGAACATTTGTGTGGCGTTTATGAATTCTTGGAAACAAAAAAGATGGAATCACTTCAAGAACTTGAACGAAAATAAAAAACAATATAGATAGGTATAATAGAATAATGTCGGTCGAAATTTTCAACCGACATTATTCTATTATAGTATACACACAAATGTGAAGTTTACTCAACGGATAAAATTCTTATTTCAATCTATATAAATATCCTAATGTAATCATTACAGAGAGAGCTGTTGACGCTGAAAATGCATCTCTTTTTCTGCTCCCAAAAGCATTTTCCAATCCATAAAAACATCTACCTTCCAATAAAAAAGAATGTTTACGTTTTGCAATAAATTCCATTCCTGCACCGACGCTAATACCGTAATCGATTTTATTTTTTATAGGTAATGTCAATTGCTCGTTATGTCTATTAATATTGGGAAATCCTTCGATGTTTTCAATGTTGTTTATGTCAAAATTAGATGATGATGATTCTTCAATCATAAATCCAACTTCAGGTCCTGCATTAAAAAATCCTTTAAACTTTGAGTTTCCAAAAGAAATATGAGTCATTATAGGTATTTGAATGTAGGTTAAGTTGCGAGTATATTGAAAAGATGTTTCTTTGAAATCCTCTTTCCATCCACGTTGCACTACGTTTAGCTCGGCAAGTAGTCCGAAGTTTTTTTCTTCGGAATATCTAAATACGACTCCCAACATTCCGCCTGAAAGCATTTTTTGAGGAACAGTAGGGGAGAACATGACGCGTGACATAGTCATACCCGCCTTACCTCCTATACTTATGCGTGAATCATACAGAGTTTGTGCATTAACAGATATTGTTGTTGCTAATAATATCGCTGTTATAACTGATAAAAATTTCATTGTATTGTAGTTTCTATTTTACCTATAGGAGTGAAATGAACAAAATATACATTTTTATTGATGAATCCACTCCAATTGTTAATTCGTTCAAATTTAAATGAGTTTTGCAAACCGGTATATGGTTTAATATCGTTGTTAAAGTCTTTTCCGTATTTGCATAATATTTTCAAAAAAAATGAACCAGCATCGTATCCTAAATATCCAAATCGAGGTGCGGCATTTAGCATATCTTCACCATACCATTTTTTGTAATCTTCTTCAAAAGATATAATTCTATCATCTTTCGGATTAGCAAAAAAGCGAGAATAGAAATAAGTATCGGTTGCAAAGAAATAATCTTTCCAATCGGATATATATGTAACCCATTCGGGGTATCCTAACACAGAAATATCTAAATCAATTCTATCTTCTTTAATTTTTTTGACAACAGGCAATATTTGTGACATAATGGATTTGTTTCCTGAAGTAGGTATGAATAAATATTTTTTTGCCGGTTCAAGCTTTTCTGTAATTGCATCTTGAGATAAAATACTTTGGTATTCAATAGTATTTTGGGGTATATTTTTTTTAGTTAAAAAAGACTGTAAATCATCGGTGAAATCTTTCTTAGCACTACCTTTTTTATGAATAAATACGACTTCATATCCATTAAATTCATTATCAAACCATTCGCAAATTACATCATGCATGAACGTTTGAGGAACATTAACTTGAAATAGATAAGGATTGGTGTTGTAATTGTCATTTTTTAAAGAAAAAGTATTAATCAAATAAATTTTATTTTCTTGGCAGAATTTTGAAGCGATGTTTAATTGTTCTACATCATCGGATGTGAAAATTAAATCCATTTTTTTCATTTCCGGATATGATAATATTTGATTTAATACTTCCTGTTTGTTTTTTGTATCGTATGTGAAAATGTTGATATTATTATCGCTTTTTAATTCTTCAACAGCCATTAGTAAACCTTTATAAAACTCCGTATAAAGTAAAGCTGATTTAGATGGGGCTGAATTATCAAGCATATAAGGCAATAATAGGGCAATATTGATTTCTTGGTTAGTATTATTATGAACGGAGTTGTATATTTCTTTAATTCGTTCAGAACTGTTGTCAGCCAATTCCTGTTCACAACCTTCACTAATTGATATTCTTACAGTATCATTTTTTTCTTTTGGTAGTTGTATTGTTAAGCCTTCTTTAATTTTATCGATATTTGGGTTGGCTGCTTTTAGATCATCGACATTAATACCTTCTTTTTTAGCAATTTTTTTATAATTATCGCCTTTTTGTATAACATAAGGCTCCATAGTGGTTACAGTAGTTTCTACTAACTTTGTTTTAATTGTGTTAGGAGTTATTTTTATTACCTCATTAATTTTAAAGTTTGTAGGAGAAATTCCGGGATTTAATGACAAAATTTGTTCAATATCAGTGCTGTATTTTTTTGATAAACTGAACAAGGTTTCTCCTTTTGAGATAGTATGAAATATCGTTTTTGTATCGTTCTTATCCGAATTATTATTAGTTGTAGTAGAATTTTCAGGTTGTGGTATTGTTAATGTTTGCCCTGTCTTTAAACCTACATTGGCTGATGGATTAAGAGCTATAATCGATTCTTGAGAAACATTATATGTTTTAGAAATTCCGTAAAGCGTTTGCCCTTTTTCAACAATATGAGTGAATTGATGAGTTTCACTTATGTTATTAGAGCTTGCTTCATTTATTAAACTTGTAGGAATGAGTAAAATGAAATCTTTTTTCAGCCCATTTATGATTGATGGATTATATTTTTTCAAATCATCTTGCGAAATATTTAATTTTTTTGATATTCCGAATATGGTTTCTTTTGCTTGTACTTTATAACAATAAAAAATAGTATTACCTATTGTTTTCTTAGGTAGATCCAATGAATAGGCAAAGCATTCAAAAACAATAAGTGCTATAATTATTATAAATAACCTTTTAACTTTCATCTTTAAAATATTTATCCAATTTATATCACAAAAGTACATCAAAAAAACGAAAGTATGAAAAAAGGCGACACATTGTTGATATGTCGCCTAATAATTTTATTTTGAATAGAGTAAAACTTAAATTCCAAGTTCTTTTGCTATGATATTAAGTTTTTCTTCTGCTGCTACATTGGTAGCTTCATATTCTTCTGCAGAAACTAAAGTACCATGAACTTCCATGTAAAATTTAATTTTAGGTTCAGTCCCGGAAGGACGTATTGAAACTTTTGTGCCATCTTCTGTGTAATATTGAAGAACATTTGATGTGACAGGCATGTTAAGTTTTTCAGTTTTACCGCTTTTTAAGCATTTAGCTTCAAGTGTAGAATAATCTTTGATAAGAACAACAGGAGAACCTGCTAAGCTCTTTAACGGATTTTCTCTGAATTGTTTCATTATTGCTGCTATTTCTTCAGCTCCAGATTTGCCTTTGCGAACCAAAGAAACGCCTTTTTCCTTAGAATATCCGTAGGTCTTATAAATATCAATTAGCATTGCATTCATGTCCATACCTTTTTCTTTACCCCATGCTGCAATTTCAGCCATTAATGATATAGCAGAAACAGCATCTTTATCTCGAACGAAATCTTCGGCAAGGAATCCATAACTTTCTTCACCGCCACCTAAGTAACGTGCAGAGCCTTCAAGCTCTCTCATAACTGTTGCAATCCATTTAAATCCGGTGAAACAGTCATACATTTTTATGTTTTGTTTTTCAGCGATATTCTTAATGGTGTCAGTAGTTACAATTGTTTTAACGATATATTCGTTTCCGGTCAGTTTGCCAAGCTCTTGATTTCTTTGCATTAAGTAATACAAGAAAATCATGACAATTTGGTTACCGTTAAGTAATTCGTATTCACCTTTAATATTTTTTACGACTACACCTATACGATCGGCGTCAGGGTCGGAAGCCATTATTATGTCAGCATTGACCTCTTTTGCTTTTTTAATAGCCATAGCCATAGCCGAAGGAACTTCCGGATTAGGAGATTCAACCGTAGGAAAATCTCCACTTTGAATATCTTGCTCAGGTACATGTATGATGTTCTCAAATCCCCAAAAAGCAAGAGAACGAGGTATTAAATTTTTACCTGTTCCATGTATTGGAGTATAAACAATTTTCATGTCCTTATGACGTGCTATGACATCGGGGCTTAAAGATAGAGTTTTAATACGTTCAAGGTAAATCTTATCAATATCTTCACCTATTATTGTAATAAGTTCCTTATTTCCTGTAAACTTGATTTCTTTTACACTTTGAATCTTGTTGACATAGTCAATAGTGTTGGTATCATGAGGAGAAACCATTTGAGCACCGTCTTCCCAATAAGCTTTATAACCATTATATTCTTTTGGGTTATGTGAAGCTGTAATAACAACACCACTTTGACAGCCTAATTCGCGAATTGCGAATGAAATTTCTGGTGTAGGGCGACAATCTTCAAAAAGATAAACTTTAATACCATTTGCAGAAAAAATATTTGCTGTAATTTCGGCAAATTTGCGACTATTATTACGCACATCATGACCGACAACAACTTTGATTTCGTCTTTATCTTTAAAGGCATCTTTTAAATAATTAGCCAAACCTTGAGTTGCTGCACCTACGGTATAAATATTCATGCGATTTGAACCAACGCCCATAATGCCACGTAAACCACCTGTACCGAATTCCAAATCTTTGTAGAAACTTTCTATAAGGTCGGTTTTGTCATCATTTTCAAGCATTCTTTTCACTTCGGCACGTGTTTCTTCGTTATAATCATCACTAAGCCATGCGGTAGCTTTCGCAGTAACAGATTTAATCAATTCTTCATTTTCCATAACAATGAATGTATTTTAATATATTTATTTATAGTCAAGTATGTACAAAAATATATCTTTTAAAATTAATGAGCAAATAATAGGGTTAACAACTGAAAAAATATTTCATAACTTTAATCATATTACAATGATCTGTAACCGATGCCGTTTCTCTTACGGAGTGCATTGCCCATAAAGCGTTACCTACGTCAACGCCTTCAATGTCAATTTGTGATGTTAAAATATTTCCTAAAGTTGAACCTCCTGCAACATCGGAATGATTTACAAAATATTGATAAGGAGAACCGGCAGATTCACATAGGCTACGAAAAATTGCGGCTGAATGTGCGTCGCTCATATATTTACAATTTGCATTTATCTTTATTACAGGACCGGCTCCGATTGCAGGATGATTAGTAGGGTCGTATTTTTCGGCATAATTGGGATGGAAAGCGTGTGCGTTATCGGCAGAAATCATAAATGATTTAGCTATAGCTCTATAGAAATCCTCCATAGTTCCGTCTAGTGCCAAATTTATACGCTCCAAAATGTTTTTAAGCACAGGAGATGCTGCTCCTTGTTTGGTGCCACTTCCTGTTTCTTCGTTGTCAAATATAGCCATTATTCGAGTTGATTTATTGTCAGTTCCTTCTATCATAGCTACAAGAGTTGCATGAACCATAGACAAGTCATCAAGTCTCCCTGAGGATATAAATTCTTCGTGTACGCCAACTAAATTAGACTTCTGAGTATCATGTAATAATAAATCAAAATCTAATATATCATTTATTTCGACTCCAAGCTCTTTAGATACTATATTTAATAAAATGTTATCATTTTCCATTAAGTTATTAAATATGCCAAGTATCGGAAGCATATCTTTTTGTTTTGAGAGAGGATTACCTTCATTTACTGCACGATTAAAGTGTATAGCTAAATGAGGAATGAGCAAAATGGGGCGTTCTATCCTGATAATTTTTGTAATAGGACTAAGGTTGCTGTTACCCCTTAAAATAACTCTTCCTGAAATTGATAATGGTCTATCAAACCATGTATATAATATGGGACCACCATAAACTTCAGTATTTAATTTTATTATACCGTTTTCACTCTTAATCTTAGAATTAGGTTTTATTCTAAAGCAAGGTGAATCACTGTGTGCTGCAATAATTTTAAAACCGTTTTCAGAAAGAGGTTCAGAACCTATTGCAAATGCAAAAATTGCTGAATCATTTTTGGTAGTAAAATATTTTCCACCTTTTTCCAAAGTCCAAGCATCGGATAAATTCAGTTCTTTAAAACCGGCTTTATTAAGTTCATTTTTGATTGTATTTACTGCACAAAAATTACATGTACTGTTATCAAGAAAATTCATTAATGATTTTATGTATTTTTCCATATTATATTTGGTAGTTAATTAGTCAATAAAATTCTCGCTATATTTTATGTTATGTATTGCACGTAATACATTTACCAATGTTTGTCCCCAATAAGATTTGAAATTTTCTTTTACAGCTAAAACAATATCATTAGACGCTTCCGGAGTATTTTGTACCGATATAACCATATTATAAAATTCTTGGTATAAATCGGATAAATTTTCAGATATTGTTGTTGCGATTGGAGTATCAGAGTATTTCATATCCTCCTCAAATACTTCAAGGTATACATCATCTTTTCCAAGTATTTGATAAATATTTTCCCTTATGGAATTATATGATTCTTCATGTAAATAGGAATCTATATAGTAACTACATTCAATATTATCATCGTTTTCGATTACGTCGCTTACTGAAATATATATGCGAGGCAAAATTTTAATAACTTTATCAATGAAATCACAGCGTTCCATAGAAATAGAATTTTCGATTTCATGACAATATTCATTTGCTAAAGCAATAAAAGCTATTGTATTTCTTGATAGAGTATTGTTTTCCATTTTATATTATTATAAATAAAGACCTTTTTCTAAAATATAACGATAAACATCTTGAGGCAAATAAAAATTCATGTTTCTATTTGCTTTTAATTGTTCTCGGATATATGTAGAAGATATTTCAATAATAGGTGAATTTAATTTTTTTACTTTTTTAGATAATTCATCGGGAATTATAATATCATAGCCTAACCTTGGATAAACCAAAATCTCGTGTTTTGATAAAATCTTGTCTGATTGTTTCCATTTATGAAATATTTGCCAATTGTCTGCTCCTATAATTAACACGAAATCATGTTGAGGAAACTTTTTTGTCAAAATATCAAGGGTGTTTGCCGTGTAAGATGGTTTGGGTAATGTGAATTCTAGTCCCGAAGTAATTACATTATCACATTTTGACGCAACAAGTTCAGCCATAACAAGTCTATGCATGTCATAGCTGCTTTCTTGAGGCGTTTTTAATGGATTTTGAGGAGAAACCATCAACCATAATTGCTCAATATCGGTATATTGAGTTATGTAATTAGCCAATATAGCGTGACCTGTATGTATGGGATTGAAAGAACCTCCTAAAATTCCTATTTTCATCTATTATAAAACAAAGTTTTTTATAATTTGTTCGGTTTTTTCTATTGCAACGTTTAATTGGTCATTTACAATTTGATAATCAAAATCGTTTGCAAATGATATTTCAAATTCAGCTTTACCAACTCTTTCGCTAATTGCTTCTATTGATTCGGTCCCTCTTGATAATAAACGTTGGCGTAAAATTTCAATGCTGGGTGGCATTATGAAAATAGATAAAGCAGATTCTCCATAAATTTTCTTCACGTTAATACCACCTTTAACATCAATATCAAGAATTACGTTGCGTCCTAAAGAACAGATGCGTTCGATTTCTTTTTTTAATGTGCCATAATAGCGTCCGGGATAAACTTCTTCATATTCTACAAGTTCATCGTTTTTTATAGCTTTTTTAAAGTCTTCTTCGGTTAAGAAATAATAGTTTATACCATCTATTTCACCACGACGTGGTTCTCTTGTAGTTGCTGAAATAGAGAATGATAATTTCAACTCCTCATTTTTGATGATTTCATTTATTATGGTTGATTTTCCACAACCTGATGGAGCTGAAATAATGATTAATTTACCTTTTGCCATAAGATGATTACATAACATTAAGAACTTGTTCTTTAATTTGTTCAAGTTCGTCTTTCATTTTTACTACAATACGTTGCATTTCAGCATGATTTGACTTAGAACCTAAAGTGTTGATTTCTCGGCCCATTTCTTGACTTATGAACCCCAACTTTTTACCTTGTCCATGTCCTGTTTCTAATGTCTCCAAGAAATAATCCAAATGATTGGTTAATCGTAACTTTTCTTCGTTAATATCAAGTTTCTCGATGTAATAAATCATTTCTTGTTCAAACCTGTTTCTATCATAATCCACTTGTCCCAGCTTGGAAATGGAGTCTTGAATGCGTGCTTTAATTTTCTCAACGCGTTCTTTCTCAAAGGGTTCAACTTCGAGTAGTAAACTTCTTATGTTTGAAATTTTTTCTTTAAAGAACGATTCCAATCTTTTACCTTCTTGTTTTCTGAATTCCATTAAAGCATTTATTGCTTTTGCAACGCTTTCAACAAGAGCTTTTAATTCACTCTCAGAAACTTCACTTGCATTATCGTTTTTTAGAGCATCAGGCATTCTTAGTAATGTAGCATACCAATCATCTGGTAATGGTATAGCCAATTCTGATGACATTTTTTCAATTTGAGCTTTATATGCAGTCAATACAGGTATATTTATGTTTGCCGTTGAATTTTCTTCTGAAATTTCTGTAGTTACAAACAACTCGACTTTTCCACGTTCTAAAGAGCGTGCAACATCATTTCTTAAATCCAATTCTTTCTCTCTATAGATTTGTGGTATCTTTACCAACAAATCCAATTGCTTGCTGTTTAGGGATTTGATTTCGGTTGTTATCTTTTTACCTTCAATTGAAACAACCGATTTCCCAAATCCGGTCATTGATAAAATCATGGTTCTAAATATTTATTTTATGCAAAAATAGTGTCTTATTTTCAAGAAATAGCAATAAAAACAGAAAAATTAATAAATTTGCATTGAATTTGATTTTGAATATGGCAAATATATTAAATATAGATACATCAACTGATGTGTGTTCAGTTGCTTTAACAAGCGAAGGCATGGTTTTGGAACATAGAGAAGATTACGAAGGACAAAATCATGCTAAGGTGTTAAGCTCTTTTGTTAATGATATGCTTACTTATGCAACGCCAAGAGGAATTAAACTTGATGCTGTAGCAGTGAGTATGGGACCGGGTTCTTATACAGGTTTGAGAATTGGATTGTCCGAAGCAAAAGGTTTATGTTTTGGAGCTGATGTTCCATTAATAGGTATTAGTACTCTTGAACTACTCGTTGTAACTGTTATGTTTAAAGAATTTTGGGATGACGATGTATTGTTTGTTCCCATGATTGATGCACGAAGAAAAGAAGTCTTTACTGGAGTATACAATCTTGCATTGGATAAAATAATGCAACCTCAACCATTGATTCTTGATGAAAATTCATTTCAAGAATTTGCTGATAAAAAAATGGTATTTATTGGAAATGGTTCCGATAAAGCAAAAGATATAATCAAATTACCAAATGCTAAATTTATCAGTGGAATAAAACCGGAAGCTGTAAATATGATGGCATTGGCTGAAAGAGCTTTTAAAAATAATGATTTTATTGATGTAGCATATTCGACTCCTCAATATCTAAAAGAATTTCAAAGTACTACTCCAAAAAATAAAATTTGATAAATAATCTTCATTGAGTTTTTATATCTATGATAGAATATAGTAACCAAAAAGAAAAACTTTTGCTTCCGGAATATGGAAGGAATATACAACAAATGGTTGAATATTGTGCCACGATTGAGGATAGGGAAGAAAGAAATCGTTGTGCTAATACAATAATTCAAACGATGGGTAATTTATTCCCTCAATTAAGAGATGATCCGGAATTTAATCATAAGTTATGGGATCATCTTGCGATAATGTCTAATTTTACTCTTGATATTGATTACCCATATGAGGTAATTAAAAAGGATAACCTAAATACATTGCCTCAACCAATATCTTATCAATTGGACAATATTAAATATCGTCATTATGGTAAGATAATTGAGCAAATGATAAGTCGAGCTTGTGAATATCCTGAAGGAGAAGAACGTGATGGCTTAGTTTTATTGATTGCCAATCACATGAAAAAACTAATTTATGGTATAAATAAAGAAGATGTTGAAGATGAAAAAATCTTTAATGATTTATATCAGTATTCGCATGGCAAGATAAAATTAAATAACGAGACCCATAAATTGCATGTATTTAAAGAAGCTCCTGTCTCTCAAAATAGTGCAAAGAAAAATTCTAAAAAGAAAAAATGATTAAGCGAGAAGATTTGATTGAAATAGGAGTTTATAATAAACCCCATGGTATAAATGGTGAAATTTCTGCTACATTTGATTATGATTTGGAGACTATATCAGATGTGAATTGCTTTATCTCTGAAATTAATGGAATATTTGTGCCTTTTTTTACTGAAAATAAGAGAGCAAAAAATTATAGTACTGCTCTTTTGAAAATAGAAGGTTTGGATGATGAGGAAAGTGTGAAGAAACTCGTTAACCATGTTATTTATACTATTAAATCAAATTTTAATTTCTCTCAAGAATTGTCGGAGAATAATGATGAATTGCCTCTTGATTACTTTATAGGATTTTCAATAATTGAAAATGAAAGTAAAAAAAAACTTGGCAAAATCGTAGATGTTGATTGTTCTACTGAGAATTATTTGTTTATTGTTGAATATAAGGAAAATAAAGTATTTATACCGGCAACCGACGATTTTATCACTGATATAGATTTAGATAAAAAAATATTAATAATGAGTTTACCGATAGGTATCTTAGAAATATAAACCATTTAATATATTATAATCATGAGTAATGATAAAGTTTTTGATGAAAACGATGCAATAGAGTTTATTCGTAATTATGTTCCTGCAAATATAAAAAGTAAATATAGTGATAATGATATATTACTATTGATGGATACAATGTACGATTTTTATGATTCTGAAGATGATAATGATGAGCTTTATGATGAGGAACTTGTTGATAATGAAGCTTATATTAATCGTATAGTTAATTATGTGAAGAAGAACATAAGAAAAGATCCTGATAATGCTATTGAAATGGATGATGTTAAGTATCTTGTTCTTGGTGAAATTGAGTATGAGAATACTTTAGATAGTTTCTAAAACATTTATTATGATGAAGAAACAATTTATAATCATATCGGTTTTTGTTTTCTCTTTACTTTTTCCTGTATGTTGTGGTGCTAAGGTCTTTGGCAAAGAGGATAAAAAAAACGAAGTTGATATTTATGAATTATCTATTGATGAGAATATTTCAATTCCCGAATTAGGGAAATTTGCTAATAAAATTGTTGAATTTCAGACTGTTCAATATCAAATATTAAAGAGCTTAAATAAGGAAAAATATCCTTATGAAATCAAATTGATAAGAAATGGAGAAGTAATAATGATAACTATACCTGCACGAAGCTTGTTTAATCAAAATGATTCAATTTTAGCTGAAGTAGGCAAAGTTATATTAAAACCATTATTAAAGTATATGTCTGGTCAGCAATACTACAAAACAGTGTTGGCTATGCATTCCGATAATACTGGAAATGAAATTTATACGATGAATTTAACAACTAAACGGGTTAATTCTGTTTTTGATTGGTTGGATTCTGAAAATAACGTTCAAACAGCAAATGTTGTACCTTATGCTTTGGGATGTAATGATCCGATTGTTGATAATAATTCAGTTTCAAATAGAGATAAGAATCGTCGTTTAGTTATATATTTAATACCCGATAAAGCTATGATTAATCAATTGAAAAAAGGTAAGATTAATCTTTAGGGTAAAAAATATAATCAATAACAATAAAAACACTAACTTTGCAAAAAAAATATATTAAGATAATGGCAAAAGAGCTTAAAGATTTAACAAAAAGAGCAGATAATTATTCTCAATGGTACAACGATTTAGTTGTGAAAGCCGATTTAGCAGAACAATCTGCTGTGAGAGGTTGTATGGTTATAAAACCTTATGGTTATGCTATTTGGGAAAAAATGCAACAAGAATTAGATAGAAGATTTAAAGAAACAGGACATGTAAATGCCTATTTCCCATTATTAATACCAAAGTCTTTCCTAAGTCGTGAAGCTGACCATGTGGAAGGATTCGCCAAAGAATGTGCAATTGTAACACATCATCGCTTAAAAAATTCTCCAGATGGAAAAGGCGTGATTGTTGATCCTGATGCTAAATTGGAAGAAGAACTTATAATTCGTCCTACATCTGAAACAATTATTTGGAATACATATAAAAATTGGATTAATTCTTATCGAGATCTTCCTATTTTATGTAACCAATGGGCAAATGTTATGCGTTGGGAGATGCGTACACGTATGTTTTTGCGTACAGCCGAATTCTTGTGGCAAGAAGGACATACTGCACATGCTACAAGTGAAGAAGCTGTAGAAGAAGTTAAAAAGATGATTAACGTCTATGCTGATTTTGCTGAAAAATGTATGGCTGTCCCGGTAATACAAGGAGTTAAAACTGCAAACGAACGATTTGCCGGTGCTGTTGATACTTATACTATAGAAGCGATGATGCAAGATGGTAAAGCATTGCAATCGGGAACATCTCACTTCTTAGGTCAAAATTTTGCTAAAGCGTTTGATGTTAAGTTTATTAATCAAAGTAACGAGCAGGAATATGTTTGGGCAACGTCATGGGGGGTTTCAACTCGTTTGATGGGTGCTTTGATTATGACACATTCCGATGATAATGGTCTCGTTTTGCCTCCAAAGTTGGCTCCGATACAAGTTGTGGTTATACCTATATATAAAAATGATGAGCAATTAAAAGCTATCAACGAAAAGGTTGAACCTATTATAGCTAAATTGAAATCTAAGGGGGTAAGCGTAAAATATGACAATGCCGATAATAAACGTCCAGGCTTTAAATTTGCTGATTATGAATTAAAGGGTGTTCCTGTGCGACTTGTCTTAGGTGCAAGGGATATAGAGAATAATTCAATAGAAATTATGCGTCGTGACACTTTGGAAAAGCATTCTGCTTCTCTTGATAATATTGAAGAATATGTTGTAAATCTTCTTGATGAAATTCAAGATAATATCTTTAATAAGGCATTAAAGCATAGAGAAGAAATGACTTATACTGTAGATACATGGGACGAATTTAAAGAAAAAATAGAAGAAGGCGGATTTATTCTTGCTCATTGGGATGGAACAACCGAAACTGAAATTAAGATAAAGGAAGAAACTAAAGCTACAATACGTTGTATTCCTCTTGAAGGAGATAAAACTCCTGGTAAATGTATTTATACAGGAAAGCCATCAACTCAAAGAGTCTTATTTGCAAGAAATTATTAAAATACATTTTCGAGATAAAAAAACGGTCAATAAAGTTTTTTTATTGACCGTTTTTTTTATTGTTTTATGAATCGTATTTCTCCTTTTTCGGTTGGGAAAAAGAATGAGATTATGTTGTTATCTTCAATTGTCGCATAATTATCATTATCGACTAATTTCATGGTTGAATCATACCATTGTAAATTATAATTATCTTTGAACGGGGTTGGACATAAACGGCCTTTTAACATGCCGGTAGTCCATTTCGCATTGTTTATGACTGCTCCATCGTAATATAATATGTCATAACCTTTTTGGCTATTTTTTACAATGACTAATTTATATTTTCCTCCCAATTTTAACCGTGATTCATCAATATTTCTGTCAAAATATTTCCATATACCTTCTATTAACTCCAAAGTATCACTCTCAAGATATTTGTTTAAATTCTTATTATGCCATTTTGTTGTCAATATTTTTTCTTTTAGAATATTTTTTTTAGTAGTAAAGCGTTCTAATTTTACAACACTGCCCGGACCTGCAAAAAAGCCGGTTTTCATGTAATCTTCATATTTTATATCTTGAGTTTTGTAAATTAAAACAGGCTTTTTTTTACCAATATATAGTGAAGTGTATTTTCCGTCATATTTAAGCCAAAGTGAATTATATCCGTCATATAAATCAACTTCATTATTAACTGATTCAGTTTTGACGATTTCTCTTTTACCCATAGAAACTTTTATTATTTCTACAATTAGTTTTCTCTCATCAAGTATATCGTGTAGCAACGAATTATAACCGGATAATTTAATTTGTAAATAATTTAAGTCATCTTTGAAATTCCAAATAAAACCCCAATTTGGATTAGATATTTTAAAAGTATTATTCATGCTATCAAATACTTTATATTTTTTTCCACTTAAGTTACTTTCATTGGCAAATTTTAAGGAAATGGTAAATTCGGAATTAGAACAGTCGAAATCAACTAAATTATATAGAGTGTCGGTTGATTTGTTTTTTAAAACAAGTATTTTATCTATAATTTCATTATAATTGCTTTTAAAATCTTTAAAGTCATTTAAATAAGTATAGTATTGAGTTTGTGAAACTGTAGTAAGAGAAGTGAAAAATATCAAAATTAAGGAAAGTCTATATTGTTTGTTTTTTTTCATGAAATATAGTTTTATTGATTAAATATTATAAAGGATTAACCATGTTTATTTATTATACAAAGATAGAAAATATTTTATTTCATTTGCAAGGTTAATAAAAATGATATACTTAACTTGATGTAATCAAAATCGAATTTTAAATAACCTTGTAAACACCTATATTTATGACAAAATAAAACAAAGTGGCAGATAATAAAGATTTATTTATTATCTTTGTTATTTAAATAAAGATTTTGGTTAAAATGGAGTTAATCCTACTTATGATAATACGCGGACTCGCTATAGGTGTTTTGGTGTCGGCACCAATGGGACCAATAGGAGTCTTGTGTATACAACGTACACTAAACAAAGGGCGATGGTCTGGTTTTTTTACCGGTCTTGGAGCTGCTTTGTCTGATATGATATATTGCTTATTGACAGGACTTGGCATGTCATTTATAATAGATTTTATTGAAACAAATCAAAATATATTACAAATTATAGGCAGTATTGCTTTGTTGGTGTATGGCTTTTACTTACTTAGGAAAAATCCGGCGGGTAGTCTTAAAACGCCAAAGCAAAAGAAAGCATCTTATCCTCAGGATTTTATTACAGGATTTTTATTTACGTTTTCTAATCCTTTGATTTTATTCTTAATAATAAGTTTCTTTGCTCGTTTTAATTTTTTATCGCCCGATTATTTATATTATCACTACTTGGTAGGTTTCTTGTTTATATTTATAGGAGCATTATTGTGGTGGTTTATAATAACTTATTTTGTGAATAAAATTCGTTCTAAGTTTAATGTGAGAAGTATGTGGCTCGTGAATAGTATTATTGGCGTAATTATATTATTAATGGCTGCATTCGGAATAATAACAGGTATTAAAGACTATATATAATATGAGTGGCATTAGAAAAGAATTAACTATTCAGTATCATCCGGAATTGGATAATATGTGCTTGGAGGAAGTGAGTAATTTTCTCGAACAAGAATCTGAAAAGCATCACATAAAATGTCGTAATTGGGTGGAAAAATACCATTTTCATCCATTAACAGCTTTTGCTACAGCTTATTCCGATAAATATATATATGTCGATTTTTATGTGCGTGGAAATTATTTAAGAGCAGTTAATTATACGAATAATTCCCCCGTAGCTGAGGATAGCTGTGTGGAGTTCTTTTTGCAAACTCTCAATAGTAAAGAATATTGGAATTTTGAATTTAATTGTATAGGAACCGTTAATGCTTCACATAGAGAAACAAGAGAAAATCCTACAAGATTAAGTGAGGAAGAAATATCGCAAATTAAGCGATATGCATCTTGTGGTAGTAGGCCTTTTGAAGAAATGGAAGGTATTTTTTCTTGGAATTTACTTGTTGCAATTCCGTTTAGTCTTATTGGACTTGATTCTGCTAATTTACCGGAGAAAATAAAGGGTAATTTCTATAAATGTGGTTCTAAAACAAGTGCTCCGCATTTGCTGAGTTGGTCTCCAATAGACTATCCTAACCCCGATTTTCATCGACCTGAATACTTTGGAGATTTATACTTTGAAAAAAAATATAATTAATTAAAAGAATTTACATGCAACCATTTGTTCATCTTCACGTCCATTCACAATATTCGATACTTGATGGTCAAGCATCGATAAAGGCTCTTGTAAATAAGGCTAAAGATAATGGAATGAAAGGTATTGCTTTGACCGATCATGGCAATATGTTTGGTGTCAAAGAATTTCATGACTATTGCAATAAAATAAATGGTGATTTAAATTCTACTATTAAGCAACTTAATAAACAACTTAAAGAACTTGAACAAGCCGAAAATAAAGATCTTGATAAAATAAATAATTTAAAAATCGAGATTGAAGAAAAAAAAGCACAAAGATTTAAGCCGATATTTGGTTGTGAAATGTATGTTGCTGAAAAAAGTTTATACGAACATACATCAAAAAGTGATACAGGTCGTCACTTGATTGTATTGGCAAAAAATGAAAAAGGGTATCATAACCTCATAAAATTAGTTTCTAAAGCTTGGACTGATGGATTTTATTCACATCCAAGAACAGATAAGGAAAGCCTAAAGGAAAGACATGAAGGGCTTATCGTTTGTTCTGCATGTATAGGAGGGGAAATACCAAGACTTATTCTTCAAGATAGAATAGAAGAGGCAAAAGAAACGGCTAAATGGTTTAAAGACGTGTTCGGAGATGATTTCTATCTCGAAATTCAGCGTCATAAAGCGACAGTTCCAATAGCAAATCATGAGACGTATCCATTACAAGAAAGGGCCAATAAGGTGCTTGTGGAGTTTTCTAAAGAGCTAGGAATTAAATTAATATGTACTAATGATGTTCACTTTGTAAATGAAAGTGACGCTGATGCACATGACCGTTTAATATGTTTGTCAACCGGTAAATGCTTAAATGATGAAAAGCGTATGCTTTACAGTAAGCAAGAGTGGATGAAAACTCAAGAAGAAATGAATGAGATTTTCAATGATATACCGGAATCGTTGTCTAATACATTAGAAATTCTTGATAAGGTTGAATTTTATTCAATTGATCATGATGCTATTTTGCCTAATTTCCCGTTGCCTGATGGATTTACCGATAATGACGACTATTTGCGTTATTTGGTTTATGAGGGTGCGAAGAAAAGATGGAAAGAGCTTGACGATGAACATGTTGAACGTATGGATTTTGAGCTAAATACAATCAAAAATATGGGATTCCCCGGATATTTCTTGATTGTGCAAGACTTTATAAAAGCAGCAAGAGAGTTGGGTGTTTCGGTAGGACCTGGTCGTGGCTCTGCTGCAGGTTCAGCTGTTGCATATTGTTTGGGAATCACACAGATTGATCCTATTAAATATGATTTACTTTTTGAACGTTTCTTGAATCCTGATCGTATTTCACTACCTGATATAGATATCGATTTTGATGACGACGGTCGTGCAAGTGTATTGAAGTATGTTACGCAAAAATATGGAGAAGAAAAAGTTGCTCATATTATAACATACGGAACAATGGCAGCAAAAATGGCAATAAAGGATGTGGCAAGAGTTCATCAATTGCCTATACCGGAGAGTGACCGTTTGGCAAAGATGATACCAAGTAAGCCAAACGATATGCCATCACAAGATAACGGTAAAAAATATGCTATTACAATATCGAATTGTATAAAATGTTTTCCTGAATTTGCTGCGGAAAAGAATAGTAGTGACCCAAATATATCGTCAACAATACAATATGCTGAACAACTTGAGGGTAACGTAAGAAGTACAGGAGTTCATGCTTGTGGTGTTATTATTGGTCGTGATGATATTACAGATTGGGTTCCGGTAAGTACGGCACCTGATAAAGATGGTAATAAAATGCTTGTTACACAGTATGAAGGCAGTGTAATTGAGTCTACCGGACTTATAAAAATGGACTTCTTGGGCTTAAAGACGTTGTCAATTATAAAAGAAGCTCTTGCAAATATCAAAAATACTTGCGATATTGATGTTGATATAGATAATATACCTATAGATGATAAAAAAACTTACCAATTATATTGTGAAGGTCGCACTGTAGGTACATTCCAATTTGAGTCTCCTGGAATGCAGAAGTATCTTATTGAACTTCAACCTTCAACTTTTGAAGATTTGATTGCGATGAATGCATTGTATAGACCGGGACCGATGGATTATATTCCTGATTTTATTAACCGTAAATTGGGGCGAAAACCTATTGAGTATGATATTCCAATAATGGAAAAGTATCTTAAGGATACTTATGGTATTACTGTTTATCAAGAGCAAGTCATGCTTTTGTCTCGTCTTTTGGGTAATTTTACACGAGGTGAAAGTGATGCTTTGCGTAAGGCAATGGGTAAGAAGTTAAGAGATAAATTGGATCACATGAAACCGAAATTTATCGAAGGTGGTAAAAGTAATGGTCATGATCCTAATGTTCTTGAAAAAATTTGGCAGGATTGGGAAAAATTTGCTTCTTATGCATTTAATAAGTCTCATGCAACATGTTATTCTTGGGTTGCTTATCAAACAGCATATTTGAAGGCCAATTATCCTGCGGAATATATGGCAGCGGTACTTAGTCGCAACTTGAATGATATAGAAAAGTTGACTAAATTCATGGACGAATGTAAGTCTATGAAAATTCCGGTCAAAGGTCCTGATATAAATGAAAGTTACAAAAACTTCAGTGCAAATAAAAGTGGAGAAATACGCTTTGGACTTGGAGGTATTAAGACTGTTGGAATAAATGCTGTTGAAGCTATCATAAGTGAAAGAAAAGAAAATGGTCCATATAAATCAATTTATGATTTCGTTGAACGAGTAAATCTGTCTTCTTGTAATCGTCGTGCAATTGAAGCATTGGCTCTTGCCGGCTCTTTTGATAGCTTTAATGAAATTTCAAGGGAAGATTTTTTTGAGCGTAATGCTAAAGATGAAACTTTCCTTGAAGTGCTAATAAAATATGGTGCACGTTTTCAAGAAGATAAAAATAATCAAGCTACCTCGTTATTTGGTTGTATGGATGAGAATGTTGTATTTACATCAAAACCGCCTATCCCAAAGACGGAAAAATGGGCAAATATAATCAAACTTGATAAGGAACGTGAGTATGTGGGTATGTATCTTTCGGCACATCCGTTAGATCCTTTCTTTATGGAATTGGAATATGGTTGTAATGTGAAGTTGAAAGATATTAAAGATATGAGTGCTGAGGTTGATAAAGAATTTACATTTGGAGGGCTTGTTGTAGATTTTATAGAGAGACCTACTAAAACTGGCAGCCTATTTGGAGTAATGAAAATTGAAGATTTTTCAGGAAGTTATGAAATCAGGTTGTTTAAAGACAAATTGATGACATATAGAAAGTATGGTGTTGTGGGAACTCCTATTATAGCAAAAGGTATGTATCAAAAACGCAAGTATAATGATACCATTGATTTTAATCTTACAGGGATGGATTTATTAGACAACGTAAAAGGAACTCTTCTTAATAGTATAACAATAAATATACCGGCAAGTCGACTTTCTGAAGCTGAAGTTTATCCTATAAAGTCTTTTTTTACTTCATCAACTGAAAATAGAGGTGATTTATTCTTCAATGTTGAGGATGATTCAAGCGATAAATCAGTACTTCTTCATTCAAGAAATAAAGTTCCGATAAAACGCGAATTTATAGATTTTTTGAAAGAACAAGAACTTGAATTTGAGATAAATAAAAACTAAATATATATAAACTTTAAATAATATAATAAAATGGCTTATACATTTAATGATGAAAATGCAAAAGCAGAAATAGAATCAGGAAAACCTGTAGTAATTGATTTCTGGGCTGAATGGTGTGGACCTTGTAAAAGAATTTCACCAATTATTGATGAGTTAGCAAACGAATATGATGGTAAAGTTTTGATAGGTAAATATAATGTAGATGATTGTTCTGATATAAGTACTGATTATAGTATTCGTAATATACCTACAATTCTATTCTTTAAAGATGGAGAACTTAAAGAACGTTCTGTTGGCTCTATTAAAAAAGAGGAACTTGAAGCTAAAATTAAAGCTTTACTATAACTTAAATACAGGTAATGGCGATAAGTTCTTGAATTAGCGTCATTACCTGTATTTAATATATTATTACAACCTTAATTAAACAGGAGAAAGATATAACACATTTAATGATTTAATAAAGCGATGAAACCGACATTGTTATTATTGGCTGCCGGTATGGGAAGCCGTTATGGAGGATTAAAGCAATTGGATGGGGTAGGTCCAAATGGTGAAACTATTATGGATTATTCTATTTATGATGCTATACAAGCAGGTTTTGGGAAAGCCGTTTTTGTAATAAGAAAAGATTTTGAAGAAGAATTCCGTGCAAAAATTTTGTCAAAGTATGAAAATAAAATAAAAACTGAACTTGTTTTCCAATCCTTGGATGCTTTACCTGAAGGATTTAAATGTCCTGAGGATAGGGTAAAACCATGGGGTACTAATCATGCGGTTATGATGGGAGCAGGAGTTATAAACGAACCTTTCTGCGTTATAAATTGTGATGACTTTTATAATCGTGATTCTTTTAAAGTAATTGGAAAGTATTTGTCCGAATTAGAAGAAACATCAAAAGGGGAGTATGCAATGGTTGGTTTTCGTGTTTGTAACACACTTTCTGAAAATGGAACCGTAGCACGTGGTGTGTGTGATAGAAATGAAGATGGTTTTTTAACGAATGTTATTGAAAGAACAGCGATAAAACGTCACAACAATAAAGTTTGTTATAAGGATTGTGGCGAAAATTGGGTTGAATTGGACGAATTCTGTCCGGTGTCAATGAATATGTGGGGATTTACGCCTGATTATTTTAATTATAGTAATAATTTTTTTAGTGAGTTCTTAAGTAATCCCGAGAACTTAAATAATTTAAAAAGTGAATTTTATATACCTACAATGGTAGACCATCTTATTCACAATAAAAAAGCAACTGTTAAAGTGCTTGATACCTCTGCAAAATGGTTTGGCGTAACTTATGCGGAAGATAGACCGACTGTTGTCGAACGTATAAAATCTTTAATTGCGGCTGGGGAATATCCTGAAAAGTTATTTTGATTTGTATATAAGTATATTTGAACTTTTATTTAGAGGCTGTTTTCGTTTGAAGACAGCCTCTGTTTTTCTTCGTTAATTTTGTTGTACAACCTCTTTTTATAACCTTTAAAAATAATGATTATGACAGAAAAAACGTTTAAAGAAATTTCTATTGATTGGATGACTATGAAAGGACAATATGTCAAGAAATCAACACTTTCGGCTTATTCACTTATTGTTGAAAATCATTTGTTGCCGGTATTTGCGAATAATTCTATTATTTTTGAAAACGATGTTCAAAATTTTGTGTTGTCAAAGATTAATTCCGGGTTAAGTGTTAAATCTATTAAGGATATACTTGTTGTGCTAAAGATGGTATTGAAGTATGGTAATAAACGAGGATTATCAAATGAATATGATTGGGATAATATTACTTTACCTTCTTATCATAAACAGGAAGTTCAGGTTTTTAGTGTTGAAACGCAAAAAGAAATAATGTCTTACTTGAAAAATAATTTTACTTTTAGAAATTTTGGTATATATTTATGTCTGGCTGCTGGATTAAGAATAGGAGAAGTTTGTGCTTTAAAATGGAAAGATTTGGATTTGAAAACCGAGCAGATTTCGATAAATAAAACAATAAACAGAATTTATGTAACCGATGAGAAGTTGGGTAGGCATACGAAGTTGATAATAGATACGCCAAAAACGCATAACTCGATAAGAAAAATTCCAATGTCGAATGAAATAGTGAAAATGGTGAGAGGTGTTACAAAAATAGTTAATCAAGAATATTTTGTATTATCAAATGAGTCAATTCCAATGGAACCACGAACTTATCGAAGTTACTATAATAAATTACTAAAGAAATTAAAAGTTCAAAAGCTTAAATTTCATGGTTTGCGACATAGTTTTGCAACAAGATGTATAGAGAGTAATTGCGATTATAAAACGGTAAGTGTGCTACTTGGACATTCAAGTGTAAATACGACATTAAACTTATATGTTCATCCTAATCTGGAACAAAAAAAGAAGTGTATAAGTAAAATGTTTAAAACACTAAATAAATAGCAATTGTAAGTAAAAGGAAGCTGTTTTATGTAATATAATAAAAACAGCTTCTTTTCCCCTATTAGTTCAAATCACAAAAAGTGCATAAAAAATCAATAATAAGGAT